>NZ_DASSWQ010000012.1:0-100050 GCF_035704835.1 Marivirga sp. | reverse complement strand
TCTATCTTCTAAATCATATACCCGAAAGAAAAACCTTAACCCATAAATGGCATGCTTAAAGTAAGTGTCACTTAAATCTTTATTGCTTGCTAGTGTGTAGAGATAACTGTTTACCTCATCAGGATCAAGTTCCAGTGGCGACTTTTTAAAGTACAGGCTGATTTGCGCTATACCTCTGGAATAACTGAAAACAGTGCTCTCAGAATAGCTTTTTAATGTGATCTGCTCTTCAAATTTCTTGATATGATCCGAAAAATGAGGCACTTCTCTCTTGGCTCTTTCAATTAATGTTTTGGCTGAATTAGCCTTGGTGTTTAACCATCCGTAATTTCTACTTAAATTGCTCATAATATTTATATTTTATATCATGAGCTTAACGCTCCGGTAAGTTGAAATACTTCAGCTACCGGAGGTTGAGTTCAACAAAACCTATAATCAATAGCGCCCTGCGGGACGCTACTGCTCATATCTAAACCGTTAGGTTTCATATGCGCATAGTAACAATCATATTATTTTTCAATCTGTTTCAAACTGCAAGGCCAACAGTTCCCAGTAGTTATTGATACGGTTCAGACCAAGGACGAAATAAAAGCTGAAAAAATGCTCGAAGGAGGTTTTGAACTTATTTCAATTTCAAATAACTATCAAGAGTTTAAAATTTCAAATGTCGACCAATTAAACAACGAACATGATTATCGAAGATACAAGTATGTCGAAAAGTATGGTGAATCAAACCCCGTTCCCGCCATGCTCCGCATGGTGGCCTTCAAGTTTATCCCTAGTTTCAAAAGTGGCACAACGGCATTTAAACCGTTTTAACCCGCGTTCTCGCCATGCTTTGCATGGAGGGATTTTAATTTATTAATTATTTCAAAAGTGGCACATTTGTTTAAAAATGCAAACCGTTTTAATTGTTTGAATTCGTGAGCTAATCATTGCTATTTATTTTATGCTGAGCTCTATTAAATACCCGCAAGGTTTCCTAAACCTTGCAGGTATTTTGTTTTTATACTCCTTCTAAAAGCAACAATCTACTGTCTTTCTCAAATGTTAATTTCCCGTTTTTAACGGTTGAAGTTTCTCCAGTATAGAAATTTCTAACTTCCTGGTCTTCTGCAAATACATCATTCACGGCTATTTCTTTGGTATTTTTATCCATCACGACTAAAACTTGGTCTTCAAAATCGTTTTGACTGAAACTTCGGCTAAAGCTATAAGGTGCATCTGATAATTTTTTATGCGTGCCTGCACCAATGGAAGGATGGTTTTTTCTAAACTGTCCCAATTTTTCCCAATGGTTATGTATTTCCTTAATGCTGTAACCCTCTCTTTTTGCATCATTCTCTAGTTCGTCCCAATTCATGAAAGAACGTAATTTTGCATCTCCATTCGCTTCTGCATTAAGTAAACGAGCAGTTTCATCTCCATAGTAAATTTGTGCAGCGCCTGGGGTTAGCATTAGGTAATTTGCTGTATTGAATACGTTGGTTCGGTCAGCATCAAAAGGATTGCCGTCATCATGAGAAGAAAGATAATTCAACACTGATTTTTGTTTCAACTCACCGTGATTAAGGATGCTGTCATAGGTAGAGAAAATTTCATCTGGATTTTTGTCTTTCAACTCCCATTTCAGTGAAAAGTTAATCATGCTATGAAAACCTTCATCAAAGAAATTTACGGCAGTATCTCCATCGTAAGTATATTCTAAGCCATCATATATCGAATAATTATAGATTTCTCCAACCATATAAAAATCTAAATCATCTAATTTCTCTTCAGGGTTTTCATTTTTCCAATCTTTTAATGCTTTCAAAGCTTCAGCATATAACTCTCCCCAAATTCCTGCTTCAGTGTGCTTTACGGTATCCACTCGAAATCCATCTACACCAAATTCTCTGATGTAATCGGTAATCCACTTTATTAAATAGTATTTTGGGGCTCTTGGATAGCCAGTGCGCTCAAAAAACTCATCCAACTCAGCTAATTCTTTATCAAGTCGACCTTCTTTTTCCCATTTGTCTAGTAAGTGTTGTGGTAATTCAACTTCTTCTTCAGATTCAGTTAAAATGTCTGGTAAGTTATCGACTAGAGTACATTTCACTGTGCTTTCCCAATCCTGATAGGTACAAGTTGGGTCAGTTCTTACCCAGCCATCCCAAATAGGATCTTGTTCGGTTACTGGTCCCGTATGATTCATGACTACGTCTAATAAAATTCTGATGCCGTTTTCGTGCGCAGTCTTAACCAATTCACCTAAATCTTCCATGGTTCCGAAATTTGGGTCTAGTGTAGTCCAGTCTTTCGTCCAATAGCCATGGAAACCATAGGATTTACCTGTGCCTTCATCCACTGAGCCATGAATTTGCTCTACTAAAGGGTTAACCCAAATGGCATTTACGCCCAAATCATTAAAATAGCCTTCCTTTATTTTTTGGGTAATTCCTTTAATATCTCCGCCCATAAAACTTCGAAGTTTGGCGCCATCTTGCTCTCTTCCAAAGTTGAAATCATTTGTGCTATCGGCATTATTAAAGCGATCGGCCAAAAGGAAATAGACCGTTGCATTTTCCCACATGAAGGGAGCGTCTGTTTGGGTTGTGTTTTGCTCCTGTGGAGTTTTACAGCCAAAGATCAGGAGTAGAACTAGTAATAAAGGTGTGGTTTTCATAATTATGGTGTATTTAAAAAATTGAAGAATTGAAATTGGTAATAAAAATTGGCTAAGACAATTTTTATTAGGTCTTGTTTATATAAATATTCCGATTAAGCAGATTATAGGTGGGTCATTAGTTATTTCAACCGCATTTGGGAATAGGGAAAGGAATTGAAACTTTGTTTCAATCAGACGAGATTCCTGCCTGCGCAGGAATGACGCACGGAACAAGCTGCGTAAGAGTGAGTCACAGATTAGAGTTATTCAGTTAAATAATTGTAAAATAGAACTGCACTAATAAAATGGTCTAAACCTTTTACTAAAAAGCCATAAAAGATCGTCATTCCTTTGAAGAAAGGAATCTATCCATTTTAATCTCCGATTAAAATATTAAAACACATAGGACTGAGCAAAAACAAAAAAGGGTAGCAATTTGCCACCCCTTTAATTCTTAATTTTATAATACTTAATTCCTAATTAACTGGGTATTTGCTGAAATTCAACAGCAGGCTCACCATTTTTAAAAGACTTTCTTGGCTTTAAATTTAAAGTTTGGAATAATTCCGCATCTTCATTTACTTCAGGATTTGGAGTCGTTAATAATTTATCTCCAGCGAAAATTGAATTCGCTCCAGCCATAAAGCATAAAGCTTGTTCTTCCTGACTCATTCTCACTCTTCCTGCTGACAATCTTACCATCGCTTTTGGCATTGTGATTCTGGCTGTGGCTATCATTCTCACCATTTCCCATACAGAAACTTTCGGTTGTTTTTCCAATGGAGTTCCTTCAACAGGTACTAATGCATTTACAGGCACTGATTCAGGATGCTCTTCCATAGTGGCTAAAGTGTGTAACATTCCAACTCTATCCTTATGTTGTTCGCCTAAACCGATAATTCCACCAGAGCAAACTGAGATTTTCGCTTTTCTCACATTGCCTATAGTATCTAATCTATCATCATAAGTTCGAGTGCTGATAATGTCATCATAATGCTCTTCAGAAGTATCTAAGTTATGATTATAGGCATATAGACCAGCTTCTTTTAGCTTTTGAGCTTGAGATTCTGTTAGCATACCTAAAGTACAGCAAACTTCCATGTCTAACTCATTGATGCCTTTTACCATATCTAATACGCGATCGAAATCGCGATTATCTCTTACTTCTCTCCAGGCCGCACCCATGCAAAACCTAGTACTGCCGTTTTCTTTGGCAATTCTAGCGCTTTCCAGCACCTGCTCTGTAGGTAATAATTTATGAACCTTAACATCCGTATGGTATCGAGCTGCTTGTGGACAATAAGCGCAATCTTCAGGGCAACCACCTGTTTTTACACTTAATAATGTACAAACCTGTACCTCGGAAGGGTCATTGAATTCTCTATGGACAGTAGCTGCCTGATAGATCAATTCTAAAATGGGCTGATTATATATTTTCTCTATTTCTTCTTTGGTCCAATCGTTCCTTATTTCTGTCATTTTAGTTTTTTTATTTTAATTCAGCTAAACTGAGATTTAACTATAATGTAAAAAAAGGGGCAAATTATTTGATTTCCAAATCAAATGGCATTCTTGTTTGCAATCCTTTGTTTTCCATCACGTATTCTAATTCATCTACATAATGTGCCATCTCGCCATAGGTATATTTTTTATGTAAAATTTTAGCAGAAGTTCCCATGTCTTCCAATAACTGCGTGAAGAAAGGTTTCTTTTCAGGATAATACACTTTCATGAAATCGCCTTCTGCTAATCCTGCTGAGTTAGCTGCAATATTAATAGCATCATCAAATCCACCTAATACATCCACTAAGCCTTTTTCTTTTGCCTCAATACCAGACCAAACTCTACCAGAAGCTACAGCTAATAATTCCTCTATTGACATATTTCTACCTTCAGCTGCTTTAGATGTGAAATCTTCATAACCTCTTTCTACAGAATTTTGGATGATCTGTTTCTCAGTATCATTCAAGCTCCGGGTAACGGTATATAAATCAGAATATTCACCTGTACTCACTCTATCGAAAGTGATGCCTAATTTCGTATCCATAAATTTAGATAAATCTGGAATGATGGAAAAAATCCCAATGGAGCCTGTAATGGTATTAGGTTGAGCAACTATTGTGTCACATGCCATAGCCATATAGTACCCTCCAGAGGCAGCGACACTTGACATGGACGCAATCACAGGTTTCACTTGTTTTGCTAGTTTTACTTCTCTCCACATTACATCTGAAGCTAAAGCACTTCCGCCCGGGCTATTAATTCTTAATACGATGGCTTTAATATTATCATCTAATCTTGCTTTTCTAATTTCTTGAGCGAATACATCGGAACCTATTGAACCTTCTCCGCCTTTACCAGAAACAATATTTCCCTCTGCTACTATTACAGCAATTCTATTTGCATTGTATTTATCTGCTACGTAAGATTGACTATATTTTTTGATGGATACAACAGGAATGCTGGCATCTGCCTCAAGTCCAGCAATTTCTCGCATTTTAGTTAAAACTTCGTCATAATAACCTAATTGAGTAACCAATTTATAATTCAAAGCATCTTCGGTAGTTCTTACTTTTAATTGGTCTGAAATGGCTCTTAATTCTGTGGCATCAATTCCTCTTGCACTTGAAATATTATTTATAAAAACGCCATAAATAGAATTAAGAAGAGCACTTAATTGTTCTTTACTTGCCTCACTCATATCTTTTCTTAAAAAAGGCTCCACGGCACTTTTAAAAGTTCCTACTCTAAATATTTGAGGTTCAATATTTAGTTTTTCAAATGTTCCTTTAAAGAAAGTTACTTCAGAACTTAAACCGCTCATTTGCAACATCCCAGCTGGATTCAAAATAATGTCATTTGCAACAGAGGCAACATAATAGCCTGTTTCAGAAAATGTCTCACCATAAGCTATAATTGGTTTGCCTGATTCTTTGAAATCAATTAAAGCATTTCTTATTTCCTCAATCTGAGCAAATCCAGCCAATACATAGGAAGATTTTAAATTGATGCCTTTTATTTTATCATCTGTCTTAGCATGTTCAATGGACTCTATGATATTTTTGAGACTAATCGCAGCAGGTTCATTCGTTAATGCTTGGCTTACTTCTGTAAAAGGATCATCCGAGGTCATTTCAACTATAGGTCTGTTAAGATTAACTTCTAAAAATGAATTTTCAGAGATTTTAACTTCACTGTCTTGAGAGGCAATTCCTGCAAAAATTAAAAAGAAACCAAAAATGAAAACCACTAAGGCTAACAGACTGGCAAAGAATATTTTAAAAAAACTTTTCATGTGTACTTTGTTTTTGTTTTAGGTCTAATTTTCCCAATTGCTTCCTTGAGAGCAATCCATAATTAAAAATTCATTTTAACTTTTACCACACTTATTTAGTGTTTTTATAGCTTCAAATCTGAATTTTTAATATCGATTTCATAAGATTAATTAGAAATTGATTAATAATTAAATTTTAATGCAAAACGAATTTATTTATAATTGCATCACTTTACAAAGTAGCTATAAATTAATTTGATAAAAAAGTATAATTCTATTGATGGCTAAACTTAATTATGGAAGGAATATTCTTACTACTCGGCAGCAATTTAGGTGATAGGTATTTGAATTTATTGCATGCAGTGGAGTCTTTAGAAAAAAAAGCGATTAAGAATGAAAATGTATCTTCCATTTTTGAAACTGCAGCTTGGGGTAAAACCGATCAACAAGCGTTTTTAAATCAAGTATTAAAAATCCAGACCAAATTAAGGCCTCATGACCTGCTCAAAGTCATTTTGGAAATTGAAATTGATTTGGGAAGAGTAAGAAAACTAAAATGGGGTGAGCGTCTCATAGATATTGATATTTTATATTATCATGATTTAGAAATAGAGGAAGATGATTTGAAAATTCCTCATCCTGGCATTCCAGATAGAAAATTTACTTTAACGCCTTTAGTTGAAATTGCATCTGATTTCATTCATCCAATATTGAATAAAACGCAGCTTGAACTGCTGAATAGTTGTAAAGATAATTTGGAAGTAACTAAGTATAATGCCTAAAAATTTTATTGAATTTATTATTTCATTGAAATTATTCTTAACTTAATGAAATAACAAAATATTTTAAAGGATATGAGAAAATACATTTTTTTACTGATTTCAGCTTTTATTTTTTTGATGGCCTCCTGTGGAGGGGCTAATTCGCAGAAAGAATCAACTGAAGCTATAATGGAAGAAGAGAATAATATTGCTTCTGAGGTGGTGGAATCTTCTGAGCAAGCCAAAAAGAAAGCTGAAGAAACAGAAAAGGAAGTTGAGGAATTATTAGAAGACATTTAAAAAGAAAATTATGAAAAGTATTTTTAAAAAATCGGTTATTTATTTGTCCATAAGCCTATTTATGATTGGTTTCCAAGTGGACAGTTTTGCACAAGGTAATTCTGAAAAGGCTAAAGAGGAAAAGGGTATTGCTAAAAATAAGCCATCTGAGGAAATTATTACTGGGGTGGAGAAAGAGCTGGAAAGGCAAAAAGAACTAGAGAAGGAGCATGAGAAAATGCATGAAACGGATAAGCACATGGGTGGCAAACCTCTGCAGAAAAACAAAGGAAATTCGGAAGGGGATGATAAAGGAAATAAGTATGGCAAAATGAAAAGTGATTTGGACGAAATGGAGTTTGCTCATATTCGATCGGAGGAAGCCAAACAGAAAATGATGGCCACTCATAAAAATATGCAAGAAGCATATGAGGCTATAAAGCGTTCTGAAGAAAAAATTGCTGCAGCTAAAGAGAGATTATGGAAAGCTGAAAAAGAAGAAACCATGTCTGACGAGGAAATAGCTGAAAAAAAGGATAAAATTGAAAAAGCTGAAGCAAAGGTAGCAGAAGCTGCAAAGCGATTAGAAATGCAACATATGCAGTTGCATGAAAAAATGATGGGAACTAAAAAAATTGATAAAGAAGAAATTAAAGAAGCCGAAGAGGTGGTAATTGAAGAATAAATATTAAACTTGATTAATCAAAGGCTGCCATGAAACTGACCACGGCAGCCTTTTTATTATTTAGTAATATTGTATAATCAGAACTCAATAAACATGAGACTTTACGATAAGATTAAGTGGATTTTAGGAATATTAATGATTATTAGTTTAGTTATTACTACAAATCTAGTAGATAGGAATAACTTTTTACGAATCAATGCTGCTATAGAAACTATTTACGAAGATAGACTTGTCGTGAAAGATTTAATCCTCAAAATTTCAAATCATATCCATCAGAAAGAAATAGCAGCCATTCGGTCGGATTCTAATTTTTATTCCATTCAAAATGCTCAAATTAACAATGATATTGAAAATTATATTTTAAGTTATGACCAAACTAAATTAACATCTAAAGAAGGAAAGATTTTAGATGAATTGAAGACTAACTTAGTAGAATTGAGGGAAAAGGAATCGGAATTTGTGGAATCAGCTTATAGCCAAAAGACAGCATTGCTTAGTCAATTTCCTGATATTCGAAAAAATCTTGATGCGCTAGCAAGAATTCAATTAAATGAAGGTGGCAGACAACTTGAAATTAGTAGAAAAGCAATGGATACCGTAGACCTATTTACTGAAATAGAAATTTACGTTTTAATTTTTCTTGCCATTGTTATTCAAATAATTGTGATGTATAATCCTAAAAGAGAATAATTAATCTGAATTAAACCCTAAAAGCATCAATCAAATCTACTAACATCTCTGTTTGTTCCTTAGAATGGGTTGGGAAGTTGGCAATTCGCACTTGTTCCTTTTTATAAGCGCCATATCCAGTTCCAATATGAATTTTCTTCTGTTTCAGAAAATCTATTATTAGACTACTATCAAAATCAGTTTTAATAACTTTCACCGTTTTAGAGCGGTGGTTTTCGTTTTTTACAAATTGATGAAGCTGTGGATGTGCTTCAATCACCTGATTTAAAATGGCCGATTTATAATCGATTTCTCTTCTTATCGGTAGAATTCCCTTTTCTATCATATCAGAAGCTACTTTAGCTAATGTGTATATTCCTAAAATATTGGGAGTTTCGGCAGTCTGATATACTTGAGCTTTTTCTACCATATCAGGAAGGCGATGATATGAACCTATAATTTTCCCAGCAGCAGCCATTTTTTTAGCTTTTTCTAGGCAACGATTATTGACTATCCATATGCCTAATCCAGCTGGCAGTCCAAATGCTTTTTGAACTGAAAAATAAAGCGTATCAATATTTTTAAAATCAATTGGGATAACCGGTACCCCTGAAACACCATCAATAGCTAACAATTTATCAGGATATTTTTCTCTTATGGCATTGATAGTCTCCAAAGGGAAGGCAGTTCCACAAGCAGATTCATTCAAACATATCGTAATGAGTTCCACACTTTTGGGCACATCAATTGCATCAAAATCTGGTACAGTGCCGTCTTCTACAATTAATTCATGAGCATCTCTGCCCAAAAGAGTAGCAATTTTGGCAAATCGCTGAGAAAAAGCGCCCATGCTCACATGATAGCTTTCTTTTTCAACGCAATTTTCTATAATTCTTTCCCAGGCTTCATTGGCTGAAGAAGTTATCAGGACATGATAATCTTCAGGAATCGCCATTACTTTTTTAAGGTTTTGCTGACATTCTTTATAAATATCTTTGAATTGCTGACCTCTATGAGAAGTACTGCAAACACCTTTTTTGATGGCAGTTTTTATATGCTCTTCAGCAGTAAAATATAAAGCTGATGGACCCGGGGTAAAGAATAATTCAGACATTGGCGGCTTCTAGACTAATTTTTGACTTTCTCTTATAATCTGACAAAGTTATTCCGAAAAATAGAATCGCAGGAATAACCATACCGATAGCGCAAAATAGGTACATCTGCGATAGCGAAAAAATTTCTACTATATTTCCTAAGAAAAAAGCACCAATTCCAATCCCTAAATCGATGGAAGAGAAGAAGGTGCTGGTGGCAACCCCTCTTTTTTGAGGCTTCACCATATTAATGACCATGGTTTGCAAAGTAGGCATTACAATTCCATTTCCTAAACCTAGAACAAATCCAGCTATTAGAAAGCTTGGTTCGGCTGTACTTTGTGATAGAAGAATTAAGCCTGATATTGTCCCAACAAAACTTAATGCCATCACAAATGCTGGTCCTTTTTTATCCATCATTTTACCTGTTGTAGGTCGAATAATACTTACACCAATGGCATAAATGAAGAAGAACATTCCAGTGCTTTCAATTGATAATTCCTTTGCGAAAAGTGTTATAAAAGACATAATACCTGCAAAAGGGAATGCTAAAAGCAACATGACCATAGAGACTTTTAATACTTTAGGCTCAAAAACATTTTCCCAGCTTAGCTTATTATTTCTATTACTTATTTTAGGATGATTTACGAAAAAAGACATTACAACAGCTAATGAACATAGCACTCCTGATGTGATAAAAAGAACCTGATAGCTTCCTGTTTCTTGTAAAATTTGCAAACCAATCAAGGGACCAATAGCCATGCTCAAGGTCATAGATAATCCGAAAATACCAATTCCTTCGCCTCTTCGACCATCTGGAACGAGGTCGGAAGTAATGGTGCCCCCACCTGTAGTGACTATTCCCCAAAAACCACCATTCACTAATCTTAGGAATAATAAAAAGATGAAAGATGCTGCTAATCCGTATGCTGCCATTACTAGAGCATAGCAAAACATGGCAAAGAGAAATAATTTTCTTCTACCGTATTTATCAAAAGCATATCCACTTAAAGGCCTAACAACTAATGCGGATAATGCATAAATACCGATTATATAACCGACTTTATCTGCACTTTCTCCTAATACATCGGTGACGAATGTAGGTAGGGTAGGGAGTAGAAAATAAAAGGATACTGCCATTAGTAAATAGCTAAAGCAATGCAGTAAAAAATCCTTACTATATAATGGTGCTTTTGTCATACCCAAATATTAAAACAATTTTAGTGTTGCAACATTGAAAATTTAAATAAAGCTAACTACTTCTGAGGAAACTAAGTTTCTCGATGGTGTTAATATTTTGTAAAGAATAGAGTAAAATTAAATGTTTTGATCAGGACTCTTCCAATTCTCGTAAAATGCTGGGAATATCCTTTGGGATGCATTTGTGAAGTAACTTTCCATTGATTACCAAGTTGGGACTCATTTTGCAATAATCCATGCATTTGGTTTTGATAATCTTCACATTTTTTATGTTACGTGCTTTTAATGATTTCTTCAATTCTGATTTTAGTCCTTCACATCCATTTTTCTGACAGTCTTTCCCTGTGCAGATAAAAATATGGTGATTTTGTTTTTGAGTAGGTATCAAATAAACGCTTTGTTTAAATTATTTTACTCTTCAATAGCGAAATAATTGCTAGAAAGTTTTAATAAAGGACACGATTAATTTTTATTCCTGCAATAATCTTTCTTCAGTTACTTTATTAATCAGTTCTATGGAATTTTTAACATCAAGTTTCTGCATCAAATTGGCTCTATGCGTGTCAACTGTTCTGTTACTTATAAAAAGTTCTTCTGCAATTTGATTACTGGTATAACCTTTCATTATTAATTTCACAATTTCTAATTCTCTTTTGGTAAGATTTATCTTGGGTTGAGCAAGTTGCTGTTTTTTCTTTTTTAAGCTGGTTATATAATTATTGACCATTACATCACGAACATCTTTGCTATAGAAACTAATCCCTTCCATTACTTTCTTTACACCATTAATTAGTTCGTCTTTATCAGCTCCTTTGTGAATATAGCCATGTACTCCAGCTTCCATACATGAATTAATATATTGCTCATCCAAATACATACTTAGCATTATAACCTTGGGACTACTTGGAGTATTTAGAATTTCAGGAGCAGCTTCTAGTCCATTTTTATCTGGCATAGATATATCAAGAAGTACAACATCAGGTTTAAGTTCTTTTGCTTTTGTTATAGCTTCATTTCCATTTTTTGCTTCACCAATTACTTCAAATTCCTCTTCTGACTCCAAAAATATTTTAATTCCACTTCGAACTAAATGATGATCATCCGCTAGTAAAATTTTAAGCATAATTCTTTGAATTTATATGTATGATGATGTTGGTACCCAATTTTGAATTACTATCAATATCTATTTCACCTTCCATAGATTTTACTCTATCAATCATATTTACTAATCCGTGGCTTTTGTTATGACCTGCGTTCGCTTGGGTTTTCTTTAAGTCAAATCCTATTCCGTCATCTTCAATAGTTAATATAATTTCTTTAGGTTTCCTGTAAAGTTGGATGGAAACATTTTTAGCGCGAGCATGTTTAAAAATATTGTTTAATGCTTCCTGTACAATACGATAAATATTGATTTTAATCACTTCTAAATCACCATCATTAAGGTTATTAATATAATCAACTTTCAAATCTTTAGAATTGTACGAATTGCATAAATCTTCTAAGCTCGATTTTAAATCGAAAATCTTCAATTTAGAAGGCATCAGGTTTTCTGATATTTTGTGAGACTCTTCTATAGATGCATCGATTAGTTCTACCAATTTATCTTTTACAGATTCGTCATCAATCATACTTCTGGTATTCATTTTAACGACATTCAGCATTTGTCCCAAACCATCATGTAGTTCTCTGCTTACTCTTGCTCTTTCTGCCTCTGCACCTTCTATCTGAGCAGCCAACTTTAATCTTTTTTCAACTTTATCTTTCTGGAGTTTTTCCAAACTTTCCTTGGCATCATTAAACATAATGAGAAATTGTTCTTCTTCATTATTTAGGAATTTGGCATTTGTGATATTTAAATTATTGATGGGGAATTTTCGGCCTGCAAAATTGATGTAAATAATTTCTTGTGCTAATAGTCTGTTTTGAGTTTGGTCTTTCAATAGAGGAATGGAAAGAGGTTCATCTTTAAAATTATATATTTTTATATCCTTACCTAATTTAAATTCTAAGATAATGTCAGCTACTGTTTTAAGTAAATCCGCTGTGAATTTATTGACATATTGAATCTTATTATCCTTATCGATTACAATCAAACAGCTTTTAATATTTTCTAAAATTGTCGATAATAATTTTTGAGAGGCTTTTTTTTGTTTTTCCGCCTCATGTTTATAAAGGCTTAATTCCACATTGCTGAGTAATTCTGCTTCAGAGAAAGGTTTACTTAAGAAAGTCCGAGGGAAAGTAAGTTTTGCCCTGTCAAATGTTTTTTTATCGTTTAAAGCAGTCAGATAGATTACAGGAATATCCTTTATTTTATTGATTTCAATTGAAGTCTCTATACCGTCAAATTTCCCTTCAAGCAATACATCCATAATAATTAAAGCAGGAGTATTTTTTTTAATAAACTGAATTGCTTGTTCACCAGAAGTAAGGATAGCCAAGACATGATAGTGAGCCTTTTGCAATACTTTTTGCAAATGCATACTTACAATCTCTGAATCTTCAACTATTAATATGCTTTTGGACATTTTTGCTATTCGGTTATTCTCAGGGTATTGAATGGGAATTTAATAATAGTCAATTTTCTAATGTACAGCAAAGTTTATGTTGATATTATTTCAATATATTATTGCCTTAAATCTGGAAATAATCTACGGAATTAGTTTTAAGGGACTTTATAAGTATTTATACTGAGTAATAAATCAGTATTAAACACTAAAAAAAAATACATGTTTTTCTCGATTGATTACAATTTGATGTTGCAATAACTTTACATCATAAAAAAATATAATTAAAACAAAATGGTAAAAGCAGCCACAAAATTAGAAGAAAACATAGCCCCTCAATCAAAGGTGGCTTCGTCATCCTATTCAAACGGACAAGATTTAGAAAATCATATTAATGCAGTAAATAATGCGTTCGCATCCATTGAATTTGACCCTAAAGGGTTCATCATTGCTGCAAATCAGCAGTTTCTTAAAACTATTGGGTACTCTTTAAATGAAATAAAAGGTGAGCATCACAGTATTTTTGTTTCTAACGAATACGCGCAGAGTAATGAATACAAAAACTTTTGGAAAGCTTTGGCAGCCGGAGATCATCAAAATGGAGAGTTTCTAAGATTTGATAAAGCTAGAAATGAGATTTGGTTACAAGCATCTTACACTCCAATTCCTGATGAAAATGGTAGAGTGGTAAAAGTTATTAAATATGCATTTGATATCACTGAAAAGAAAAAGATAGAATTAGTAGCTATCGAAACTGCCAAGGAATACGAAAAAGTAAAAGTAGAATTACAAACTCGTATGGAACAAATCGATATTGCTTGCCTAGTTTCAGAATCTGATTTAAAAGGAAATATTATATATGTAAATGATAAGTTGCTGGAGGTAACAGGTTATACTCGTCAGGAATGTATGGGACAACCACACAGCATGTTCCGTCATGCCGATTCTCCTAAATCCTTATTTAAGGATATGTGGTCCACTATTGGTAAAGGAAATATTTTTCGTGGAGAAATTAAAAACAGAAAGAAAAATGGCGATCCATACTTTGTTGACGCCATCATTGCCCCTGTTTTAGGACCAAACGGAAAGCCAATAAAATATATTGGAGTACGATATGACATTACCGAGCAAAAATTAAAAGAGCAGGAAATCGAAAAAGCCATGGAAGAGCAATCGGACGTGATTGAAGTAATCCGTGCGATGGCAAAAGGTGATTTGACGCAAAGAGTTCAAAATGATTCTGAAGTAGCTGCTGAGGTAAACGGTGCGCTTAATAATTTGAATGAGGTTTTAAATAGCATCAATAGTGGAGCAGAGGTAGTTTCAACTTCCTCTGGGAATTTATTGAAAAGAAGCGAGGGCATTAAAAACAGCTCTAATGAAGTAGCTTCTGCCATTTCTCAAATGGCTAAAGGTGCACAAGACCAAGCTTTAAGAACTGATGAGTCATCCAAATTGGTAGATGGTGTGATGAAATCATCTCAGGAAATGCAATCTAAAGCGGACTTTATAAATAAGACTGCTCAAGACGGACAAAAACGTTCTGAGGAAGGCTTGAAAATCATCAAGAATTTGGTGGAGAATATGACAGGAATTGATAGTTCTGCCATGAAAACGTCTCAGTCCATAGCTATTCTAACTGAAAGAGCGGAAGAAATCGGTAGAACATTAAATGTCATCACTGATATCGCTTCTCAAACCAACTTATTGGCATTGAATGCTGCAATCGAAGCTGCAAGAGCGGGTGATGCAGGTAGAGGTTTCGCGGTAGTTGCTGAAGAAATCAGAAAATTAGCAGAGGATTCTAGAAAATCAGCTGTGGATATTGAGAAAATCATCAGTGATGTTCAAAAAGATACAGTTTCTGCGGGAAAAGCAATAGAAAGCATGCAGACTAGCGTGAAAGAAGGTGGAAATGCCACTAAGAATGCAGAGAATATCTTCATAGAAATTGCAGGCTCTAGTGATATTACTTTCCAACATTCAAAAGAAATTTTGACCGCATCAAACGGACAAAAAGAAGCAATCGAAGCTGTAGTGAAAAACATCGAGCAGATTGTAGTAGTGGCGGAAGAAACGGCTGCCGGAACTCAGCAAGTTGCAAGTTCTTCTCAAGAGTTAAATGCAGGTATGATGGAAGTAACCGATGCCAGCAATCAGTTGAGCAAAATTGCAGAAGAATTGAAATCAGGTATTAAAAAATTTACTTTAACTAAAGTTTAAGATGGAAGCCGTAAGAGAAAAAGATAATAAAGAAAGTCAGCAGAAATCACAATTGATTGTGTTTCGCCTGGGCGATGAGGAATACGGTTTGCAGATTGGTCAAATCAAGGAAGTAGTACCAACACCTCATATCACGCGCTTACCACAAACTCCTCCTTATGTAAAAGGAGTAGCCAATATCAGAGGAAACATCATAGCTGTGGTAGATTTAGAAGAGAAATTTGGTTTGAAAAAGGAATCCGATGGAGCAGCTAATAACTACACCTTGGTTGTAGAAAGTGATGAGGTTAAAATGGGTGTTTTGGTAAGAGAGTTACCGAATACCTTAAATGTGAAGCAATCTCAAATTGAGGATTCAGCAAATATCATTCAGGACGGTGGAGCTGAGCAATCTTACATCAAGGGAATTGTGAAACTGGAAGACAGACTCATCATCATGTTGGATGTTTTCAAAACCATGAGTGAAAGCGAGCTAAATGGTGTTTTCAAGAATAACAAAGTTTCTGAACATGTTTGAGCACGCCTTGAATTTGGGTGATTTCATTGTCACCAAAGACCCGACCAATATTGCTTGTTATGGTTTAGGTTCATGTGTAGGGCTGTTTATTTATGACAGAGTCAATAAAATTTCAGCTGCTGCACACGTGGTTCTTTCCGATGAATTGGAGAAAGATACTACCTACAATGCCAAAACTGCTTTTGAAAAATTGATAGAGGAGATTGAAAAAATCGGAGGAAATAAAAATGCATTAAGAGCTAAAATAGTAGGCGGTGCTAATCTTTTCAATTCTGGATTCAATACAGGTGAACGAAATGTAAACACATTAAGAAAATTGATTTTAGATAATAAAATCTTTCTGGCAGGGCAGGATGTAGGCGGTAATAAAAGCCGAACTGCTCGCTTTAATACAGTAAATGGAGACCTATCAGTTTCCTCACAAAATATAAATTACGCGATTTAAAAAATTATGATAATGGGAAAGAAAGTTTTAATTGTAGATGATTCGCTTTATATGCGAACACTCATAAAAGATGCGCTTGAAGAAGGTGGTTACGAAATTGTGGGTCAGGCAGCTAATGGTGAAGAAGCCATTGACTTGGCTTTTGAATTACAACCTGATATTATCACTTTAGATAATATTTTACCTGATATGATAGGTACTGATATCCTCAAGGTTTACAAAGATGAAGGCTTGCCTTCAAAAGTGTATATGATTAGCGCTGTAGGACAGAATTCTGTGATTGAAGAAGGAATGAGCTTGGGAGCTGAAGATTATATAGTGAAACCTTTTACCTCAGAGCAATTAGTTCAAGCACTTTCTAAAGCCTAATGAGCTCCTCCAAAATCATATCAACCTTAATCGTAGAGGATTCAGCTTTAATGCGAATTTTACTTTCAGACATCTTAAAAGCAGATCCTAATATCGAATTACTGGGAACTGCCAAGAATGGAAAAGAAGGAGTGGAGAAGGCAAGACTGCTGCAGCCTGATGTGATTATTTCTGATATGATAATGCCCGATTTCGATGGTGTGTATTTGGTAGAGAATATAATGAAAGAAATACCGACTCCTGTAATTCTACTAAGTTCCTTAGAGAAAAATGATGGTTTGGTTTTCGATGCTTTGCAAAAAGGTGCTTTTGATTTTCTGGATAAGCCTAAGGATGATATTACAAATTCCATTAAGGCAAAAAACTATCCATTAACTACTTTAGTGAAAGCTGCTGCTGAATCGAAAATCAAGAAAATTGAGGTAAAGGAGAATAAAAACAATCACGCTTTTCATGGTACAGTCGCTTATTCAGCAATTGTCATTGGTGCATCAACTGGCGGTCCTGGAGCAATTGAAAATTTATTGAAGCAGTTACCCAATAATTTGATTTTACCAGTCATCATTGCTCAACATATGCCTGATAGTTTTATCCATTCCTTTGCCAAAAGATTGAATGATTTGACAGAACTAAAGGTGAAAGTAGCCGATTCAGGTGAGGAAATCAGACCAGGCTACATTTTTCTGGCTCCTGGTCATTCCAATATGCGATTAAGAAAAAATCCGCATACAGGCGGGGTAGTGGTTCATTTTACGGATAAAGTTTTCACAGAATTCAATAATCCTTCCATCGATTGTTTGATGGAGTCAGCTGCAGAAGTTTATGGAGATAGAATGATTGGCATAATCCTAACAGGAATGGGGAAAGACGGAACAGAAGGATTGAAAAAAGTAAAAGCCAAAGGTGGAATCACCATAGCACAGGACGAAGAGACTTCTGTGGTGTATGGAATGCCAAAAAGCGCTTTTGATTCAGGTGCTACCGATAAATTGGTACCATTAAATCAAATGGGTGGCTATTTGGTAAGTTGTTTATAAAAATATTCAGAGATGTCTAACAAAGAACAAGAATATAAAAAATTATTTATTTCAGAATCAGACTCCAATGTGGAAGAGCTGGAAACCCTATTAACGCAATTGGAAAAATCTCCTGCTGACCAGAAGACAATTGATTCTATTTTCAGAATTACACATACCTTAAAAGGCAATGCAGCTGGAATGGGATTTGAAGTTATTTCCAAATTTGCTCATGCTTTGGAGGACTTATTTTCTGAAATCAAGCAGTCTAATATTAAAATTGAAGAGGAGATATTCACTACGCTTTTCAAGGCGGTGGATACATTGAAAGAATTAGTGCAATCACTTTCTGATGATAAATTGAATGTGAAGTATAGAGGCATTCAGCGCAAATTAGAAGTGATAGTAGAGAGTAGCCGAAAAGCTGAAAAACCTCAGGAAGAACCAACTAACGCGAAAAAGGAGGTAGTAAAGAAACCTGCTCCTAAAGCTAAAAACCCTGTCCCAAAAATTAAAACTGAAGCGCAGCAATTAGAAGAATTGCAAGCTCAGGTTGAAGAACATCAGGTCAATCAGCCTAAAGGGGTGATGGCAGTAGAGGAGGAAAGAGAAATGATTACCGCTGAAGAAAAGGATGCTAAGAAAATCAGTTTCTCCGATATGGTACAAGTGCCAGTGGCGAAGCTAGACAATCTTTTAAATTTAGTTGGTGAACTCATCATCGAAAGAGACCGATTGATTACCACTCATGAGGGGAATGTTTCAAGAAATGAATTCAACAGCTTAAAGCGAGTATCTTCTGATTTACAGTATTCTGTAATGGATGTTCGCTTGGTTCAAGTGGGTTTTTTGTTTAATAAATTCCATAGAGTGGTTCGTGATGCAGCTACTACTGAAAAAAAGCAGGTGGATTTAATCATTGAAGGAAGCGAGACTGAAATCGATAGAAACATCTTACAAATTATTTCTGATTCATTAATCCACCTTATTAGAAACGCTATAGGTCATGGGATTGAAAGCGAGGCAGATAGAAGAGGTGAAGGAAAAGATGCTATTGGTAAATTAACACTCTCCGCAAGAAATGAAACTGAAGGCGTGGTAATCGACATCAAAGATGATGGGAAAGGAATTGATGTAGAGAAAATCAAGAAAAAGGTAGCGCAAAAGGGCTGGGTTGAACCTTCTGTTTTGGATAAAATGACTCAGGAAGAAATCATTTCCTTCATTTTTGAACCAGGTTTTTCTACCAATGACGCAGTCAACAGTATTTCTGGTCGTGGAGTAGGGATGGACGTGGTAAAAAAAGCCATTGATTCGGTAGGGGGAAATATAAAAGTACAAACGGAAGCTGGAAAGGGCTCAGTATTTTCTTTGATATTGCCTTCTTCCATGGCAGTGAAATCTACCCTTTTATTTGAAGTAGGGCATAGCCAATATGCAGTTCCGCTGACTTATACCGATGCAGTGCTTTCATTAGAGCGAAAAGAGATTTATAAAATTCAAAACCGCTTGATGATTAATCATCAAGACCAGACTATTGAAACTGTTTTCCTTAGGGATTTATTCTTTCCAGAAGAAGCTTCCAAAAGAGCAGAGGCTTTAAAATCAAACGAAAAGTGGAGTGTAGTTTTAGTACATTATAACGGTAAGAAATTAGGATTAGTAGTTGATAAGTTACTACAGCAGAAGGAGATAGTCGAGAAGCCTTTGAAAAAGCCAGTCGATTTTGTGCGCTATGTAAGCGGTGTAACCATTTTAGGAAATGGGAAGGTTTGTTTGGTGATTAATATACCGCAAATCATACAAAAATTATTTAATCATTCAGTAAATGTAAACGCTACTGCTGTAGCCTAGTCTTATGGACAAAATTAGTAAAGAATTAAAAGCTGTAGCTCAGGATATTTTCCTTAAAGGATATGAAAAAGCTAGTCAATCATTTTCAAGCCTATCTGGTGAGCAGGTAAGCATCAAAAATTTTGAGTTGTTTTTTGGAGAGGCTCCTGATTTATTACAGAAAATCATTAAAACCAATAATCCTTCCATTTTGATTACAGACATAATAGGTGAGGCAAAAGGAAGAAGTTATTTGGTTTTTAGTGAGAAAGATGCGCAAGTAGTGCCGGATATGTTGATTCGAAAAATGAAGAGCTTACAATCTAATCCTGATTTTGTAGAAATCATTTTGAAAGAAGTAGATAATATGGTTTCTGCTGCGGTTATTACCGAGCTATCCAATCAATTGGATTTAAAGATTTATGGTGATGTGCCTAAAATTGTGTTTCCTGATGAAGCAAATAGAGAATGGTTGCAAGATGAAATAGAGCATAATGAGGATATGTTTGCTATTCTATCTTCAGCCAATTTTGCCTTTGAGGACAATATGAAAATAAGCCCTTATTTCATCTGGATATTGGATAAGCAATTCTATTCAGTATTGAACCACAAAAAACTTAGTTATGCGGATAGATAGAACCCACAGGTTTTTAATAGTAGGATTTTGTGGAATGCTAATAGCTTTTATGGCTAGCATTTTGTTGACTCTGGTTTTAAAAAACCTGAACCCTTACTACCACCTTAGTATTTACGCTACTGCCTTTGTTTTCTTTTTCGTAATGGTTTTGAATTATGTCCGAGAACGAAAAGGCATCAAACAAATTTCTGATTTAGGCACCGACCTTAGTGTTGATGATTCCAATTTTGAGGTTAAATCTTCGAACAAATGGACTCAAAATTTCTATCAGGACATCCTGTCTAACAGGCAAAAAATAAAGCAAGCCACTGAATGGATAAATGCCATAGCAGAAGGCGAAAAAATTGAATTAAAAGAAGAGAATGACAACCACTTATCCAAAGCGGTTGTCAACCTTCAATCTGAACTCATAAAATTCAGAAGCAAAGAAGAAAAACGGACGTGGCAAGCAGAAGGAATAGCCAAATTTTCCGAGTTATTGCGCACATACAATGAAAATATGAAAGATTTTGGTTTTCACATTATCAGAGAAACCGTAAAATATATTGAAGGAAATCAGGGCGCTATTTTCTTGGCTGGAAAAGATGAGGTGGAAGAATATTTGGAAATGATTGGTTGCTACGCTTACGAGCGAAGAAAATTAGCCAATAAGAGAATTTCTAAAGGTGAGGGCTTAGTTGGTCAATGTATGCAGGAAAAAGATTTAATTTATATCACAGATGTTCCTGAACGATACATCAAAATCACCTCTGGATTAGGTCAGGCCTCACCACGCCATATTTTAATTATTCCTTTAATTAGCGATGAGAAAATGGTAGGAGCTATGGAATTAGCTTCTTTTAAAGTTTTAGAAGATTATCAGATTGAGTTTTTAAAAGATTTGGCAAAGAATATTGCAGCTTCCGTTGCCGTAATTCAAGTGAATGAAAATACACAGAAGCTATTAGAAGAATCTCAAAAGATGTCAACCGAATTACAAGCCAATGAGGAGGAAATGAGACAGAATATGGAGGAGTTGGAAGCCACTCAGGAAGAAATGGTACGCAATCAACTCGAATTAGATGGTGTATTTAGTGCAATCAATAATACGTTATTAAAAGCAGAATTTGATGTAGATGGAAATGTTATTTCTGCAAATCAAAAATTTCTTGAGTTTTTGAAATGGGAACAGACTGAACTTAAAAATAAAAAGCATAGTAATATTTGTAAGAATATTGAAAAGTCTGGTGAGATTTGGAGAAAAGTAAGGAAAGGTGAAAATCATATAGTAGAATATGAAACCCACACTTCCAAAAAAGAAAAAGTGTGGATTGAAGCCTCTTATTCTCCTGTTTTGGATGCTAATGGCAATCTTAACAAAATTTTGATGTTGGGTCAGGATATTTCCGAAAGAGTAGCCAATGAAGAGGAACAAAGAAGATTGTCTTTGGTGGCTGACAATACAGATAATTCAGTCATCATCACGGATAAGGAAGGGTTAATAGAATATGTTAATTCTGGTTTTGAAAATATGACAGGTTACAAGCTGAATGAAATCAGAGGTAAAAAGCCAGGCGAATTCCTACAAGGTCCAGAAACCAATCAAGAAACCAAGAGAAAAATCAGTCAATTATTGACAGAGCGAAAGCCTATATACGAGGAAATTCTTAATTACTCTAAAGATGGTAGATCTTACTGGGTTTCTTTAGCAATTAATCCTGTTTGGGATGAAAAAGGAGAAATAAAAAACTTCATTGCGGTTCAAGCAGACATTACTGCCACCAAGAAATCTGCATTAGATGCTAAATATAAGCTTGAAGCAATCGGTAGGTCTAATGCCGTTATTGAATTCGATACTATGGGACTTGTGTTGGATGCAAATCAAAATTACTTAGATATCATTGGTTACGAAAAAGAAGAATTGATAGGTAAGCATCATGAGCTGATGGTTGATAAAACTACTTCTCAATCTATTGAATATAAAAAGCTTTGGGAGCGATTGGCTAAGGGTGAATTTGTAACAGGTGAATTTGAACGTTATACCAAATCAGGTAAAAAAGTAATGCTTAAAGGTGTTTTTAATCCAATTTTCGACATAAATGGGAATACCATCAAGGTAGTGAAATTCGCCACTGACATTACTCAAGAGAAGACTCTGGCAAGAGAAAACCAAAAAAATCAGGCGGAATTGATGAGCCACATGGAAGCCATCAACAAAACTATTGGTTCATTAGAATTTGATAAAAAGGGGAAAATTGTAAAAGCTAATGAAATCTATCTAAGTATCACGGGTTTCAAATTAGAGGATATAGCGGGTAAATCGTATTTTGATTTATTGCCTGAAAAAGATCGTTTCAAGCCTCAATATCAGTTGATGTGGGAAAGCTTGCAAAGTGGAAAATTCTTCTCTGGAGAGTTTAAGCAAGTTGATAAAGCCGGCCACGAAGTATGGTTGTCTGGCACTATCAATCCGATTTACGATAGTGCAAGAAATTTGGAGAAGGTGCTTATGCTAGCTCAGTTTACCACCAAATCAAAGCAAAAGTTAAATGAATTGGGTGGCTCAGTTACCGCTATGAAAGGCGTTATTCCAATCTTAGAAATGAATATTGATTTCAGTTTAAAAAATGCCAACCCATTGTTTTTTGATGCCTCTGGATACAGCAGAATGACCCTGAAAAATGTAGATTTTAAAGAGAATTTCAAGCTTGAAAAAGGGATTACCCCTGAATTAGTCTTGAAAGATTTAGAAAATGGTAAAAGTGTAGAGACTTACCTAGATTTTAAAACAAATAAAGGAGAGTGGATTAGCTCAAAAGTCAGCATTGCTGGGGTACAAAATTTAGATTTAGAATTAGATAAAATCATTGTACTTTTCACTGGAATGGTGGAGCAAAATATAAAATTGAAAAATGTCAATTGATCCATCCATATCCTCCGCAGTAGAAATCACAGATGAAGAAATGCGTTCCATTCAGGAAGCCATCATGAAAAGATATGGGATAGATTTTTTTAATTATGAGCCCAAATCTTTCAAAAGAAGGCTACAAAGGATCTATAGGAAATTCAATTTTACATCTAGCTTTGATTTGTGGAGCAGAACATTAAAAGATAAAGATTTTGTCCATGATTTTATCAATGAGGTTTCTGTTGGTTTAACTTCTTTATTTAGAGATCCTGAATTTTGGCAAACTTTTAAAAATGTTTGTAAAGAACATTTCTCAGACCAGTACAGAATGAATGTATGGCATGCCGGATGTTCTTCTGGTGAGGAAATTTACACTTCGGCCATCGTTTGGGATGATTTAGGATTTACTGGAAAAGTAAAAAGCATTGCAACTGACATTTCCTCTAATGCGCTTAAGACAGCTGAAAGCGGAAAAATTATTCAAGCGAAACTAACTGAATACGAACGAAACTTGAAGCTTTACAATGCTACTTCCAAGTTGGATAAATATTTTACTGAAGGGCAAGATGAAATTATATTCAAGCCAAAATTTTTGGATAAAGTAACTTTCAGAAACTCCAATCTAATAATGGAAGATTATGGTGAGAATCAGTACGATATAATCTTCTGCAGAAATGTCTTAATTTATTTCGATGGTCCTGCAAAGGAAAAAGTCATTGAAAAAATCTATAAAGCACTAAAGCCCGGTGGATTCTTAATCATTGGCTTTCTTGACAGTATGTTGAGCTATTTGGATGACGAAAGATTTGAATACTATGATTTAAGACAGCGAATATTTAGAAAGAATAATAATTAAGTCCTTCATTCTTGAAATAAGTATTCCTTAGAATTAAAAAAATAGCGCATTTCCTTAAGTTCTAATTCGTAATTATTTACTTTGCAATCATTTCTAAATGATCAATTTAGCAACGCTAATTTGTTGTTCGGAAAGATTAAACTGAATATGAAAAAAAAGCCATTTCTTAAATGGGCAGGGGGTAAAACTCAACTATTAAACGAAATCAAAAGAGCTTTACTAGAAAATTTGTCATCAGCTTAGGTCATTTTTATTGAGCTTTTTGTGGGAAGTGGTGCGATTTTATTCTGGAAGCTAAATAACTTCCCAACAAATAAAAAAGCTGTCCTTAAAGATATCAATATTAAACTTATTGATACTAACATTACGATAAGAGACCAGCCCAGGAGTTGATTTCTATTTTAAATCAATTCCAAAATGAATTCCATGAATTGGAATCAAATCTTGAGTATAAAAAGGAATAATTTTACCAAAAGAGAAGTGAATTTAATCAGTAAGATTCTGACAAAATCCATCAATCTGCTTTGTTTATTTTCTTGAATAGAACCTGCTTTAAAGGTTTTTTTACAGAGTAAATAGAAAAGGTTTTTTCAATGTTCCAGTAGGTTCTTATAAAAGACCAATGATTTGTGATGCTGAGAATTTAAAAGAAGTCAGTGATCTTATGCAAATAGTTGAAATTCTAAATGGAGATTTCGAGGAAACGGCTTCTATATAACTAAAGGCAGTTTTTCTTATTTTGATCCACCCAATAAACCTTTGAAGATAACTTCTAGTTTTAATGCCTATACTCAAAATGCTTCTGATGATAAGGAACAAATTAGATTAAGAGATTTTTGTACAATGCTAGACAAAAAAGGACATAATTGGATGCTGAGCAATTCTGATACCAAAAGACTTTATGAGGATATGTTTTTCGATGATTTGTATGCTGATTATGTTATCAATAGAGTTAAGGCAAAAAGAAGTATTAATTCAAATGCCAATTAAAGAGATGAAATATGCGAGCTCTTAATCACTAATTACAATATTTCGTCTATTATTTGTCTTAAACTAGAATTCATAAAAAAACCTGTCAAATTTGATTTTGACAGGTCTTAAAATTTTATTTCTTTTTTTAAGATTTACTCTTCCACTTTCTTTTTGGCAGCAGTTGTATTTTTTCTTACAGTACGTTTCTTTTTTGGCTTTTCTTCTACGATTTCGTCTTCAACATCAGTTAAGACTCTTCCGCAATGCTCACAAACAATTAATTTCTTTCTATCTCTGATGTCAGCTTGTCTCTGAGGAGGAACTGTATTGAAACATCCACCGCAAGCACCTCTTTTAACAGGAACTACAGCCAAACCATTTCTAACGTTTCCTCTTAATCTTTCATAAGAAGCTACTAATCTATCTTCAATTTTCTTGAGTGCTTTTTCTCTATCTTTTTCCAGCTTAGCAACTTCTTCTTCAGTTTCAGCTTCGATATTTTCAAGTTCAACGCGTTTGCTTTCTAAATCTTTTTTACGGTCTTCGTGCAAAGCTTTAGTTTCTTCGATGCCTTTTACCTTATCTTCGATTTTAGCTTCAGCTTCTTTTATTTTTTTCTCATGGATTTGAATATCCAATTGCTGTAGTTCCACTTCTTTTGTGATGGCATCATATTCGCGATTATTTCTAACGCTCATTTGTTGCTCACCGTATTTTGCAATAAGCTTTTCTGATTCTTTGATTCCTTGCTTTGCGGCTTCAATTTCATCTTTAATAGCTTGAACGCTATTATCGAATTTTTGAATACGGGTTTCATAACCTGCAATTTCATCTTCTAAATCAGCTACCTCGTCAGGTAATGCTCCCCTCACTTTTCTAATGTCGTCTAATTTTGAATCGATACCTTGCAATTTTTTCAAGGCGTCAAGTTTTTGTGCTACAGTACTTTCCATGCAGTTAATAATATTTTATCGGATTCGTGACAGTCTGTCCTAAATGGAGTGCAATATTAGCAAAATTTTCTTTCAAAATTGCATAAAATATCTCATTTGTAAAACGTTCGCTTTCATAATGCCCTATGTCGGCTATAATCAGCCTTCCGTCAGCATCAAAAAATTCATGATATTTTATGTCAGATGAGATATAAATGTCAGCTTGTTTATTTTTTGCTTGCGAAATAAGGAATGAACCAGCTCCTCCGCAAATTGCAACTCTTTTTATTTTACGGTTTATATCTGCAGTATGTTTTATTACAGACAAACCCATCTTATCTTTTAAATAGGTATAAAACTTTTTTGGTTCCATAGGTTCTGCCATTTCTCCTATCATGCCCGAGCCTAAATCATCGTAAGTGTTTTCCAGTTGATGCAAATAATAGGCAACCTCCTCATAGGGATGTGCAGTTTTCATGGCGCTCAATATTTTATTTTTTAAATAAAGAGGGAAAATAACTTCTATTTTATGTTCTTCTACCGTTTCTAGTTTACCTTTTTTGCCAATGCTCGGATTAGCTTTGTCAGTTGGTAAGAAACTTCCTTTTCCAGCAGTTTCGAAAGCGCAATCTTTATATTCACCAATTTGACCTGCACCTGCCTTGTGCAAAGCATTTTTCAATTCATCAGCATTTTCCTTTGGAACAAAAACACTTAATTTTCCCAAGAATCCATTTTTTGGACTTAAAATTTCAGTATTAATCAAGCCTAACTTTTCAGCTATCTTGGCATTTACTCCATTTTTAATATTGTCCAGGTTCGTATGGGAAGCATAAATGGCGATATCATTTTTTATTGCTTTTATGACCGTCCTTTCCACATAATTTCTTCCTGTCAGTTTTTTTAGGCCTTTAAAAATGATAGGATGATGAGCCACTATAAGTTCGCAGTTTTTAGAAATGGCTTCATCTACAACTTCCTCAGTTACGTCTAAAGTGATTAAGACATTGCTCACATTTTGGGAGGCATCACCTACTATCAAACCTGCATTATCATAAGATTCTTGATAAGCTAAAGGTGCAATGCTTTCCAAATGTTGGACGATATCCTTTATTTTGCTCATATTTGTTTTTGTTTCAATTCCGTCAAAGTTAAAAAGTTTTACAGCCCTTGCAATTATTTAAAAATAAGTATTGGCAATTAATGATGTCACCATTTAGTATAATGTACAAATGGGTGATGCAATTTCGAAATCATTTATACGATATCGAATACAAGCCTGTTTTCCGTTTTGATACTAAAGTTATATCTGTAGGGAACCTTTCTATGGGAGGAACAGGCAAAACGCCCTTTGTGGAATATATTTTAAGATTTTTGGTTGAAAAAGGCTATTCTAAAAAAGTGGCGACTTTATCCAGAGGCTATGGCAGAAAATCAAAAGGTTTTAGAATTGCCGCTGCTGAAGATTTACCCAATACGATCGGGGATGAACCGTTTCAGATTTATCAGAAATTTAAAAATGATGCAGTAGTTTCAGTCGGAGAGGATAGGGTTCTGGCAATCCCGAGCATCATTTTTGAACATCCAGAAAATGAAGTCATAATCTTAGATGATGCTTATCAACATAGAAGCGTTAAACCGAACTTTTCCATTTTATTGACCGATTTTAATTTCCGTTTTTATAAAGATTTTGTTCTGCCTTCAGGAACATTAAGAGAAAGCAGAAAGGGGGCGAAAAGAGCTGATGTTATAGTGGTGACGAAATGTCCGGTTGATTTGGGTAAATTAGAGAAGGAACAGATAAAAGGGAATATTCAACGTTATGCTCAAAAAGATGTGTTTTTCACGACTGTCAAATATGAAAGACCAGTAGCAACTGTAAAAGGTAATGAACCAGATAAGAATATTGTATTAGTAACAGGCATTGCACAGTCTCAAAAATTCAAAGAATATTTAGTCGAAGATGGATTTGATATAGTAAAGCATTTTGATTTTGCAGATCATCATAATTTTACATTTAGAGAAATTGAGGAAGTAGAAAAAATGGCAAATGATGTAAATGCAGATATCATGACTACTGAAAAGGATTGGGTTAGGTTAATATATATGCCAGAGTTATCAAAATCATTTCAAAGTAAGCTATTTTATATCCCCATCATGGTACAGTTTTTGGAAGATGAAAAATCTTTTCATCAAATCTTGGAAGATTCTATAACTAGAGCTTAATAAATCCATGACTTTACTTAATTTTGCATCTGTTTTGAAGAAATATCTATTTATCATATCGATTTTTTGTTTTGGTTTTACACCTCTATTTAGTCAAGTAATTGATGATTCTACTCAACTTGTGTATGGGCCAAAAACTACTCTTTTTACAACAGAAGAAAATATCAAAAACAATATTGAGCAATATCAGGTAATTGATACCAGTCTTGAAAAAACTCATCTGTGGGATCCGGTGGCTTTAACAGATTACAGATATCAAAATTTGGGTACTGTAGGTACAGCTTTACGGCCAGTTTTTTACCAAACTCCTGATGTAATTGGAAAAAGAAGTGGTTTTAGTGCTTATGATTATTACATAAAAACGCCTGACGAAATTAAATATTTTGATACTAAATCTCCTTTTACTCAAATGAGGTCTGTTTTAGGAGGTAACTATCGCGCGTACATTGGAGTTGATTTTTCTAGAAATATTACAGAGAATTGGAATGCAGGATTTAGTTTCAGAAGATGGACTGTTGATAAACAAATTGGGCCTTTGCAAAGTAGAGGAGATTTAAATGTTATATCTCATTCGTACGATATTTCTACTGATTACCGGTCGCCTGATAGGAAATATCAAGTACTTTTTAATTTTACTAGAACTTTCCATAAAGTAAATGAAACAGGTGGTATCAGAGATTCAGCTGAGATAATTGTTTATGAAAATCTTTTTGGTTACGATGATGAAGATATAAATTTAAGAAACGCGCAAGGAGGTGAATTAAGACAGCAATATCACCTTTACCAACAATATAAGTTGAATAAACTACTACAATTTTACTACACATTTGATCGGACAAATCAGATGAACCTATTTTTAAATTCAGGTCCCACTGATGCAACAGATGTTGATTATTTTGATCAATTCTTGCTAAGGACCGATTCCACCACAGATTTAACAAGGTATGTTTATGTGCAAAATGAAGTAGGGTTTAAAGGAGAAATTGGTAGTGCTTTTTATCGGTTTTATGCAAAACGAAAAGATATAAGATTTACCGGGAAATATCTTCAAACAGTAAATGCGACAGCTGAAAATTATGCAGGAGGTTACTTTAGATTTGCACCGAGAGAGAATTGGCAATTTGATGCGAATGCTGAATACGAATTGAGTGGAAACTATAAGTTAGCGGCAAATTTAAAGATTCCATTTCTAACGGTAAGTGCGCTCAGTATGCAATTTGCATCACCTTTTTTCTATGAACAACATTTCGGCAATCATGACTATTGGAGAAATAATTTTGGAAGTGAGCGGGTACAGCAATTGAGTGGTAAGCTTGATATTAGATGGAAGGATTATATTAGATTTCAACCTAAACTTGATTTAAAAATAGTCAGCAACCATATGTATTTCGATACTGAGGCTACACCTCAGCAATCTTCTGGTACTGCCACATTATTACATCCGGGAGTGGAAATGAAGGCCAGATTAGGTGCAATGAATTTGGAAGCAGATTATATCTATACACTTAAAGAAGGTGCAGATGCTGATTTATTTAGAATTCCTGAACATTTTTTAAATCTTGATTTATATTACAGCAAAGTTTTTGAGGATCGCTTGGAAGCACGAATTGGTATAGAAGCGCATTATAAATCAACATATTTTGCTGATGATTATGATCCAGTTACCCAGCAATTTTATCTACAAAATTACTTTGAGGTGCCAGGCTATATGTTTGCAGATGTATATGCTAGCGCAAAAATAAACACGGCAAGATTATTCGTAAAATTCCGTCACTTTAATCAAGATCTAACAGCGGGAGGGTATTTCACAACTCCATATTATACTGGTCAAGAAAGGATTTTAGATTTAGGAGTCACCTGGTCATTTTTCGATTAAATACAAAAATCCATAATTGACATGGAAAAAGAGAAATTTACCCTTGGATTAGAATTACCAACCGACCCACGGTGGGTTAATATAGCTCAAAAAAATATTAAGGATATTTTAGTGGATCATGCATATTGTGAGCAAAAAGCTGCAAGTGCATGCATCAGTTTAATCATTAATTTTCCTGAGATGGATGAAATGGTCAAAGTGATGACTCCTGTCGTAGCTGAAGAATGGTCACATTTTGAAAGAGTATTGGAGCAGCTGGAAAAGAGAGGGTATAAATTAGGCTCTCCAAGAAAGGATGAGTATGTCTCTCAATTAATGAAATTAGAAATTAAGGGAGGAAGTCGTAAATTTCAGTTAATGGAAAAGCTTTTGATTAACGCATTGATTGAAGCAAGAAGCTGTGAAAGATTCAAGCAATTGCATCTTTATATACAGGATGATGAGTTAAAAAAATTCTATTATGAATTAATGGTTTCAGAAGCTAGTCATTATAAAAACTTCTTACAATTAGCTGAGAGCTATCAACCAAAGGAAGAAGTAAGAAAAAGGTGGGGAGAGTTGTTGTCTGCCGAAGCTGAAATAATGAAAAATTTGGAAGTAAGGGAAGATAGGCTACATTAGGTTTATTTATACTTATTTAAACTGATTGCTTTCTGTCTGGTAGATTTAAATCGTTTTACTTCATCTTTTCTTAAAGCTTCATGCTTGGTTTTTCGGCCTTGAACTCTTTTTCTCCACATCCTAAAACTTGAAGGCTTCATTTCTTTACGCATGATGTTAATGGTTTGCTTTTCCGTCATGCCGAACTGATTGAAAATAGCGTCAAAAGTGGTGCGATCTTCCCAGCCCATTTCTACTATTCTGTCAATTTCTTCAGGCTTTAAATCTTTGATTCTTTTCATGAATGAATAACAGATGAGCTTAGCTGAATGTTTTGAGTATTTTAATGGCACTGAAGTTAAAATTTTCTAAAATTCTGAATAGAAATTATGTTTTAATAATTTGCATTTCAAATCAAATTAGGAAAGCTCAACTTTGAAAAAATTGAACTAGTGGAAAAACATATAACTAATCAAAATAGCTGCAACAATTCCTACTGCATCAGCTATCAATCCGCAAGTTAAAGCATAGCGAGAATTTCGGATATTTACTGAACCAAAATATACAGCAAGGACATAGAATGTAGTTTCTGTTGAGCCTTGAATCACACTTACTAATCTACCAACAAATGAATCTGCTCCATGAACTTCCATGGCGTCCACCATCATACCTCTCGCACCGCTACCACTCAATGGTTTCATTAAAGCTGTTGGAATACCAGGTACGAAATCAGTGTTTAAACCAGCAAATGCCACAATAGCCTCTAATCCATCCTTCAAAACCATCATAGCACCTGAAGCTCTAAATACACCTACAGCAACTAAGATGGCAATCAAATAAGGTATAATCATAATGGCATAATTGAATCCTTCTTTAGCTCCTTCTATGAAAGAATCATATACATTCACCTTTTTGCGTACAGCCAACACTATAAAAGCAATTATAATGGAGAATAGAATGAAGTTCGCAATATTGGATGAAATAGGGCCTAATTCAGCTTGGCTTAGGCTGCTGAAAAACCATATAATTCCTGCGATAATAATGCTTAACACGCCTAGCGAAAGCAATATGTTTTTATGGAAAAGATTTATCTTTTGAAATATAGAAACGGCTATTAATCCACTTAATGTTGAAAAGAAAGTAGTCAATAAAATTGGAATAAATACATCTGAAGGGTCTGCAGCTCCTAATTGAGAACGATAAACCATTATGCTAATTGGGATGATAGTTAAACCTGATGTATTCAAAACCAAAAACATAATTTGAGCATTACTAGCTGTATCCTTATCAGGATTTAGTTCCTGCAGACTATGCATGGCTTTTAGTCCCAAAGGTGTAGCAGCATTGTCCAAACCAAGCATATTGGCAGAGATATTCATCAGCATGGAACCCATAGCTGGATGATTTTTTGGAACCTCAGGGAATAATCTTGAGAAAAGGGGAGAAGTGATTTTAGCTAAAATAGAGACCATTCCACCTCTTTCGCCTATTTTCATAATGCCTAACCATAAAGACATTACACCAGTCAGCCATAAAGAAATTTCAAAGCCCAATTTTGCATTGTCAAAAGTAGCTTGAGTTAATGCAGGAAATATTTCCATATCGCCCATGAAAATCCATTGGACTAGGGCAAAGACAAATGCAATTAGAAAAAATGCAATCCAGATGTAATTGAGAACCATAAGCGCAATTAATCACTAAAAACAGGAATTTACAATAATGCGGTAAAAATATGTAGAAAGAAACTTCGATGAGAATAATTTGCTCAACTTGAGGAATGTTTTTTTTGATGTTCCATCTGACCATTAAAAATAATTATGAACAGAGGAAATTAAGATAATAAAAAAGTAAAGATTATTTAAGTCCTGCTTGCTTTAAAACACTGTTTTCAGTTCCCTTTGCTAAATCTTCATTTTTTCCATGGTATGGGATTGTAACTCTCCTTTTTTGGTAGGATGTTTATACTATATATGACTGCCCTTTTGAGCTACTTTAAACCAGCCGTCCTTCTCAATCAATTTGGTCAATTCTTTTACATTCATGCAACTGAAGGGATATTAATTTTATAAGCATCTGATTTTGCTGTTGGAATTTCCTCTCCATCTTCTTTCATCCCTTCTATATGAAAAATAATAGCTTCCCGGATATTTTTCTCCACTTCAGCTTTGTCCTTTCCAATAGAAATGCATCCGGGTAAATCAGGCACATAAGCGCTGTATCCGTCTTCTGTTTGTTCAATTATGATTAAATAATCCATATTTGTTTGTTTCAGATAATAAAAATACTGATTTAAGTTTTTAAAACATAAATTCTTTTATTTCAATTCCCAATTTGTAATAAATCCATAGTTTTCAGATATTCAATTTTCAACCGACCTATTAAAGAGATGAAAGAGGATTTTTTGCATTACGTCTGGCGATATCAGAAATTTGATACCACTGATTTGAAAACTTCTGATGGTAGTAAAGTACAATCTATTAAAACTGGGTTTGCTCATTCTAATTCAGGACCTGATTTTCAGCAAGCAAAAATACTGATAGATGAAATGGAATGGAACGGGGCAGTGGAAATCCATATTAAATCCTCTGACTGGAAGCGCCACAATCATCAAACTGACCCAAATTATGAAAATGTAGTTTTACATGTAGTTTGGAAAAATGACGAGCCTATTCAACATCCCGATGGTAGTAAAATCCCCACTATCGAATTAAAAAACCGAGTAGATTATGATTTGATTGAAAAATATCAGAATCTTCAAAGCTCGAAGGATGAAATTCCCTGCGCTGGACATTGGTCTGAGATAAGTGATTTGCATAAATCTGAAATGATGGAGAAAGCATTGGTCGAAAGGCTTTATCAAAAATCAGAAAAAGCCAAAACCAATTTTCAAGAAGGAACTCAAAACTGGGATCAAGCATCCTATTTTATGCTGTTGTCTGCTATGGGTTTCAAAGTAAATCAACATCCATTTGAGCGATTATCTGAAATCCTTCCTTATCCATTGATTAAGAAATACAGCTCTTCTGTTTTTCAATTGGAAGCTTTGCTTTTTGGAGCTTCAGGCTTTCTAGCTCAGGAATTTGCAGAGGATTATCCGAATCAGTTAAAGAGAGAATGGGAGTTTTTAAGCCATAAGCATAAAGCTACTTTAGGTAATGAAATGCATTTGCATGAATGGCGGTTTTTGCGTTTGAGACCTGCCAATTTCCCAACCATCAGAATAGCTGAATTAGCTCAAATTTTACATGTATTTCCATCTTTATTCGATGCTTTTGTGATTGATATGGATTTGAAAACTATTCAAAAACGATTGAAAGTTAAGGTTTCTGATTATTGGCTGAACCATTATCAGTTTGACAAAGAAAGCAAATTTCGCAATAAGCAATTGGGACAGAATTCGATTCATACGCTGATTATAAATTGCATTCCGCCTCTGTTAGCACTTTATGCCAATAGTGTGGGAGAGGAGAAATATATGGATAAAGCCATTGCACTTTTAAATGACTTAAAAGCAGAAAAGAATTATATTACCAAGAAATTCTCCGACTTAGGAGAGGAAATTAAAGCATCATTTGATTCTCAAGCCATGATTCAACTTCAAAATGAATATTGCCAACCTAAAAAATGTCTGGATTGTAGCATTGGTTTATCCATATTGAAAGCATGATTGGACTTTTCATCCATATTCTGATTATTGCTGCAGTTTTTATTGCGTTCAATCGAAGGATATCAGGAATGGATGATAAGATTATCTTTAGCACTTTTATTCTCCTGAAAATCAGTTGTGGGATTCTAATAGGCTTTTTGTATTGGTCTTATTATGGTGGAGTTGGTGATACCATTTATTTTTATGAGCAAGCTCAAGCTCTTTTTCAATATTTTCAGACAGATAGAATCTCATTTTCAAAATGGGTAGGATTTGCTCCACTGAGTTTATCGCATCCTGAATTTTCGGCTCAATCTGAGCCAAGAACTTTCTTTTTTGTACGATTGATGAGTTTTCTATATGCTATCACTCAGGGAAATTATTTGAGTATGAGTATTTATTTGAGCTTTTTTTCGGGACTAGCCACTTGGGCTTTTGCTCATGAGCTCGTAAAATTTTCCAAAGAAAATAAGTTTGTGATTTATATTTCCTTGCTTTTTATTCCTTCCGTCATTTTTTGGAGTTCGGGTTTATTAAAAGAAAGCTTGATGACTATTGCTTTGTATGCGTTAGGTTTTTCAATTTTAAAATGGCAGACTAATTTTAAAAAGTGGATTTATACTATTCCTGTAATTTTAAGTGTTTTGGTGCTGTGGAAAATCAAATACTATGTCCCAATTGCTTTATTGCCAATTCTAGTTTTGACACTTCTTTTTTATCGGTCTGAATTTCTTCTCAAATTCACTTTTCCCAAAAAATTGGTGCTTTATTTTATCTTTCTTATTGTTGGAGGAATTGCAATTGCTTTTATTCATCCGGTTTTTCACAGCGGTCGTTTCTTTGAGTTAATTCGTATCAGTCATGATGCAATAGCTCAAAACTCTACTGAAGCGGTGATTCATTTTCAGCAAACAGAAAGTGATGTTTTATTTGTAATGCAAAATTTACCTTTAGCTTGGTTTACGGGTATTTTTAGACCTTTTCTTTGGGAAGCTTTTAGTGCATTTTCATTATTTTGGGCTCTGGAAAAGAGTGTTCTTACCTTGTTAGTAATTGCCGCGATTATCCTTTCTTTCAAACTTAAATTTACTCAAACTGAAAAATGGTGGGGGATAGCCATTTTAATTTATGCTTCCCTGTTGTCTTCGATTGTCACACTAGCTACTCCAAACTTTGGAACGTTAATTCGTTATGAAGTGGCCTATATGCCCTTTTTATGGCTTTTGGTTTTAATGGTCTTGAATAAATACAAACATAATCTAAAATAGGAACCGCTTTATTGCGCAAGGAATGTTTAAGCCTTAACTTTGCAAATCGAAAAATTAACTATGGATAAAAAACCAGTAATAATCTTAGGGGCTAAAGGAATTGGGCCTTCTGCAGCGGAAATTTTCAAAAGCAATAAGGTAGAAATTTACTGCTTTTTGGATGATGATAAAGCCATGCATGGCACCGAGATTGATTTCGTCTCGGTTTTGGGAGAAACAGATGATGACGGTTATTTAAAATATATCGGTAAAAAATGTGATGCTTTTGTGGCGGAAGATAATATGAAAGCCCGTAAAAAAATGACCAAAATGTTGAACGACCGTAGGAAGACTATGCCTGCCAATGCAATTCATGCTCAGGCGATTGTTTCCGGTTCAGCGCATTTAGGTTATGGGAATTTCATTAATGCGAGAGCGGTTTTGGGAGCATATTCCAAAGTACCCAATCATTGTCTGATTCATTCTGGAGCGATAATAGAATATAATGTAGAACTTGGGGATTATGTTCAAATTGGAGCTGGTTCTCAAATAAATAGTGGAGTAACCGTAGGGGATGAAACTTTCATTGGTTCTGGCGTAACTGTGGTTTCAGGAGTGAAAATCGGTAAAAAAGCCAATATTGGAGCAGGTTCAGTTGTGATTAGAGATGTAAAAGACGGAGAAACCGTATTTGGAAATCCTGCCCAAACGATTGATAATTAATTTATTACGAATATAAAATCACCTTATTTACACTAAGGAGGAAATTATGGAAAATACAGAAAACCAATACAAAGTAATTCTTTATTACTGCTATGCAGAAATTGAGAATCCTGACCAATTCAGGGATGAACACCATTTAATGTGCTTAGAACTTGACTTAAGAGGTAGAATTATCATTTCAAAAGAGGGTTTGAATGGCACCGTTTCAGGAAGCGTGGAAAATGTGGATGAATACATGAAAAGAGTAAAAGCAGATCCAAGATTTGCAGATACTGATTTCAAAGAAGATTTTCACCCTGAACATACCTTTAAAAAACTGAATGTAAGGCATAAGCCGGAAATCGTACATTCAAGCCTTTCTCATATCAATCCTAGAAAAAGAACTGGTGCTTATGTTGAACCTGCACAATTCAGGGAAATGATTAAAAATAAGGAGGATATAGTCATTTTGGATGTTCGTTCGAACTACGAACATGAATTAGGTCGCTTCAAAAATGCAGTTACCCTCGATATTGAAAATTTCAGGGATTTCCCTGATAAATTAAATGAGCTGGAGCAGTACAAAGGCAAAAAGATTGTGACTTATTGCACAGGAGGTATCAAGTGTGAAAAGGCAAGTGCTTTTCTACTAGAGCAGGGCTTTGAAAATGTCCATCAATTGCATGGCGGAATTATCAAATACGGTTTGGAAGCTCAGGGAGAAGATTTTGAAGGAAAATGCTATGTGTTTGATAATAGACTTTCTGTAGACGTAAACAAAGTGAACCCTACAGTGGTTTCTGAATGCTTTGTCTGCGGAACAAACTCTGACAGAATGGTGAATTGTGCTAATCCTACTTGCAATGTGCATGTGCCGATTTGTGAAAAATGCGGATGGGAAATGAAAGGAGCATGCTCTACAGAATGTAAAGAACATCCAGAAAAAAGAGATTATAATGGAACTGGATATTACCAAAAAAACACCAATGGTTATGATCCATATAAAGGTTTTCAAGGTAAAATTGAAAAGAGTAAAATTTAATTAATATGAACGAGAGATATCCTGAGTCCGAATTAATATTGAATAAAGACGGTTCCGTCTATCATTTGAGTTTAAGACCTCAGGATATTTCAGATGTCATCCTTACTGTAGGCGATCCCTCTAGAGTTCATAAAGTAAGCCAATATTTTGATGAGGTTACTTTTGAAATGAATAAAAGGGAGTTCATCACCCATACAGGTACTTATAAAGGTCGAAAATTAACTGTTATGTCCACCGGGATGGGCACCGACAATGTTGAAATTTTAATGACCGAATTAGATGCTCTTGCCAATATCAACCTTAAGAAAAGGGAAAATAAGGTTAAGAAAAAATCATTAAAAATAATTAGAATAGGCACTTCGGGCGGCCTTCAGCAAGATTTGCCTGTGGATTCATTATTGGCTTCACAATTTGCAATAGGAATAGATACCTTAATGCAATTTTATCATTTGGAAAGAACTGAAGCAGAATCCAATGTTGAATCTGCATTGCAGTTGGAAATCGGACTACCATTCAGACCGTATTGCGTGGAAGGTTCTTCTTCACTGCTCAAACATTTTTCTGATGGAATGAACATTGGAAATACAGTAACATGTCCAGGGTTTTATGCACCACAGGGTAGACAATTACGAACTCCAATTCGTTTCCCTAACATTGCAGAAAGTCTTTCTATGTTTCATTACGGAGATTTATGGTTGACCAATTTCGAAATGGAAACTGCTGGCTATTACGCAATGGGTAGATTGTTAGGCCATGATGTTTTGAGTTGCAATGCAATTGTAGCTAACAGAATGACACATCAATTCTCAAAAAATTCAGATAAAACGATTGATACACTTATTAAGATGGTTTTGGATAAAGCTTCAGAGCTTTAAAACTCAACCGTCTGAACTGTCCCAAATTTTTTCGGCTTTCTTACCAATCAACCAAAATGATACAGCTATAATGCCAAAAAATAGGGCTTTATGTAATTCATCCCAAAAATACTCAAAGTAGCGAGTGTATAAATTGAGGAAAATGAATGACATACCTATATTTTTCAATAGAGGATCTTCTTTTTTAATTCCAATTAAAATAGCTGCAAAACTAGCTAAAAGTAATAAAAGACTGTACCACCATAAATAATATTGCCGAATTTCCAGCCATTTTTCATAACTATTATAGTTTCCAAAAATAGTCAAAAACCATAATGCCATAAAGAAGATAATTAGCCCACTCCAATAGGTAGGGTCCACAAATGGTTTTAGTTTATCGGTTTTATTGATGAAATAAGTGGCAACTAAAATAAGTGCTCCGAAAATAGTGTATCGCATAGGGAAATTCATTCCTACAAATAAATTGTTTTCCTTTCCTATATTATGAGTGATGGCTCCAAAAGCAATGACAAGTGCGGTTATTCCAAATAACCAAAGCAGTTCCTTTTTTCTAATTACTGCTAAGATGAAATACAAAATCGCTAATCCTAAAATGAATGTGCCTGGATTTTCCTCCATACCGAAAAGGAAGCTGATAAATCCTGATGCTATGGCTAAAAATATACATCCAAAGAATGAAAACACTTCTTTGCTATATTTTTTTCGTTTCTTTTTTAAGTTGTATCGATAATCCAACCAAAAGAAAAGTGCACTTAAACCTAAAAAAGTGATTGATTTAGTAATGTAGGAAGTGGATATTAAGGAATCAATTAGGTCTAAAAGGGCTTTGTCTGCAAAAATACTGATAACCGCAATAAGCAAACTCACAACTGCAAACAAAAAAGAGTAATAAGCCAAGGACTGCCAATTGAAAGGCTTGATTTCTAAAGTTTCGTCAAGCTCCTTTGCTTTTTGGTTATCAATCAATCCTTTTGATTCCCAATGATTAATAGCCTTGTCAACTATCTCTTTTTCCTTTTTGCTAATTTGCATTTTTTTAAAATAAGCCTTTGGAAGTGAATTTTAAAAAATTTTATTTGTCTTTTTTGGTTCCTGCATAGAGTTCATATTCCAATAACCTACATTCAATTTTGGCATTCATAAAAGGAATTCGTCTTTTGGTTCGCAAACCAATTTTCTTGGCTAAATTCAAGTTTCCAGTAAAAATATATCCAGTTTTCCCTTTACAATCTCTTTTGAAAAAATCACCTATTTGAGCATAGACATTGGCTAATTCTTCTTCCTCTCCTAATCTTTCTCCATATTCAGGATTTAGAAAAACAACTCCTTCACTCTCAGGAATTGTACTATCTCTAAAATCTTTTTTCTCGAAGGTTATAGCATCTGCCACTCCAGCTTCTGCTGCATTTTGCTCTGCTGCTTGAATTGCCATTCTACTATTATCTCCAGCAATAATCTCACATTCAATGGGTTTTTCAGCTTGGATAGCTTCTTCCTTTAATTTCTCCCAAGCCTCAAGATCAAAGCCTTTAAGGTAATGGAACCCGAATTTTTCACGATTGAGTCCGGGTGCTTTATTTGCTGCTATGCAAGCAGCCTCAATAGCTAAAGTTCCAGAACCACACATTGGATTTATAAATGCCTGATTGGTTTTCCAGCTTGAAGCCAAGATAGTAGCCGCTGCCAAAGATTCGTTCATCGGTGCTTTTCCTGGGATTTTTCTGTAACCATGTTTTGAAATGGTTTCCCCAGATGTATCTAGATAAATGGAAACTTGGTCTTCCATCCAATGAAGGAAAACTACCATTTGGTCTCTCAAAGGCCCAGAATCCGGTCGAACCCCTGTTTTATCTTTCAATCTGTCTACTATAGCATCTTTAACCCGTACATTGGCAAATTGAGTATTCAATATTTTTTCATTGTTCACATAGGATGTAATACATAAATAACCGTTTTGGTCAAGAATATCTTCCCACTTGATTTGATATAGTTGTTGATATAATTTGTCAGGGTTGTGTGCTTTGAATGATTTTATCAGGAAAAGAACTTTATTGGCAGTTCGAAGATGCAAGTTCAGATGCATGCAATCAGTTTTGGTTCCTTCCAAAGCAACATCCAATGGACCCTCATGAGTCACTTTATATCCTAGACTTTCTATTTCCTGTCTTAAAACAGGAGCGATATAAGGGGGGCAGGGGAGAACGATTTTGCTTTTTTCCATAGGTCAAAGTTAAAACAAATTCATGAGCCATTTCCATTCGATTTTGAATTCCTTTATATTCGCAATCCAATTTGAAAAATAAGATTATGAAGCAGTGGTTTTTGTGTAAAATAAAATATCAAAAGGAGGATGAAAACGGAAGATTAAAATCCGTAACGGAGCCTTATTTGGTGGATGCCGTTTCTTTTACGGAAGCGGAAACGCGTATTTACGAAGAGATGGGCGAGCGTGTTAGAGGGGAGTTTATGGTTACAGGCATAAGCAAAAGTAAAATAGTGGATGTTTTCCATTATGAAGATGCAGATATATGGCATAAATGCAAGGTGGTTTATTATGTAGCAGAGGAAAGCGGGAAAGAAAAGAAAATCACAAATCAAATGATTGTAACTGCTAAGAACGTCAAAGAAGCGTATGACAGAATTTATCTTAGCTTGAATAATATGTTGGTTTCATTTCAAGTACCTGAAGTAATTGAAAGTCCAATCATTGAAGTGTTTAATTATACTGGAGATATCTCTCCCGAATCATCTGAAGTGCAAGAAGAAGTTACTGAGGAAGAAAATGATTAAAAGAGAACTTTTCCAAAGTAACTTTACTTTGGAAAAGTTCTTGCTTATTATTGAATATTCAAACTCCAATCATAGGCATAGTGGTCTATTTTGTAAGTAGATGGTATTTTACTTTCTCTATATTGATTAATATAGTCTACGACATTATCTGCTTTCATTTTAAAATCCCTTTCATACCACTTGAAAATCATGGATAATTCTACCAAATTTTCACTAGGTTTTAGTTTTATGAAATCAGGGTTATTTATTGAGCTAATGGTCCTTTCATCTAATTGAGCATCCAATTTATCTGCTGTATAGGCAAAATTGGCCAGTTCTGGACATCCAATTGCTGCACATGAAAAAGCAAAGTGAACTCTGGGGTCTTGGAAGGGGATAATTACTTTCCCTTTTTCAATTTGGTCTAATGTAAGCATTTCACCCCCAACATTATGTTTCACTTTATCAAAAAATCCGTTTTTATCTAAAGCGGATTTAAGGGGGAAATACTCTGTAATCTGTCTGATTACGATAATGTTATATGCATTAATATACAGTGCTTTAATTTCTTTATCTAATAATCCATCAATCTTAACAGAAGCTAATGATTGATATAATTTATCCACCTCTTCAAAATTATTTTTTAATCTTTGGTAGTCAACTTTTCCGTCATGAACATATTTTTTAAGGAAAACATCTGCTTCTTTATTAAATTCGTTAGTTCCTTGTTTGTATGCCATCAAGCTTAGGCTAGAAAAAAAAATGGCTGCAACCTTTAATTTAAAATTTCTCATAGTTCTTATAGTTTTTCTTGATTTACGATAAGATATTACCTTCGGATTCTTTTTATTGTCTTGAAATTGACAATCGATTAGTTTTATTAGCTTTAATATTGAAATACTAAACCCAAATTAAACCCTATGAGGAACATAGTCATCATTGGAAATGGCATTTCTGGAGTCACTACTGCAAGGCATATTCGTAAACATAGTGAAGATAATATCACCATAATTTCAGCAGAGACGGAGCATTTCTTTTCCCGAACAGCCTTAATGTATATTTATATGGGGCATATGAAATATGAGAGTACTAAACCTTATGAAGATTTCTTCTGGGAGAAAAACAGAATTGATTTGGTATATGACTATGTGGAACAAATAGATTTTAAGAATAAGAAATTGCAATTAAAGCAATCTGAAAATATTAGTTATGATGTTTTAGTATTAGCTGTTGGCTCGAAATCTAACAAATTTGGCTGGCCTGGTCAGGATTTAAAAGCTGTACAAGGACTTTACAGCTACCAGGATTTGGAGAATATGGAAAAATACTCTCCTACTACAAATCATGCAGTAATAGTTGGAGGCGGGTTGATTGGAATCGAAATGGGAGAAATGTTCCATACTCGTGATATAGAAGTCACCTTCTTGGTTCGGGAAAGTAGTTTTTGGAATAATGTTTTGCCTCCGGAGGAATCTGAAATGGTCAATCGACACATCGTAAAGCATGGCTTTAATCTGAAGTTAGAATCTGAAATTACTGAAATTTTGGATGATGGAAATGGTCGAGCAAATGGAGTGAAATTAAAAGATGGTGGAGAATTGGATGCTCAGTTTGTCGGATTAACGGTTGGAGTTTCACCTAATATTGATTTCCTGAAGGATTCAGAATTGGATATTAATAGAGGCATAAAAGTAAATGAATATTTTGAGACCAATCAACCAGATGTTTATGCTATTGGTGATTGTGCGGAGTTTCAAAAAGCCCCTGCTGAGGACAGAAAACCAATCGAGCAAGTTTGGTACACAGGTAGAATGCATGGAGAGACACTGGCGCAGACAATTTGCGGAAATAGAACAGCTTATCAACCTGGTATTTGGTTCAATTCAGCTAAGTTTTTGGATATAGAATATCAAACCTACGGACAGGTGACCAATGTACCGGACGAAAATACTGAAGAGCATTTCTATTGGGAGCATAAAAAAGGAGAGAAATCAATCAGACTGGTTTTCCATAAAGAAGATAAAACTTTAAAAGGCGTGAATTTGATGGGAGTCAGGTACCGCCATGAGGTTTGTGATAAAATGATAAGGGATCATTGGACTATGAAAAAGGTGTTTCAAAATCTGAAAGAGGCTAATTTTGACCCTGAATTTTTCAAAAGGTATGAGGATGAATTAGTGGGAATGTATAATGAAAGATATCCGAATGAAGCAGTGAAATTGGGTAGAAAAAAAGTCTTAGGATTATTTTAAAATAGATATATGAAGAGTTTGAAATTTATACATAAAATAGGGTTAGCAGTATTTACCATAGGATTTTTGACTTTTTTGTCAATGTTCTTTTTGGGGCAATATCAATTGGATAAAAATACGCTGAAAGAATCAATAGTAGAAAATTCTTTTCCTTTGGTAGATAAATATGCTAGCGATATCTATGATAAAACCTACAAAAGTCAATTTGCATTTGTAAGCGATTTTAAATCAGTCTTAGAGCAAAGCAACCAGGACTTAAAATCTAAATTTGAAATCAACAAGGATTTGGCAAATCAAATTGCTAGTAATGTAGAAGGGAAGGGATTTAAACAGTCCGCAATTGAAAAAGCATTTAGCAAGTCTTCCGGGGAAGTAGGAGCGTGGCAACTAAAACAACTAAAAGATTATACTGGATGGATGGAAGGCCGTGAATATGAATCTTCAGAGGAACTGACTGCTGAATTAGAAAAAGTTATTGCAGATGTGAATAATTCCATCATTTCTCAAAAAGGGTTTAGCCAAAATAATATCAACAATACAGCATTTACTATAACAAAACAATCAGAAGTTGGCCCTGTTGCTCAAAACCCTTGGTTATGGTTATTTTTAGCGATTGGTATACCGATTATCGGTGCCATCATGTATTTATTACCAAGATTAAAAACCCAGCATGCAGGCATTAAAAATGATGGTATATTCCATAGTGCGCTGAAAAATCGAGGTTGGATAGGTATCTTATTGGGCACATTTCTGATTGGCTTTTATGTTTTTCTCTATTGGTATCCAGAATATATGACGTCCTGGATTGTAATGGTTGACCCACTGAGTAAAATGTTGAGTGGAAATCCTGCAAGCCAATGGTTTATGTATGGATTCCTTTACACATTGGCAATTTTGGTAATGGGAATAAGGATGATTATTAAATATAGACATAGCCCATATCAAATGATTAGAACCGTCTCAGTCATGTTCTTCCAGCTATCTTTTGCATTCTTGATTCCTGAAATTCTGGTTCGCTTGAATCAACCCTATATGGATTTGAAGAATATGTGGCCGCTGGATTACAGCTTCTTTTTTGATTACCGATTAAATGAAAAATTGGAAGCTGGAACTATAGGTATATTTATGCTGGGATGGGGAATTGCCTTATTTGCAATTGGAGTTCCCTTATTTACTTATTTATATGGCAAAAGATGGTATTGTAGCTGGGTTTGTGGTTGTGGAGGTTTAGCCGAAACTTTAGGTGACCCATACCGACAATTATCTGATAAATCCTTAGGGGCCTGGCAAGTTGAAAGATGGATGGTTCATAGTGTTTTGGTTTTTGTTGTAGTGATGACAACTGGGGTTTTATATACTTATTTTACAGCAAGTTCTGAATTGTTGGGAATCAATACTTACAATATAAGAGCAGCGTATGGATTTGGAATAGGAGTTATGTTTTCAGGTGTAATTGGTACAGGTTTTTATCCATTTATGGGAAATAGAGTTTGGTGCCGATTTGGTTGTCCTTTAGCGGCTTATTTAGGATTGGTGCAACGTTTTAAATCCCGATTTAGAATTACGACAAATGGTGGACAATGTATTTCTTGTGGGAACTGTTCTACTTACTGTGAGATGGGTATAGATGTTCGTTGGTATGCGCAAAGAGGCCAAAATATTATTCGTTCTTCCTGTGTTGGTTGTGGAGTTTGCTCATCAGTTTGCCCAAGAGGTGTTTTGAACCTAGAAAATAGAGATGAAAATGGAAGATTTAATCAGCCTTCATTGATTGGGAATGATAGTTTCGGGGTTCAGAGTTAATGAATTAGAGTAGCTTGGAATTTTTTAGTTAATATTTTTGTATTATATTTGTGATATACAAATATAAAATAGCCATGAATATAACAACTACACTTCCCAAACATGTCGTTGATTTATTGGCCAAAAAGGCTAATGAATTAAATATGCCTAAGAATAAATTGATAGAAAAGGCATTAACCGCATATTTAGAAAACATAGAAAAGGCAGAATATGCCAAATCCTATAAAATGGCAGGACATGACGTTGATGTCATGATGGTTGCAGAAGAAGGTATGCAAGATTACTGGAAGCAGCTCAAAGATACTGATGAAGTATGAAGCAGGCAGAAATTTGGAATGTAAACTTAAATCCTGTTAAAGGAAGTGAGCAGGCAGGATTTCTGCCTGTTGTCATTTTAAGCGGAAATTTGGCTAATGAGTTTTTACGGACAGTAATAGTTTGTCCGCTTACCACAAAAATTAAAGGATATAAAGGCAATCCTGTTTTAGAGCCAGATATTAAGAATGGATTGAATGAGAAGTCAGAGGTTTTGGTTTTTCATATCCGCTCCATCTCAAAAGACCGATTTGTCAATAAATTGGGAGAAGTTCCACCTGTCTGTATGGAACAAATGAAGAAAACTTTGGGGGATATTTTGAAGTATTAGTTATAAAGTTCTGCTATTAAGCATTTTTACAAAGTGTTGGCTAAAACTTATTTATTCCATCTTATATTTTAGTTTTTTTAGGACAGCTAAAGGAAGTGATTGTAACCTATATGTTAAAATTACTAATGGTTTTAAACTAAATGGTTTTCCAAATTCAAATTTCATATTAAATTCGTTTTCTAAATATTTAAAAAGTTTGTCATTACATTTAATTTCTCCTTCAAGCAAATTTGTCCAACCAAAAATAATTTTTTTTAATCCTTTTCTTAAAATTAAAAAGTCATCGTCAATTCCCGCATCAAAACCCCAATATTTTGAAGTAACAATCCAACCTCTTTTTCTTAATCCAGAGATTATTTCATTCCACTTATCAGTTTTGATATTTATTGCAGTTTTTCTCAAATTCGATTCAGTTTTTCTACTGAGATATTTTATTAATTGAAAAAAATATTTAGCTCTCTAAAACCCCTTTAACAAAATCACTCACCAAATAAGAAAGTAATTTTCCTGTGCTATTATTTTTCAAACCATTTTCTAATTCAGAAGCTGCTTCACAGATATGGAAATAAGCGGGATGCAAATTATTACCACTTTTATAAGTGTAATATCTAGCTTCTGTGGTGCTAAAACCTGATGGTGTCATAGCTGAGCTCAAAACCCCTTCTATGCTGTCCATATCCACTTCAATCCCACAAGTTTTATTTTGGTTGACTTGAATGAAATCATTTAGTGCATCTTCAAAAGTCATCTTTTTTCGTAAATAAATATCTTCCCAGAAGTATTGTCGAATGCCCTTATGGTTTGCCATTTCATCCAGCATATTTTGGCTGTTGTAATTTTCATGTAAACCTAAAATACTATAATCAGCCATAAATCCTTCTGCTTTGGCAGCACTGAAAGGGTTTCCACTATGTCTTCCTTCCAGAGCACGGAAGTCAGCATGAGCATCTAGATTTATCACATTAATCGCAGCATTATTTGCCTTACTCACACCTTTTATAATGGGGAAAGCATTTGCATGACTGCCGCCAATAACAATCGGAATTTTTCCTGCTCCTGAAATTACTTGGATGAGTGGAAATACTGCATCATCAATCGTGGGAACTAACTCCCTGAAATCTTCTATAGATTTAGCATTCTCAGCCAATTGCTGAAAATTAAAATTGCCTAAAAGGTGAATACTTTCGCCTTTCAATTTATTGGTATATTGAATATTCAAAAAAGCTTTCAAAAAAGCATCCCAAGCAGTGTGAGTACCGCTTACTCCAAAATTCCCTTTTACGCCTATAGACTCTTCAATTCCCAACAATACAAATCTGGCAGTTGAATTCTTAAAGTCATTTCCATAAGCGATTTTCTCGCCAATTTTGGTTTCTCCTTCTCTTGGCTTTAGGTAGTTATTTAAAGCTTTTTCCTCAAAAAATTGAAAGTGATTTATATCCATTCTCCTTTAATCATAACTTTTTCAATATTCTGAGAGCCAAATGCATACGGCATATAGGCTAAGGATGGAATATCCTTTGTGAGTATCAAGTTAGCTCTTTTTCCTTTAGTAATGGAACCCACTTCATTTTCTACTTCCATTGCAAACGCTCCATTTATCGTAGCAGCATTAAAAGCTTCTTCTGGAGTCATTTTCATTTGAATACAGGCCAATGAAATTAATAATGGAATATTTCCACTTGGTGAAGAGCCCGGATTATAGTCTGTAGCCAAAGCTACAGCCGCTCCTGCATCAATTAATTCTCTGGCAGGCGGGAAGCCCATTCTTAAGAAAAATGCTGCAGATGGCAATAATGTTGATATGATATCATGCTTACCCAATAATGAAATTTCTTCTTCACCTAATGTCTCTAAATGGTCGACAGAAAGCGCATTGGTTTTAATTCCTAACTGGACGCCACCGCTATTATTCAATTGGTTGGCATGAATTTTAGCTTTCAAACCGTATTTTCTACCTGCATTTAATACTTGTTCACTTAATTTCTCATCAAAAAAGCCAGTTTCGCAAAATACATCGATGTAATCCGCTAATTTTTCTTCTGCTATGGCAGGTAACATTTCATCAATGATGAGTTTTACATAAGCAGCTTTATTTTCTTTATACGGCTCAGGAAAAGCATGAGCTCCCAAAAAAGTTGATTTTACAGGGATTTTAACTGTTTCTTTTATTCTTCTGATTACTCTAAGCATTTTGAGCTCTGCTTCAAGGCTCAATCCATAACCACTTTTAATTTCCAAAGCCCCAGTCCCTAAATGCATGACTTCATTTACCCGAACCATGGCTTGTTCAAAAAGCTCATCTTCAGAAGTATTGGACAGTCTTTTAGCTGAATTTAAAATCCCACCACCTTTAGCCGCAATTTCAGCGTAGCTTAAGCCTTTGATTTTGTGCACAAATTCATCCTCACGACTACCGGCAAAAACAATATGCGTATGAGAATCACAAAAAGTAGGTAAAATAGATTTTCCTTTCGCATCGAATACTTCTTGTTGTTGGTCAATATTCAATTCCTCCATTTTACCATAATTCAAAATCTTACCGTCTTTTATTTCAAGAAAAGCATTATCAATAGAAGGCAATTCTCCTAATGCATTACCTCTTAATAATTCGGTTTTTTCTCTGGTTCCAAAAAGTGTTTTGATGTTGGTGATTAGCATGGTGAAAAAGTTGGAAGTTAGAAGATGGAAGTATGAAGTTGAGCCTATCGAACCTTACTTCGAAAACTTACCATCATAATCATTAAATTATAAGCTTGATTGTATTGAGTTTGAAATTGATTTTCATCAATATAATTTCTTCTTTTCGCTTTATGCAAACAAGTTACAACTTCAGCAAGAGACCTAATGCTGTAACTTAGGAATTTTTTATACTCAGGCGCAGATTGCAAAATCGAGCCTTCTGAAATATTTAAAGCGATTGAATCAGAAGCTCTTCGCAGTTGAGAAGTTAGATTGAATATTTCATTCTTTGGGAAGTTTTTTGACAAATTAAACAAGTCTTCGCCATAATCCATAGCGATATGCCATATCCGAAGGTTTTCAAATTTAAAGCTCATGGTTGATTTATTATGTAAAATACTAAAGTATCAAATCATATTAAATCAACCAACTAAATTACTGACTTCAATCCTTTCAAAATTGTGTGAAGTCACTATTACAGATTAGGGCATAAGTCGGTCCGACCTTCGGTACTGACCAAACTTCCTACTTCGAACTTCCAACTTCCTCAAAATTCTGCATTATCTGGCGTTCTAGGGAAAGGAATCACATCCCTGATATTTCCCATTCCAGTCACGAATAGCATTAATCTTTCGAAGCCTAAGCCGAAACCACTGTGTGGAGCAGTACCGAATTTACGGGTATCTAAATACCACCATAATTCATCTTCTGGAATGTCCATTTCTTTCATTCTTTGGGTTAGCTTTTCAAGCCTTTCTTCTCTTTGTGAACCACCCACTATTTCGCCTATGCCTGGGAACAAAATATCCATGGCACCTACAGTTTTGTCATCATCATTCTGACGCATATAGAATGCTTTGATGTCTTTCGGATAGTCAAATAAGATAACCGGCTTTTTAAAGTGCTTTTCAACCAAGAATCTTTCGTGCTCTGACTGTAAATCTGCACCCCAGCCTTCAATGAGGTAGTTGAATTTTTTCTTTTTATTTGGCTTACTGTTTCTTAGGATTTCGATAGCATCCGTATAGCTCACTTTTTCAAAATCATTTTCTAAAATGAATTGTAATCTTTCCAATAAGCCCATTTCCTGACGCTCATTTTGAGGTTTCAATTTATCTTCTTCATCTGCTCTGTTGGCTAAGAAATCCAAATCTTCTTTACAGTTTTCTAAAGCATATTTTACTACATACTTCAGCATTTTCTCTGCCAGATTCATATTGTCATTCAAATCATAGAAAGCCATTTCTGGTTCTACCATCCAGAATTCAGCTAAGTGACGTGTAGTATTGGAGTTTTCAGCTCTAAATGTTGGTCCGAATGTATAAATTTCACCTAAAGCCAAAGCGCTCAATTCTCCTTCCAGCTGACCAGAAACTGTTAAGTTGGTTTCCTTGCCGAAAAAATCTTGCTTATAATCCACTTTTCCGTCATCCGTCATCGGGATTTTGTCCAAATCGAAATTGGTGACATGGAAAGTTTCACCGGCACCTTCGGCATCATTAGCGGTGATAATAGGTGTATGTAAATTATAAAATCCTTTTTCATGGAAGAATTGATGAATAGCAAACGCCAAGGAATGACGAATTCTGAAAACTGCACTAAAGGTGCTGCTTCGCATTCTGAGGTGAGCTTTCTCCCTCATAAATTCCATAGAATGCTTTTTCGGTTGTAATGGGTATTTTTCAGGGTCTGCTTTTCCCAAGACCTCAATGCTTTCAGCCAAAATCTCTACAGACTGACCTGCTCCTTGAGAAGCTACCACTTTTCCCACTACACTTATTGCAGCACCTGTGGTGATATCTTTGATAATATTTTCAGAAATCACCTCTGGGTCGGCTACAATTTGAACGTTATTGATAGTGGAACCATCATTAAGCGCAATAAAAAAAACAGGCTTTCCACCTCTTTTAGTTCTCACCCATCCTTTTACATTTGCCTGTTGTTCAGTAGCTTCGCTAGATAATAGTTTATTGATTTTAATTCTTGCCGGAACAGTCATAAAATTATTGCGTTTAAAAATGATAAAATTTAATCTGCCAAAATTCGATATTATTGGCTTTTTATCAAAGATATAATGCGCATATAATTGATTTTTTAATGCTTAATTCCAGAATTTAAAATAAATTTGAAGTAAGAAAATTGGCACAATTTTTAGAGAATTAGATTTATGCAAAAATTAGTACTCTCACAATCCTTGGGGCAAAGGTTGTCTCCTCAGCAAATTCAGTTTATAAAACTGTTGCAAGTGCCTACTGCTGAATTAGATACAAGAATTGAAGAAGAATTAGAGATAAATCCAGCGCTGGAAGAAGGGAAAGAAGAATCGGAAGAAGATAATTATGAGGAGGATTATGAAGAAGAAGCCACCGATGATTTTGACATAGATGATTATTTGCATGATGATGAAGCTGGCTACAGAATGCAAGGGGATGGAAATGGTCAGGAGGAAGAGAAGGAGATGCCAATTGCCATGGGCACCACTTTGAATGACCAATTGATGACACAATTGGGATTTCTAGGATTGGATGAAAATCAATATAAAATTGGTAAACAGTTAATCGGCAGTATTGAGAGCGATGGCTATATCCGTAGGGATATTGATGCTATTGTGAATGATTTGGCTTTTTCTCAAAATGTGAATACTGATGCCGATGAGGTGGAAAGTATATTAACGAAAATTCAGGATTTTGACCCGGCCGGAATAGCAGCTCGCAATTTAGAAGAATGTCTTTTATTACAATTAGAGCGGAAGCTAGACCAATCAGAAGCAGTTAAATTAGCTTATCAGATTATAGATGAATGCTTTGAAGAGTTTTCAAAAAAGCATTATGAAAAGATAGTCAAGAAGCTTAACATTGAAGATGAGTCGCTATTTAAGGATGCAATAGATACCATCAAGCGTTTAAATCCTAAGCCGGGAGGTTCTGGCTCAGGTGCGGTAAAAACGCAATTTTTAATGCCTGATTTTATTCTGACGAACCAGAATGGAGAAATGGTCATTACCTTAAATTCAAGGAATGCTCCTGATTTAAGAGTCAGTCCGTCATATTCTGAAATGCTGAAAGCTTATGATAAGGGTGATAAAAAAGATAAAAAATTAAAAGAAACCGTAGGCTTTGTCAAGCAAAAACTGGATGCTGCCAAATGGTTTATTGATGCCATTAAACAGCGCCAATTTACGCTTTTGAATACTATGCAGGCTATTTTAGAGTATCAATATGAGTTTTTTAGAGAAGGAGACGAGAGTAAATTGCGCCCAATGATTTTGAAGGATATAGCAGAGAAAATTGATATGGATATTTCAACTGTTTCGAGGGTAGCTAATAGTAAATCTGTGCAGACGGAATTTGGTATTTATCCTCTCAAATTTTTCTTTTCCGAAGGAATAGCCACAGAGTCAGGGGAGGATGTGAGTTCTAGAGAAGTGAAAAATACATTAAGAGAATTCATTGATAAGGAAGATAAAAGCAAACCGCTTTCAGATGATAAATTAGAAAAATTATTGAAGGAAAAAGGTTATATGATTGCCCGAAGAACTGTTGCAAAATATAGAGAGCAGTTGAATATTCCTGTTGCACGATTAAGAAAAGAGTTATAGTGAATAAATTTTGGGCACATTTTATATCTATTGTATTTCAGCCGTTACTGATTCCGAGCTATATATTTTTAGGAATTTTATTTTTCCTGCCTTATAGCTTAAATATGACTGGTGATTTGGTTTGGCGTTTTATGTCCATGATTTTCATGACGACTTTTCTTATCCCTTTAATGGGGATTTTACTTTTAAAATTCACGAGGAATATCACTAATCTCAATATGGAGGACAGGAAAGAACGCGTCTTTCCATTTTTATTTAATGTTATTTTTTATGGAGCCACCACTTACCTTTTCTGGGAGAAATTCAGGTTTCCCAATTTGGTTACGGTGATTTTATTGTCTGTAACTATTAGCATTTTAATTTTAACAATTGTCACCATTTGGTGGAAAATAAGTGCACATGCCATTGCAATTGCAGGTGCAACCGGAATTTACCTTGCTTTGCTGATAAAAGCTGAGCCTTCCAATTTCTATTATGCGGTCGCTTTATGTTTTTTGTTCTGCGGATTAGTTGGAACTGCCCGATTGAAATTATCAGTTCATGATTCCAAACAAGTTTGGGTTGGTTTCCTGATTGGGTTTTTTGTAAATTTCCTTACAATTTTGATTTTGAATTAAATAGAGCCTTTTATGCAATAATGAGCGGTACCTATATCTTTTTGGTATTAATTACCTAATAATAAATTTTTTTAAAATTAATTAACAGATTCCATATAAAGAAAAATAAATAATGTACGAGTTTTTAAAATACGAACTTCAAGATGGTGTTTGCACCATCACTTTTAATCGCCCAGATTTTTATAACGCTTTTAATGATGGAATTAGCTATGAATTTCAAAAAGCATTAAAAGAAGCAGGAAAAGACCCAGAAGTAAGAGTAGTGGTGATAACAGGAGAGGGAAAAGCCTTTTCTTCTGGACAAGATTTGAAATCTGCTCGTGATGAAGATGATAAAATGTTTTATAATTCATTGGAGAAAAGATACAATCCTATCATTAGGGCAATGCGAAATTTACCAAAGCCCATTATAGCTAGATTGAATGGAGTGGCTGCAGGAGCGGGCTGTTCATTAGCTTTGGCTGCTGATATGATTATTGCTTGTGAATCATCTAAAATGATTGAAGTATTCATCAATATTGGTTTGGTACCCGATTCAGGTTCTTCTTTCTTCCTTCCGAATTTAGTAGGCTATCAAAAGGCGTTTGAATTATGTGCAATGGGCACTAAAATCACAGCCCAAGAAGCGTTTGAGTTGGGAATTGTAAATAAAGTAGTGAAGGATGAAGAGTTGGATAAAGCAGTAAAATCTTATGCTGATTATTTTGCAAAAGCGCCTACTAAATCAATTGGTATGATTAAGAAGATGTTGAACAAAGCGGCTACTTCTTCTTTAGATGATATGTTAGAGTATGAAAAATACTCTCAGCAAATAGCAGGAACATCAGAAGATTATAAAGAAGGGAAACAAGCCTTTTTAGAGAAAAGAAAGCCGGAGTTTCAAGGGAGATAAGCTAGAGAATCAAGAGTTAAGAATCATTACGTGATAATAATTGCAAACCCTTAGAATAGGGTATAAAAAAAACCGCTTGGAAATATATCAAGCGGTTTTTTTGTGACCTCGGCAGGATTCAAACCTGCAACCTCCACAGCCGTAATGTGGTGCACTATTCAGTTATGCTACGAGGCCATTTTTTGTAATTCGACTTTTGCTTTCACTTTTGAAAACAATATCTTTTCATCAACTACGTTTGCTAATGAGCTTGCAAAGGTAGAAAATATTTTCTTATAAGAAAAAGGAATTATTTATTTATCCTTTACATAAAACGCTATCTTTGTTTTTCAAAAGTACAATTCAAAAAATTACCAATGAAAAAATTATTCGTATTTGCATTAACGATTTTAACTGCTGTAACCACAGTAAATGCCCAAAATTTACAAGAAAAGAATACTTTTGGACCTCGTCCGAATTTGATTGGAGACCTTACTTTTTCAGTAGGTTTAAGTATGTTGGCAGGCAATGATGTCGAAAATCTAAATTTAAGACCAATTGGAAATAATGCATTTAAGATTGGCTATTTGTATCCTGTTCAAATATCTAATTCTAATTTCAGTTTTAATGGTGGAATTGATTTATCTTTTAATAAATACGCTTTTGAGGGAGACAGTTTAACATTGCAGGTCGTTTCAGATGATAATCAGATTACAAGAGTAAGATTACAAAGATTAGGAACAGATATAGTAGGTACAAATAGTACGGTAGAAAAAACAAAATTTGAATCTAATTATATAAATATCCCGCTTGAACTTCGATATTATTTCAATAAAGAAAAAATGAATAATGGAGGATTTTTCTTAGCAGCTGGTGGTAGTATTGGTTATTTAATCAATGGAAAAACTAAGATTAAGTATGTTGAAAATGAGCAAACAAAGAAGATCAAGCGTAAAGAGAAATTTGAACTTAATCAGTTTCGTTACGGTGCTCACTTTCGAATAGGGATTGGTGGATTTGCTGGTTACTTTGAATATGATTTTTCTGAATTATTTAATCCAGGAAGAGGACCATTGAACAATGCTGAAAACCCAGTTGCCACTCAAACAACTCCTTACAGATTTGGATTAAGCTTTAATTTGTTCTGATATTACTTTAAATTATAAAAATCTTTTTGAAAGCATTCATAGCGATATGAATGCTTTTTTGTGTTAATTCCATTTAATTTCAATGTGTAATTTGTCTTGTGCCACAATGGTAGAGAAATTACAATTATTCTGCTTCTCAATTTTTAAAAAAGACATTCCTTCTTCCATATCTATCGATAGTTGTTCTATTACATTAATGGAATCTTTTTTATGAAACACTACTACCGTTTCAATTTCATCAGGAATTTTTATTTCTACATAATTCTTATCTGAATTATAAATTTGAAAATTTGATTCTGGTTTCTCGTTTTTTAGTATAGATTTTATTTTTTTACCGTCAGGAATACCACAACCAACATAATTATTAGGACTTTCCGCCAAATGACTTCCTGATTTTATGATGTTAATTACTTCTAAATTATTTAGACTGCTATCATATTCCCAAATGCAAGCTGCAAGTCCAGTTATAACAGGAGCTGAGAAAGATGTGCCATTTGCAGCAAAGCAAGCTACATCAGGTTTTACGTAATGCAGTCTTTCTGGACCAATTGAGGAGTAATACATTTTGGACCAATCATCAAAGCGGACTGCTCCTACGGTTAAAACGTCCTTTGCATCTGATGGTAAAGATAATATTTCCCATTTTTGGTGTCCGTCATTTCCTGCTGCACTTACAAGCAACATTCCTTTTTCTGCCGCCAGTTGCGCAGTTTTAGTAATCATACTACTTTTTCCATTTACCTCTTTCTTACTATGGTTTTCTTTTCTTTTATCAAACCCATCTGTATAACCAAGAGAGGAATTTACTAAGCGGATTCCCATTTCATGAAATAATTCAATAGCGGCTACCCAATAATCTTCTTCAATTCTTCTTTCTCTTATGCCGTGGTCCGTTCGTGCAAGATAAATATCTGCATTTTCTGCCATACCATATTTTATGGAAGTTCCATTATCTGAGCCAGCTATCATTTTTAAGACTTGTGTTCCATGGTCATCTTCAGCTATTCTTTTCCCATAAAAAGCATCCTTATTTCCTTGCAGCAGGAAATCTTTAAAAAATTTAATTTGATTATTTGTGATTAAATGCTGTAATGAAGGTTCCTCATTTGCATCCAAAAATCCACCATCTATAACTCCAATTTTTACATTACGACCACTTAATTTCAAACTATCGGTTATGTAGTGAGCCTTTATTTGCTCTAAAGCATATGAATATTCAGCAGGTGCTAAAGTCTCAATTGATAAAGGAATAAGTTCGTTTTGAATTTGAATACTTTTTATGAACTTGTATTTTACCAGTGATTTAGCTATTTCTCCTGTTGTAGATATGCTTATTACAGGATTCCATTTTGAATGATATAAGAAATCAATATCATCTTGAAATTCTACTTTTAGTTTTTCCTTAAAGTATTCAATTTGGACTTTATCATTTTTTAAACTTTCTATTTCAAATTCCAACCAGTACTTCTCTTGTGCTAAAACTGCAATAGAAAGCAGATGAAAAGTGATTAAGAAGAAGAATGTCTTGAAAAAAGCCTGTTTTAACATGTTGAATGAGATAATAAAATGTAAATTTGAAATTTACGAAGCTTAAACGATTAATTTGAAATAAAACATAATTTTATGAGGTACAAAACTTTAGATTCTTCTCTTTACATAAAGAATCGCAAAAATTTCATGAAGCAATTGCCTGCAAAATCTCTGGCAGTTTTCAATTCTAACGATGTTATGCCTTTGAATGCTGATGGCACAATGACCTTCTGGCAAAACAGTGATTTATTTTATTTAACGGGTATTGATCAAGATGAGAGTATCTTGGTTTTGTTTCCTGATTTTGATAATGATGGATGGAGAGAAATTTTATTTGTTACTGAAACAAATGAACATATAGCCGTTTGGGAAGGACATAAATATACTAAGGAGGAGGCAACTGCAGCTTCAGGAATACGAACCGTAATGTGGCTTTCTCAATTTGAAGCAGTTTTTAATACGTTGATGGCGGAAGCGGAGCAAGTTTTTATTAATACTAATGAGCATATTAGAAATGCTTCTCCTGTGGAAACTCGTGATATGCGATTTATCAAATGGCTTCAGGAAAAATATCCAGCTCATCAATATAGAAAGGCAGCTCCTATTTTGTATGATTTAAGAGCTATAAAAGACCCTCAGGAAATCACGCAAATGGAAAGAGCTTGTAAAATAACAGAAGATGCTTTTAGAAGAACTTTGAAATTTGTAAAGCCTGGAGTTAAAGAATACGAAATAGAAGCGGAGGTTTTACATGAGTTCGTAAGACAAGGATCAAAAGGATTTGCGTACACACCTATTGTCGCTTCTGGAGCAAATGCATGTGTATTGCATTATATTGAAAACAAGGATGTATGCAAAGATGGTGAACTTTTATTGATGGACGTAGGAGCGGAGTATGGTAATTATAATGCTGATATGACGCGTGCGATTCCTGTTAATGGTAAATACACTCAGCGTCAAAAAGATGTTTATAATGCGGTATTGAGAGTGATGAAGGAATGTTATTCAATGTTAAAGCCAGGTAATAGAATCCCTGAATATCACAAGGAAGTTGGTAAATTGATGGAAGGTGAGTTATTAGGCTTGGGGTTATTGGATAAAACTGATATAAAAAATCAGGATCCGGCAAATCCAGCTTATAAAAAATACTTTATGCATGGAACTTCTCACCACATTGGATTGGACGTTCATGATGTAGGAAATATTTATAGAGAATTTGAACCTGGAATGGTATTTACTATTGAGCCAGGTATCTACATTCAAAATGAAGGCCTTGGCATTCGTTTAGAAAATGATGTGGTTATTACAAAAGATGGAATTCATGATATGATGGGCAATATTCCTATAGAAGTAGATGAAATTGAAGATATAATGAATAGCTAACAGTGGAAAAGCGATGATTGGTTAGTCATCGCTTTTTTTATTTCAATTTGATAGTAAGCTAATCACCAACTTCCCAAACTGGTCTCCAGCTTTCATTTTATCGAAGGCGGTTATAATTTCATTAAATGGTCTGACAGAATCAATTATTGGTTCAATTCGATTTTTTCTTACGTAAGCAAGCATTTCTTTGAATTCATCATCATTGGCCATAGTGCTTCCTTGCAAAGTAATTTGATTCCAGAACATTCTATGAACATCTAAATTTTGAGTTTTGCCTTGGGTAGCTCCGTAAAAAACAATTCTTCCAGCCGGATTCATAAGTTTTATAAGGTCATTAATGCCTTCACCTGCGGCACTATCTATAGCTAAGTCAAATCCACCAGATTTTGATTTAGCTTCTTTAACCCAGTTTGAATCTTTATAATTGAAAGCTCCTTTTGCTCCAAGTTCAGTAGATTTAGTTCGCTTAGTTTCATCACTAGAAGTCACATATACATTTGCACCTTTTGCTAAGGCAAACTGAAAAGCAAATTGTGCTACTCCACCACCAACTCCTGATATTAATATGTTTTCACCTTTTTGACATCTGCCATGGTGAAAAAGTGCTCTGAATGCAGTCATTCCTCCGAGGGGTAGAGCAGCTGCATTTTCTAAACTTAAATGCGCTGGTTTTTCGGCTATTTTTTGTGCATCAATTGTTACATATTCACAAAATAACCCATCTGAAGGCGTTCCTAGTATATGATAATTTGAGGATTGGACTTTGGAATTTTCTCCCCAATTGACGTTAGGATTTATTAAGACTTCTTTCGATTTCCAAACTGAATCTACATTTTTACCAGTTTCCAAAACGGTACCACTTGCATCTGACCCTAAAATAGTTCCTACAGAAATTCCCGGATATTTTCCTTCTCTAATAAATTGGTCTCTATGATTTAGAGCTACAGCATTGATTTTTATCAATACTTCATGGTCTTTTGGAATTGGAATTTCCTTATCTACAAATTCTAATTGATTATTATCTGCTATAATCAGTGCTTTCATTTTCAGTAAATTTGGTTAAACAGTGCTTGTAGATTTTACATTTTAAGAATATATGTGCAATAACAAGCGACTATAACAATTAAAAAGGAGCTTCATCTGAGTCTTGTGAATTTTCATTCCCTGTGGCTTTACTAGGTAAAGTAACTGAACTTGGCTCATCAAAATCAGCTGGTACTCCTGCCTGAGAAGGGAATGTTGTTCCATAACCTGGTACGCCACTATCGCTTCCTGGAGCATCAAGGTCTGAAAATTTGGTGAATCGACCAATAAATTTCAACGGAACGGTATCTAAGGACCCATTTCGGTGCTTTGCAATGATAACTTCACCAACATTTGTAGTGGATATTCCATTCTCATCTTCTGTAATACCATAATATTCAGGTCGGTACAAGAACATTACCATATCCGCATCTTGCTCAATAGATCCTGATTCCCTTAAATCAGAAAGTTGTGGTCTTTTGTCACCTCCTCTGGTTTCTACAGCACGGCTTAATTGAGAAAGGGCAATAACAGGGACGTTTAGTTCCTTTGCAATATTTTTTAAAGAACGAGAAATAGAAGCAATTTCCTGCTCACGATTTCCTCCCGCACCTCCTGATTTAGAAGTGTCACCAGACATTAGCTGTAGGTAATCAATTACTACCAATTGAATATCATGCTGCTGTTTCAATCTTCTACATTTCGCTCTTAGTTCCAGAATAGAAAGGGCTGGGGTGTCATCTATAAATATTGGCGCTTCAGTTAAAGCGGCTGTTTTATGAACGAGCTGTTGCCATTCATAGTCTTTTAGGTCACCTTTTTTAATTTTTTCAGAATCTAATTCTGCCTCTGCAGATATTAATCTGTTAACTAACTGTACTGAAGACATTTCTAATGAGAATATAGCAACAGGTTGTTTGAAATCAACAGCGGCATTTCTGAGCGCTGAAACGATAAAAGCGGTTTTCCCCATACCTGGTCTTGCCGCAATAATCACCATATCTGATTTTTGCCATCCTGAGGTTACTCTATCCAGTGCGGAGAAACCAGTAGGTACACCTGTTAAACCATCGGTATGATTTCTTCTTTCTTCCAATTCCACAAAAGCTTGCTTCATGAGGGAGGACATATCCGCATAATTCTTTTTAATGTTGGAATTGGTCACATCAAATAATTCCTGCTCGGTTCTGTCCAGCAAATCGAAAACATCCGTGGTGTCTTCGTAGGCATCTTCCTGAATTTCTCGGGAAATTTTTATCAATTGTCTTTTAATAGCTTGCTCTGCTATGATTCGAGCATGGTATTCAATATTGGCGGCAGAGTTAACTCTGGAAGTTAGGGAAGTAATATAATAAGCACCACCGATAAGGTCTAACTTTCCATTTTTTCTTAACTGATTCGTAACCGTCATTAAGTCAACAGGTTCCGAATTGTTGAAAAGTTGAACAATTGCTTTATAAATTTCTTCGTGAGCTTCTCTGTAAAAACTTTCAGGTTTTAGGATGTCAATAACATTGGTCAAAGCATCTTTTTCGAGCATAAGAGCACCCAATACAACTTCTTCTAATTCAACCGCCTGAGGGGGTATTTTCCCCATATTATCACTTATATCAAGCTTTTTGTTTTTTTGACCTATTCTCAATGCGGATGATTTTTTTGACTCCATGTGTTTCCCTGCTAATTTTTGAAATTTCAAAAGCTAACAAAGCTAAATTATTATTTCCTTTATCGTTAGTGAAAAGCGACCAAGTTTCCGACAACTTATCCACAGCTTATCAACATCTAAAAATGGTAGATAATTTGCCACAGCATAAACTTTATTCTATTTTTGGATAACCGAATATAAAATCAATGGATTTAAATAATATTAAGCAAGTACATTTTATTGCAGTGGGTGGAAGCGTGATGCACAACCTCGCTTTAGCACTTCATAAAAGAAAAATTACAGTAACTGGTTCAGATGATGAAATTTACGAACCAGCTGCTGGAAAATTAAAAGCCGCAGGACTAAACGCATCAATAGGTTGGAATCCTGATCAGCTCCATAACAAGTTAGATGCGGTCATTTTAGGAATGCATGCTAAAGCAGATAATCCTGAATTGAAAAAGGCACAAGAGTTAGGGTTACCTATTTTCTCATTCCCCGAATTTATTAGAGAAGTTTCAACCAATAAGCAACGGATTGTCGTAGGTGGAAGTCACGGTAAGAGCTCAATTACTGCAATGATAATGCATGCTTTAAAATCTGCAGGTAAAACATTTGATTACTTGGTAGGTGCTGAAATAGATGGTTTTGAATTGACAGTTCAATTATCGGATGCCGCTATAATCGTCATTGAGGGTGATGAATACTTAGCTTCGAAATTAGATCCTCAACCCAAGTTTTTGAAATATGATCATCATGTTGGCGTGATTTCAGGAATCAAATGGGATCATAAGAATGTATTTCCAACTTTTGAGGATTATACCAAGCAATTTGACTTATTTGCTGATAAAACACCAAAAGCTGGCTCATTAATCTATTGTGAAGAAGATAATTTGGCGAATATAGTAGGGGCAAAAGAACGTGAGGATGTGCGTAAGATTCCTTATTCAGCCCATGAAGCAGAAATAAAGGAAGGGATTACATATCTTAAAACGAAAGACCACGGAAAGGTAAAAATTAATGTTTTTGGAAAGCATAATCTTCAGAATATAAAAGCTGCTCAAGAAGTTTGTGATTTATTGGGAGTGCCCGCTGATAAATTCTATCAAGCTATTAGCTCTTTTAAGGGTGCAAAAAACAGATTGGAATTGCTTGCTGAGAATAATGGAGTTAGAGTTTATAAAGACTATGCACATGCCCCTTCAAAATTAAAGGCTACTGTAAATGCTTTGCATCATCAATTTTCAAAAGGTAAAATTTGTATTGCTTATGAACTACATACTTTTAGTAGTTTAGATAAAGAGTTTTTAAAAGAATATAAAGACACCTTAAAGCACGCAGATGAAGCTTTTGTTTACATTAATCCTGACAACCTTAAAATTGCTGGAGAAAATAAAATAAAGGAAGATGACATTAAAAACGCATTTAATAATCCTGAATTACAATTTTTTAATGATGAAAATGAATTGAAAAAAGCAATGGAAATTCAAAAAGGAAAAACTTCCACTTTTGCTTTTTTAAGTTCTGGTCATTTCAGGAATTTAGATTTAAAAGAAACTGCTCAAATTTTAGTTAAATAATTTATGTTTTTAAAACTTAAAAATCCTTTAGTCATTTTCGATTTGGAAACCACTGGAACTAATGTCGTAAACGATAGAATTGTGGAATACTCCTTTGTAAAAGTGATGACAGCAGGGGATGTTATCAAAAATACCGCAAGAGTTAACCCGGAAAGACCTATCCCTCTTGAAAGTAGTTTGATTCATGGGATTTACGACAAGGATGTAAAAGATAAACCTACATTCAAATCCGTTGCAAAAGAGCTTTCTGCTTTCCTGCATGGCTGTGATTTAGCAGGCTTCAATATTTTGAAATTTGATGTACCAGTATTGGTGGAGGAGTTTTTACGAGCGGATGTTGATTTTGATATCTCCAAAAGAAAATTATTGGATGCGCAAAAGATTTTCCATATGATGGAAAAGAGAACCTTAACCGCAGCTTATAAATTCTATTGTGGAAAAGATCTGGTAGATGCTCATTCAGCAGAAGCAGATACTTTAGCTACACTTGAAGTTTTGGATGCTCAGATTAAAAGATATGAAGGTGAAAGTTTAAGAGACTTAAAGGGAAAGGTACTAGGTACAATTGAAAATAATGTAGAAACCTTACATCAAATAACCAATGAGAATATGGTGGATTTGGCCGGAAGATTTGTTTTCAATGATGATGGGATAGAGGTTTTTAATTTTGGTAAACATAAGGGAATTCCTGTAGAGGAAGTGATGAAGAAAGAATCTGGTTACTACGACTGGATGATGAAAGGAGACTTTCCGATGGATACCAAAAGGAAGCTAACGGAGATTAAACTTAGAGGTTTCCAAAGATAGTTTTTATTCATTTCTGCAAAAGCCCAGTCTATTTATTTAAACTAGGCTTTTGTTTTAACAGGAATTTGAAAATCAATATTAACTAAATTTTTATGTAATTTTTTATATTCCCTACATTAACTATAATTTAAGCGTTCAGACAGTTTTTTGAAAAAGATTTTGCATATTTTTAGAAATGCTAAATCTTACAATCAAAAATTGATTTGAATACCCACTATCTACATCAAATAGAAGATATTTTAAAGACTAAGAAACTTAGTTATCAGTTTTTAGAAAGTTTTAATATCACTGATTTTCAAGATTTTAGATGTTATTTCATTCTCATAGATGATAGCATATTATATGTAATATCAATAGGCAATGCTGATAGCGCTACATGGCAATTATTCTTTCAAAATTTGCGGAGTGCCTCCAAAATTCATCAAAAACAGAAACTGACATTTATCATGGATGCTAGTCAATTAGGTGATATTCCTAGCTCTTCACAGAATGAATTAGAGGATTATCAACTTTTCTTAAGAGAGTCTTGGTCTAAAGTGTATTTTATTAATGAAAATTTAGATAACACTGTATTGGAATCTTTTCGTGACCATAATTCTCAATTTGCTGAAGATGTGGAAACGCTTAATAAGCCCCATCTAGCTATAGAGTATGCTTTAAACGGTCATTCTGATAATTCCTATGAAAATTATCTTAATTCTTTAAGTAGAGAAGAATTAATTGAGGAAGCTAAGAATTTAAAGTCAAATAAATTAGTAGAAAATTCTGAGAAAGAATCTAATCAGCTGCTCAATATTCTTAAAAGCTTCAAATGGAATAAAGAAGAGACGAAATTATTTGAAACTAGCGAAAAAAATACTTTTAGTCCTTTCTATGAAGTATTGAATTCAATTAGCACGGATTACAAAAATATAAATCAAAAACTTGAAAGTCTTACAGAAGAATTCAATAATAAACTTCAATTTCAGGTAGGAGAGATATTACATCAAGAGGCTAGTTTAAGGGCAATTTTTGATACACTTGATTCAATGATATGGTTGGTGGATTCAGAATTCAATTTAATGGCATTCAATCAAAAATTTAGGCACCATTTAGAATCTGAATACGGAATTACACCTGAAGTGGGTATGAATGTTTTGGAACAAAGTGATTTGCTGAATAAGTATGAAAAAACGTTAGATAGAATTAAGAAAGCCTTAAAAGGAAAGGAAGAAAATTATCGAGATTTTTACAAAAAAGATGGTGAAGTTGTTAAGGTTGTGGATTCCAAAATATTTCCAGTAATACTGAATAGAAACATAAGTGGAGTGGCCTGTTTGACCAACGATATCTCCGAAAGTTTTGAAGAAAAGGAAAGAATTAAGAGCAATGAAAGAATAATTGCTTCAGTCAATAAAAATATATCTGAAGCGATATATAGGACATCTCATGAAAAGGGATTGATTTTTGTCAATGAAGCATTTGTCAAAATGTTTGGCTTTGATTCAAAAGAAGAACTATACCAACATGCCAAACTAAATAGCCTTTATGAAAACCCGAATGATAGGGAGAGATTAGGAAAATTTCTGATTAAAGTAAAAGAAGTAACCAACGTTGAAGTGAAATTTCGAAAGAAGAATGGAGACATTTTCACAGGGCTTCTTAGCAGCATGGTTAGTGAAGATGAGGATGGTACTAAATATTTTGATGGAGCAATTAGAGATGTTACAGCCATTAAAAGTGCTCAAGAAAAGCTCCAAAATCAAAATAGTGAATTGAAGAAATTGAATACTGAGCTTGACAGTTTCGTTTACAGCGCTTCTCATGATTTAAAAGCCCCACTTAGTTCTGTAAAAGGGCTAATTAATTTGGCGAAAAATGAAACGAGTAGGGAAAAACTAGCAGATTATCTTGATTTAGTCGATAAAAGCATCAATAAGCTCGATAATTTTATTAAAGATATTGTGGATTTATCTCGAAATGCTAGGCAGGAAGTTCAATCAGAGTTAATTGATTTTAACGAAATACTCACAGATACTTTGGATAATTATCATTATTTAGAAAATTATGATAAAATTAAAAAGCATATAAAAATTGAAGATGACATTCCATTTTATTCTGATAAAAGAAGATTAAAAGTCATTTTTAATAATCTTATTTCCAATGCTATACGGTATTTTAACCCCTATTCTGATAATCCTTTTGTGAAAATAAATGTGAAAACGGATTCAAAGAGAGCGGTCATTAAAATAGCAGATAATGGATTAGGAATTCAATCTCAGTATTTAGAAAAAATCTTCGAAATGTTTTTTAGAGCTTCTAACAATAGTAAAGGCACAGGAATTGGGCTTTACATTGTAAAAGAAACCATTCAAAAAATAAAAGGGCAAATCAATGTTGAATCGGAATTGGAAAAAGGAACTATTTTCACAGTTATTATCCCTAACTTAAAATCTTAATCCGTAGTATTGTCAGATTGAATTTCTCGTACCAATTCTTCATACCATTCTTTGCTGTAATTTCTTATAAGTGCATCTTTAAGGAATTTATAAAGAGGAACACCAAGTTTTTCTCCAAAATCACAAGCTGGATCACATATCTCCCATCTATCATAATTTAAAGCATCGTATTCATCATACTTAGTGATTCGGATAGGATATAAATGACATGAAATTGGCTTTAGAAAGTCTATTTTGCCATCGTTATGGGCTTGTTCAATGCCGCATTTTAGAATGTTTTTTTCATCGTAAACTGCATAAGCACATTCTTTATCATTGATGGTGGTGGTACTATAGTCTCCTTCCCAATCTTCAATATATTCACCTTGTTCTTCTATTGCTTTAATACCTTCTGCTGATAAATAAGGCTTTACTTTCGGATATATTTCCTTCATGATAGGTAATTCTTCATTCGTAAGCGGGGCACCTAAATCACCTTCTACGCAACAAGCGCCTTTACATTTTTCAATGTTACATACAAAATTTTTATCCTTAATGTCATCTGTGATGACTGCGTTTCCGACTAATATCATGTTGCAAAAATAATTTTAATTGATGGATTTATCCTAACAGAATTGAAATGATTGTTTGTAATGAAAAGAAGATATAAAAAGTTCGTCTTGATTTTAATTGGTAGGCAACAAAATTCGAAAAGAAGTTCCTTTTCCAAGAGTGCTATCAACTGAAACCTCTCCATTATTGAGTTCAATAAATTCTTTTACCAATAACAATCCAATTCCCGCCCCGTTTGAAGAAGATGTTCCAATTAAAGTATCTTTACTAATTTGGAATAATTGGTTTAATTTTTCGGGAGGAATTCCGACACCAGAATCAGTAACTTCAAGCTTAATCATTTCATCATTGTGTTTCTTGGATGAAATTGAAATTTTTCCTCCAAGCGGTGTGAATTTAATGGCATTTGATATTATATTTCGAAATACGATTTGAATACTTTCTTTATCAACAAGAATACTATGGTTTTCGGCTATAGAAATTTCAATTGTAATCCCTTTAGATTTTAGTTGTGATTCAAATAGCTGTTTTAATATCAGCAGTTCATCATTAAGATTAATTTTAGTTTTATTAATTTCTAATCCCTGCATTTGGCTTTTTGACCAAGCCAAAAGATTATCCAGTAAATTGGAAGAGCTATATAAATCATTTTCCAAATTATGAGTTAATTGCTTAAACTCTTCCTCACTTACAGCCCTTTTTTTATACAATCCTAAAATTCCTTTGAGTGAAACTATTGGGCCTCTCAAATCATGGGAAATGATTGAAAAAAGCTTGTTTTTAACTTTGTTAAGCTCATCAACTTTCTTGACTTCCATATCTAGCTCATTTTTATTGATGAATGAGCTCATTTTTTGTCTGTCAAGCAGGTAGGAAGCGAGTATTCCAACCATATAAATAACAAATAGTTGAGAAATCTGTCTTTCTGCTATGATTGAATAATTAATAGTTTCGATATAAATTATATATCCTGAAAAATTAATCGTATTGACTAACAATGCGTAGCGAAAACGCATCCCCATAATGGTAGAGGTTACAAAAATTATGACCATTAAAATATTTGAAAGGAAAATATCAAAGTCAGGATCTTCATTAAAATGATAATGTAAAAAAAATATAGAGGAGACAAATAAGGCTATTAGAACACTCATATATTGAGTGGATTGATATTTTTCTTTTTTAAATAAAAAAGTTAAGCTACCCAAAATCAATAAAATCAATGCCATTCCCCCTCGAAAGACAATAGAAATTAAATCAGGTTTATACCGTATGACATCTACAAAAATAAATATGATACTTAAAGCTGTTCCTAAAATGATGACAAATCGAAGCGCATATAGGTCTTCTTTGAAACTGCTTAGGTTAAACTTACGCTCTGTTTCGGGGTTTTTGAACCAAAGTCCAATTAAATTATATTGGTAGATTTTATCCAAACAAAAAATTTTCACACAATTTAGTGAAATTATACTAATTATACCGTATAATTTAGGCAGGAAGTTAATTGAAAAGGACCTTATTGAGGATCAACGTCAAAAATAATTCGTAATTTTCTAAATTGAGAATTCTCTTGCAATTTGTTAACTGAAGATTTAATCTGATTTTTGGTACTTTCTAATGGGTATCCTTTTTCCAGTTTTATCCAAAGTTCCATATGATATATATTGCGAATTTTGGCTATCATAGGTTCATGTGGAGCTAAAACTCTTTGATAGCCTAATTGTGAAATCAGAGATTCATATAATAATTTCGAACCATTTTTTACGGCATCTGATTGGGCACCTTTCAAAATAATTTTGATTAATCGGCAAAATGGAGGATAAAAAAATGAATGCCTTTCCTTCAGTTGTAATTCATAAAAACCCTCATAATCATATTTTAATAAATAATTAAAAAGCGGGTGGTTTTCTTGGAAACTCTGAATCCATACTTTACCTTTTTTATGACTTCTTCCAGCTCTTCCACTAACTTGAAGCATCATTTGAAATGCTCTTTCATATGCCCTAAAATCAGGATAATACATCATTCTGTCAGCATCAACAATACCCACAATGCTCACATTCTCAAAATCTAATCCCTTGGTTACCATTTGAGTGCCAATCAAAATTTGGGTTTCTCCATTTTCAAAAGATTCAATTATCTGTTGATATGAATATTTTTTTCTTGTGGTGTCTCTATCCATTCTCTGGATTTTCACATCTGGGAAATGCAATTTTAAATCATCTTCAATTTTCTCGGTTCCAAATCCTTTCATCACTAAAGCCGTTGATTCACAGCTCAAGCATGCACTTGGACTTTTTTGTCTGTAGCCGCAATAATGACATTTGAGTTCATGTTGATGCATATGGTATGTAAGACTTACTGAGCAGTTTTCACATTCAGAAATCCAGCCACAAGTTTCACATTGTAGGTACGGAGCATAACCTCTTCTATTCTGAAAAATTATGGCCTGATTACCCTTATTCATTTCTGATTCAAGTGCTGCTAAAAAGCTATGGCTAAAGTCGTCTTTTACAAGCTTTTTAGCTTTCTGCCTACGCATATCAATTACTTCAATTTCAGGCATAGTGCCTTCACCGAATCGTTCGGTTAAAACGGAAAGTCCATATTTTCCCGTTTTAGCATTATAATAACTTTCGTACGAAGGTGTAGCTGAACCTAAAATCAACTTTGCTCTGTGAATATTGGCTAGTACAACGGCAGTATCGCGAGCGTTGTAACGCGGAGCTGGGTCATATTGCTTATAGCTGCTTTCATGTTCTTCATCTACCACAATTAACGATAGATTATTGAATGGTAATAAAATAGAAGAACGGACACCAATCACGAAATTGATGGTGCCTTCAGCAACTCCCTGCCAAACTTCAACTCGTTCCGCATCGGAAAATTTAGAATGATAAATACCTACCTGATCTCCAAATATTTTACGCACACGTTGAATCATTTGGGTGGTAATGGCAATCTCGGGTAATAAGAACAGAGCCTGCGACCCACTTTCAATCACTTCGCGGATGAGGGAAAGATAAATTTCTGTTTTTCCACTTCCCGTTACGCCATGTAATAATGCCACATCCTTTTCTACAAATATGGAATTGATTTCATCTCTACAGTATTGCTGAGCAGCACTTAAAGAAATTTCATGATCCAGATTTTCTTGACGGTTAAGATAATCCAAGCGAGAAGTGATGACTTCGTATTCTTCAAAAATTTTATGCTTAATTAAGGTATTGATGGATGAAATCGAGAATTGTTCTTCTTTAAAAATACTTTTTGAAACGCCAATTTCATTTTTGCTTATATCCTTAAAAACAGGAACTTCTTGCAGATACTTTAAAAGTACATCCAACTGTTTTGGCTTTTTATCCAGTTGCTGCATAAGTTCATTCATTTGTGCTTTATCTAACCAGTCCTTATGTAATCTTAATCGCTTTTCGGTCTTCGGTTTGTAACGTTCCTGAACCTGTTCAATTAGCATGATAACTTGCTTTTTAAGCAAATCCTTAATTAAAAGGCTGGTTTGTTTCGAATTTGAAATTTCAGCAAATTGCTGGTAGGAGAGGAGTCCTTCTTTTTTAAGTAAATTAATGATTACTTCCTCTATCTGGCTAAAGATATAAGGTGATTGCTCTAATTGAAAGGCAGGATTAAGCTGAATTTTAGATTCACTACTGAGTTTTAAACCTGAAGGAAGTCCAATGTTGAGTACTTCTCCTGCTGTGGCCATGTAGTACTGTGCCATCCATTCAAATAATTGAAATTGCTGTCGGCTCACTACAGGATATTCATCAAGTAATTCTAGTAAATACTTTGCTTCATAATCTGATGGGGCTTCTTGATGAATGGAACTGATTACACCCGTAATGATTTTCTTTTGACCAAAAGGAACAATAGCACGAATTCCTACTTGAATTAGCTTCTCATATTTCCGAGGAACTCTATAAGTGAATGTTTTAGGGATAGGTACAGGCAGTAAAACCTGTACAAAATATGTCTTTGTTAAACTATCTTCCTCAATACTATTCAAGCTAAGTTGACTCATTTTTTCAACTGGGCTAAAGCATCCTCAACGGAATATACAGGTTGTTGGCAAGCGTTATTCTCACAAACATAAATGGTGGTTTTGGTATTGAATATTTCCTTTCCCTTCCAAACCAATTGTTCATCACTTTCTTCAAGGATGGCGGTAATAAAAGTGTTTGGAAGGTAATGACTCCATAATTCTTTTTGGAATTGGATTGCTTTTTTTCCAACGATTACGATATCATAGCTACGATATGCTTTTAAAGCATAGGCTGATGCATAATTGGATAAGTATTTTGGCTCTTTTGGAATTAGATGCTGAATTTGCATCAACATCTGCTCTGATATTTCACTAAATTTTGAATTACCTTTTAAAATCCCTAACCAGTGAAGGTTTTCAATCATGACCGAATTGGAAGAAGGAATTACATTATCAAATATTTCTTTTTTTCTAGCAATTAAGGCTTCGCTGGATTTATCAGTGTAGAAAAATAATTTTTCATCTTCATCATAGAAGTTCTCAATTGTGTAGTGAGTAAGTTTTTCTGCAAAATCTAAAGCCTTAGAATCTGAGGAAATTTCGAATAGACTTAAAGAAGCCTGAATTGTTAACGCATAATCCTCTAAGTAGCCTTTTAACTTTACCTGGTCATTTTTAAAACTTCTGAAAAGGTTTTTTCCATTCCACACAAATTCACTTAAAAAAACATAATTATCCTGAGCAATGGCTTTATACTTTTCATCTTGATGCGCCTTATAAGCATCACAAATCCCTTTCATTTGCAAGGCATTCCATCCTGTAAGGATTTTATCATCCATTGCAGGACGAACTCGCTTTGCCCTTGTTGCTAAAAGTTGATTTTTAAAAGATTGTAATTCTTCTTCAAAAATATTCTGTTCTAATTTTTCTGCTTTGCAAAAATCTTCAATTGAACTGTGGCGAAATAAAATGTTTCTTCCATTCTCCCAGTTTCCTTCTTTGCTTACATTGTAAAATTTTAAAACCGGAGCTACTTCTCCTCCTAAAATGTTTTGTAGCTCTTTATAGGTCCAAGTGTAAAATTTCCCTTCTTCACCTTCAGAATCGGCATCTAAAGCAGAATAGAACCTACAATATGAATCCATGATTTCTCTGACGCTAAATCGAATACTTTCCTCGAAAATCTCTTTAAAATAAGGATTCTTTGTGTATCGATAAGCATTTGCATAAAGACTTATTAATTGCCCATTGTCGTAAAGCATTTTTTCAAAATGAGGAGCGAACCATTCTGCATCTACTGAATAACGTGCAAATCCGCCTCCAATTTGGTCATAAATTCCTCCATCGGCCATAGAAGTTAATGTAGATTCCAAGGCTTTTTTAGCTTCAGGATTTTGACTATGGAATGCATACTTCAATAGGAATTGCCAAATTACAGGCATTGGGAATTTCGGTGCACCTAAAGTTCCACCATTATCCAAATCAACGAAAGTAACTAATTTTTGGTAAGCTTCAGTTAATATTTTGGGTTCAAAATTTTGTGATTTTAATTTTCCTAAACTTAATCTTTCACTATCTGAGGCATTGAGCGCTTTAGTGAATTTATCTGCTGAATTTTCTAAATCATTTCTGTTGCTTTGGAAGGCTATGGCTACTTTGTCCAATATCTCTAGCCATTTTTTCTTAGGAAAATAAGTGCCCCCATAAAATGGTTTTTGATTAGGCGTCAAGAATATATTTAATGGCCACCCTCCGTTTAACCCCATATTTTGGATCGCATCCATATAGATTTGATCAATGTCGGGTCTTTCTTCTCTATCAAGCTTTATGCAAATGTAATTTTCATTCATCACTTTAGCCACTTGCTCATCTTCAAAACTTTCGTGCTCCATCACATGGCACCAATGACAAGCAGCATAACCGATGCTCAATAAAATAGGTTTATCTTCACTTTTAGCTTGATTCAATGCCTCTTGGCTCCAAGCTTGCCATTCAACAGGATTGTAAGCATGCTGGAGTAAATATGGACTACTTTCTTGAATAAGTTTATTGGCTTTTGGCATTTTCTAGTTCTTTTTCCACTTGTTTCATTTCCTCTTGCACATTCCCCATTACTGAAAATCGATTTAATTTTTTCTGTAAGGCTTCTAAAAACTGGATATGTTCTTCAGACCCAGGATTCATAACCCTGTGGTTTAAATCATTTTTTATTGCTTGCCATTTGTCGCAATATGTAAATAGAGGCTCTGAAAAGAAGGTTTCTCTAAAACGTTGCCAGATGAAATTTCTAGCTACATTGTTGGGGTGAATCATATCCTCTGCATAGAATCGATAATCTCTTAAATCATCCATCATTAATTCGAATGAAGGGAAATAATAGGTCTTATCAATAGCTTTTTTAATCTTATATACAGCTAATCTTAAAATAGCCTTACTTAAGCTATTTTCAGGAATTCCATCTTTAATATGTCGAACAGGACTGACAGTTAAAATTATTCTGATATGTGGATTTCTTTCTTTAAGAAATTTTAATGTTTCACTTACCTCTTTTACGATATCATCTAATTCTAATAATTCTTTTTGAAAATTTTGAGATGGTAATTTATGACAGTTAGCTATGATTTGTTGAGTTTTATCGAATCGATAGACCCATGAAGTGCCAAATGTTAAAATCAAAACTTTTGAGCTTTCAAGGTATTCCTTAAGTTTTGCAGATGCTTCCCTGATGCCCTCTTTTAATTCAGATAAATTTTTCTTTCCAAAAATGGAATGCGCATCTAAATGATTATAAATATCTCTGTTTTCAATAATATGGTCCTCATTTAGGTCTTCATTATTCAAAGCAGCTTTAATTAAACGCATTTGAGAAATGGGATTGTAGATAATGCCATATGGATTACTTAAAATATCCATTTTCATTTCTTCAAAACGACTGCCAATATGGTCTGCGAAGCAACTGCCAATAGAAGTTATCTTATCATGCGGATGGATTTTTTCTTCCGTTGGCTTTATTTCAATAGTTGTTTTTAATTCCATTTTTCTAAATTATATGGATTTTCACCGATTTAACGCAGAAATTCATTTCCCTAATTAATACGTTTTAATTTTTTTATTGATTCGGAATATAATTTCAGACACTCAACACTTTGACCATATGAATTAATTCCTGATTTAAAGGCTTACTTTTTGTAATGCTATCTTCGAAAGAAGTGTACACTAATTTGTCATCAATAATACCAGCCATAACATTTTTTTCTCCTCTCATCAGTCCTTCAATAGCACCCAGTCCTAATCGACTAGCGAGAATTCTATCTTGCGCACTTGGTGAACCACCCCGTTGGATGTGACCTAGAATCGAGACTTTAATATCTTTTTGTTTAATTTTCTTTTTGACTTTCTCAGCTATCTCCATTGCATTACCTTCTTCGTCACCTTCAGCTACCACCACAATGGAGGAAGTCTTATGGCGAGCCCAGCCTTCTTGTAACGTGCTAATTACTTCTTTGATACTTGTGGATGTTTCAGGAACCATCACGAGTTCTGCGCCTCCGCCAATGCCTGAGCGGATAGCAATATAGCCAGAGTCTCTGCCCATAACTTCTATAAAGAATAATCGATTATGTGAATCTGCTGTATCACGAATTTTATCGATAGCGCCTAATGCGGTATTAACGGCAGTATCAAATCCAATCGTGAAGTCAGTTCCATATAGATCATTATCGATAGTACCTGGAGCACCTACTGTCGGTATACCGTATTCTTCAAAGAATATTTTAGCACCTGTAAATGTTCCATCGCCACCTATCGTGATTAAGCCTTCTATTCCTAACTTTAGAAGTTCGTCATATGCTTTTTTTCTTCCTTCTTTGGTTTTGAATTCTTCACTGCGTGCGGATTTTAGAATAGTGCCACCTTTTTGAATTATATTACTTACAGAGTGAGAGTTCATTTTTATAATATCTCCCTCAATCATTCCGTCATAGCCTCTATAGATTCCGTAAATTTCAATGCCATGATATACTGCACCCCTAACAGCTGCTCTTATACAAGCATTCATGCCTGGTGCATCACCACCAGAAGTCATTATTGCCACTTTATTCATTTATGACTAATTTTTATTTAAAATTTTTAATCTTTGAAGTATCAATTATATTATTTCAATTTAATGATTTTTATTGCTCAAACACTTCAAAAACAATTTTAAAGTTGGAAAAGCGATGCTGTTATTGCAAATAAAAATCATTATATATTTGTGGAGAGCCTACAATACAAAGTTACGATATGCAATTTGAAACTGTTCCTTTTTTAAAATTATCACCAGTTCGGCAAGAAGTTAGAGTTGCTATTGATGCTGTTTTGAATAAAGGTGTTTTCATGAATGGTGATTATGTTCATAAATTCAAGATAGATTTTTCAAAATATCTTCAGCTTAATCATATAGTTCCAACTGCAAATTGCACAGACGCTTTGGAGATAATCTTAAGAAGTTTGGGAATTCAAGAAACGGATGAAGTTATTACAACATCTTTTAGTTGGTTTTCGGACGCTTCAGTTATTCAAATTGTAGGTGCAAGTATAGTTTTTTGTGATATTGACATCACTCATTTTGGATTAAATATTTCTGATTTTGAAAATAGAATAACATCTAAAACCAAAGCAATCATACTTCCACATTTATTTGGAATGGTTCATCCAGATGTCCAGAAAATAGCGTCTATTTGTCGAGAAAAAAAAATAATCTTAATTGAAGATTGCGCACAAGCACACGGTGCTACTTTAAATGGAAAATTGGCTGGAACATTTGGTGATATTACTGCCTTTAGTTTTTATCCCACCAAAAATTTAGCTGCTTTGGGTGATGCTGGAGCAATTGCTACCAATAATGAATTTTTAGCAACTAAATGTCAGCTTTGGGCCAATCATGGACAAGTTACCCGAAACGAACATCTTCAACTAGGAAGAAACAGTAGAATGGATGAACTTCAAGCTGCAGTACTTACAGCAAATCTAGGATTTTTAGATTCTGATAATGAACATAGACGTGAACTTGCAAAGATTTATTTTGATGTATTACAAGATGTTGAATGTAGTTTACCTCTGAAAATTGAAGGCCATGTTTATCATCAATTTGTATTGAGAACGAAAAGGAGAGATGAGCTTCAGAAATTTTTGATAGGTAGAGGAATTGAAACCGATATTCATTATCCAAAAGCTCTTTCGGACATGAAAATTTTTGAAAAAAATGAAAAATTTCTCAGTGCTAGCTTAGCTTCTGATACTATTTTATCATTACCAATTCATCCCAGTCATACAAAACAAGAAATTGATTATGTAGCTCAAACAATCAAACGCTTTTTCAGAGGTTAAATTTTTCTCGTAAGTCTTTAATTATCACAGTGATTTCTTTCGAAGGCTTGAAAAGTAACATTAACAATCCGTAGATAATTAAGGTAACTAAGCTTAAATAAGCAATATTGAGTATCGGGTGAGAGAATTCTGGAATGATACTTACTATAAATAAGCAAAATCCTGACAATAAAATAGTGCTTAATGTGTGCAATGAAAATGGCTGAAATTGTAAAATGTAATAGATATAAATCATTTTAATAAGATTGAACAAAAAGATTGATGTCAAAGTAGCAATAGCGGCTCCAATTAGTCCATATTCAGGTATCAATAAAATATTAAGTCCTATGGTTAAAACAGCTAAAATCAGTATAAAATAGATATTGCTTTTATATTTTTTGGATGAAATAATGATTTCAGAATTAACGCCAAACACCATATCAACTAGTTTGCTCAATCCAATTAAAACTACAATCCATTCCCCTTCTGCATAAGTTCCGCCTTTTGGCATAATAGCATAAATATTATCGAGGTTTATAACAACCAAAATAAATACAAAGCTTCCTAGAATTAGTTGATTGATACTGGTTTGTTTATAAATTTTCTTTACCTCATCAAGTCTTTCATTTTCGAAAGCAGTTGTTATAATTGCGTCAGACATTTGTGCAATACTCCTTCTGGGAATTTCTATAATGGTACCCATAAAAAAAGCTATGGTGTAAATAGCAGTTTCATTAAGACCAAGGTAACCTGTAACCATTAAAGTGTCAATTCTCAAAACAATAATACCACCTACTGCACCAGCCATGATAATAAATGTGTATTTCAACATTTCTTTTATAAATGAATTTTCTAAATGAAAGATTGAAAAGTTAAAATGTAATTGGCCTTTAATTAGCAAAATTAGGATCATTAATATTAAGCTAAAAGCATAAACGGCTACGGTAAGTAGTAAAAACCAGTCAAATGAATAGTAATCCAAAAAGAATAATAAAGCGAGTAAACTACTCATTATTCTCAAGAAAAATTCTCGCATAAATGTGGGGATTACCACATGAAGCTTTGCTTTATAAAATGATTCAAAAATTGAGATATAAACCAAAATACTAGCTAACAAAATGATGAGCCAATATTGGTCTATGAGTTCAGGAGCCTTGTCTTCAAAAAAGCCAAAAACCCATTGGTCTACTAATTGAAAAACGCCAATGAATAAAGAAATTGAAAAAAAAGCTAGTATTAAAACAAAAGTAAAAAACCTACCCCAAGATTCTGGTCCGATATTAAATCTTGGAAAATATCTTAAAAGCGTGCGAGGAAGACCAACTTGGGCAAATGGAGAAAGGATAATGGCCATGGATGTAAATGCTTGGAAAAACCCCAATTTCTCTTGACCTAAAAATTCCGGAAATAAAAATAGAATATTAATGGCACCTATTGCAACTCCAAAATAGTTGATAATGGTAGCATAAGCACTTTGTTTAATGAGGACTCCCACAGTTATTTTTTAAAAAGAAAATGAAATTTAGTCAGTAGTACTAAATAAAATACTATTATACTTATGATTTCTCTTTATTGAAAACTCATTCAGGATAAATATTTCTTTTAGCTAAAAAACCTATTGATTAGCTTTGAGTATGGAAATAAATAATCAAGATATTAAACTAATCGAATGTCCGAGGGATGCCATGCAAGGTTTGCATGATTTTATCCCTACAGACCATAAAATTAATTATATAAATCAATTATTAGAGGTAGGCTTTGATACGATTGATGCAGGAAGTTTCGTTTCACCTAAAGCTATACCTCAGATGCGCGATAGTGCAGAGGTTTTTGATAAGATAAATTGGCAAAATTCAAGTTCTAAATTGCTAGCAATAATTGCTAATCAAAGAGGAGCTTCTGATGCAGTACAATTCCAACAGATATCTTATTTAGGTTATCCACTTTCTCTATCGGAAACATTTCAGCAGCGAAATACGAAACGTTCGATTAGCACTGCCATGGAAGATTTACAAGAAATTCAAGATATCACACTAGCCCATAATAAAACTTTGGTGGTTTATCTTTCTATGGGATTTGGAAATCCTTATGGTGATCCTTATGATGCTGGTTTCGTGCAAGAATTTGTAGAGAAGTTAGATGAAATGGAAGTTAAAGTGATTTCTCTCTCTGATACTATAGGTGTTTCTAATCCTGAAAATATTTCTTGGATTTTTGAGCAATTAATTCATCAGTATCCTCATATTGAATTTGGAGCCCATTTGCACAGTAATCCTGCTACTATATGGGAAAAGCTAAATGCAGCTTTCTCCTCAGGTTGTAGAAGATTTGATGGTGCAATTAAAGGATTTGGTGGTTGCCCAATGGCAAAGGATGATTTGGTAGGAAATATGGTGACTGAGGATATGGTTGCATATTTTAACAGTAAAAATATACCGCTAGGAATCAACCAAGAAGCTTTCACGGAAGCACAAAAATTAGCATTAGAAGTATTTCCTGCAAAATAAAAATAAAAAAATGGGTGCTGAGTTTTAATAAGCACCCATTTATTGTTAATAATCGTCCAAATCTTTTTTTAGATCTTCGTCATCAAATTCATAATCTTCATCTTCATAATCTTCATCTTCATAATCTCCCTCTTCATCCTCTTCTAAATTATCATCGATTTTAAATCGCCAAGTTGTATCGTCCTCTTCAACATCATTTAATTTGATGTCGTCAGTATCGTCATCAAAAAAATCATCTTCGAGCTCATCATCGTAATCTTTTTCATCATATTCGTCAAACTGGGCGAAATCTGATGCTTCATTAAGTGCCATTATAGTATTTAATTTTATATGACGAAATCTAACGTATTTTTAAATAAGTTGTATGAAATAAGTATGAATTAATTTTTAAGATTTGATATTATAGTATTGATTAGAAAATCTGATGATTTTCTTAATTTTATTTCTCTATTTTATAAGGAAGAAACTCATCCACATTACCGCTAAACCTGTGAACTTCTCGAATAATAGTGGAACTAATTGCTGCATATTGTGGTGCGGTAATTAGAAAAACAGATTCCAGTTCTTCATTCAAATATTTATTCACTTGGGATATGCTGTTCTCATATTCAAAATCAGTAGTATTCCGTAATCCCCTTAATAAAAAACCTGCACCAAGGTCTTTTGCTAAATTGGAGGTTAATTTATTGTAAACAATGATGGATACCCTAGGTTCGTTTTCAAAAGTTTCTTTCAACTTGCTAACCATCATGTCGATTTCGAAATATCTATTTTGTTTTTTTGAATTATAGCCAATCGCAACTATTATTTCGTCAAATATCTTAAGCCCTCTATTAACAATATCGTAATGACCTTTAGTAAACGGGTCAAATGAACCTGGAAATATTGCGATTCTTTTGGCCATAATTAAAGATTAAAATAATTTCCAAATACATCGAAATATTGATGCTCAGGAATTTCATCGAATTTAAATCCGAAATTTAGCTTTGAAGTTCTGTTGCCGGCTTTTAACACAGGAAAATCTTTCTGTAAAGCATTAAAATGAGATGAATCACTTTTGATATAACCCCATAATTTAATCTTTCCTTCTTTTTTCAATATTTTAAACTCATTACAAATAAGATTTATATATCGGCTATAATCTTCAAATTTCTGAATTAGGAAGGAATTAAAATAGAGCAGCTTACCACTATTTGTAACTGATGCATGCATGTAGAATCTATCGATGTAAATCGATAGCTCATTCTCATTTGAGACTGGAGTATTATTTAGTATTGCATTTACCAGCATACCACTCTGGTGAGTTACTTTTATTTTACTATTAATGTAAATAGAACGAATGAACTTTAATACTTCTTTTTGGTAGGTGAAGATATTAACTGAATCATTGCTATTCACTTTGTAATAACCAACAGAATCAGAGCTTTCTACTTGACAGTTCATTTTCAAAATAGCTCTAGCATTATCTTTCGAAAAATAGGAGAGTGGCGATAGACAGTATTTGGGTGTTTTGAAGCATAAAAGCACTTCTTTCCAAAACCCAACCATTAAAAGATGATGTTCATCAAAAAGTGCTTTCAAAACTTGCACTTTTTGATGCTCATCAGAAGTCTTATTTAAGCTATAATCTTCTAAGATTAATACTCGATTAGACTTAATATCAATAATAGTCAATTGAAGGTCTCTATCTCCAATTGATAAAATTAAGCAATACTGCTCTATTTTATCGATTGAAAATTTGTCATCCTTAATCTTTCTTATTGGTTTAAAAACTTTTTCTTTAGCTATATCCAAAATATTATTCCCAGTTTCCTGCTGTAGTAACTTCTGAACGTGATCCCACTCTTAATGCTTTTTCATTATTATCCTCTTTTCTTTTTGGATTAATCGGATTAGGATCACTTACCTCAAACACATCAACCCTTACAGAACCCTTGATAATTTTATCTGCAAAGATGTCAAATTTAACCTTTGTTCCCGGTTTATATGGTAGGTTTTGTAATTTGAAATTAGGAATATCTGCATAAAGCGAGTCATATATAGGGATGGTTCCTAAGGTATCAATATTAATTACAACACTATCTCCACCATATTCTCTTGGAATAATAGTTTCAGATCGTTCCGTTAAATAGAATTCACCAGTATCGATAAAATTAATAAGCTTATCCCAATCACTAGTATATTGACCATTTACTCGTTGATATGCAATTAATCCAGAGCGAATCAGCTTAAGTTTTTCGATAACACGTGCTTCTTCTCGTTGAATTTTTTTCTCTTGCTGTATATCGGCTGCAATGCTATCTACGAAAAAGTAACCAATTACTACGGCTGCTACGAAGAAAATTATTGATGCAATCTTTGTCTTACTCATCTTTTTATTTTTTTCTCTATTTTGGATTTATTTAAAACGCTATGTTATGGAATTAATCACAAATTTAAAATATCCTTTAAGATTTAAAACCTCTTGAGGTTTATTTATTCCAATAAACATATTGTGTAAGTAGTCATTTTCTGTTTTTATTAATCTATTTTCATCGAAAAATGCTAATTCGCTTAAAATTTGATTATTTTCCATTTCAGGATCTTCTCCTAACTTAAGAATTCCTCCAGTCCTTTCCACTCTAAAAAAAAGTTCAATGGCATGAATATCATCATTCATAAATTCATTTACAAAAAGTAGTTCATGAACTCGGATATTCAATCCTGTTTCCTCTTGAAACTCTCTAATTAAATTATTTTCTGAATTAGCTCCAAATTCAATCCCTCCACCGGGCGGAGACCAAAGAAAAGCTTTTTTACCTATACCTTCATGTTTAAGCAGTAAAATTTGTTCATTTTCTATTAAAATTCCACCAACTCGAGTTCTAACTTTTCCTCCAAACTTATGATTGATACTTTCTTTTGCTTCTTCAGCCATCAATATGCTTATATTTGTAAATTATTTGAAATTACACAAAATGCAGGAAAAAATAGCAACCAACGACTTTAAGTTAAGAGTAGATAAATTTTTAGAACGTCAAGAATTCATGAAACACATTGGATTTGATTTATCCATAATTGAAGAAGGTAGAACAGAGGGATGGCTTGATATTCAACAGATTCATAAACAACAAAAGGGATTAGTTCACGGAGGTGTTACTGCTACTGTGGCTGATATTGTGGCGGGATTTGCTGCGTATACTACCGTTCCGGCGGATTGTCATGTGGTGACTGCTGAAATTAAAATATCTTATTTTAAAGCAGGAATGGGTAAAAAATTGCACGCAATAGGATATGTAGTAAAGAAAGGAAGAAAACTAAATTTTTGCGAAGCGGAGATTTGGTCAGTAGATGGTGAAAGAAGAGATTTGATTGCAAAAGCAAGTACAACAATGGCAGTTATTACTCCTCAAGATATCAATCATAAAATGAATGCCTAGTGCTTCCAGTATTATAAGGTCAAAATTTCCTTTTGAACCTACTCCTGGTCAGTCTCAATTTTTCCAAGCTTTAGATCCCTTTTTTAAGTTGGATGATGCAGACAGGCCTATTTTACTTTTAAAAGGATATGCAGGTACTGGGAAGACTACTATTGTCAGTGCTTTGGTTAAATTCTTGCCATTATTCAATTATAAATATGTTTTAATGGCACCAACGGGTAGGGCTGCCAAAGTGATGAGTAACTATTCTAAAAGGTTAGCACTTACGATTCATAAAAAGATTTACAGACAAACTTCTGCGGTGGGGAGTGGGGAACCGAACTTCTCTCTTCAAAAGAACTATCATGAAAAAACACTTTTCATTATTGATGAAGCCAGTATGTTGTCTGATGAAAAAGGATTTGGAAACAGTAGCTTATTAGATGATGTCATCAATTATGTTTTTCAAAATGAGGGAAATAAAATTTTATTTATAGGTGATGATGCTCAGCTTCCCCCTGTAGGGAAACTGAATAGTGCAGGCTTGGATGCAAATTTCTTAAAAAGTAATTACAGAGCGGAAGTAATAGAGACTGTTTTAACAGAGGTAATGCGGCAGGCCCAAGATTCTGGTATTCTCTACAATGCAACTGTGCTTAGGAGTGAATTATCGAAAAAAGAATTTAATATTCACTTCACAACTAATGCCTACAAAGATATTTTTAGAATGACTGGAGAAAGACTGGAAGACGGTCTTCGATATGCCTACGATAAATATGGAATAGAAAATACGGTTATTATTTGTAGGTCAAATAAAATGGCTGTTCAATATAATGAATACATAAGGAGGCAAATCCACTTTATGGAAGGTGAATTAGAAGCGGGTGATTTCTTAATGATTGTCAAAAACAATTATGTATATCAAACCGAAGATACCCCTGGAGGATTTTTAGCGAATGGTGATTTTATGGAGGTGGTAAAAGTTATCAATTTCGAAGAAATGTACGGTTTACGCTTTGCGGATTTAGAGATCCGGCTAACTGATTATGAAGATCATCCAAATTTACAAGTTAAAGTCATTTTAGATACCTTGCATTCTAACGGTCCATCATTAAATAATGATGAGTATAGAGATTTATATCATAAAGTAGCAGAAGATTATATGGAATTGGAAACAAAAGCAGAACGAAAAGCTGCAATAAAAAAAGATCCGTACTTAAATGCTCTTCAAATAAAGTTTGCCTATGCACTAACCTGTCATAAGTCTCAAGGAGGGCAATGGAAATCAGTTTTTGTAGATCAAGGTTATCTGACAGACGAAATGGTAAATAAAGAATATATCCGCTGGCTTTACACTGCTATCACTAGATCAACAAATGAGCTATTTTTGGTAAATTTTCATCCAAAGTTTTTTTAGGCTACATATTCTGTTTAGAGAATAATAATCCTGCACAATCTATTTTTTATGGTATCATTTTTATTGAATTTTCGTAACTTTACTTATCGTTAATAAAAAATCATTTCAATTATGAAGAAGGCAATATTATTTTTCGCATCATTTCTAATTTTAGGTAGTGCGATAGCACAGAGTACTGAAAGTACAAATGGACCAGAAATCACTTTTGAGGAGGAAAATCATGACTTTGGTGATATTACCCAAGGTGATGTTGTAGAGCACGTTTTCAAATTTGAAAATACTGGTAAACAACCATTGATTATTTCAAATGTAAAAACAACTTGTGGTTGTACAGTTCCTAAATACCCAAAAGGTGAAGCAATTGCACCTGGGGCAACTGGTGAAATTACTGTTAAATTCAACAGTAGAGGTAAAATGGGGACACAGAAAAAAGTAATAAGAATTGTATCAAATATTGGTGAAGAAAGAAGCGTGAGAATTTCTACAAACGTTTTGCCAAAAGAATCTTAAAACTCATCAAATTTAAATTGAAGGCTGTTTTCCATATAGGAAGGCAGCCTTTTTTTGTTATCTAGCTTTGGTGGAGAGGCGTATTAATTACTAATAATGCCAAATAGTCGCTTAATTTAAATGGGAACAAAATGATAGAACAGGAAATCTTTTGTATAAAAAAAGGCTAACCATTTGAGGATTAGCCTTCCAATATTATAAAAATTTTTAAGAGTTTAATCTAAATACATGACTTTTCTCAATGCCTTAATTGTTCGTTCTTTATTTGGTAGTACTGCCTCCAAAAGGGTCGGGGCATAAGAAACAGGAACGTCTAAGCTATTTACTCTTAAAATTGGAGCGTCTAAGAAATCAAAAACAGTTTTCTGGATATTGAATGCCAAATCTCCAGAAATAGAAGCTAGAGGCCAGGCCTCCTCTACTACCACACATCTATTGGTTTTCTTTACTGATTCAAAAATCGTAGGATAGTCGATAGGCCTTACTGTTCGTAGATCAATTACTTCAATAGAGTGACCCTCTTTTTCCATTTCTTCAGCAGCAGCATGGGCTACTTTCATCATTTTCCCGAATGATATTAAAGTGGCATCAGTACCTTTTTTTGTTATCTTGGCCTTACCGATTGGTTCAAGATATTCTGATTCAGGAACTTCACCTTTATCACCATACATCAGTTCCGACTCCATAAATATTACTGGGTCGTTATCACGAATGGCGGATTTTAATAATCCTTTTGCATCATATGGATTAGAAGGAACTACTACTTTTAAACCAGGAGTATTTGCATACCAATTTTCAAAGTTTTGAGAATGCTGTGAAGCTAATTGTCCTGCGTTACCTGTTGCACCTCTAAAAACAATAGGAACATTGAATTGACCTCCAGACATATTCATCATTTTTGCAGCTGAATTAATGATTTGGTCAATCGCTACTAATGAAAAATTGAAAGTCATGAACTCAATGATAGGGCGTGTTCCATTCATTGCGGCACCAACGCCAATACCAGAAAACCCTAATTCGGTTATTGGAGTATCTATCACTCTTTTAGGACCGAATTCATCTAACATCCCTTGGGTTACTTTATATGCACCATTATACTCGGCAACTTCCTCACCCATAATGAATACGTTTTCATCACGTCTCATTTCTTCGGACATTGCTTCATTAAGCGCTTCTCTAAACTGAATCTCTCTCATCTATTTTGAAAATTTTACAGGGTAAAAATAGTTATTCAACCGCCAATTACCAACTCAATCTCCAGAGTTCATTAATTTTTATTCAGATTAAAAATTTTGATTGCGGCATACTTAAATATAATCTTAATCCCAAGCAGTATCAAACAAGTATATACATTTGATATAACTAACTATAATTCTATTTTAAAGCGGATGAAGTGGTGTTTTGATATTTCAAAATTTGACAAAAAAAAGCACCAGCCAAATGGCTAGTGCTTTTACTAGTATTTTTTATTGAATTTTATTTCAATGCATTTCTGAAATTTTCATTTGCTTGATAGTTAGAAAACTCAAGGTCAGATAAAGCCTTTGCTTTTAAATCAGCATCAGCAGCAACAGCCTCGCCTAAGTGACTAATTACATCACTTTCTTTTCCTAATCTAGCACTTGAAACAGCTGCTAAATAATGAGCTTTTGAATGAATACCTTTACCAGATGTTTTTCCAGCAACTTCTTCAAATGTGCTTACTGCATTTTCGTAATTTCCTTGAAGCAATAAAGCTAAACCTTTGTTAAACATGTTAACTTCAGATTCATTAGTATTTTGTAAAGATGTAGTAGCCTCGCTGTATTCACCCATCATTATTTCTAAAGCACCTTTAACACCCATTAAGCCTCTTTCATTTTCACTGCTTAATGTCATCTCATTTGCTTTTGAAGCAGCTTCGTATGCTTTTTCATAATTTCCCTGCATTGCATAAGCTGTTGCTAAGTTTGCATATGCCTCTGCATTTTCAGATTTCTTATTAGAAATTTCAAATTGCGTAATAGCTTGTTCAACCAAAGTCGTCATTTCGTTACCTTCAGCATTCATGGCCAATTCTAAATGAACAGCACCATAGTTATTGTGCGCAACAGGACTATCATCATTTTTCTTAGTAGCAGCTTCGTAAATTGTAGCTTTTTCCTCTAAAGATGGAGTCATGCTTGCAGCAAACATTAATTCTTCTAATGATAAAGTGTCAGCAGATATTTCTTCAGAAGCAACTTGCTTTGCTAATACTGATATCTCAGCATCTGATTTTTTCTCTTTTACTGTTAAAACTTCAGTTTTAGCTGCTCTTAAATCTGGATAAATATCTCTAAATACTTTATCGTAAGTTGATAATTGATGTAATCTATCTTCTTTTTCTTCAAAGCTTCCAGCACCATTTACTATGTTAGTATATTCGCTTTTTTCTGCACTAGAAATTCCATCATACTCAGCTAAAGCTTTCTTGAAATCAGTCCAATCCTCTATTACTGGCTTTATTATAAATTCTATTGAGTCGGCCATGCCTTTATAGTCATAACGTCTCATTTGTCTTTTGTAATAGTCTTCGATAGCTTTAGCTCTTTCTTCTGATAGATTACTATTAATTCTTTCTGGACCTTCAGGAGAGTGAGTACCTGTGATAGTTACAGTTCTTGTTACGTTTTTATCAGCTATAAAAGCGTTAAATTGTTTACCTTTTTCACTTCTTAATTCAGATGATTTTAAAACTGAACTCCCCTGGTCAAAGTAAAAATTAACATTGTTAGGAACTAATTCCTCTTTATTGTTATATCCGTGGTCAGCATATGCAGCGTGATAAGAAGGAATAACCATCTGAGAGGTTGTTACAATTCCTGTAGCATAAGCTTTTCTATCAGTAGATGCAGATTTACCATTTTTTTCGATAGTAGCTGTTCCTTGCATTACTAATTCACCTTTTTCACTCATATCTTCTTCATAAGCGAAAGTGAAGTCTTGGCTTGTTTTAACAGGCTCAGTATCACTATTAGGAAAATCACTCTTTAAGAAATTAACTGCATCTAGAGCAATTTCTTTATCACCATATACATAATATGGATTTACAGTATAAGTTATTCCGTCTTTAAGCATTTTAGATGGTAAGGTGAAATCTACCGTAAATGCCACCTCATCTCCGTGAAGTTCTAGAGGGTTTGGATTTACATCGATAGCTTGCTCTTCGGCAGCTTGCATCATTTTATTTAATGCACAGCCTGAAAAAGTCATTGTTCCTAAAAGAACGGCAGCGTAAAATAATTGTCTCATTTGATTCATTATTTGATTATGTTTGGAAGTTAATGCGAAATTATATTTATATTGGAACTATTCCAATGTATTTAGTAAATTTAAAAAAAGAATTCTAAATTTATCGAATAATCAACGAGGCTTTTGCCTTATTTGTTTAAAATTAAGGGATATTATGAAAAAAGTTCAAGAATTCATCGAAAATCAAGCATTTGGCGTCTGTAGTAGATTGGGCGAAATCATGGAACTTCCTTCTTCTCATATTAGAATTTTCTTTATTTATTCGTCTTTTTTGACCTTTGGTTCTCCTATTTTATTATACTTGGCTTTAGCTTTTATACGTGATGTGAGAAAAATGTTAAGAAGAGGTCGATCAAAATGGTATTATTAATAGCCATTTAGTTTTATGCCTTTTACTTATTGATTCGCACTTAGGTAGGTTTAAGATTATTCCATTTTTGTAGTTTTGGATTCATAACCTTAAACCATATTGGTGGAAAATGAGCTAACAAAATCATGCTAGGATATCCTGCTGGAAGTTGCGGTGCATTTTCATAATTATCTAATACCTGATATCTTTTTATCGCATTAAAATGATGATCTGAATGCCTTTGTAACTGGAATAAGAAAAAATTACTCACCATATGGTTAGCATTCCATGAATGATGAGGTGCTACTCTTTCATATCTAATATCATTTATTTTCTTTCTTCTTAAACCATAGTGCTCTACATAATTTACTGCTTCTAGTAGAGAAAAAGCAAGAAAGCTTTGAGCAAAAAAGAATATAGTTGGAATCCAGGTAATTTGACCTAAATAAAAACTAATGCTTGCAGTCAAGAATCCTGCAAAAATAAAAGGTAGGAGTGTAAACCAAATCATTTGATTGTGGATAGAGAATTTTGATTTCCCTTTTCTCTCCAATCTCTTATTTTCTATTTCCCAAGCGCTTAGATATCCTTTAGAAACCGACCTCCACCAAAAGGCATAAAAGGTTTCATTTTCACGACTGGTTGCAGGGTCATCGGGAGTAGATACGCGTACATGATGCCCTTTATTGTGCTCAATGTAAAAGTGCATGTAACTTACCGTCATTAACAGTACTTTGCTGTAAAATCGTTCTAATTTTGATTTCTTATGACCAAGCTCATGTGCAACTGTGATTCCTATGCCTCCAGTAGAAAGTGAAACAGCTACAGTAAAGGTTATCCATTCGAATATGGTTAATGATTGCGTAGAAGCAGCCCAAACTGCCCAAATTAAAAATGCTATTTGAAAATAAGTCCAGCAATAGGTGATAAATCTATAATAGTAATCATTGGTTATTGACTTTACAGCTTCTTTTGACAGATTAGTTTGATCTCTTCCAACCGCTGCATCTATAGCCGGAATAAGTGCATAAACAAATATCAAAGTTGACAAATTGGCAATTCCACCTAAATAAAAGCCTAGGATAGTTAATGCTGGAATTATAAATGCACTAAAATAACCAATTTTTCGCAACCAATTCATCTAAATTATTTTTAGAATGTTAAAATTATATTTCTAAAATACGGTGTTTAGCCATATAAAGCAATTCGGATTTGAATTAATTCTTAACTTTAATAAAATCTGTTATTCTAATAAAAATCGTTTAAAATCTTCAGTATTAAAATTACTCATCCCTTCTTTCCGAAAAGCAATTGTTCCATTTTTAATTACGTAGGTTGTGGGTAATATTTGTGATGTTAATTGAGTAGGACTTATCAATTCTTTGAAAATTGGTAAATCATAATCTTCTTTTATCTTAAATTTTATGGCTTTTTCAAAATTGTTATCTTTTGAAATCATTAGAAAAACAATATCTGGTTCGTGTTTTAATGGTTGATAGAGCTTTTCAATATAAGGCATTTCAGCCAGGCAAGGAGGACACCAGGTGGGTGGCCCAATAGTTAATGAAGTTGGTTTTACCTTTTAGATCATCATAGTCAATTCTTTTGCCTTCAGGTGTCATTAATTGACCATCATAATCAAAAGAAGTATTTTCTTTTTTTTCTAAAGTTGGCGTGAGAATATGAGTAGCTAAAAACCAAGATTGTACTTTTCCAATTACAGGAGTGTGCCATCCTGTTAGTTATAAAGTTGCAATTATGACAATGATTACACTCTAACTTATTAATTCATTTTTCCACTTTATATTTTTAATCATTATCAATAGTCGAAATTAAATTATTTATTAATTCCTTATCAGAATCATCAAATTTTAACTCCATTGATATGAGATAGTTGTGAATAAAAGATAAGTTCTCAAAGTTAGCTTCTTGAATGTGTTTAGGTATTTTAAACATTCTCACGTCATTCTTTTTAAGGGCAGCATCGGGACGGTTAAATAAAAATGGTTGTAAGGTTTTATTGCAACTTATGGCTATTTTACCTATCTCAAAATACTCATCCCATTCTGCTATTTTTTCATTTATTTCTTCAGAAAAATGGTCAGTTCCTGCTAGTCTGACTCTAGATCCTGCCTTGGATTTGCCTTTTGTTTTTAAGTGTTTGATTTGACTCTTTCCTTGCTTTTGACGGACCATGTAGGCTTTTATCATCTTATGCTCTACAATCTGGCTTTCTTCTGAATACGCCAAAGCTGCTTCACCTGAATGAATAATGATGATTAAAAAATTTGAATGATTCAATTTTTTTTGGTCGTATTTAAAATCAAAAGGAAGCCTAATTGAAATGGAAGGATTGGTGGGAAATTTTAATAGATTTTTTGAATCTTCATATTCTAAGTTGCCAAACTTTTTTTCTAAGCTATTAATAAGAATTTCTAATTCTTCCGCATCATATATTTTAAGAATGCTAAGCTCAGACATAGAAATTAAAGTTTAAATAGTTTTTGAAGCGACTTACTGCACCACTTTTTTAATGGCATTATTAATGATTTCACATGCTTTATCTATTTCTTCATCATTGATTGTTAGGGGAGGGGCAATTCGAAAACTGTTTGGGCAGGATAAAAACCAGAAGCAAATCACACCATTTGCGAGGCATTCTTGCACTATTTTATTTACTATTTCATCTGATTCAAACTCAAAGGCAAACATCATTCCTTTTCGTCTAACCTCTACAATTGCTGGGTGAGAAATCAATTCTTCAAATTTTGCCCCTTTTCGTTCCACTTCACTAAGAAAGTTTCCTTCTAAAATTACTTCGAGCGTAGCAACAGCTGCAGCGCAACTCATAGGATTACCACCAAATGTATTAATATGTCCTAACATAGGCTGTTTTGTGAACAAACTCATCTGGTTTTTATTAGCTATGAAAGCGCCTAAAGGCAATCCACCTCCCAATGCTTTTGCAGTACATAAAATGTCTGGCTCAACCCCAAAATGTTCAAATGCAAAAAGTTTTCCTGTTCTGCCAATTCCAGATTGAATTTCATCCATTATTAATAGAGTACAAGTTTCATTACATTTTTGTCGTAAGGCTTCTAAAAATTTCTTTTCGGGGATTCTTATTCCTGCATCTCCTTGTACAGTTTCAATAACCACACAAGCTGTTCTTTCGGTAATGAAGCTTAAATCATCATGGTTATTTAACCTTAAAAAACCTACATCTGGAAGCAATGGTCTAAAACGATATTTCTTATTTTCGTTAGAAGAAATACTTAATGCTCCGTGTGTGCTGCCATGATAGGCACCTCTAAACGCTAGCATTTGCGTTCTTCCTGTTACCCTTTTAGCTAATTTCAATGCCCCCTCTATAGATTCTGCCCCACTATTGCAGAAATAAACACTGTTAAGATGTTTTGGGAGATGATCACAAAGTAATTTAGCTAATTGATTGCTAGCAGATTGCACATACTCACCATATACCATGATGTGCATGTGTTTATCCAGTTGTTTTTTTATTGCTTCAATTACTTTGGGATGTTGATGTCCCAAATTACTTACCGCTACACCTGAAATAAGATCCATATAAGGTTTTCCATCTGAGCTGTACAAATAAATACCTTTAGCGCTTTCTATTTCCAATAAAAATGGAAATGGAGAAGTTTGTGCTATATGAGTTAGAAATATTTCTTTTTCAGATTGTTGCAAGTTTATTTAATTAAGCGTTAGTTAGTTTATTTACCAAGTCAATGTATTCTTTCATCGCCTCTTCAGAAGATTTCCCTTTTAATTCTTCCCATGCGTTGAATTTAGCAATTGCTTTAAAATCAAATCCGCCTGGTCTTTCTCCAGTTAGATCTCCTTCGTCAGCTTGTTTATATAATGCATATAATTTTAGCAAATCTTCATTAGAAGGTCTTTCTTTAATTTCTGTTTTAGACCTTTCAGCTGCATTTTTAAAATCTTCTTGTAAACTCATGTGTATATTTTATTAATTCTGTAAAATTAAAAAAGTCAACCTATAGTTGTAGGTTGACTTTGTGATTAAATCAATTAATTTATAGTTATCTCTTGTTCATCGCCACGTAAGACCTTAAGTTTTCTCCAGTGTAAACTTGTCTTGGTCGACCGATAGGTTCATTATTTTCTCTCATTTCTTTCCACTGAGCAATCCATCCCGGTAAGCGTCCTAGTGCAAACATTACGGTAAACATTTCAGTAGGAATACCCATTGCCCGGTAAATGATACCAGAATAAAAATCAACATTAGGATAAAGTTTTTTCTCTACGAAATACTCATCTTTCAATGCAATTTCTTCTAATTCTTTGGCAATGTTCAATAATGGGTCATTAACTCCTAATTGCTCTAAAACATCATCAGCTGCTTTTTTGATGATTTTTGCTCTAGGGTCGAAATTCTTATAAACTCTATGTCCAAATCCCATTAAGCGGAAAGGATCATTCTTATCTTTTGCTTTATCAATAAATTTCGCGGTATCGCCTCCAGCTTCTTGAATTTCTTCCAACATTTCTAATACAGCTTGATTAGCTCCACCATGTAATGGACCCCATAGGGCATTGATACCAGCAGAAATTGAAGCATATAAACTAGCCTGAGAACTACCTACAATTCTTACGGTAGATGTAGAGCAGTTTTGCTCATGGTCGGCATGAAGGATTAATAAAGTATCCAATGCTTTAGCAACCACTGGATTTGCTTTATATTTTTCAGCTGGTAAAGCAAACATCATTTTTAAGAAATTTGAACCATAGTCCAATTCATTATCAGGATAATTTACAGGATGGCCAATTTGATTCTTAAATGCCCAAGCTGCGAAGGTTGGCATTTTAGATAAAATTCTAACGATGCTTAAATCTACTTCTTTAGCTGAACGATTAGGATCTAGAGATTCAGGATAAAATGCAGTTAGAGAGCAAACCAAAGATGATAATACGCCCATTGGATGAGCATTAGAAGGAAAACCATCTAATATTTTTTTAATATCTTCATGCACTAAAGTGTGCGTTGTAATTTCGTTTTGGAAATGCTTTAATTCAGATTCAGTTGGCAATTCACCATAGATCAACAAATAAGATACTTCTAAGAAGGAAGATTTTTCTGCTAATTCTTCAATAGAATACCCTCTGTAACGAAGAATACCCTCTTCACCATCTAAAAAGGTAATTGCGCTTTTAGTTGAGCCTGTATTTTTAAAACCTGGATCAATAGTGATAAGTCCACTATCAGCTCTAAGTTTACTAATATCAATAGCTATCTCTTTTTCTGTACCTTCAATAACCGGTAAATTGTAATCTTTTCCTGCGTATGATAATTTTGCTTGATCTGACATGTATAATTTAATTATATTAAATGTTGAAACAAAGGTTTAATAATTCACGAAATTAAGCAAAAAAACACTTTAATAAAACCTCGCTTTTATCAGCGGTGAATATTAATCAAAAAATAATAAACTTTTGAAATAACGCCAGTATAAAAATATAGTTTTAAGAATCTTTACTTTTATTTTATCAACATTTAGTCAATAATAACAAGCTTCATTCTATTTAAATTACCTTCACCATCTTTGGAAATAATATGGTAAACACCAGAAGAAATACCTTTCAAATCAAACTGTTCACTTTGTAAACCTGCTTTTACATTTTTATGTTTTACTAAAGCTCCTTTGATATCAAAAATCATTAAATCTATATCATCTTTTAATGGTTGTGTAAATGTAATATTTACCAAACCTCTAGAAGGATTTGGGTATAACTTCATTCCTAATTTCCCTATATTCTCTTTTATAGAAGTGATTTCAGCTTGTGATTTATAGCTATTAATGTCAGTTATCATTACTTCTAATATTTCTTTAGAAATTTGGTTTTGAATAACTGAAACAACAGCAAGTTCATCGTTGGTATAGATTGAATTCACTTCCCAATCATAAGTTATACTTGATCCTTCATCTAAATCATTTAAATTTAATCCATTTATATTTGGTATTATTTTCCTTACGATATTGGTAAATGAACCATCCGATGTTTCAGCAGATTTTTCAACTATAAAGAAATACACTATGATATCCTCTTTATTTTGCTCATTAGGTTGATGTAATGCAGTAAAGCGAATTGTATGTTCGTCATCAATTTCATCAATTGTAACATTTATCAGCCCACTTGGTTCTAATAATGATTGCCTTGTAATTGTAGCTATGAAATCCTCATTTAGGCTATTGCCATCAGAATTTATTATGCTATTGTCAAAAGGTTTACCATCAATCATTATTTTAGAACTTTCTTCAATGCTATAACTTGCAGCTCTTGAATCTAATTGTATAGGATTTCTAGCATTTATTGGATCAGGAGACGGACTGGAGATATGATAGTTTAATGGTAATACGTCTTTACCAATTTCAGAATCCATAAGGATTTGAACATTTTCTTTCTTCGCACTGTAGTCACTAGAATTTAAATTCGTGAATTTTTCTAGAAGTACAAGTTTTTGTCTTTCTCCTACATAGAAATTATCAATTGCCATGCCGTCAGGTGTACCACTAAATCTATCACCTCTAAAATTTATTCTAAATGATACATTTGATAGGTTGCCAATTGAACCGTTATCAATTACGTGTGCAACTCTTACCCAATTTCTCTCATTACCTGTAAAATACCAGGCTAGGTTATCAGTATTAGATGAATCACCACCAATAGGGGAGTTATTAGTTACATTATACCAGTTTAATACATCATTTTCCCCTCCAAATACTTCCCATTTCCTCCCATCAGTAGAATACTCTACTATTGCTCCTTCAAATCTTTCATCTTCAACATCAAGCCACATATCAAAAGATATCATTGGCTTTTCTAAACTACTTAAATCGAATGTTGGGCCTACTAGGAATGAATTTTCATTTTCTAGATAGCCTGATGGAATGCTATCTGGATAAGCAGCAGTTTTCCATATTTCACCAGGTTCCTTGTTATCATTTTGACCTTCAAATGCTCCATTAGGGAAATCATGTATCCAAGAGCTTGAACCAATATCTGATGTTGTGTACCATCCTCCCGTAGTATTGTCAAATGTTTCTAAGTATGGATACGTGTTTATAGCAGGAACAATGTTTATTGTTTTTGTAATTGTATCATAGCAATTTAAATTTGTTTCAATTATTAATCGAACATCATAGGCATCAGCTATTTCATAATTAAAAGTTGGGTTTTGTAAACTTGAAGTATCTGTATCAACTCCATCTACTCCAAAGTCCCATAGATAGGATTTGATTGAGTGGATAGTTGAGTCGCTATTAATTATATCAATTATACTTTCATCATTAAATTGAGTTGGTGTTTCTCCTTGAGTAGTTGTTTTTAAATTAGTAGCACTGAAGTTTACTTCCTGAATATTTCCAACTATTATAGTAGTGTCCGTTTCAAATTGACATCCTAATGCTGTTGTACCTATAATGATTATATCTTTTTCACCTGGAGATGAAAATTGAATTATGCCATTAGCATCCACTGACAATTCAGAATTATTATAGATTAATTCGAAATCAAATAATTCATCACGGTCTGTATTATAACCAGGGTTAATAGTTACCTGAACCGCATTATCAGTTCCACATACATTTTGATAATCAAGTGTTATATTAGGTTCTGGAATTCTTATGAAAATTTTTGAACTGGAATTAACACAGCTAGCTTCAGACTCTGAAATTCTGTAGGTAATTGTTACTGAATCTAGACCAATAACATCTTCAGAAGTTGGATCAAAATAGGTAGAATTACCAGTAATTAATAGTCCAGGACCTTCAAAGGTGCCACCATCTTCTTCAGGTTCTAATAGTATCCGACCATTGGCACAGAAATAACCACCATTATCATCTACCTCAGTTTCGAATTCAGCATCAAGTCCATTTGATACAGTCACTCTAGTTTCAACAGTGCTCTCACAATTATTTTCATTTGTATAGGAATAAAAAACACGATACGGACCACCAACTCCAGCATCTTCTGGATCAAAATAATATTTACCATCTCTTTCTATCACACCATCATTTCCACTGAAAATACCGCCTTCCTCACTTCCAACTAATTCAACTTCTCCATTATCAACACAGTAATACTCGTTAGGGAATGGGTCATTTAAGATTTCTATTTCTGGAAGAGTATTTACTGTAAAGGTAATTTCATCAAAAACTTCTCCACATGGTCCTTCAGGGTCATTAGTTGTGAATCTTAGCGTCACATCTTCACCATATTCTGAAGGTGCAGGTGTATAAACAGTAGTTAGTAAATCTGAAGAACTGAATTCACCAGATCCTCCAGACCAAGTTCCACTCTCAGCTCCATTGGATAAGACTGCATTTAAGGTTATACTTTCTCCCTGACAAATATTTTGAACTGGATCTATTTCAACAATAGCATTCGGGTTTACAATTATTCGAACAGTTTTTGAAGAACCTGCACATACTCCATTATCTAATAATGGAGTGATAGTGTATAAAATAGTATCACTTTTTCCATCTATTGTATTGACCAAATTACCTCCTACTGTTGTTGCTATGCTATCTTTTGCGCCAGAATTATTGTCAGATACTGTCCATCTATACTTAATATTTGCTAAATTATTTTGTACTCTTAATGGCAAAGTAAAATCTTGACCACTACAAACGATATATTCAGTTTCTATTTCAGAAAACCTCACTTCTGGTCTAACGGTAATGGTTAGCTCTTCACTTTCACCCGTACAATCTCCATTTATAGGAGTGATTTCATAATTTACTATTTGATTAACACTTGAAGTGTTAATGAGGTCTAGACTAATATCACCGGTTCCATTAGACTCTAGCCCTTTTACAATCGTACTATCCCCAGAAATTAAGTTCCATTCAAAGGTTACGGATGCTACCTCTGATTGTGGCTCAAAAACAAAGGTGTCATTAGAACAGGTAGTAGGCTCAAAATTACTATTAGTAACAGTTGGGATAGGTAAAACCCTGACTTCAAAAGTCTTAATAGGCCCCTCACAATCATTATTAATAGAATTAACGGTAATGATTGCAATATTATCTTCAGTTTCTGAATTGTTAACTGTTGTAAATCCTGCTGATGTAATGGTGTTAGAACCAGGATCAGTTGTACCCGAAGCATTGTTAATACCAATTGTAGGTTGTGTAACATTTTCTATGCTCCAGCTATAGCTGCCAATTCCTTCTACATTATCTAAGAATTCTATATTAACAAATTCTCCATCACAGAAAACCAAATTCTCATTTTGAATTATTGGGGTAGGTTTTAAGGTGATTTTAAAAGAATCTGGTAAACTTTCACATCCATTACTTGTACTAAAATATTTCACATAGCCTTCAATGGCTAAACCTGTATTATTTTCGGCTAAAGTGAAGCCAGGGAAATCATCATTACCAGTGAGAGGAGTTGCGTCACCAATTAAATCTGGTTCAGTTATCTCCCAACTAAATGTTCCACCTCCTACAACATGAGAAAAATTCCTTACAGGTACATTAGTTCCAGCACATAAAGGCGACTCATCATTTTCAGGAGTAACAATTGGTCTATTTTTTAATGTTACTTCAAAAACTTCCTGATTTTCACAATTATTTTTTCCTGCGACAAGAATGATATTGGAGACAATATCTGTCCCTGAAGTGTTTATTGCCATGGTGAATTCAATATTTCCATTATTAACAACAGGACCACTTGTGAATAAGCTATTATCAGTGGCAGATACAGAATAACTTACATTTGATAAATCTGTACTTATAGGAATAGATAAAATTTCTTCTGAACAAACCTCAATATCTGGCAAGCTAGTAATTACTGGTGTAGGATTTAAGGTGATAGTAAAAATTTCAGTAGGGCCAATACAACCATTGTTTTCAGGTGTAACGGATATGTTAGCTACTATTGCTGAGCCTGTTTTGTTTTCAGGTAATGTGAAGTTGAAATCATTTGTACCACTAGCCGCTAATCCTATATTAATATTGTCGTTTACCCAATTGTAGGTTGTACCTGCCCCTAAACTATTGGAGAAGTTAGTAGAAACCACATCCTCAGCACAAAATGCTCGGTCTGGGATTGAATTCATAATAGGAGTAGGTTTTAACCTAATTCTAAATGTTATCTGATCACTTGTACAATCATCCCATGTACTAGTTGCTGTAATGGTTGAAACAATTACATTGGTCCCATTATTAGTAGCTGCTGTAAAAGCTGGGATAGCGGAAGTACCTGAACTAGCAGGAAGTCCTATATTAGATGCGTTTGTTGCCGTCCAAGTAATAGTGCTATTTCCAGAGGAGTTATCGGAAAATAGAATTGATGAAATATCATCGCCTGGGCAAATTTCTATATCGTTTTGCACAACAATAATAGGTTTTGGCTTAACAATAACTTGGAAAGTTTCTTGGGCACTAATGCATCCGCCTTTAGTAGCGGTTACAGTAATATTGCTCACTTCATCGGCACCAGTAAGATTCTCATTAGCTGAGAAATTTAAATTGCCTGATCCATTTGCAGGAATTCCAGTATCTGTATTATCATTAGTCCAAGAATAGCTAACCCCAGCAACATTGGTATTAAAATTAGTTGTGATATTATCAAAAGAACAAACTTCAATGTCTGCAACAGTATTGAAAACTGGAGTAGGCAGTAATGTAACTGAGAATGTTTTCGTTTCGCTGACACAACCATCTAAAGTCGCATTGTAGGTAAATGTGCTCACTCTAGGTGATCCTGAAATATTTTCATCAGCTATAAATGTGATGGTGCCATTTCCAGATGTAAATGAACCGTTCCCAATATCAATACCATCATTTGACCAGTTAAAGGTTTCGCCAGTTGTGTTTGCCTCAAAATTTACTTCCACTAAATCACCTGCGCAAACGGATATGTTATCTACCTGTTCGGTAACTGGTGTTGGTTTTGTAGTGATTTCAAAAGTACTCTGATCTGCTATACATCCATTAAGTTCATAATGAATCGTCACAATTGAAGTAACAGGTAATCCAGAAATGTTTTCTTGAGCTGTAAATGCTGGGATATTTCCATTTCCTGATGAAGCTAATCCTAATTGATCACTCTTTGTTATTGTCCATGTGAATGCTCCTCCAGCTAGGTCTGAAGATAAGGCTATTTCCGGTTGAGTATCAGTTGGACATAAACTAATAGGACTAATTGTATTAATTACTGGCTGTGGTTTTACAGTTAAAGTCATATTGCTACTCACTGCATTACATACCGTAGGATTATTAGATTGAGCAGTTAATGTAAGCGTAACAGACTCATTAATTATATCATTAGGTCCTGGGCTATATACAGGAAGCAGTGATGAGGAATTATCAAAAGATCCATCCCCTGAAGTTGACCATTCAATACTGTTATAATTGGAAGCGGAAGCATTAGTTGTGGCATCTGCAAAATTAAAGTCATCATATTCACAAATTTCTGAATTGCTACCTGCATTTACCACTGGAAGAGTTCTTATTGTAACAGATACCTCATCAGAATTATTAGCACAAAATGATTCTCCTTCAGGGTCAAGGGCTACTAATTCAAAGGTAACTGTATTTCCAAAATCAGCAGAGGCTGGTGTGTAAGTAGCTGTGACAGTTGTACCTGTAAATGTTGATGTCCCTATGCTACCAGCGCCAGAAGTAATGATCCAATCTCCATCAGTTGCTGAACCACCAATAGTTCCAGAAAGATTTATATTTTCATTTTCACAAATTTCAAAATCTGTTGGTGCTGTGGCGATAGGCGCTCTTTTAATTGTAATCGTTAATTGATCTTCTACCACATCACAAGGGGCATCTTGACTAGTAGAGATTAATTTTAGTATAACATTTGAACCAATATCGGTAGGGTCAGCATCATAGATTGCAGAAACTGTGCTTCCAGTAGTCGATTCAGAAATAATAGAGCCATTTCCGTTTACGATTTGCCACTCGGCAGCATTTACACTGCCTCCGAAGTCACCTGAGATATTAATTACTTCTGTTTCGCAAATTGTGAAATCAGTCATTGTAGTAACAGTTGGTTCAGGATTGATTGTAATTGTAATCTGATCCTCCACATTTGCACAGCTGTTATTACCAATAGCACTAAGTTTCAAAGTGGCGGATCCTGCAGTAATTTCATCAGCTGATGGGGTATAATTTGGCCTCAAACTTTCATCATCGCTAAAAGTCCCTTGATTTGCACTTGTGCTTTCCCACAATAAAGAAGCATATTCTGTTGCTGATGGTGTCATTGCCACTGTAGAGAAATCAACAATATCTCCTTCGCAAATGGTTAAGTCATCACCTGCATTTACGGTAGGAGCCAAGGTAATATTAACAGTTATATCTTCAGATACAGATGCGCAATCAAAATTTCCAGTGGCTGTTAATCTTAATGAAAAACTTCCATTTGCAATATCTGTAGCACTTGGTTGATATGTTGCTGTTAGCGTAGTTTTATTAGTAATTATTCCCGTGCCTTGACCAGGAACTATAGTCCATTCATAGCTTGCTTCATCCTGAATAGTTATGTCCGCAGCAATATTAGTAACCTCAAAAATATCAGTTTCACAAATTTCGTAAGTAGGGGATGCAATACTTACTTGTGGTTGTGGTACAATTGTGAAACTTACTTCAGAACTATTTTCGCAGCCTGTATTGTCATTTGTAACCAATACATACAATGAACTTGCATCGCTAACAGTATAATTAATTAAATCACCCGCAGCGATTTGATTTGTTGGATTTAAATCTGCAGTAGTAAACCATTCAAAGCTATAACTTCCAGAAGTTGCTGTGTTTACTTCAGGGTGAAAACTTGTTAGATCAAGAGTTCTTTGAAGAGTACCTAAAGTTTCTTCACAGAAAGTATATGATAAATCTTTAGCTTGTGGTTTAGAATTTACTGTAAATGTGACCTGTGTTGAGTTGAAAATAGATGAGTTACCAGCATCTTCTACTTTAAGATAAAAGAAGGATGAAGAAGTAACGTTTTGTTCTTCTTGATTGGCCAATGCTTGACTTAATCCTGAATCTTCATACCATATAAAATTATAATTAACTTCTGATAATCCATAACTACTTTCAATATCATTTAGATTTGCTAGTGCACTTCCTGAAGCATATGTATCCTCACAATATATGGGCTCTGGATCTTGGATATCTGGTATTGTATTAATTGTAAAATCAATAATAGCTTCATTTTCACAATTATTTGGATCATTTACTACTCCAATAAATCTTTCTCCGTCTGAGATATCAACTATATTAACAACCCCAGCTTTGATTCCTGAACCTTGGGAAGTTTCAGCATGCCAAATAATTGAATAACCTGCATCTTCCCAATTTATGTTTACCTCTGTATTATATTGATTTAAATCAACGTCTTCTGCAATACCACTGTTGGCAGTTGTTTCATTAAGGCTTTTAGCTAAATCATTAGCCACAGGCAGCGGATTCACCGTGAAATTTACAGGAGTTTGATTAACACATCCAGTGATGGTGTTTTCTACTTCAACATAAAGAATTTGGTTATTTGAAACGACATAAGTTGATAATCCTGTAGTGATTTCACCTGTTTGGTAATCGTTATTTGTAAACCATGTAAAAGCACTGCTAGCTTCTGAATTTATATCGCTTTCCAATGCAGTTAAATCTACTGTTGCATTATTTGATCCTTCAGTTTCTTCACAGAATTCAGGGGTTGGGTCGGTTACTAAGGGGAGGGGGTTAAAATTCACGGTAATCTCATCAAAATCGGTGCAGCCATTGTTGTCTTCAGTCCAACGGAAGGTATAGGTACCATAAGCGTCAACTGTCACGACAGCATTTTCATCATTGGCACTGGTGCTAAAAGAGGTGATGGCGCCA
>NZ_DASSWQ010000088.1:0-12944 GCF_035704835.1 Marivirga sp. | reverse complement strand
ATTGGGTTTTACGAAACTTACTTACGGCTGACTAATGCAACACAGCCATCATTATTTTAACAAACCGCCCTGTACCGAACGGTACGCAGGGTGGTGTGAGAGGACGGATAGGGAAATAATCCCTATCTTCCTACTCGATTTGCAAAATTTTCCAAATACATTTATCATTATTTTTACTAAATTGAAAATAACTTATGATTCAAAATATGAATAAATTGACTTTCAATTTAAGAAGTGGTTTGTTATTTCCTTTTCAATTCCAATTAGTAGGCTATATTTTCTTGTTTGCAGGTTTAGTTTTGCTAGTTATCAATGTTTGGGCAAGTCTGTTCTTAATAATACTAGGATTTCTAATTGTCACAGCCTATTCAGGGTTAGAATTTAATGACAATCAATTCAGAGAATACAACGCATTCTTTTTCATAAAATCTGGTAAATGGGTTCCTTATAATGAAGTAGAAAAGATATTTATTAAAAAAGCTAAAATCAGCCAGAAGTTTTATGGTAGAGTTAATCAGGGTTCTATGATAACAAAAGAGATATATAAAGCTTTTATAAAATTCGACAATGGGAAGTCAATCTTATTATTTGAAAATAAAAATCAGGATAAATTGAAAGCTAAATTGCAAAAGCTATCGAATCAATTCAGTGTAGAAATTTTTGATTATACTTAAAGTAAATGTAATGATTAACTATTGCCTTTAAATCAATCTAATTTTCATTTCTGAACCTGCTTATCTTTATTTATTATTTCCTGCGTCCAGTTTTCAGCTTCCTCAGTAGTTGAATATATTTTGTATGGAGTAGGTTGATTTTGAAATGAGAAAATGGTTTTCAAAACAGCTCTTATTGCCATATTTGGAATTACATAAGCTGTGCCTTTACAATAAGTTTGAATCATTTTCCAATGTTGACTTATCCATAATGCCTGTTTTTTTTGTAGGGATAATTTCGGTATTACTGCATTAGTTGCGTTAAAAATTAGCGTAATTGTTTCTCTTTTTTCATAACAGTTTTCCAAATCTTCTAAATACTTTTGGAAATTCTCATCCGTACTTTTCTCTCCTGTAAAAGTAACCGTAATGAATGGCATATTAGAAGAATCAATTAATGCGTATGGTTTCATATCAGGCTCTTTAATTAAGCTTTAGTAACTACGATAAATAAGGTTTGTTTGGATTGTTTGCCATAGTGAATGGATTTAGCTTTATTTCATTTTCATTTTTAAAATGATAGTTTCAATGATTTTACTGCTCATTAGAATAATTTATATTTAACTTCCCAAGTGTTAAATATAGTTGTGGTATGAAAAAAATCGTAATTATTATCTTTATAATCGTATTACCCAAAATTTCTATTGCCCAGTTTCAATCTTTTATTGTTGAACAAAAAGGATATGCAAATGAGAGTTTAGAAAAACCTTATTCTTATCAAGTTCAACATCAAATTGCACTTTCTGATGATAGTGTTTATGTATGGGCTGATGATTTGGAATATGCATTTAGGCATCATAAATCTTTAAATCAATTAACTTACTATTTTCCGAATGAAACTAATGAATCATACGATGAATTAGGTTTTTATTTTGCGGATTATCCGATGTCAACAGGAAAGGTGAAAATGACTGGGAATAAAAGTAAGATCTTAGGATATGAAGCTGCCGAAATTGAGATGACGTATAAAAAAATGAGAATTTTAGCTTGGGTAACAAACGACATTAACTCTAAAACGACCGTTTATCCTTTCAAAAACGCGATACGAAATGCTGGTGGAAAGTATGCTCTTATATTTGAAAATCTACCCGGATTTGTGTTAAGCTATCAACTATTCATGAAGAATAAACTATACATTGAGAGTAAAGTTTTGAAAGAGAAAGTAATTGAAGAGTTACCTGATTTTAAAAAGTATAAAAAGAGTTGGATTTCTCTTGAGGACATTAAATTTGGATTGGCTCTACTTCAACATGACAAGCCAATGATAAGCTTAGGTGAGGAATTACCTGATTTTAAGGCTTACTTAATCGATGGGTCTGAATATGATGCCTCAGACTGGGAAGGTTATGTAAAAGTTTACGATTTCTGGGGGTTATGGTGCCCGGGCTGTAAAATGGAAATTCCTATTTTAAATGAAGTAAAAAAACAGTTTGCAGGTAGAAAAGTCAAATTTATTGCGTTTGGTACAGATGATATTGCTACTCTTCGACATTACAAAACGCTTAAGCCATTCGATTATGAAATAGCTTATCATGCAGCCTATGTAGCAAACAAATTGGGTATTTATGCTTTTCCCCAAAGTTTGGTGATATCAAAAAAAAATGAGTTGATCTATACTAAAGAAATTCCATTAGCAGAAAAATTCTTAGGTAATGAAAGGCTAGAAATAGAAAAACAGAAATTTATTGATGCAATAGAAGAAGCACTGGCTGAATAAATCTTTTGAAATCCTGTCAAACAAATCCTAAATTTTTTCTGCGATTTTTTCAGGCTCCTCTTGGATAGATATAAATAATTGTAATTCAGTGATTTAATACTGGGAAAAGTTGATTTAAAACCCCGAATTTCGCCATATATGGCAATTTTCGGGGTTTTGTGTTATATTGTAGTTAAGAAAAAACCAATAACAACTGCACTATATGGCACAGCTAAATTTATTCCAACTCAACTCAATATTTTCTTCAAAATAGTATTTTTGCAAGACACTCGAAATTGGAAAAATACACGAAAGGCTTTCTTTAAAAAGAATTAGGAGGATATCTTCCACCGCGAGTAGAAAACAGTAAAGGTGCTCCCAGACGGTTGAGCAATTAAGGCATTTTGCGTTTATGTTGTTAAAACATTCATTGATAAATTTAAAAATTGGGTATAACAAAACAGGCCTATCTCATTTGAAAGAGATAGGCCTGTTTTAAGAGGGTTAAAAAAAATTAATTTTTTGGCATCAATTTTACTATTTTTCCTGGGGCTTCAACTGCAACGTAAATATATCCGTCAGGACTTTCTGCCACATGTCTTACTCTACCAATGCCTTCCAGTAATTTTTCTTCTTTTACATAATTTCCTTCTCCATCTAATACTACTCTGCATAAATATTGGAATTTAAGAGAACCTAATAGAATATTATGTTTCCAATCCGAATAACGGTCACTGGTTACGAATGTCATTCCGCATGGAGCAATGGATGGATCCCAGTAATGAACGGGTTGTATCATGCCTTCTTTCTTAGTTTCATCTGTAATGATACTTCCATCATAATCGATTCCATAGCTGATTTCTGGCCATCCGTAATTTTTTGCTTTTTTTACAATGTTTAGTTCATCTCCTCCTTTAGGGCCATGCTCATGTGCCCATAATTCACCAGTTTCAGGATGAAATTGCATCCCTTGTGGATTTCTATGACCATAGCTCCAAATACTTTTTTCAGCATCAGGGATTTTTACAAATGGGTTATCTTCCGGAACGTCTCCGTTTTCATGCAATCTGTGCACTTTTCCGTAAGGGTTGCCAATGGATTGTGCATTATCCATTTCGCCTCTTTCCCCTATCGTGAAATAGACATAACCATCTTTAAAATCTATACGTGAGCCAAAGTGTACCCCTGATTTTGTTTTGGGAAATGATTCATAAATCAATTCTTTATTGGTTAAATTATCTCCATCTAATTTTGCTCTCATAATGGCTGTGCTTCCACCACCATCCCCTGGTTTTGAGAAGCTGAAATAAATCCAGCCGTTACTTTCATAGTCAGGGTGTACTTGAATATCTAACAATCCTCCTTGATTCTTATCATAAACTTCAGGAACTCCTTTCAACTTTTTGCCTGAATATTTATCATTTTCAATCAATAAAATTTCACCCCCTCTTTCAGTTACTAACATTCTACCATCAGGCAACCAAGTCATCCCCCAAGGATTTTGTAATCCTTCCGCAATGGTGACCACTTCAAAATCTACCTTGGCAAACCTTTTATCTGGTTCAGCTTGGCAGGAAAGAACCATTAGAAAGCTGAAAATAAGTGTGAATATGATAAATGTATTTTTCATAGTTAATGATTTTTGATTCTTTGTATTATACCACTTTCATGAAATATTGTTGAGTTGGTGAACTGAAATTTGAGATACTAGTAATAGGAATTTTTGAAAATGAACAAAAAAAGAACGCGTTGAAGACGCGCTCTAGGTTTTGTAATTAAATAAATTTAATAATCTTACCCATTATAAATACTCTCAATTTCCTTTGCATAGTTAGCATGAATGATTTTTCTTTTTAAACTCATTTTAGCAGTGAGTTCATGATTCTCAACAGTCCATGCCTTTGGTAATAAAACCGTTTTTTTGATTTTCTCATATTGAGCAAATTGCTCATTGGCTTTATCAACTTCCTTCTGAAATTTATCAATGATGTTTTGTTGTTTTATCATTTCTGCATCTGAAGAGTATGTAATTCCTTTATGATTACACCATTCTTTCAATGCATCAAAATTTGGTACAATTAAGGCTCCTGGAAATTTTTGTCCGTCACCCACCACCATTGCCATTTCTATCATCGTGGATTCTTTTAACTTATTCTCAATATATTGAGGAGCAACATATTTCCCGCCAGATGTTTTGAACATCTCTTTTTTGCGATCGGTGATTTTCAGGAATTTCCCATTCACCATTTCGCCAATATCACCAGTGTGGAACCAGCCGTCTTTATCTATTACTTCGGCTGTTTTTTCTGGTTGATTGTAATAGCCTTTCATGATATTTGGACCTTTTGCTAATACTTCACCATCTTCAGCAATTTTTATTTCTATTCCAGGTAGTGCAGGGCCAACAGTGCCGATCAACATATCCTCTTTATTATATCTATTGAAGGCAATTCCTGGAGAAGTTTCGGTTAAACCATACGCTTCCAAAACGGGAATTTGAGCTGACCAGAAAATAGTTGCCAATCGAGGCTGAAGTGCTGCGCCACCAGAAGCAATTAATTTAATATTTCCGCCAACTGCCTCTCTCCATTTACTAAATATAAGTTTATTGGCTAATTTCAACTGAAAATTATACCAAGCTCCTTGGTTTTTATTTCGGTCAAATTGGTGTCCTAAATTTAAAGCCCAAAAGAACAATGATTTCTTAATCCCTGAAAGCTCCATTCCCTTGGCTACGATTTTATCATAGATTTTTTCAAGTAATCGAGGTACCGTAGTAAACATATCGGGCTGGACCTCTTTTAAATTGTCTCCAATTTTTTCAAGGCTTTCGGCATAATACACGGAAACACCTCTATATAAGTAAAAGTAAACGCTGGTTCTTTCGAATATATGGCAGAGTGGCAAAAAGCTTAGTGATTTTCTGATACCATCCACATCCAAATTTTCTGATACGGCTTTTGCATTACTTAACACATTATGGTGTGTTAGCATTACACCTTTAGGATTTCCTGTGGTTCCAGATGTATAAATTAAGGTTACTAAATCTTCAGGGTCTACAGCATCTCGGTATGGCTGCAAATCTGTTTCATCATTTTCACCACTTTCTTTTAGTTCAGTCCACTGGGGAATCCCGACTAATTTATTGAAAGAATAAATATTTTGAATAAATTCTAACTCTTCGGATGCTTTTTTGACTTTATCATATAATTCTTGGTCTTCAGCAAAAACATATTTCAAGCCTGAATCCTCAAATATGAATTTATAATCTTTAGGAGTGATTGTTGGGTACATAGGTACACTTACTGCTCCAATTTGCTGTAAAGCTAAATCTATAAAATTCCATTCTGGCCGGTTTGATGAAACAATTCCTACCTTATCGTTTTTTGCTAGGCCTAATTTTAGAAACCCTCTTGAAATGGAGTTCACAATATTAATGACATCATCAGTGCTATAACTTTTCCATTTTCCATCATATTTATAAGAAAATGTATCCTTTAGTGGATTATTATTATTTTGATAGCTCAATAAATCAAATAGTCGAGTAGGTTGCATAGCAAATAATTTTAATTTGTCATTAATATAAATGAAAAAAGAGCTAATGCCATTCTAACAGTAGGAAATTTTCTTTTTTATTAGAAATTTAATTTAAACCTTACAATTTCCAGTAACTTATCTATAGCTTATTGACATAAATTCATATTTATTCAATATATTTGATAACATCAAAAGGTAATAGTCATGTTTGATTTTAAAAAAACCAGTATTATTATTTTATTGCTAAGTACATTTTGTGCAATTGATGTTTCTGCTAAAGAAAAAGAAGTTAAAACGAAAGAAAAAGTTAAAGTTGAGACAGAACCAGAAAAGAAGAAATGCGAAAGGACTGATTCATTGAATTTTGTTGGAGATAGGGCAATCGTCAAAGATAGTCTAAGTAAAACAGAGCATAATACCCCTAGCTCTATGTCTTCAATGTCGTACAATATTCTATTTCAAGTAATATATAGATATAGTTTTAAAGAAATCTTCAATTCTCCGGCCGCATCGGAGATTGTAACAAACTAATTAAAAAAAGGCATCCACTACTATTGGCAGATGCCTTTTTTGATGCTTTTATCCAGTGTTTTAATTAAAATTTTTCAATATCAGCAAAGAAGAAACTTCCTTCAATTTGTGCATTCTCATCTGAGTCGGAACCGTGAACCGCATTTGCCTCAATAGATGTTGCAAATATTTTTCTGATGGTTCCGTCCGCAGCATCAGCTGGGTTAGTCGCCCCAATTAATTTTCTAAAATCTTCCACTGCATTATCTTTTTCTAAAATCATAGCAACAATATTGCCTGAAGACATATAAGCAACTAAATCTTTGTAGAAAGGACGTTCTTTATGAACAGCATAAAATTGTCCAGCTCTTTCTTCGCTTAATTTTGTCATTTTCATAGATACAACTCGGAATCCACCTTCTTCAATCATTTTAGTGATTGCTCCTATGTTATTTTCCCCAACTGCATCGGGCTTAATCATCGTAAATGTTCTGTTTCCAGCCATTGTGTTAAATTTATTGATTTGAATATTTTATATCACAAATTTAAAGGATTAATCCGATATGAAATATTATATTTCCTTAAACTACAAATGAATTTGTTTTTATGTCATTGAGTCAGTCATTTAGCTGTTTGTTTTTCATGATTTTCTTGTCAACTTTGCAAATCAATTTAATCCCCACAGGGTTAATCTGATTCATGCAGGATATATTAAAATTAAAAGAGGTTTTAGAAACGCCTCAAAATATTGTGATTACAACCCACCAAAAACCCGATGCAGATGCATTGGGTAGCAGCCTGGGAATTTATAATTACTTAATTAAAAGTGGTCATACAGCTACGGTGATTACACCTACCGATTACCCAAAATTCCTGAATTGGATGAAAGGTAATGAAAAGGTAATTGTCTTTAATGAAAAAGGCAATGAGGAGAAATCGAAAAAATTGGTAGCAGAAGCTGATTTAATTTTTTGTTTAGATTTTTCTAATCTTAAAAGAATTAATGAATTGGGTGAAGCTGTTGCAGCTTCAAAAGCAGATAAGGTTTTGATTGACCACCATCGTGATCCAGATGATTTTGCAGAGTATGTATACCATGATGTGGATTCAGCTTCCACAGCTCAGTTGATTTTTAAACTAATTAAGCTTTTTGGGGATAAAGAGCAAGTAGATAATGATACTGCAGATTGTTTATATGCAGGAATCATGACGGATACAGGGTCTTTCAAGCATCCAAATACTACTCAGGAAGTTCACGAAATAGTAGCCGAACTCATCAGTTTAGGTGCAAATAATTCAGAAGTTTCAAGATTAATATACGATACCAATTCATTAGATCGTTTGAAATTCTTAGGTTTTGCTTTGAGCGAAAGACTTAAAGTTTTTGAAAAAGAACATGCGGCTTACTTTGCCATCTCTATGAAGGATTTAGATAAATTTAATTCCAAAAATGGCGATACTGAAGGATTAGTAAATTATGCGCTTTCAGTTGACGGTATTACCATGGCAGCACTTTTCACAGAAACGGAGGATGGAACAAAGCTTTCGTTAAGGTCAATTGGTGATTTTGAAGTAAATGCCTTGGCAGGTGAATATTTTAAAGGTGGCGGACATAAAAATGCAGCGGGGGGAAAGGTAGATATGAATTTGGAAGATACCGTAAATTTGTTTGAAAAAATTATTAAAGAATACGCAGTACAACTACAAAAAAGAGAAAAAATAGAAGTTTATGAAAAATTATAAGATATTATCAATTGCATTAGTGGCATTGATTTCAATTGTAGCAGCTTGTGATAGTGGAGAAAATAAGGAAACAGAAGCTGGGGTTAGATACATATTGATTAGTTCTGAAGATGGTGAACAACTGGAACAAGGTGATTTTGCAATATTTTCATTGCGACTACTAAATAGTGAAGATTCAGTGATTTTGGATAGTAAGGAAATAGGGGAGCTACCAGTTCAAATTGATGATTCAGTTTTGTCAAGAAGAGGTCCTTTATTTTCAATTTTGAAAGAATTAAAGGTTGGAGATAGCATCAAAACAAAATTAACTGCAACCCAGATTATGACTGAAGGATTTCAGCGACCTGTTTCGCCAGATATGGAGGGGTCTGAAAAACTAACTGTTTTTGCAAAAGCCTTAAATAAATTTGATACTGCAGGTTTCATGGAATGGCAACAACAAAAAAGAGCAGAGGCTATTAGTAAAATGCAAAAAGAAGCTGAAAAGCAAAAAGGCATTGATGATGAAATTATTCAAGAATACTTGACGGAAAATAGCTTAGAAGCTCAAAAAACTGAATCTGGAATTTATTACATCATTACTAAAGAAGGAACTGGAGAGAAGCCAAACAAAGGCGATACTGTAACCGTGAATTATACTGGTAAACTTTTAAATGGCACTATTTTCGATTCATCAAAAGAGTCAGTCGCTAAAAATGCTAATGTATTCATTGAAAGAAGGGATTATAGACCATATCAAATTCCAATCGGAGAAGGTCAAGTTATCCGAGGTTGGGATGAAGGAATAATGTTGTTGAATGAAGGTGCTGAAGCTACTTTAATTATCCCATCGCCTTTAGGATATGGTCCACGAGCAGCGGGAGAAAATTTGCCTGCAAACTCTATTTTAGTTTTTGATGTTGAGTTATTAGATGTAAAATAATATATGTTGAAAATTAAATATTTAATGTTTTTAGGGCTAAGTTTAGCCCTATTCTCATCCTGTGAAGATGAGTGTGAAAACTTGAGAGGGGAGTGTTCAGATGAACAATTGAATAAGGATATAACGGAAATTGAGAAATATCTTGAAGATAATAATCTTACTGCAGAAAAGCTCAATGCATACGAGCTTTATTATATCATACATGAGGAGGGAACGGGGCCTAATGCTGAAAATCGACAAGAAGTTTCAGTAAATTATACAGGCAGGTTTCTTAATGGAGATGTTTTTGATACTTCAATTGAAGCTGTAGCAAAAGAAGAAGGTACTTTCAGTGAAACTAGAACGTATGAACCTTTTACATTTACTTTAGGTATTGACGGAGTGATTGCAGGATGGGAAATTGGACTCAAATTATTGAATGAGGGAAGTAAAGCTACCTTTATTTTACCATCATATTTAGCTTACGGTTTTAGAGGAACGCCTACTATCCCACCCAATACTGTATTATTATTCGAAGTAGAATTAATAAGTATCAACAATTAAAGAAAACCCAATGCAAAGGATTCTTATAAATGCCCTTCTAGTATCAGGCCTTCTTTCGATTTTTGCTTGTGATTCGGAGGTTCAATGTGATCGAGAACCTGAATTAAATGTTGACCAGTCAATTTTGGAAACACAAATAGAGGAAATTGAAACCTATTTAGAATCACAAAATATCGATTATGAAACTCATTCCTCTGGAATTAGATATGTAATGTTGGAACCAGGAGTAGGTAACCCTCCTAATTATTGCGCAGGATTTGTTGCAGATTATGAAGGAAGAGTTATTGGTGATGATGAAGTGTTTGTGGCGGCAATTGGTGGAGAATTTTCTATGCGGTCTGACCAGTTAGCTCCAGGTTTTAAAATTGCTGTCAATCAAATGAATAGAGATGGCGATTATAGATTTTTTATACCGGGAGTACTCCTTATAAATAGAGGGGTAAGTAATCCATTGCCAGTTAATATTCCAGATGGGGAAAATATTGAATTTCGTATTCGTTTGACAAGTTATTAAAATGAAGCTTTGTTTTGCAACCAATAATTCAAATAAAATTAAGGAAGTATCTACGCTTTTAGGAGAAGATTTTAAGTTAGTCGGATTGAAGGATATTGGATGTAATGAAGAGCTAAGAGAGGACCAAAACAATCTGGAAGGCAATTCACAGCAAAAAGCTGAATATATTTTTGAAAATTATAATGTCAATTGCTTTGCTGACGACACAGGTTTAGAGGTGTTATCTTTAAATAATGAACCTGGTGTTTATTCCGCACGATATGCAGGACCTCAGCGTTCAGATGAGGATAATATGGCTTTATTATTGGAAAAACTAACTAATTCTTCCAACAGAAAAGCAAGATTTAGAACTGTTATTTGTGCTTTTATCGACAATCAGAAATATTTCTTTGAAGGAATTGTAGCAGGAGAAATTGCAGAAGCGCATAATGGTGATAAAGGTTTTGGATATGATCCTATTTTTATCCCAGATGGATATTCGAAGACTTTCGCCCAAATGAGCTTGGAGGAAAAAAATAAAATCTCTCACAGATCTATCGCAGTTAAAAAACTGGTCGATTTTTTACAAACAAATTCTTAAACACAGTTTAAAACAGTAGTTTTGCACTCATGAACAATCCATTCATTGTAGGCATAACAGGCGGAAGTGCATCAGGAAAAACGATGTTTCTGAAAAGTTTGCTCGACCATTTCCCAAAAGATGAAATCTGCCTAGTTTCCCAAGATAATTATTACAAAGACCGACACTTACAGCCTAAGGACGAAAATGGAGTGGAAAATTTTGATACTCCTCAGTCTATTGAGTTTGATGATTACGCCCGTGATATCAAAATGCTGAAAGAGGGGAAATCTGTCAGTCGAAAAGAATATACCTTTAATAATCCAGATATAGTGCCAAAAATGTTGGAATTTAAACCTTCCAAAATCATAGTAGTAGAAGGCTTATTTGTTTTTTACTTCCCCGAGTTGGCTAGATTACTTGATTTAAAAGTATTTATTGATGCAAAGGACTACGTTAAGCTCAAAAGAAGAATTATGCGGGATAATACGGAGCGTGGCTATGATTTGGATGATGTTTTGTACCGCTACGAAAAGCATGTAGCCCCTACCTACGAAAAATATATTGATCCTTTTAAATACGATGCTGATGTTATCATACCAAATAATAATAAATTTGATAAAGGATTAGAAGTTTTAGTATCTTACCTCAAAAATGTAAGCTCATGACCAATCGCTTTGCAGTAATCGGATTAGGACAATTTGGCGAATCTATCGCTAGAACCTTGAGTGATAGTGGGGCTGAAGTGCTCGCTATTGATATTGACCTCGACAAAGTAGAGTCCATAAAAGATGATGTAGCCTATGCCGTAGCACTTGATTCAACGGATGTCAAAGCCTTAAAGGCACAAAATATTCAGGATATGGACGCTGTAGTAGTGGCCATAGGTGAAAATTTTGAGGGGCTTTTATTAACAACTGTTTTGTTGCTCGAATTAGAAGTGGAGCGAATTATTGCTAGAGCAGCCAATGCTCAGCAACGTATGATTTTGGAGAAAATGGGAGTAGAGGAAATTCTTTCTCCCGAGGAAACTGTTGGAAAGACAGTAGCAGAGATGTTATTACATCCTAACATGAAATCTTTCCTTCCTTTGCCTGATGATTACGAAATTGTGGAAATTAATACGCCCAGCAGAGTAGTGGATCAAACCATTAGCGAAATAGGATTAAGAGAAAAATATAACCTTAACTTGATCACTGTAAAAAGACTGTATGACGAAAAAGTGGAAGGTCAGTTACAACAAGTAGAACATATCATAGGCGTTCCCCGTGCTGATACTTTCTTAAAAGAAACGGATATCATGATTCTTTTAGGTAAATCAAAAGATGTGAATAAGTTTATTGAAGTAAATAAGTAGGAATTTCTTTATTCCCATTTGGCACTTAAAATATTAAATTTCTACCAATTTAAATCTTTGGGGCTATCCCCTTGAGAGGATGACAATGCTATTAAGTTAAGAAAACTTCCTTAACGAGTTTTTCGCTAAAGCGAAAAAACTTTTGTTTTCTTTTGTATCTTTTGTGGTAAAAAAATAATGTTTGTGCATCTGTACCAACATTAGCAAATTCCCACCACAAAAGTGACAAGAGAACACATAAGAAAATAACCAAGGTTATTTTTTTGGAATACAGTGAAACGTGAGACTTCCAAGCTTAACTTAATAGCATTGGAGGGGATCATGGGGGTATTATGTCTGTCAATTTAGCAGAAGGAAAGCTATTTATAAAGCATAAAAAAGGAAGTAATGCAAGAGAATTTAAAAACCTTTTCCAAAGTTTAGAACTTTGGAAAAGATGCTTTCAAAGTATTTACCCCCCCTATTTGAATACAAGTGTTCTTTTATTTCGAAGAGCTGAGTTTTTAGTGATTTTATTTCTTTATAAAGATCAGATATTTCAACTTCGTCAGTTTTGTCTTCCTCTGATTGAGTTGATTGAAGCAATTCAATGTAATTTATTCTTAATTCTTGAGAGATTTGTATTAAATCGTTTAGCAAGATATCAGATTTACCATTTTCAATTCTATTAAATTTGCTTTGGCTTATTCCTATGCTATCGGCTATAAATTGTTGAACTCAACCTCCGGTAGCTGAAGTATTTCAACTGACCGGAGCGTTAAGCTCATGATATAAAATATAAATATTATGAGCAATTTAAGTAAAAATTACGGATGGTTAAACACCAAGGCTAATTCAGCCAAAACATTAA
>NZ_DASSWQ010000087.1:0-2718 GCF_035704835.1 Marivirga sp. | reverse complement strand
TCGCCACTGGAACTTGATCCTGATGAGGTAAACAGTTATCTCTACACACTAGCAAGCAATAAAGATTTAAGTGACACTTACTTTAAGCATGCCATTTATGGGTTAAGGTTTTTCTTTCGGGTATATGATTTAGAAGATAGACGTTTTGCGGCACATATCTTACCATTTGGTTTTATACGCATCCGCCATTATGGATTTTTGGCTTCAAAGAATAAAGCAAAAGAGCTCAATATTGCTAAAGTAGAATTGAAGCAATCCGTTTGGGTGAAACAAAAATATAGTTGGATAGAAATCTGCCAACAAAAGCTTGATTATAATCCATTGGCTTGTACCCAATGCGGGGCAGAAAAAATAATAATTATGAAAGTGATACTACCGGAAAGAGGGCCACCTATAGAAAATGAGAAGTAAAATTGTAAACTACCGAGTGATTAAAAAAATGCTCCAAAGAGAGCGCTGGAATTATATTGCCAAAATCCAGATAATCAGTTACTCAATTCCTGTTACCAGAGAAGCAGTTAAGGCAAATACCTTCCAGCAAGCATGTTTAGCACTAAAATCAATTCAAAATAAGAAGCTGAGCAGGCTACTTGTACCCGACTTAAACTATTCAATCCCCATAGAAAAACATTGAAGGTTTGGAGGCAGAGTTCAACAGAAGCTCTAATGAACCGCGCCCTTAGCGCGCATCATTAGAGCTTAGATGTTGCGTTAATATTTTTTCTGTCTAATCGTGTTGGAGTCGATGACAGTCAAAGTGTGTTCAAATGAAATAGTTTGTTTAGTAAGGAGCTCTTCTAAAATCTTTGCTGTCTCTAATGGTTCAGTTAGCTGAATTCTGATGAAAATGACACCTGCTTGCGGTTTGTATCCATGCTTGAATATTAATTCACCATAATCGCTGTCATAAGTTATAATAGTCCTGTTCTCATCAATAGCAATCTGCATAACCTGGTCGTCCGTAATGCTAGGGTCGTCAACTCCAATTGCCTTAATGTCGTAACTTTTTGATTTGAGATAGGTGATACTGGAGAATGGTACATTCTCATTAGCTAGATACTTCAAGTTGGGTGAATTTAAGAATTAGTGTATAAAAGTCCGTCCTTTAAGCATTCTTGGATGTAAGAGAAAACAGCTTGTAGTGATTCCTGATTCATCCGAGGATAATTTTCAAGAATTTGTTGTTCTGTCCATCCTTGTGCAAGGAGTCCAATGATATGTTCAACAGATACACGAGTTCCTTTTACTGTAGGCTTTCCAAGTAGTACAGTTTCATCCGCTATTATGTGGTTTCTCCATTCCATATTCAAAGGTACGAAATTTCTTAGTTCTTCGTTCGGCCATGCTTACCAACGTTTAGCTATTGGGCGTTGGGCACTTCAAGGCACCAAACTACTAATTCCCAACATGTTTCCTTAAATGTAATCATTTTCAAATTTAGCACTATCTGCCCAATGACCTATATTTAGTGTTAGCACCCATTTACTCCTCACGTAACTTTTTAGCTTCATAGATAAATAAATAAGTACCATCAAACTCCCCTTTTTTAAGTTTATCGAAATACACATTGGCTTCTTCCAATGTATTTAATTCCATCACGAATTGATGTTCTGTTTGATGACCACCTTCACCGCTTAAAATTAAAAAACGGGTGCTAACATCAGATATATTCAATTCTGATGTTTTGTCTTCAAATGTCTTTATGTGTTTTCTATTTTTCATTTTGTTAAATTATTTTAGTTTATATATTAAAAATCAGAACTGAATATATCTGAGAACCGTTGGGTGTAGTTCCTATTCTGTAATTCGATTTTTTAAGTCCATCCGACTGTGTAGAATTCTGGTGATTTCGATAAGGTCAGTCGTTATTTTACGATAAAATATTATGTGCCGGTTTACTACCAGTCCAAACAAGTCTGGTCTAATTCCCTCATAGTTTTTACCTAAGTCGGGCTTGTCTGCTATGTTTTGACAGAAGCCAAGCAAGACATGGTAATATTTATCAGCCTGCTCTTCCGACCAATTGTCAAACGTGTAAACCCAAATCGCATTTAGGTCTTCCACTGCTTTGTTAGTTAGCCGATATTCAGACATCGGTTCTTTTCCTTGCCTTTAATTGTTCAAGGTTCTTTTTAGGGTCAAAATCATGAGCAATTCCGCTATCCACACCTTGTTGAATAGCATTTTTCAGGGCAAGAACTTTGCTTTCTTCGTTTTCTAAGAGCCGAAGCCCTGCTCTTAATACTTCACTGACGTTCTTGTATCTACCTGCTGATACTTGAGTCTGAACAAATTGGTCGAAATAATTCCCGAGCGATATGGATGTATTTTTACTCATCTGTCTATTGATTTTCTCAAAAGTACCAAAAATTGGTATATTTTCCAAATTACACCCAACGCCACTGTATAAATTCGTGGCTGATTAAAATTATAAAAATTTCAGTTAACTACCGAGGCAATCCGCAGGATTGGCTTATTAAATTAATTTTCATCAATAAGTCAATCCTGCGGATTGACGGGCTATCTACAAAGAGCTGAAGGAACAATAACCTACTAACAGCCATGATTTATACAGGATGTTGAACTCAACCTCCGGTAGCTGAAGTATTTCAACTGACCGGAGCGTTAAGCTCATGATATAAAATATAAATATTATGAGCAATTTAAGTAAAAATTACGGATGGTTAAACACCAAGGCTAATTCAGCCAAAACATTAA
>NZ_DASSWQ010000072.1:0-138989 GCF_035704835.1 Marivirga sp. | reverse complement strand
CATAATGGTAAAAATTTTGTTTACCATTACAATTTAATCATACCTCATTTTACCGTTTCCTCAAAGAAACGGTTTAGTTCAACAATTGTATAAAGTAACAAAGGTTACTTTATACGCATTACATCTTTTCAGCAATCTAAGGGATTTAAAATAATTTTAAAAGCATTTTCAGCAACAACTGTATAAAACCCCTGTGCTATAGTAAGCAGTAAACATCAAGATACACTCATTCGTTTTATATTTTCTAAAATACCAATAAAATTGGAAAACTTTTACTACTATTCTAAAAAGTATTCATTCGGTATGACCGCACAGTTAGATTCATTCGAGATCAAAAACTGAGGGAAAGCTATTTTATTTCAGTACACCACACTTTTAATTGCACATTCTACACTTAAACAAAATAATATTTTTTCCTGAATCTTTCTTAACCTTCCTGCCAAATATTATTGTGCCCTAAGTCATTTTTCAGTTTCCTAATTTGGTAAACTTGCTTCCTAAGTATTTTTAAAGCGTCCTAAGTATTCAAAATCACTTCCTAAAACTTAGGACGGCTATTTCACTTTGATATTTCAATATCTAGAACATCTACCACAATACTAATTCATAAAAAAGCCTTTCATAATGAGTTAAGATCACTATGAAAGGCTTTAAGTGTAGAATTAAACGTTTATTAAAAGATTAACTCTACGGAAAAATCTATAAAACTTTATTCCAAAATCTCTTGAATAGGTTCACCTGTTGCACCATTTGGCAGGGAGGTTCCTAAAATATGAGCCAAGGTCACGGCTATATCGTCTATATTTTGTCTTCTGTAGGATGTTCCGCTTTTGATGCCTGAACCGTACCAAATCAAGGGCACGTGGGTGTCATAAGCATAGCCAGTACCATGTGTGGTGGCTGAGCGGGTTTGATAGAACCAGCCTGGCTCTAATATCAATAATACATCTCCCGAGCGTTTGAAATTATAACCCATCTGCAAAGCTGCAGCTTTATGTTGTGTAAATTCAGTGCTTTGCATATCGGATGCAGAATAGGCTTCGGCTACTCCTTCTAGCTTCAAAGCTTCATTGACCATCAATTTTCTTATCACATCCAACTCGACCTCTTTTTCTGCTATCAACTCATGGTTTAAAAAAAACTGCTCGTTAGAAAAATCTTCTATCCATTCCCCCTCACCAAATTCTTGATTCAAAGCATTGCTCATATGTTGAACATATATCTTGTCATCATAATGATTTGCAGGAATTTTATGGGCTTGCAAATATTCAGGTACTTCGGCACAGCCATGGTCTGAAGTGACAAAAATCAGGTAATTGCCTTTGCCTACTTTTTCATCCAAGTACTTAAATATTCTAGCAATCTCTTGATCTAATTTGATATAAGTATCCTGCACTTCCACTGAACGCGGACCAAATCCATGACCGATATAATCGGTAGAAGAAAAGCTTAATGCTAGAAAATCAGTGATATCATCTTGTCCCATTTGTTCTCCATCCATGGTCGCAATAGCTAAATCTGCTAAAATAGTATTTCCAAAAGCAGTATTTGGCAACAAGCCAAAATTTCCATTTCCTGCTCTCAATGCTTTCAAGTCGTATGGGAAAACGGGTTTATCTTTTCCTCTTACGGTCATTTCGTAAGGCATATCATCCGCTGTTGATTCCGTGTATTCTTCCAACGGCATGGAGAGTTCCCAAGTTTGATTTAAATAATCATCCGCCAGATTACGATTATTGAAATCTTGCAGCCAAGCAGGTAATTCCTCCTCACCATAATAACTGCTGCTCACAAAATGTCCATTGCTTTTATCGTACCAAAAAGAACCTGTGGGATTATGGCCTGCAGGCAAAATAGACCCTCTATCTTTTATGGAGATCCCTACTACTTTTGACCTGAAATTAGTGGCCAACCCCAATTCATCCGTAATGGTACTGCTTAACATTCTATGTGGTGACATTAAACCTGCCTCAGATGTTGAACCAATAGTGTAAACAGAAGTATCCTCTACGCAATAAACAGACGTATTGATATTTTTATCGTACCAATTATTGGCGATTATGCCATGAGTCGCTGGAGTAGTTCCTGTATAAACAGAGGCATGTCCAGGCCCAGTGTAAGTAGGTACATAATTGTAATGGGTGTTGTGATTATAGAATCCTTCAGAAATCAATCTTTTAAAACCATCTTCCCCAAAATTGTCGCCATAGCGTTCAAAATAATCATGACGCAATTGGTCAATCACTATGCCTACCACCAATTGAGGTTTTTTAACTTTTTGTTCTTGCTTCTTTGTTGGTTGACAAGAAAATAAAATTAATAGAGCCAGAGCCCCGCTGAAATATCTCTTCATTTAAATTGATTTTAATTTGCTGCAAATTAAAACTTTGAACTGAGTTATGGTAGGAATTTTAGATTAAGGTTATGTGATTAAAAAATTAAAAGCCCCCTAACCCCCAAAGTGGGAACGCCCGAAATTGCTGTTGCTATTTAATTTAATTTGATTTAGCATAACACTCTCAAATCATAGCTATATCACTTCACTAGCCAGGGGCTAGCAGGCTATCCTAATCCGGGTTATTTGCACAACAGTATAGAAAATAGTGATAATAACTGTTGTTTCCTGCTAAGCCAAATCTGTGAGAATATCCAATCCCCCCTTTGGGGGTTAGGGGGCTGGACTGGGGCTGGTATTAATCACAAGCAGTCTCTAGATAATCATCAAAGTTCAGACCTTCTTTGAATAAGACTTTTCCGTCTTTATCGAAGTAAGCAATTACAATATAATTGATTTCGGAAAGTCTTCTTTCCGCCAGCCAGAAAAATTCATTTTTGCTTTGGTAAGCAGTGAGTTCATTGAAAATAAATGGGATAACCTCCTCTCCTAGCTGATTGACAACTCCATAACCTCCTTCTTTTCTTAAGATGAAATACTTTTGTTCTTCAACTATTACTTTTTCCCAAGTAGCGATTCCTTCATGCAAATAGTTATTTTGATAAATATTGAGAATTCCGATTTCGCCTTCTTCCTCTACAATGGCGGTAGAATCATTGAAAAATTCGATTGATTGAAAATCGGCTTCCAGTAAAATATTGGCTGAAACATCGCTGATGCCTACTAAATTTTCTTCTTCGAACACATACAGGGAATCCTTTAAAAAGACCTCCAATTTACTTTGAGAATGTGCTGGGATAAGTTTTAGACTATCCACGATTAGAGCACCGAATTTTTTATCGTTCAAAATAGGAATTAAACCATCTTTAAATGCTCCAAAAGCTTCTGCATCTTCTATTTCAATTACAGCCCCTGCCGAATCAATCAATTGCTTTCGCTTATCGGTATGGATTTGAATCAAACCAGGAGTCAAAACACTAATATCGAGCTTTTGACCTTCTTTAATTTTTCTTCCAAAACCGTTCAAAAGCTGGAAGTATCCTCCTTCATTAGCAATTTCTACGAAACGAATTTGATCGGTCACATCTGAAAAAGCGACATTATAATTTTTCAATAATCTATACTTATCCTCTTTCGATAAAGCTATTTTCTCCCCTGATTGAAATAGCAAATATTCTACTGAATCCTTAACTGCAAATGTCAACCAGCTGTTAAAAATACGAATGGAGTCGTATTGAAATCTTGGAAATCCTTCTAGCCCATTGCTAAACACTGACCAAAGACTATCTTTTTGTAGGGCTAAAACACCTGAGCCATATTGATAATCATTTAAACCCTCTTCAAAAAGTGAATTTTTATTTTTATCTAAAACAGTTATTTCACCTTGTTTTTCTTTAATCCAAAAGTCTCCAAAAAAATCAAATCTTGCTTTTTCTACTGGAAAAATTACTTGAGCCTGATGATCTAAAATTGTTTCAAAGTCATTAGAATATAAGCGGAGATATTGATCATCTAACCATTCATAATCATCATAAAGAAAGCTTAAAGATTTTAAATCATCCTTTGCCATTTTTTTAAAATCAAGTATAGAGGCTACAGCCATGTCATTACCCTTTTTGAAAAAAAACACATCGCCTTCCTTCCAAATACTATCCACTGGCTGCCTCAAAATTGGCTCATCTAAAATGGACATTAAGTGCCATCCTTCTTGACTTTTTTTGGCATAATGAAATTTGTCTAAAAATTTAAAATCTAAGGAGACTTGTTGCAATTGCTCATTTAAGCTATAATGTATTAAGTTTTGCTTAAGCCTATTAGTGCCTATCTTAAAAAATCCGCTTGCCAGATATTCAATAGAATTGATAGCTGAATCGAAAATTCTCTGACCATTTTTTAAATACGCTTGAGTTGAATTTTTCTCATTTGCTAAAATAAAAGGTCTCATTATAAAGGCACATGAATCGGGATTTACAGCTTTATATTGAAAAGGTGACAATCGCTTACTATTCAAATCAAAAAAATAATAAAGACCATCTTTTTTATGAGTAATTAACACTGGTATCTGTTCTTTATAATTCAGCCCATGCACAATTGATTTTGCCATTTGTGAAGCTTTAAATTCACCATATTGACTTATAAATTGTTCATATTCCCGTGCATTGGCGCCAGCACTAAGCAACTTTAAAAGTTCGTAAGCCGCTTCTTCTGCATATTCAGTTTCTGGACGTTCCTCCAGATATTCCTTATAATTAATTAATTGTTGATTCTGAGTTTTCTTTTCATAGTAAAGCGTTTCAAAAACGTTTCGAGCTTTCTGAGCCTGAGGTGCATCCGGATATTTCCTAAAAAATTCACTTACGGCTTGTGTGGTGTTTTGTGAGATAGCATCTTCGTAAGCTACCACATTTCTTAATTCAATTGCGTTTTCCTCAAAAGTAAGATGTTGATAATGGTTGAGATAATAATTATAGGCTTCTTCTGTGTTGATGGAAGTGGCTTTTTCAAAGGCCAGGCTATCAATAATCAACCCTTGCTTGCTAATGGCAGTGCTGTCCAATCCTTTTTTGGCTAATTTTTCAGTTACATCAGCATTCAGCTTAGGAAAAGTGTCGTTCACATATTGAATATAAAGATGCGCAGAATCTACCGCATCATAAGACCAAACAGGGTGACTGTAATATTTGGCCAGCATGAATTGAGTGGCCGGGCTGTCGGCATCCTTTTCCACCGCTTTATCAATCCGCTTCTTCGCCTTTGCTAATTCATTTTGCTCTAAAAATTCATCTGCTTTCATGACTTTATAGGCACATCCATAAAAAAAGGAAGCGAGCACAATAGTGAATACAAAAAATAATAATTGGCGCATATAAAATCTTTAGAAAAGCAGAAGTAATTATAACTTAACAAAGTTATAAATAATCGGTAAAGCGTAGCGAAGCTTTTCAAGCAATCTGAAAGAATTCCCAAGTGTGAGAAATATACAATTGCCAATTGGTCGCTAAATAGTATATTGCGCATTGTTTTTCAGGCAGGTATACAACTATGGATAAAATAGCGATAATAGATTTAGGTACAAATACTTTTCACTTACTCATTGTGGAAATACAAGCGGGTGTCGAAAAAATTATTCACAAAGAAAAAATTGCCGTTAAGCTCGGTGAAGGTGGAATAAGCGAAGGAAATATAAGCAAAGCTGCGGAAGAACGTGCCGTAAAAACAATGCTCTATTTCAGCGACAAAATTAAGGAAGAAAAGGTAGAAAATGTTTTCGCCAGTGCTACTTCTGCTATGCGAAATGCAGAAAACGGAAAGGAAGTAATGCAGCATATTTATGAAGCTACTGGCATTTCGGTTAAATTAATTTCTGGCTTAGAGGAAGCCAAATACATTCATCAAGGTGTAAAAAAAGCGTTAGAGATAGGTCCTGAACCGGCCTTAATTATGGATATTGGAGGCGGAAGCGTTGAATTTATCATTTGCAATCAAACAGAAGTTTTCTGGATGCAGAGTTTTGAAATTGGCGCTCAAAGGTTATTAGATAAATTTCATAAACATGATCCTATCCTACCCAAAGACATTGAAAAGCTTGATGATTTCTTAAGAAAAGAATTAGCAGAGCTTAAAGTGAAAATGGATATTTACCAACCTCATCATCTGATAGGATCTTCCGGTACTTTCGATACGTTGATAGATATTAATTACCTAGAAAAGGAAAGTGATAAACCAGATGATGTTGCATTTTCAATTTCTTTAGAAGATTTCGATAGGATTTTTAATGAGATAATCCAGAAAAATAGAGACGAAAGAATGGCCATTGCTGGTATGATTGAAATGCGGGTAGACATGATAGTAGTAGCCGTTTGTTTGATCGATTTTTTGATTGAAAATAATGAATTTATTGATATCAAAGTGTCAACTTATGCGCTAAAGGAGGGTCTTCTTGATGCCATCATATCAAATGAATTAAAAACATCATAATGAATTCTTTCGATCATAAAGCATTACAGCATTTCGTAAAAGAAGTATTCATTCAAATGGGATGCCCTACTACAGAGGCAGCAGAAGCAGCTGAAGTTTTGGTAAATGCCGATTTACGCGGAGTTGATTCTCACGGAGTGGCGCGCTTGCATGGATATATTAGATTATGGGAAGAAGGTAGAATCAATGCAAAGCCTACTATTAAAGTCGTTCATGAAACGCCAAGTACAGCAGTTATTGACGGGGATAGAGGACTGGGTTTAGTCGTTGCGCCTTTTGCGATGCGCATTGCGATGGAAAAAGCAGAGAAAGTCGGTACAGGCTGGGTTTCAGTTAAAAACTCTAATCACTACGGAATAGCTGGGCATCATAGTATGATGGCATTGGATAAAGATATGATTGGCTGGTCAATGACCAATGCAAGTCCTTTAGTAGCCCCTACCTTTTCCAAAGAAAGATTACTGGGTACGAATCCAATATCGATTGCAATTCCTACAAAGAACCAGCCTCCTTATGTTGCGGATTTTGCCACTACCACAGTGGCCAATGGTAAACTGGAAGTTTTAAAAAGGAAAAATGAAAAAGCTCCATTAGGCTGGGTGCAAGATAAAGATGGGAAGGGAACAACCGATGTGGATGCCCTTAAAAAGGGAGGCAGTATGCTACCACTGGGAGGTTCTAGAGAACACTCTGGTCATAAAGGATATATTCTTGGTTCTATTGTAGATATTTTTTCTGCAGTGCTCTCAGGCGCTAATTATGGGCCGTGGGCTCCTCCCTTCGTAAGCTTCTTACCTCTTAAAGAAAATCCTGTTGGTGAAGGCTTGGGACATTTTCTAGGCGCCATGCGGATAGATGCATTCCGTCCGGCAGAAGATTTCAAATCGCATATGGATAATTGGATTGAAACTTTTAGAAATGCTGAGACAACTGGTGAAAATGATAAAGTGTTAATTCCTGGAGATCCTGAAAGAGAAATCAGTGAGGAGAGGAGAGCTAATGGAATTCCTTTGTTACCAGCGGTGGTGGATGATTTGAAGGATATTGGAAATAAATTTGGACTATCCTTCGATCGGTATTTTTAATCTAAATTGTAAATCCTACCCGAAGTACAAAAGGGGAATTATAAGGTGAACGACCTGGGAAGTGCAATAAATTGTATAAGGCCATAACTGTAAATCCTGCTCGGTTGCCGATAGGTTGAAAATAACCCCCTCCAATAAAAAAAGCCGGAACCCATATTCTACTAAGATCTGAAGTACTACTTGACCTGAAATCTCTGTTTATATTTTCGTATTCTGAATATCCAAAAACCTGATTAGAAAAATTATATCTCCCGAATAATTTACCTCCATAAATATTGGTTTCATAATCACCAAATTGGCTATTTCCTCTTATTCTGAAATATTGATAGATGACACCAACACCTGCTGAGAGCTTTTCATTAATCATATAACCAACTAATGGAGAAGCTTCTATATGGGTGTAACTTCCAAACTGCAATCCGAAATTCCCGCCTAGATAAATTCTGTCTATAATTCCAGAATCTTCATCAACATACTTCTGACAAATAGAATTATGGCTTGCGAAAAGCAATAAGAGAATTGAGATAAAGAGAAATGTATTAGCTTTTTGCAATGACTATTCTTTTTCAACTATAACGAAAAGATCCTCTGATTCTTTTTTCATAAGGTATCGTTCTCTAGCAAATTTTTCCAGCAATTCATCATCACTTAGAAGCCCTTCCCTATCTACTTCTACCTCCTTTATCATTTCCTGATAATATTCTTTTTCTTTTTGTAGTTCACTATATCTGGAAGCTAGTCTCCATTGAGAAATTAAATCATTCCCATCAATAAATAACATCCAAAAGATAAACACCGCGCTTGCAATGAAGTAAAAATTCTTAAATATTTTAGGGATTTTATCCATGATACGCATTACTTATTATAGTTTAAAAGTAATATAAAAAAATGATTTCGCCTAAAAACCTGAATTCGATTCTAAATTAAGTTAAAGCAAAAAAGCTATTGGGAAATTCTCCAATAGCCTTCTTGTTTAAAAGAGTTGATTTTAGAAATTTATTCCAGGGAAATATGCCATTTCGCCTAATTCTTCCTCAATTCTCAATAATTGATTGTATTTCGCCATTCTATCTGAACGAGATGCTGAACCCGTTTTGATTTGACCAGAGCCCATTGCTACCGCTAAGTCTGCGATAAAAGTATCTTCAGTTTCTCCAGAACGATGTGAAATGATGTTTTTATAAGAAGCTTTATCCGCCATTCTGATGGCATTAATAGTTTCTGTTAAAGTACCAATTTGGTTAACTTTAATTAAGATAGAATTAGCTATTTTTTCGTCAATTCCTCTTTGTAATCTCTTGGTATTGGTAACGAAAAGGTCATCTCCTACTAATTGAACTGTTCTCCCGATTTCGCGCGTTAGTTTTTCCCAACCTTCCCAGTCATCTTCCTGCATTCCATCTTCAATAGAAAGGATAGGATATTTATCACACCACTTTTTCCAATAGGCAACCATTTCATCAGAAGTTAATTCATCGCCTGTACTTGCAAAAACATATTTCTGCTTATCTGCATCATAAAACTCAGAAGCTGCAGCATCCAGAGCAATGAAAATATCTTCACCTGGTTTGAAACCTGCTTTTTCTATTGCTGTTAAAACTACCTCGATAGCTTGCTCATTAGATTCTATATTTGGAGCAAAACCACCTTCATCACCAACGTTAGTAGACAAACCTTTGCTTTTCAATACCTCTTTCAAGTGATGGAAAACGGTGGTTCCCATTCTCAATGCCTCAGAAAATGATTCAGCATTAACGGGCATTACCATAAATTCCTGAAAGTCAATTTTATTATCCGCATGGCTGCCACCATTCAATATGTTCATCATCGGAACTGGTAAAGTGTTGGCATTTACTCCACCAATATATCTGTAAAGCGACTGACCTGAAAGTTGGGCGGCTGCCTTAGCACATGCCATAGAAACGCCTAAAATAGCATTAGCTCCTAATTTCGCCTTGTTGTCTGTGCCATCTAATTCAATCATTATCTTATCGATAAGGTTTTGCTCAAATACAGAAAAACCAATTAATTCTTCTGCAATGGCTCCATTGACATTATCAACAGCTTTCAAAACCCCTTTACCCATAAAAATGGATTTATCCTTATCTCTCAACTCTACAGCTTCATGGATACCAGTACTTGCTCCAGATGGAACAGCTGCTCTTCCAAAACCACCATTGGCCGTAAATACTTCTACTTCCACTGTAGGATTTCCTCTGGAATCTAATATTTGTCTTGCGTGAATGTTTTCTATTATACTCATAGTTTTATTAGTTGATTAGCGAAATAAATTGGTCGAATAAATATCTAGAGTCATGAGGACCTGGGGATGATTCTGGATGATATTGTACTGAAAATACTTTTTTTTCTTTCATTCTTAATCCTTCCACTGTATTATCATTCAGATTTAAATGCGTTGCTACTACTAAGGAAGATTTTTCCACATCCTCTGTGACAATACTAAAGCCATGATTTTGAGATGTGATTTCACTTTTTCCCGATTCGGTATTCAATACAGGTTGATTTAAACCTCTATGACCATTATGCATTTTGAAAGTTTTTATCCCATTGGCCAGCGCAATTAGCTGATGACCCAGACAAATACCAAATAAAGGCTTACCACTTTCAATTATGTCTTTGCTGTTTTTGATGGCATCAGCCATTACTCCAGGATCACCAGGACCGTTTGATAAAAAATATGCTTGTGGGTTCCACTCTTCAGTTTCTTTAAAACTATAGCTAGATGGAAATACTTTACATCTGAAACCTCGTTGAACCAACTGCTTTAGAATACTACTTTTAATACCGTAATCCATCACAGCCAATTTTATACCATTGGCGTCTCCTAACTCATGAGGTTCTTTACAAGTGACAAAAGAAGAAAGTTCAAGTCCTTCCATTGACGGGACTTTAGCTAATTCCTTCTTTAATTCATCAATATCAGATATTTCAGAAGAAATAATGGCATTCATTGCCCCTTTATCACGAATATGACGAACTATTTTCCGTGTATCTACATCGCAAATACCCGGAATTTCATGCTTAATTAAATAATTATTGAGATTGTCAACCGCTTGACTTCTGCTATAATCATCAGAAAAGGCATTGATAACAACACCAAAAATCTTAGGGCTTTCAGATTCAGATTCTTCATAGTGAACACCATAATTACCGATATGAGCATTGGTATTTACCATTATTTGCCCATAATAAGAAGGATCGGTATAAACTTCCTGATAACCTGTCATACCTGTATTGAAACAGATTTCACCACCTTTAGTACCTGAAAAACCAATTGATTTGCCATGGAAGACAGTTCCGTCCTCTAAAAGTAAAATTGCTTTGTTTTTGTTTTTATACTTCATCAGATAATCTTCTGAAATTGAAAATGAATGGAGCTATATTTTGAATAGGACAAAAATAAATAAAAAAAAAGGGATTGAATAAATATCCAATCCCTTTTCTTAAATCTATATGAGAAAGATTAATCATTTCCCTTTTCTTCGTCTGTATTTTTATCTTTTTTCTCTTCTTTAGGAGTCTCTTCCTTTTTAGCATCAGCCTTAGGAGTTTCTTTTTTGGCTTCTTTTTTAGGAGCATCTTCTTTAGCCTCTTTTGTTTCAGAAGCTACAGCAGTTGAACCTTTAGAACTACCACCTCTACGGCTTCTTCTAGTAGTTTTCTTTTCTTTCTTCTCTCCGCCTAACAACAATTCATTATAATCTACCAATTCGATTAAAGCCATTTCAGCATCATCTCCAAGTCTAGATCCTAATTTAATGATTCTTGTGTACCCTCCAGGTCTGTTAGCAATTTTAGTAGCTACCTCATCAAAAAGTTCTTTAAGAACTTCTTTATTTTTTAGAGAAGAGAAAACAATTCTTCTATTGTGTGTTGTATCCTCTTTTGATTTTGTCAACAAAGGTTCTACGTACTTCCGTAGTGCTTTCGCTTTCGCAACAGTAGTTGTAATCCTTTTAGAAAGGATTAAAGAACCTGCCATGTTTGATAACATCGCATTTCTATGGGAAGCAGTTCTACTTAAATGATTAAATTTCTTACCGTGTCTCATTTTCCTTATTCTTCGTCAAGTTTGTATTTGGATAAATCCATTCCAAAGGTTAAACCCTTGTCCGCCACCAATTGCTCTAATTCAGCTAATGACTTTTTACCAAAATTTCTGAATTTCATCATATCAGAAATTTCAAGTGCCACTAAATCACCTAATGATTTAACATCTGCAGCCTTTAAGCAATTATAAGCTCTTACAGAAAGGTCCAAGTCGTTCAATGCTGTTTTCAACAATTTACGCATGTGTAACATTTCTTCATCAACCGCCTCTGGCTCATCAGACCCACCTGCATCCAATACCATATTTTGATCGGAGAACAACATAAAGTGCTTTATTAAAATATTTGCAGCACCTTTTAAGGCAACTTCAGGATGAATACTACCATCAGTTTCAATATCCAAAACTAATTGTTCATAATCAGTTTTTTGTTCTACTCTCGTATTCTCAACGCTGTATTTCACGTTTTTGATTGGAGTAAAAATTGAATCAATTGCGATGTAATCAACTACCTGATCAGCTAGTGTATTTTCCTCTGAAGAAACATAACCTCTACCTTTTTCGACAGTTAATTCCATCTCAAAATTAATTGATTCATCCATGTGGCAAATCAATAACTCTGGATTTAAGATTTCAAAAGCAGTAGTAAATTTATTAATGTCACCGGCCTTGAACTCTTTCGTATTTTTTAGAGAAATATTAATTTTGTTATCAGCAACATCTGCAATTTTCTTAAACCTAACCATTTTTAAGTTTAAGATAAGTTCAGATACATCTTCCACTACACCTTCAATTGCTGAAAATTCATGCAATACTCCAGGCACCTTAATACCTGTAATAGCATAACCTTCTAGTGAAGATAACAAGATTCTTCTTAAGGCATTACCTACTGTAACGCCATATCCTTTTTCTAATGGCTTGAATGTAAAAAGGCCATGAAAATCATCTGCCTTTTCCATTGCAACCTTTTCAGGCATTTGGAATGCTAAAATGGACATATTATAAAATTTCTTTAAATTAACTGTTTATTTTGAGTACAACTCGACAATTAGCTGCTCATTAATATTCTCTGGAATATCCTCTCTTTGAGGTGTATTAACAAACTTACCAGACATGGTAGATTTATCAAATTCTAACCAAGAATATTTTGTTACTGTATTTGAAGAAAGACTATCTGTTACAGCCTCAAGAGATTTCGATTTCTCTCTAACACCGATAACATCACCTTCTTTTACCTGGTAAGATGGAATATTTAATATTTCACCATTAACCAAAATATGTTTGTGACCTACTAATTGTCTTGCAGCTCTTCTTGTTGGCGCTATACCTAATCTGAATACAACGTTATCCAATCTACTCTCCAATAGCTGAAGTAAAACCTCACCAGTAATACCTTTCTTTCTGGAAGCTTTATCGAATAAATTAGCAAATTGTCTTTCTAAAACACCATAAGTGTATTTAGCTTTTTGCTTTTCCATTAATTGAACAGCATATTCAGATTGCTTTCTTCTTCTACCTCTTCCGTGTTGTCCGGGAGGATAAGCCTTCTTAGATAATGCTTTACTTGCACCAAAAATAGGTTCATTAAACCTTCTTGCAATTTTGGATTTTGGTCCTTTATATCTTGCCATTTTCTTTAATTACTTAAAACGATGAATTAAACCCTACGTCTTTTAGGTGGACGACATCCATTATGAGGTAATGGAGTAACATCCTTAATCATCGTTACTTCAATACCTGTATTCTGTATGGTTCTGATTGCTGAATCTCTTCCTGCACCAGGGCCTTTAACGAATACCTCAACTTTTCTTAAACCTAAATCATAGGCAGCTTGTGCAGCATTTTGAGCTGCTACCTGACCAGCGTATGGAGTGTTCTTTTTTGAACCCTTAAATCCCATTTTACCTGCAGAAGCCCAGGATATTACCTGACCTGTAGAATTTGTTAACGATATAATGATGTTATTGAACGAAGCTCTGATGTGAGCTTGGCCTATAGCCTCAACATTAACAACTCTTTTTTTAGCTTTATCTTTTCTCTTTTGAGCCATGATCTAATGATTACTTAGTAGCTTTCTTTTTATTTGCAATAGTCTTCCTCTTTCCTTTACGAGTACGAGAGTTATTTTTAGTTCTCTGCCCTCTTAATGGAAGCCCTTTTCTGTGACGTAAACCTCTGTAACACCCGATATCCAACAATCTTTTAATGCTCATTTGCACTTCAGATTTAAGAACACCTTCTGTTTTGAAGTTTTCACTTATGATTGTTCTAATCCTATTAGCTTCGTCATCAGTCCACTCACTTACTTTTTTATCAGCGTCAACACCAGCCATTTCTAAAATCTTTGCTGATGAACTTCTACCAAGACCAAATATATAGGTCAATGATATAACTCCCCTTTTATTATCAGGAATATCTACTCCGGAAACTCTTGCCATAATTACCCTTGTCTTTGTTTGAAACGTGGATTCTTCTTGTTGATCACATAAAGCTTGCCATTTCTGCGGACTACTTTACAATCAACACTTCTCTTTTTGATTGAAGCTTTAACTTTCATAATCTTTTTATTTGTACCTGTATACTATTCTACCTTTTGACAAATCATAAGGAGACATCTCCAATTTCACTTTATCTCCAGGAAGAATCTTAATGTAATTCATTCTCATCTTACCGGAGATATGAGCTATAACCTCATGACCGTTACTTAATTCAACACGAAACATTGCGTTTGATAACGCTTCAGTTATTGTTCCATCTTGCTCTATTGAACTTTGTTTTGCCATAATTTATTTATGCTACTGCTGTTCGTTGTGATGAACTACCTTTTACCTTGCCAGATTTCATCATACCCTCATAATGACGCATCAATAAATAACTCTCTATTTGTTGCAAGGTATCTAATATAACACCAACCATAATGATTAATGATGTACCTCCGAAGAATTGAGAGAATTGAGTGCCAACCCCTGCCCTTGCAACAAAAGCAGGTAAAATTGCAATTAATGCTAAGTAAATTGACCCTGGCAAAGTTATTTTCGTTAATATATTATCTATAAAATCCGATGTTTCCTTACCTGGTTTAATACCTGGAACGAAACCACCGTTTCTTTTCATATCATCAGCTATTTGACTAGGATTAATCGTTATTGCTGTATACAAGAATGTAAAAACAATGATTAATAATGCAAATGTTAAATTATACTGCCAACTCTGAAAGTCAGAAAATACAGTTCCAATATAAGCAGCAGTATCACTATCATCCGCCCATAAGTTAGCTAACAAGGCAGGAAGAAACATTAATGATTGCGCGAATATAATCGGCATAACACCAGAGGCATTCACCTTTAAAGGAATATATTGGCGCTGTCCACCGTAAACTCTTCCACCTACTACCTGCTTTGCGTATTGAACAGGTATTCTTCTAGTAGCTTGAACTAACATTACAGTAACCATAACTACAAAGAACAAAGCAACTATCTCTAATATGAAGAATAAAAACCCACTCATTCCTAATGACACCGCTTCTGCAACTATAGAACCCGGAAAGCGTGAAATAATACCAATCATAATAAGCATTGAAATACCATTTCCAATACCCTTATCCGTAATTTTTTCACCTAACCACATACAGAATATCGTTCCTGCAGTTAATACTATTACAGAGGTAAAAGTGAAAAAAGTTTGGCTCATCATAATTGCTTCAGGAGGAATAGTCCCAGCAACATAACTTACACCTTGAACAAAAGTAATGGCAATAGTCAATACCCTTGTAATTTGCGTAATTTTCTTTCTACCTGATTCACCCTCCTTTTGCATTTTCTGAAAATAAGGAACAGCAACGGTAAGAAGCTGAATCACAATACTTGCAGAAATGTATGGCATAATACCAAGGGCAAAAATAGATGCATTTGAGAATGCACCACCTAAAATGGTATCGAGGAGACCAAATATTCCCTGTGCATCACCTGATAACTTTGAAGGGTCTACTCCAGGCAAAACAACAAAAGAGCCTAAACGAAATATAATTAAAAAACCTATGGTATTTAATATCCTATCTCTAAGCTCCTCAATGGAGAAAATATTTTTTATGGTAGAAAAAAAACGCTTCATATTATATTTTTGATGCAGTTCCTCCAGCTTTCTCGATTGCTTCTATTGCAGTTTTTGAAAATGCATTAGCAGAAACATTCAATTTCGCTTTTAAGGTTCCGTTCCCTAAAATTTTAACCAAGTCATTCTTAGCAACAAGCCCCTTACTCTTCAATAAATGCATATCAATAGTGTCAACACTATATTTCTCTTGAAGAATTTGAAGGTCACCTAAATTGATAGCTTTGTAGCTAACTCTATTGAAGTTATTGAAACCAAACTTAGGAACTCTTCTTTGTAAAGGCATTTGACCACCTTCAAAACCTCGTTTGGATTTATAACCACTTCTAGATTTAGCACCTTTATGACCTCTACCGGCAGTACCTGCAGCGCCAGAACCCTGACCTCTACCAATACGCTTTCTATCTTTAATAGAACCTTCCGCTGGTTTTAATGTATGTAATTTCATCTTATCCTTCAGTTACATTAACTAAGTGATCTACTTTTCTCAACATACCCTCTATTTGAGGAGTTGATTCTTTAGTCACAGTTTTATTAATTCTTCCTAAACCTAAAGCTTGAATTGTTAGCTTTTGGTCTTTAGGTCTTCCTATTACACTTCTTATTTGTGTTACTTTAATTATCTTAGCCATTGCGATTAACCATTAAATACGTTAGAAAGTGCAATTCCTCTATCTTTAGCTACAGTAAAAGGATCTCTTAATTTTAATAAAGCGTCAAAAGTTGCCTTTACAACGTTATGTGGGTTAGAAGAACCTTTAGATTTCGCTAAAACGTTATGAACACCAGCACTTTCAAACACAGCACGCATTGCACCACCTGCAATAACTCCAGTACCAGGAGATGCTGGCTTAATTAAAACAAAGCCACCGCTATATTTACCAATTTGCTCATGTGGTACTGTTCCTTTTAAAATCGGAACTTTTACCAAATTCTTTTTAGCATCATCAATTCCCTTAGTAATAGCATCAGTTACCTCATTGGCTTTACCCAAACCATAACCTACTACACCATTACCATCACCTACTACTACGATTGCTGAGAAACTAAATCTTCTACCACCTTTTACAACTTTAGCAACCCTTTTAATGGCTACTACCTTCTCCTTCAATTCGATTTCGCTTGCTCTAACAGATTTTATATTACTCTGAGACATATATTTAGAATTTTAAGCCACCTTTACGAGCACCGTCCGCCAATGCTTTTACTCTACCATGAAATCTGTAACCACCTCTATCAAATACAATTGCACTGATTCCAGCCTCTTGTGCTCTTTGTGCAAGTGTTTCACCAACTTTTGAAGCAGTATCGATATCGGCATTACTTTTGGCGCCCAATTCCAAAGAATTAGCAGCTACCAATGTATGACCTTTTAAATCATCTATAACTTGTGCGTAAATGGCACGGTTACTTTTAAATACCGTCAAACGAGGTGTTTCAGCAGTACCAGAAATTTTTCTTCGAATTCCTAACTTAATTCGTGCTCGTCTATCTTGTTTACTAATAGCCATTTTTAATATTATTTAGCGGCAGTTTTACCTGCTTTACGTCTAACTTGTTCACCCACAAATCTAATCCCTTTACCTTTATACGGTTCAACTGTACGTAAAGACTTGATTTTTGCGGCTACTTGACCAATCAATTGCTTATCAAAACTTTCCAAGGTAACAATAGGATTTTGACCTTTAACGGTTTCAGCTGTTGCCTTAACCTCATCTGGCAATCCCATAAAAATACTATGAGAGTATCCTAAGTTTAATTCTAATATACTACCTTGAACAGTAGCTTTATAACCTACACCTACAAGTTCTAACTGTTTCTTATAACCTTCAGAAACTCCAGTAACCATGTTATTCAATAAAGCCCTGTATAAACCATGCATTGCTTTATGTCTTTTTGATTCTGTAGCTCTTTCAAGTTGAATAACCCCGTCAGTATTCTTAACAGAAATAGCAGAATCAATCTGCTGTGTTAAAGTACCTTTAGCACCCTTAACAGTTACTAAGTTATCCTTAGCAATATCAAGAGATACATCTTGAGGTAGTTTAATAAGACTTTTACCTATTCGTGACATTTCTATTATTTAATATACGTAGCACAATACTTCACCACCAATTTTCAGCGTTCGTGCTTCTTTGTCAGTGATTACTCCTTTTGAGGTTGACATAATAGCAACACCCAAACCATTTAAAACTCTTGGCAAGTTTTCAGAATCAGAATATTTTCTCAACCCTGGTTTTGAAACTCTCTCCAATTTTGAAATAGCAGGAGTTTTAGTTTCAGGATCATATTTCAAAGCAATCTTAATATTACCTTGAGCGTTATCGTCCTCAAATTTATAATTCAGGATATAACCTTTTTCATGAAGTACTTTGGTCATACTCTTTTTCAAGTTTGATGCCGGTACTTCTACGATTCGATGTTTTGCTTTTATAGCATTGCGAACCCTTGTAAGAAAATCAGCTATTGGATCAGTTACCATCTCTTAATTAATTATAATTTCTGTTTGCCCTGCCGAAACAGGCGTGCAAAGTTAAGAAATTAATTTGTTTATAAAAATAAAATTTTAAAAATCACCAACTTGCTTTGGTAACTCCTGGTATTTTCCCCTGTGAAGCCATTTCACGGAAGGTAACTCTGGAGATTCCAAATTTACGCATATATCCTTTTGGACGACCAGTTAATTTACATCTATTGTGTAATCTTACTGGAGAAGCGTTTTTAGGTAATTTATCTAAAGCCTCATAGTCGCCTTCAGCTTTGAGCTCCGCTCTTTTTGCTGCATATTTAGCGACCAATCTTTCTCTTTTTCTTTCTCTGGCAATTACTGCTTTTCTAGCCATAATTATTTATTGTTTTTACTAGCAAATGGCATTCCGAAAGCTTTCAATAATTCATAGCTCTCTTCATCTGAATTTGCAGTGGTTACAAAAGTGATATCCATTCCTGAAATAGTAGAAACTTTTTCAATACTTATCTCAGGGAAAATAATTTGTTCTTTAACTCCAAGTGTATAATTTCCTCTACCGTCAAAGCCCTTATCCTTTACACCTTGAAAGTCACGTACACGAGGTAATGAAACAGAAACTAATCTATCCAAAAACTCATACATCTTTTCACCTCTAAGTGTAACTTTGGCACCAATAGGCATTCCTTCTCTTAATTTAAAATTCGAAATAGAATTTTTAGCATAAGTAGGAATTGCTTTTTGACCAGTTATCATGGTTAATTCTTCCACTCCAACATCAACTAACTTCTTGTCAGCTGTTGCAGCGCCAATTCCTTTGTTGATTACAATTTTTGTAAGCTTAGGAACTTCCATTGCAGAGCTATACTGAAATTTTTCTTTAAGAGCGGGAATTATCTCACCCAGATATAATTCTTTAATTCTTGGATTAGCCATTGTTAATTACCTCCCCCGTTTTTTTTGAATATCTTTGCAATTTACCTTTATCGTCAAGTTTGCGTCCTGTTCTGGTAGCATCCCCTGTAGCAGGATCAACTAACATTAGATTACTAATATGAATAGGGGCTTCTACTTTATCAATTCCGCCCTGAGGACTATTTGCAGAAGGCTTTTTATGTTTTGTAATAATATTAGCACCTTCAACTATAGCTCTGTCTTTTTCACCTAACATCTCTAAAACTTTACCAGATTTACCTTTGGCATTTCCAGCAATAACCTTTACAGTGTCTCCCTTACGGATATGAAGTTTCTTTTGTTTATTCTTTTTCCTTTCCATAATATTATAATACTTCAGGTGCTAAAGAAACAATTTTCATGAATTGCTTTTCACGCAATTCTCTAGCAACAGGACCGAAAATACGAGTACCTCTTGGTTCATCGTTTGGATTTAATAATACAGCAGCATTATCTTCAAAACGAATATAAGAACCATCTTTTCTTCTAACCTCTTTCTTAGTGCGTACAATTACAGCTCTAGAAACAGTACCTTTTTTCAAATTACTTGAAGAAAGAGCAGACTTAACAGTTACAATAATCTTATCACCAATAGAAGCATACCTCTTTTTGGTACCTCCTAATACACGAATACATAGTACTTCTTTAGCACCACTGTTATCCGCTACACTTAATCTTGATTCTTGTTGTATCATGGTTATTTAGCTCTTTCTACGATTTCTACTAATCTCCACTTTTTATTCTTGCTCATCGGTCTAGTTTCTTGTATTCTGACAGTATCGCCAATCGTACAATCATTAGCCTCATCATGAGCCATGAATTTGGTATTTTTCTTAACGAATTTACCATACATAGGGTGCTTGACCTTTCTTTCTACAGAAACGGTAATGGACTTATCCATTTTGTTACTTACAACTAACCCTACTCTTTCCTTTCTAAGGTTTCTTTCCATCTTAGCAATTATTTAGCAAGTACTTTACTTCTTAGTTCAGTCTGCAAACGAGCCATATTCTTACGAGTATCTCTTATTTGCATAGGATTCTCTATTGGAGAGATCGCATGCGCAAACTTCAACTTGTGAAGCTTTTGTCCTTCAACTTTTATATTCTCATTGAGCTCGTCAATGGATAATTTTTTAATATCAGCGTTTTTCATGATACTATATTTTCTGAGTAATCTCTTCTTACTGAAAACTTAGTTTTAACTGGCAATTTTTGCGCAGCTAATCTTAAAGCTTCTTTAGCATCTGCCATAGACACGCCACCTGCTTCGAACATGATCGTACCAGGTTTTACAGTAGCCACCCAATATTCCGGAGCACCTTTACCTTTACCCATCCTTACTTCGGCAGGCTTCTTTGTAATTGGTTTGTCAGGAAAAATCCTGATCCAAACTTGACCCTGTCTTTTCATCGCTCTTGTCATGGCAATCCTAGCTGCCTCTATTTGTCTACTGGTAATCCAACCCGGCTCCAGTGACTTCAAAGCAAAACTACCAAAAGAAATTCTATGCCCTCTTTGAGCTATTCCTTTGACTCTACCTTTTTGCTTTTTCCTAAATTTTGTTCTCTTTGGCTGTAACATTTTCTAAAAATCTTTTACCAAGAAAGCGATTATTTACGCTTTCTTTTAGGACGTTCACTTCTTCTATTATTAGCCGGGCCACCACCTTTATTACTAGGTGCGCTTGCCCCAACATTAAGCGACAAGTCTCTCTTGCCGAAAACCTCTCCTTTGAAAACCCACACCTTCACACCAATCGTTCCATAGATTGTATGCGCTGGAGTTATTTCATAGTCGATATCTGCCCTCAATGTATGCAAAGGAATTCTACCTTCTTTATACATTTCAGTTCGTGCCATTTCAGCTCCGCCTAAACGTCCTGAAACTTTAATTTTAATACCTTGAGCACCTACTCTCATTGCAGAAGCAATTGCCTGCTTCATCGCTCTTCTGTAGGATATTCTCGCTTTCAATTGTTGACCAATAGATTCTCCAATTAATTTGGCATCTAATTCAGGACGTTTAATTTCAAAAATATTTATTTGAACATCCTTACCAGTCAATTTTTTAAGCTCCTCTTTTAATTTATCTACTTCACTACCACCTTTTCCTATAACAACACCAGGTCTAGCAGTATGAACAGTTAAAGTGATTCTTTTTAAAGTTCTTTCGATAACAATTTTAGAGATTCCGCCCTTAGGAATTCGAGCTAATATGTATTCTCTTATTTTCTGATCTTCGATAAGCTTATCAGAAAAGGATAAACCTTTACCTCCGTACCAGTTAGACTCCCAACCTCGTACGATACCTAAACGAAAACCTATTGGATTAACTTTCTGTCCCATTGTTATTTATTTTCAGCGTTATCAGTTTCAGCCAATACCGCTTTATCCGCAGCACTGTCAACAATCAAAGTTACATGATTAGATCTTTTTCTAATTCTGTGTGCTCTACCTTGAGGAGCTGGTCTTAACCTTTTTAAAACTCTACCACCATCAACCTTTACAGACTTCACAAATAAATTTGCATCTTCTAAGTCAAGGTCTGGATTAGCTTGTTGCCAGTTGGCAATTGCAGAAAGCAATAATTTTTCAATTCTAGCTGCTCCATGCTTAGATTCAAATTTCAAAATATTTAAAGCACGGTTAACTTTCTCACCTCTGATAAGATCCACTACCATCCTCATTTTTCGAGGAGATGTAGGTACGTTATTTAATTTAGCTATTGCTTCCATTACCTCTTACCTTTATCTTTTTTGTTTATATGACCCCTGAAATTTCTAGTAGGAGAAAACTCACCTAACTTATGCCCTACCATGTTCTCAGTTACGTAAACCGGAATAAATTTATTTCCGTTGTGAACTGCAAAAGTATGACCAACAAAATCAGGAGAAATCATAGATCTTCTTGACCAAGTTTTGATAACCGACTTCTTACCGGAGTCATTCATATTATCAACTTTCTTTTCAAGACGAAAGTCAATATAAGGTCCTTTTTTTAACGATCTAGCCATCTATTATTTCTTTTTACCGATAATTAATTTATTGGAATATTTCTTAGGCGTTCTGGTTTTCAAACCTTTAGCCAATAAACCTTTTCTTGACCTAGGGTGACCTCCTGAAGACTTTCCTTCACCACCACCCATTGGGTGATCAACTGGGTTCATAACAACCGCTCTAGTTCTAGGTCTACGACCTAACCAACGATTACGACCAGCTTTACCTAATTTTACAATCATATGATCACCATTAGAAACAGCACCTATTGTTGCAATGCAAGTTGTTAATACAAGTCTCATTTCACCAGAAGGTAATTTCAACGTTGCATATTTTCCATCTCTAGCTAATAATTGAGCATATGAACCTGCACTTCTTGACATAGCACCACCCGCACCCGGCTTAATCTCAATATTGTGGATTATTGTACCTAATGGAATGTTTGCTAAAGGAAGAGCGTTACCAACCTCAGGAGCAATATCGCTACCAGAAATTATTGTATCACCAACTTTCAATCCGTTAGGAGCAAGAATATATCTCTTTTCCCCATCAACATAATGCAATAATGCTATGAAAGCTGTTCTTCCCGGATCATATTCCAAAGTAGCAACCTTAGCAGGAATACCAAATTTGTTTCTCTTAAAGTCAATAATCCTCTGACTCTGCTTATGACCACCACCTATATAGCGCATAGTCATACGTCCAGAATTATTTCTTCCACCAGATTTCTTACTTGGAGCCAGCAAGGACTTTTCAGGAGCCACTTTACTTAACTCGGTATAAACCGGTGCTAACCTATATCTTTGTCCAGCTGTAACTGGTCTTAGTTTTTTAACTGCCATTTTTCAGATCATTAAATTTCGCTGTAGAAATCGATTACCTCTCCTTCTGCTACAGTTACAATTGCTTTTTTGAAACTAGGTTTTCTTCCAGTTAGAACCCTAGATTTAGTGTAACGAGATTTTTGTTTACCTAAATACCTCATGGTATTAATACTCTCTACATTTACACCGTATTTTTTTTCAACCTCAGCCTTAATTTGAATTTTATTGGCGTTGATATCGACAACAAATCCATATTTACCTTTTTCGTTGAGGCTTGAGACTTTTTCCGTTACAAGTGGTTTTATTAAAACGCTCATGTCTTTTACTTAAATAAGTTTTCAATTTTCTCTAAAGAACCTTCAACAAATAGCAACTGATCAGCGTGAAGCACATCATAAGTATTTAATGAATCAACCGTAGTTACTTGCGTATTCTTAACATTTCTACCAGACAATACAATATTCTTATCAACTTCTGGTAAAACTAAAAGTGTCTTTTTAGTATTTAAAGACAGCTTGGTCAACATATCTGTATAGTTCTTAGTCTTTACCTCGCTAAAAGTAAAACCTTCTAAAACAGATATCATCTGGTCTTTCGCTTTGTAAGTTAAAGCAGATTTTCTAGCCACTACTTTTAACTTTTTATTTAATTTAAAGCTATAGTCTTTAGGTCTTGGACCAAAAACTCTACCACCACCTTTAAAAACCGGTGACTTGATACTACCAGCACGTGCTGTACCAGTACCCTTTTGCTTTTTAATCTTTCTAGTTGACCCAGAGATTTCAGCTCTTTCTTTAGATTTATGCGTTCCTTGTCTCGCATTTGCCATTTTTTGTTTCACATCTAAATAAATAGCGTGATCATTTGGCACTATATCAAAGATGGCATCCGATAAAGAAATTTTTCTTCCGGTGTCTTCGCCTGTATGTTTTATAATTGAAAGCTCCATCTTTATTTCTCTATTATTACAAATGAATTTTTAGCACCTGGTATAGAACCACTCACTAGAAGTAAGTTTTTCTCAGGAATCAATTTCAACACTCTTAAATTAGTGTTTTTAACTCTATTCCCACCTGTTCTACCAGCCATACGCATACCCGGAAATACTCTCGCCGGATAAGAAGCACCACCAATTGAACCTGGGGCTCTTTGCCTGTTATGCTGACCATGAGTTGCTTGACCAACTCCACCGAAACCATGACGTTTTACAACACCTTGGAATCCTTTACCTTTGGAAGAACCTGCAACATCTACATAATCACCTTCAGCAAAAACATCACTTATAGTCACTGTTTGACCTAAGCTGAATTTATCAACGAAAGCTTCATAACCTTCATATTCACGAAATTCAACAAGTTTTTTCTTAGGCGTTGTTTGAGCATTTTTAAAATGCCCCTGCAATGCTTTTGGTGTATTCTTCTCCTTGCGCTCATCATAGCCCAATTGAATAGCAGAATAACCATCGGTTTCCTCTTTTTTTACTTGTGTAACCACACAAGGACCAGCTTCTATCACCGTGCATGCGACATTTCGTCCATCGACACCGTAGATACTAGTCATTCCGATTTTTTTTCCTATTATTCCTGACATTATTAATTTGATTAACAACCTTTTAGCGGGCTTAAGCGTAGCTTTTCCCGAAAGGACTGCAAAGTTAGTAAAATATTACAAGCAACAAAACTTACAACATTAAAAAATACAAAATTCTAAAAAAGAAAAACCAATGATTCAAAGACCATTGGTTTATCAAATTTTATATAGTATTCATTTACACCTTAATCTCAACATCAACCCCACTAGGAAGTTCAAGTTTCATTAAAGCATCAACTGTTTTTGCACTATTTGAATAAATATCAACTAATCTTTTGAATGTACATAATTGATATTGCTCACGAGATTTTTTATTCACGTGCGGAGAACGTAATACTGTGAAAATTTCTTTCTCAGTAGGCAAAGGAATTGGACCACTTACTACTGCTCCTGTTGTCTTTACAGCTCTTACAATCTTTTCAGAAGACTTATCTACTAAATTATGATCGTATGATTTTAACTTTATTCTTATTTTCTGATTCATGATTCCTTATTTTTTAACAGACTCCCCTTTAGATTTTGCAATTACCTCATCCGCGATATTACGAGGAACTGGGTCATAGTGTGAAAAAGTTAAAGACGCAGTTGCTCTACCTGAACTGATTGTTCTTAAGTCAGTAACATATCCGAACAATTCTGATAAAGGAACATCTGCTCTAATTACCTGGGCAGTACCCTTAGGATCCATGCCCTTCATTAAACCTCTTCTTTTATTCAAATCACCTGTAACAGGACCAGTATATTCTTCTGGTGTTAAAACCTCAACTTTCATCACTGGCTCAAGTAACTGAGGACCTGCTTTTTTAGCTGCTTCTTTGAAACCGATTCTAGCTGCTAATTCAAATGATAACGCATCAGAATCGACATCGTGGAAACTACCATGATATAATTCAACTGCCATTGCTTCAATTGGATATCCTGCAAGAGGTCCATTAGACATTGCTTCAGTAAATCCTTTTTGAATTGCTGGGATAAATTCTTTTGGAATTACACCACCAGTAATCTTGTTGTTGAATTGTAAACCTGGTTGAATTTCACCTTTTTCATCTGGTTCAGCAGGAGACAATTTAAATACGATATCAGCAAACTTACCTTTACCACCTGACTGTTTCTTATAAACCTCTTTGTGGTCAACTAAATTTGTGATAGCCTCTTTGTATGCAACCTGAGGAGCACCTTGATTGATATCTACCTTAAACTCTCTTTTCAGACGGTCCATGATGATATCCAAGTGTAACTCTCCCATACCTCGTAGAATTGTCTGACCAGTTTCCTCATCAGTATTTACCTGAAGGGTAGGATCTTCTTCTACAAGTTTGGCAATTGCCATACCCATTTTATCAACATCAGCTTGAGTTTTTGGCTCAATAGCATATCCGATAACTGGCTCAGGGAAAGTCATTGATTCAAGAATAATTTTATGTTTCTCGTTACAAAGCGTATCACCTGTTTTAATATCTTTAAAACCTACAACTGCAGCAATATCACCAGCATGAAGCGTATCAATTTGGTTTTGTTTATTGGCGTGCATTTGAAAGATTCTTGAAATTCTTTCTTTTTTATTGGTTCTAGTATTAAATACATAAGAACCAGAATCTAATGTTCCTGAATATGACCTTACAAAGCATAAACGACCAACAAAAGGGTCAGTAGCGATTTTAAATGCTAATGCAGCGAAAGGATCTTCAGAAGTTGGCTTTCTACTAGTTTTCTCATCAGTATCAGGATTGATTCCAACTATATTATCTCTATCTAATGGAGATGGTAATAATTCCATTACATAGTTTAATAATGTTTGAACACCTTTATTCTTAAAAGCTGAACCACACAACATCGGAACAAAAGCTAAATCTAAAGTTGCAGCTCTTAACGCAGCAATAACTTCATCTCTTGTAATTAATTCAGGATCTTCAAAGTATTTTTCCATTAAGGATTCATCATACTCTGCTACTGATTCTAACAAATGCTCACGATATTCTTTTACTTCATCAGACATGTCAGCAGGTATTTCTACCTCTTCCCAAGTCATACCGCTATCCTCTTCGTTCCAAACGAAGGCTTTCATTTCTACTAAATCAACAACTCCTTTGAAGTTTCCTTCAGCACCGATAGGCAATTGAAGTGGAACTGACTTAGTACCTAACATTTCTTTTACCTGACGGCAAACATTTAAGAAGTCAGCACCGTCACGATCCATTTTATTAACGAATCCGATTCTAGAAACTTTATAATTATCAGCTAATCTCCAGTTAGTTTCTGATTGAGGTTCAACACCATCAACAGCACTAAATAAGAAAACTAAACCATCCAATACTCTCAAAGATCTATTTACTTCAACAGTAAAATCAACGTGACCTGGAGTATCAATAATATTAATGTGATATTTTTCGTCTTTATAAGGCCAAAAAACAGTAGTTGCGGCAGAAGTAATAGTGATCCCTCTTTCCTGTTCCTGTTCCATCCAGTCCATAGTGGCTGCACCATCATGAACTTCTCCTATTTTATGACTTGCACCTGTATAGTACAAAATTCTTTCAGTAGTAGTAGTTTTCCCAGCATCAATATGTGCTGCAATTCCTATATTACGTGTTAGTCTGAGATCTCTTGCCATTATATTAGCTTTTAAAATCTAAAATGTGAAAATGCTTTATTTGCTTCAGCCATACGGTGCGTATCATCCTTCTTTTTGATAGCAGCTCCTTCACCCTTAGAAGCAGCAATGACTTCACCAGCTAAACGCTCCATCATTGTTTTTTCACCTCTTTTACGAGCAAATGTAATCATCCATTTGATACCAAGAGAAACCTTTCTTTCAGGACGTACTTCTAACGGCACCTGGAATGTTGCTCCACCTACTCTTCTACTTTTCACCTCAACTGCTGGAGAAATATTAGCTAAAGCTTTTTTCCAAATTTCTAAGCCATTCTCCTTTGTTTTTTCTTCAACTAAAGCCAATGCATCATAAAAAATGCCGTAAGCAATACTTTTCTTACCGTCAACCATTAAATAGTTAACAAATTTTGTAACTAAAGTATCTCCAAATTTAGGATCTGGAAGAATGTATCGTTTTTTAGGTTTTGCTTTCCTCATCGTCTTTTATTTCTTAGGTCTTTTTGCTCCATATTTTGATCTTCTCTGAGTACGGCCGTTTACACCAGCAGTATCCAACGCACCTCTAATGATGTGATATCTCACACCAGGTAAATCCTTAACTCTACCACCCCTAATTAACACTATAGAGTGTTCTTGTAGGTTATGGCCTTCACCAGGGATATATGCGTTTACTTCTTTTTGATTGGTCAACCTAACCCTAGCCACTTTTCTCATTGCTGAGTTAGGCTTTTTTGGAGTGGTGGTATAAACACGAGTACATACACCCCTTCTTTGTGGGCAAGAATCCAAAGCAGGAGACTTTGACTTTGAAGTCAATTTCTTTCTACCCTTTTTAACTAATTGTTGTATAGTAGGCATTTATTATAACTTTATCTTCTATTACTACTTGAGATTTTTAGGACTGCAAAGGTAAAAAATCAGATGCATTATCCAAACACATCTGATTAATTATTTTCACAAAGTCCTAATTTATAAGGAATAAGCTTAAGCTTCTCCAACATTTGACCCAAAATTCATAGGGAATTTTGGTGCTTCCTCTGACTGCTTTATAGGTCCAAAATTACTTTCGTACTTGTTAATATTGTCCTTCAATGCATTCAGCAACCTTTTTGCATGCTCTGGAGTGACTACAACTCTAGATTTCACTTTTGCTTTTGGCACACCCGGCATCAACCTGATGAAATCAATCACAAATTCGCTATTAGAATGAGCAACCATTGCCAAATTAGCATAAACTCCTTCCGCAACATCTTCAGGAAGTTCAATATTAATTTGGTTTTGCTGTTTCTTATTTCCTTTTTTTTCCTCCATTTTATATGTTGGATTTATTTTTAGAAGAAAGACTGAATTAAGCTTCAGTCTTCTCTTCAGTTACTTTACTTTCTTTGATATTATCAAGTTCTTCTTTAGAACCTACAATCATTTCAGTCCAATCGATTAAGCCTGTTCCTGCAGGGATTAAATGTCCTACAATCACATTCTCTTTCAGACCTAATAAATGATCTGCCTTACCTCTAATAGATGCTTCACTAAGAACTTTAGTAGTTTCCTGGAAGGAAGCAGCTGAAATAAAGCTTTCAGTTCCTAATGAAGATTGGGTGATACCTTGAAGTGTTGGTTTAGAAACTGCAGGTTCTGCATCTCTAGTTTTCACCAATTTCAAGTCTTTTCTTTTCAGTGTAGAATTTTCATCTCTTAGTTTTCTAGCTGAAATGATTTGACCTGGTTTCAAATTAGGTGATTCACCTGCATCAGTAACCACTTTCATGTTCAATACTCTATCATTTTCTTCTCTGAAAACAAATCTATCTACTACTTGATTAGGTAAGAAAGTGGTGTCTCCTGACTCCAATACTTGAACCTTTTGCATCATTTGTCTAACGATCACTTCAATGTGTTTATCATTAATTTTCACACCTTGTAGTCGGTAAACTTCCTGAATTTCGTTCACAATATATTCCTGAACAGCAGTTGGTCCTTTAATTGACAAAATATCAGAAGGGGTTGTTGCGCCATCAGAAAGGGCATAACCCGCTTTCACAAAGTCATTATCTTGAACCAAAATATGTTTAGAAAGTGATACCAAGTATCTTTTCTTTACACCATCTTTAGACTCAATATATATCTCTCTGTTTCCTCTTTTAATTCCTCCAAAAGTTACAACACCGTCAATCTCAGAAACTACAGCAGGGTTTGAAGGATTTCTTGCTTCAAACAACTCTGTTACTCTAGGAAGACCCCCTGTAATATCCTTAGATTTACTTGTAGATCTTGGAATTTTAGCCAAAATCTGACCAGGTTTAATCTTAGCATTTTCATCTACTGACAAGTGAGCTCCAACTGGAATGTTATACGTTTTAGGATCTTGCCCTTTGGTATTAACAATTACAGCAGGGTTTTTAGTTTTATCTTTAGTATCGATAATAACTTTCTCTCTGTGACCTGTTTGCTCATCAGATTCTTCTTTGTAAGTGATACCTTCTTCAATACTATCGAATTCAGTTACACCCTCAAATTCTGAAAGAATTACAGCATTATATGGATCCCAGAAACATAATTCTTGATCTTTTTCAACTTTCTCTCCTTCTTTAACTTTAAGTGTCGCACTGTAAGGTACGTGATTACTCATCAACACCTTTTTGCTTTTCGGATCGATTATTTTAATCTCACCTGACCTACCCATTACCACTGTTCTAGATTCGCCTTCATCATCAGTAGATTGAATGGCTCTTAAATCTTCAAACTCTACTATACCGCCAGTCTTAGCTTTGATTGTAGCTTCAACAGCAATGTTAGAAGCAGTACCCCCAACGTGGAAGGTCCTAAGTGTCAGCTGTGTACCAGGCTCACCAATAGATTGTGCTGCAATAACACCAACTGAATCACCTTTCTGAGCAATTTTAGAAGTTGCTAAGTTTCTTCCGTAACACTTACTACAAACTCCTTGACGAGTTTCACAAGTTAATACAGATCTAATTTCAACTTCTTCAATTAAAGCTTCATCAATTTTATCGCAAATATCATCGGTGATAGTTTCACCTGATTCTACGATTAATTCTTCTGTTTGTGGATGATAAACATCGTGTACACTTACTCTACCAAGAATACGTTCATAAAGTGATTCAACAACTTCATCATTATCTTTCAATGCAGAAACATTCAATCCCCTTAAAGTTCCACAATCAACTTCATTTACGACAACATCCTGTGCAACATCCACCAATCTTCTAGTTAAATAACCTGCATCGGCAGTTTTCAGTGCTGTATCTGCAAGACCTTTTCTAGCACCGTGAGTGGAGATGAAATATTCAATTACATCTAATCCTTCACGGAAGTTTGATAAAATTGGGTTTTCAATAATACCACCTACTGAACCAGCTAAATTTTTCTGTGGCTTAGCCATCAGACCTCTCATTCCACCTAACTGACGTATCTGCTCTCTTGAACCACGAGCTCCAGAGTGCATCATCATATAGATAGAGTTAAATCCTTGATTATCTTCCTCTAATTGTTGCATTAGAGTATTTGTCAATTGAGAGTTAATTCTAGTCCAAATATCAATTACCTGATTGTAACGCTCATTATCTGTAATAAGACCCATCAAGTAGTTATTCCAAACTGCATCAACTTCTTCTTTGGCCTGCTCCACTAAAGTATCTTTAACTTCAGGAACCATAATATCACCAAGTCCCATTGATAAACCACCTTTGTAGGCACTCTGGAAACCTAATTCTTTTATATTATCTAAGAAGTTGGCTGTTTTGGCAGAACCTGCAATTTTGTAAACGTGCGCAATGATACCTTGCAGGTTTTTCTTGGTCAATAACTGATCAATATAACCTACCTCTTCAGGTACACACTCATTGAAAATAACACGACCAGCAACTGTATCAATTAACTTAGTTTCAAGTTCGCCATCAGAATTTCGAACTTTAGTTCTTAATTTGATATTGGCATGTTTCGAAACTTTTTTCTCATTGATGGCAATAATCACTTCTTCTGAGCTGTAGAAGCTTTTACCTTCCCCTAAAACTGGTTCTTCTTTTGTAGATTTTCTACCCTTAGATACATAATACAAACCTAAAACCATATCCTGAGAAGGTACAGTAATTGGTGCCCCGTTTGCAGGGTTCAAAATATTATGAGAAGAAAGCATTAAAGTAGATGCTTCCAAAATAGCTTCATGTCCTAAAGGAACGTGAACCGCCATCTGGTCACCATCAAAATCGGCATTAAATGCAGTACACGCTAATGGGTGTAACTGAATTGCTTTACCTTCAATCAATTTTGGTTGGAAAGCTTGAATACCTAAACGGTGAAGTGTTGGAGCCCTGTTCAATAATACAGGATGTCCTTTCATCACGTTCTCCAAAATATCCCAAACCACAGGGTCTTTTCTGTCAACAATCTTCTTAGCAGATTTAACCGTTTTAACAATTCCCCTTTCGATTAATTTTCTAATAATAAAAGGCTTGAAAAGCTCGGCTGCCATATTTTTAGGCAAGCCGCATTCATGCATTTTCAACTCAGGCCCTACTACAATAACTGAACGACCAGAATAATCAACCCTCTTACCTAATAAGTTTTGACGGAATCTACCTTGCTTTCCTTTCAACATATCTGAAAGTGATTTTAAGGCTCTGTTTCCATCAGATCTTACAGCATTTACTTTTCTTGAGTTATCGAATAATGAATCTACCGCTTCCTGCAACATCCTTTTCTCATTTCTAAGGATAACTTCAGGAGCTTTGATATCGATCAACCTCTTCAAACGGTTATTTCTGATAATAACTCTTCTGTATAAATCATTTAAATCAGAAGTAGCAAATCTACCACCATCAAGAGGCACTAAAGGTCTCAATTCAGGTGGAATAACAGGTACCATTCTGATGATCATCCATTCTGGACGGTTTTCAATTCTTGTTCTAGCATCACGGAATGCTTCTACAACTCTCAGTCTTTTTAAAGCTTCTGCTTTTCTTTGCTGAGAAGTATCTGTAGCTGCCTGGTGTCTTAATTCGTAAGAAAGTTCATCCAGCTGGATTCTGCTTAATAACATATCCAATGCTTCAGCACCCATTTTGGCAATGAATTTATTTGGATCGTCATCGTCTAACTTCTGATTTTCTGCAGGAAGTTTATCTAAAATATCTAAATATTCATCTTCTGTTAAGAAATCCATGTATGCAATACCGTCTTCCTCTTTGGTTCCCGGCTGGATTACAACATATCTTTCGTAATAGATAATCTGATCAAGCTTCTTAGTTGGTAAGCCTAAAAGATATCCGATTTTGTTCGGTAAAGATTTGAAATACCAAATATGAGCAACAGGAACAACCAATTCGATGTGGCCCATTCTCTCTCTACGAACTTTTTTCTCAGTTACTTCAACACCACATCTATCGCAGATGATGCCTTTGTATCTGATTCTTTTATATTTTCCACAATGACATTCCCAGTCTTTAACAGGTCCAAATATTCTTTCACAGAATAGACCACCCATTTCCGGCTTATAAGTTCGGTAGTTGATGGTTTCAGGCTGAGTGACTTCACCATGAGAGCTTTCCAGAATAGATTCTGGAGAAGCCAAACTAATGGTGATTTTGGAAAAGTCAGTGTTAATTTTTTTATTTTTTTTGAACGCCATAATAAATGTATCTAAATGGGGCCGGTTAAAGCCCCGATAAAACAATTGAAATTAGTCTAAAGTGATTTCTAATGCTAAACCTCTTAATTCGTGAACCAATACGTTGAATGATTCAGGAATATTTGGTTTACCCATATTTTCACCTTTAACAATAGCTTCATAGGCTTTAGCTCTACCAATCACATCATCAGATTTGATTGTAAGAATCTCTTGAAGAACGTGAGAAGCACCAAATGCCTCTAATGCCCAAACCTCCATTTCACCAAATCGCTGACCACCAAATTGAGCTTTACCACCCAATGGTTGTTGTGTGATTAATGAATATGGTCCTATAGAACGAGCATGCATCTTGTCATCAATTAAGTGACCTAATTTCAGCATGTAAATAACACCTACTGTTACTTTTTGGTCAAACATATCTCCTGTTAAACCATCATATAGGTGAGTTCTACCAAATTCAGGTAATCCAGCTTCCGCTAGCTCTGCAGAAACTTCATCAGAAGTAGCTCCATCAAAAATTGGTGTAGCATATTTTCTACCTAACTTCAGTCCAGCCCATCCTAACACGGTCTCATAAATCTGACCAATGTTCATCCTTGAAGGTACACCTAACGGATTCAATACAATATCAACCGGTGTTCCATCTTCTAGGAATGGCATATCTTCATCACGAACGATTTTGGCTACAACACCTTTGTTTCCGTGACGACCCGCCATTTTATCCCCTACTTTCAGTTTACGTTTCTTAGCAACATAAACTTTTGCAAGCTGAACAATACCTGCCGGCAATTCATCCCCTACCTCAATAGTGAATCTTTCTCTTTTGAATTTACCTGCTATCTCGTTTCTTCTCTTATTGTAGTTTCTAACTAAATCAACAATGAGATTATTAGTGTTCTCATCATTAGTCCAGTTGTCAAGGATTAAATCAGAAATCAAGTTTACCTCTTCAGGAACATTGTAGTTACTTTCATCTCTGTAAATATTTTTCTCAGGGAATAAGTTCTTTTCAATGTTGTTTCTTGTAAATTTCACACCCTTGCTCATGATCTCGTCACCAAACTTATGTTTGATTCCCTGACTGGTTTTACCCTCAAGCAAAGTAGCTAATTTATCAATCTTAAGATTTCTTAATTTTAGCAACTGACGGCTATATTCTTTCGCCAAGGTTACTACTTCCTTCTTAGCATCAGCTCTTCCGTCCTTATCCTTTTTGTGTCTTGCAAAAAGTTTAGTGTCAATCACAACACCTCTTAAAGAAGGAGAAGCTTTCATTGAAGCATCCTTAACATCACCTGCTTTATCTCCAAAGATTGCTCTTAAAAGTTTTTCCTCAGGAGTTGGATCTGTTTCACCTTTAGGCGTGATTTTACCAATAAGGATATCACCTTCTTTGATTTCAGTACCAGTTCTTATGATACCGTTCTCATCCAGGTTCTTCACTGCTTCTTCACTAACGTTTGGAATCTCAGATGTTAATTCTTCCTCGCCACGCTTAGTATCTCTCACTTCTAATTCAAATTCTTCAATATGAATAGAAGTAAATATATCTTCTCTAACTACTCTTTCAGAAATTACAATCGCATCCTCAAAGTTGTAACCTTGCCATGGCATAAAGGCTACCTTCATGTTACGACCAATTGCTAATTCACCTTTTTCAGTCGCATAACCATCGCAAAGAATCTGGTTCTTTTTAACTTTATCCCCTTTGTAAACAAGCGGTCTAAGATTGATAGTTGTATTTTGGTTAGTTCTTCTGAATTTGATCAAGTCATAAACTCTCTCATCATCTTCAAAGGAAACCAACTCTTCCATTTCGTTCATTTCATACTTGATGACAATTTTTGTAGCATCAACGAAAGTTACAACTCCGTCTTTTTCTGCCACAATCATTGACCTAGAATCTCTAGCAACTCGACCTTCAAGACCTGTACCCACAATTGGAGCTTCAGGTCTCAATAATGGAACTGCCTGACGCTGCATGTTTGAACCCATCAAAGCTCTGTTCGCATCATCATGTTCTAAGAAAGGAATCATGGAAGCAGCAACCGAAACAATTTGGTTAGGTGCAATATCCATGTAAGAAAGCTCTTTTGGCTCTAAAACAGGGAAATCACCCTCAAATCTTGCTTTAACTCTATCGTTCAGATATTTACCTGAATCATCGATAGGTGCATTTGCCTGAGCAATGTTATGGTCATCTTCTTCTTCTGCAGTAAGATATAAAACATTACCGCTCATATCCACTTTGCCATTTTCAACTTTTCTGTATGGAGTTTCAATGAATCCCATACCGTTTACTTTAGCATGAACACACAATGAAGAAATCAAACCAATGTTTGGACCTTCAGGAGTTTCAATGGTACATAATCTACCATAGTGAGTGTAATGAACATCACGTACCTCAAAACCAGCTCTTTCTCTAGAAAGACCACCAGGTCCCAAGGCTGACATTCTTCTTTTATGAGTTACCTCAGATAATGGATTCGTTTGATCCATAAATTGAGATAGCTGATTGGTCCCAAAGAATGAGTTAATAACCGAAGATAATGTTCTAGCGTTGATCAAATCAACAGGCTTGAAATCTTCATTATCTCTAACGTTCATTCTTTCACGGATTGTTCTAGCCATTCTGGCTAAACCAACACCAAACTGAGCATATAACTGCTCCCCTACTGTTCTAACTCTTCTATTACTTAAGTGGTCAATATCATCTACAATAGCTTTAGAGTTGATCAAACCAATTAGGTATTTTACGATGTGGATGATATCCACTTTAGTTAACACCATAGTTTCAGCATCAATATCTAAACCTAATTTTTTGTTGATTCTATATCTACCAACTTCACCTAAATCATATCTTTTTTCTGAAAAGAATAAATTTTGGATAATTTCTCTAGCTGTTGCTTCATCAGGAGCCTCCGTGTTACGAAGTTGACGATAAATCTGTTCAACAGCCTCTTTCTCTGAGTTAGAGTTATCTTTTTGTAATGTATTATAAACAATGCTGTAATCAGTGATATTCACATCAGTTCTATGAAGAATGATGGATTTAACACCGGCATCAATAATTAAGTCAATATCTTCTTCTTCTATTACAGAATCTCTCTCTAAAAGAACTTCATTTCTATCGATAGATACCACTTCACCTGTATCTTCATCCACGAAATCTTCAGTCCAAGTTTTTAGTACTCTAGCTGCAAGTTTTCTTCCGATCACTTTTTTAAGAGCTGCTTTTGTACCATCGACTTCTTCAGAAAGATTAAAGAGATCTAATATGTCTTTATCAGAACCATATCCGATAGCACGTAACAAAGTTGTAACAGGGAATTTCTTCTTTCTATCAATATATGCATACATGACGTTATTCACATCAGTCGCAAATTCAATCCAAGAACCTTTAAAAGGAATAATTCTTGCTGAATAAAGTTTGGTTCCGTTGGTGTGTTTACTTTGAGCAAAGAAAACACCAGGTGATCTATGTAATTGAGATACAATGACACGTTCAGCTCCATTAATAATAAATGAACCTTTTTCTGTCATATAAGGAATGTTTCCTAAAAACACTTCTTGCTCAATTGTTTCAAAGTCTTCATTATCCTCGTCATTGCAAATCAAACGAAGCTTTGCTTTAAGAGGAACAGAATAAGTAAGTCCCCTGTCGATACAACCATCAATATCATATTTTGGTGGGTCAACTAGATAATCAACAAATTCCAAAACGAAATTCTCTCTGGAATCTGAGATTGGGAAATTTTCTTGAAATACTTTAAAAATTCCTTCTTCAGCTCTTTTTTCAGCAGGAGTTTCCAATTGGAAAAAATCCTGGAAAGATTGGAGTTGAACATCAAGGAAATCAGGGTAATCAATTACTGCTTTAATAGACGAGAAATTGATTCTTTCAGATTGATTTATATTAGCCAAGGCTCTGAATATTTAAAGTTTTGTAAATCTATAGTGTGCTATTTTGCACTATCCTGCGTGATAAATTAGTACAAACAGGAAAAGACCTGACCCCAAAAATGATTTTTCATTCATGGGGACCAGGCCTAATTTCTTGGGCAGAAATCAGTTAACCCTTTCAGGATCAACTTATTACTTCAATTCTACTTCTGCTCCAGCTTCTTCAAGTTGCTTTTTAAGCGCCTCTGCTTCGTCTTTAGTTACTCCTTCTTTTACTGCTTTTGGAGCACCGTCAACTAATTCTTTTGCTTCTTTCAAGCCTAAACCTGTCAATTCTTTAACAGCTTTAACAACTTGTAATTTAGCAGCACCAGCAGAAGTTAAAATAACATCAAAAGATGTTTTTTCTTCTACTGCATCTCCTCCGCCACCACCAGCTGCCATTACAGGCGCTGCTGCTGCAGCAGGTTCGATACCGTGTGTTTCTTTAAGGTAATCAGCAAGTTCATTAACTTCTTTTACTGTTAATTCTACTAATTGATCTCCAATTGCTTTGATATCAGCCATGATTGTTTTATTTAAATTTTAATGATTTTTGTTCTTGTAATTTGTTAATTATTGTGTTCTTTCTCCAAGCGCTTTTACTAAGCCTGAAACAGTGTGACCTCCGCTTTGTAACGCAGAAATAACATTTTTAGCAGGTGATTGTAATAGACCAACTATATCGCCAAGCATATCTTTCTTAGATTTAAGCTCGCTTAATGGCGTTAAGTGTTGGGCACCTACATAAATATCAGTATCTATAGCAGCCGCTTTGAATAAAGGCTTATCAATATTGTTTTTCTTATGAAATTCTTTAATAACCTTAGCAGGTACATTACCCACTTCTGGAGAAAATAGAATTCCAGAGAAACCTTTCAATGCCTCAAAAATTTGAGAGTAATCTCCTTCTTGTTTCTCTAATGCTTTTTGAATTAAAGAGTTTTTAACTACTTTATACTCAAGACCTTTTTCGTAACAAAGTTGACGAAAGGTGTTAGTTTGAGAAACAGTCATTCCTGAACCATCAGCCAGATAAAAATGCGGATATTCAGCAAATTTCTCTGTAAGTTCCTCTATAAGTTGTCCTTTTTCGTTTTTATTCATATTAAATTCCAGCTATAGAGTTTTTATCAATTGAGATTCCCTTGCTCATCGTAGATGACATGGTCATACTCATGAAATACGTACCTTTAGAAGAAGCTGGTTTCAACTTCGCTAAAGTTTGAATTAATTCATTAGCATTCTCAGTAATTTTCTCTTTCGAGAAGGAAGCCTTACCAATACTAGCATGAATAATTCCGAACTTGTCCACTTTAAAATCAATTTTACCTGACTTTACTTCTTGGACCGCTTTTCCTACATCAAGTGTAACAGTTCCTGATTTCGGATTCGGCATAAGACCTCTTGGTCCTAACACCTTACCTAACCTACCTACTTTTGCCATAACAGTAGGCATAGTTACGATAACATCGATATCTGTCCAACCACCTTCAATTTTCTTGATGTAGTCATCTAAACCAACATAATCAGCTCCTGCATCTTTAGCTTCCTGCTCTTTGTCAGGAGTTACTAATGCTAAAACTTTAACATCTTTACCAGTTCCGTGAGGAAGTGCCACAACACCTCTAACCATTTGGTCAGCTTTTCTTGGGTCAACTCCTAATCTTATATCTAGGTCAACTGAAGCATCAAACTTGGTAGTTGTAATTTCTTTAACTAGAGAAGAAGCTTCATCTAAAGCATACACTTTAGTAGCATCAAATTTCCCAGCTGCAATTTTTTGATTTTTAGTAAGCTTTGCCATTATACCTATTTTTTAAGATTTCCAAGGAGCAGTCCCTGTAACTTTTATACCCATGCTTCTAGCAGTACCTGCAACCTGACGCATAGCTGATTCAATTTTAAAAGCATTTAAATCAGTCATTTTGGTCTCAGCAATTTCTTTAACCTGATCCCAAGTTACAGTACCTACCTTAATACGATTCGGCTCAGCAGAACCTTTCTTCTTTTTTGAAGCATCTAATAAAAGTACTGGAGCTGGAGGAGTTTTAATTACAAAATCAAAAGATTTATCTTTATATATTGTAATTACCACTGGCAATACTTGCCCAGCTTTATCTTGAGTTCTTCCATTAAATTGCTTGCAGAACTCCATAATGTTAAGTCCTTTACTACCTAACGCAGGACCTACTGGAGGTGACGGGTTTGCTGCCCCTCCTTTAATCTGTAATTTCAGATATCCACTTATTTCCTTAGCCATCTTGCTATTCTGTTTTTTCTACTTGCATGTAATTTAATTCCACTGGAGTATTTCTTCCGAAGATTTTCACCATTACGTTTAGTTTTTTTCTTTCTTCAAATACTTCCTCTACAGAGCCGGTAAAACCACTGAACGGTCCATCCATCACTTTCACTGATTCTCCTATAATGTAAGGAGTAGTCAGTTTCTCATCCATCTCTTCAGTTTCGTCAACCTTCCCTAGTATGCGATTCACTTCGTTTTGTCTTAAAGGAACCGGTTCTTTTTCATCACCCTGTCCACCAAGAAATCCAATTACTCCTGGAATACTTGTGATTACGTGATGCGCTTCTCCTTGAGATATATCTGCTGATACGAAAACATATCCAGGAAAGAAATTCTTTTCCCTAACACGTTTTTTACCATTCCTCATCTCATATACCTTTTCTGTAGGTATAAGAATTTGAGGAATAAATTCTTCTATTTTTTGTCGCGCAATTTCGTTTTCAAGATAAGTTCTAATTTTCTTCTCTTGTCCACTAATTACTCTTAAAACGTACCATTTAAATTCTGACATTATCTCAATATATCTTAAATGCTAAAATGCATTATAAAACCATTCCATTGCATTATCAAATGCCAAATCAATAACACCTATTAAAAGGGCGAAAATTAAAGCACCGACCAACACCAAAATAGAACTATTTTGGAGTTTGCTGTAAGGTGGCCATGTTACTTTGTATCGCATTTCTGACCACGAATCTTTTAAGAATAAGCTTAATTTTTGCATCTTTTTAATGTGTTAATATTGCACGGGTGGAGGGACTCGAACCCCCAGCCAATGGTTTTGGAGACCACTACTCTACCAATTGAGCTACACCCGTATTTACCAATGCAACCCAAAACGGTCTGCAAAGGTAGATAAAAGTTTTATAAGAAACAAATGCGCTCCGAAATATTCGAGAGCGCATCGTTTAATATTATAAATACTTTATGTACTAGTCTAAGATTTCAGTTACCTGACCAGCTCCTACTGTTCTACCACCTTCACGGATAGCGAAACGTAAACCTTTTTCACAAGCAATTTTGCTAATCAAGTTTACTTCAATAGTAACGTTATCACCAGGCATAACCATTTCTACGTTTTCAGGAAGTTTGATTTCACCAGTTACGTCAGTAGTTCTTAAATAGAACTGTGGACGATACTTGTTAAAGAATGGAGTGTGACGTCCACCTTCATCTTTTGATAGAACGTAAACCTCAGCTTTGAAATGAGCATGTGGAGTTACAGAACCTGGCTTACAGATAATCATACCTCTTTTGATTTGAGCTTTCTCAATACCTCTTAACAAAAGACCAACGTTATCACCAGCTTCACCTCTATCTAATATTTTACGGAACATTTCAACACCAGTCACAGTAGACTTTAAGTTTTCAGCTCCCATACCGATTAAGTCAACAGGGTCTCCAGAGTTAATAACACCTCTTTCGATTCTACCTGTAGCAACAGTACCACGACCAGTAATAGAGAATACATCCTCAACTGGCATTAAGAAATCTTTATCAGTTAAACGCTCTGGTAATGGAATATAATCATCAACAGCTTGCATTAACTCATCAATTTTTGCTACCCATTCAGCTTCACCGTTAAGAGCACCCAAGGCAGAACCTTGAACAACTGGAAGGTCATCACCAGGGAAGTCATAGAAAGAAAGTAATTCTCTTACTTCCATTTCAACTAATTCTAATAACTCCTCATCGTCAACCAAATCTACTTTATTTAAGAAAGCGACAACAGCAGGAACACCTACCTGACGAGCCAAAAGAATGTGCTCACGAGTTTGTGGCATTGGACCATCAGTAGCCGCAACTACCAAGATAGCGCCATCCATTTGGGCAGCACCAGTAACCATGTTCTTTACGTAATCCGCGTGACCTGGACAGTCAACGTGTGCGTAGTGACGGTTAGCAGTTGCATACTCAACGTGAGATGAGTTAATTGTAATACCCCTTTCTTTCTCTTCAGGAGCGTTATCAATTGATGAGAAGTCTCTCATCTCTGCAAATCCTTTATCAAACAATACTTTACAGATTGCAGCAGTTAATGTAGTTTTACCATGATCCACGTGACCGATTGTCCCGATATTCACGTGTGGTTTCGAACGGTCAAAGGTTGCTTTAGCCATATTTGAAAAATCCTCAGTTTAGTTAAAATTTATATAATATATTTATTCAATAACACTGATTGAGCCAACGAGGGGAATTGAACCCCCGACCTCTTCCTTACCAAGGAAGCACTCTACCCCTGAGCTACATCGGCTTGAAATCATTCAGTGCCCTTTACAAGCACATCCTAACAAAGGCAGTGACGTTTCCGTTCTGCCTTTTTTTATCACCGAAATGCTTATTGTATTATAGAGCGGGAGACGAGGCTCGAACCCGCGACCTGCAGCTTGGAAGGCTGCCGCTCTACCAACTGAGCTACTCCCGCTTTTCATGAAGGACAACGCTTAAAATAAGCTTGCTCTCTTCAAAGTGCAATTTTCAACAAAGCTGAAAATTACAATGTGGGGGAAACAGGATTCGAACCTGTGAAGTCGAAGACAACGGATTTACAGTCCGTCCCAGTTGGCCGCTTTGGTATTCCCCCATTGGTTTCAATAAGCATTCCCTAAATCCTTTTCGTTTTAGGAAGTGCAAAATTATATGGATTTTATATTTTATCAAACTTTACTGCCAAAAAAGATTAGTTTTTTTCAATCTTAATTTTATTGTAATTACTAACTACTGGTAATCAGTCCTTTATGATTATTTTTAATTTGAGAATAATTTCAAATAACAGACAAATTAAGTGTACTATTTATCAAGTATCAACTTTTACCATAATTCTTAACAACAAAGTTGAAAAAAATCTCCTCCTAACCACTAATTTTAAAGTGAAATGTGTAAAATTTAATATGTGTTCCTATCTTCGTGTTAAATTTTAATTATGTACGAAATAAAATTCAGTCAATCCGAAAAAGAATATCAGCTTTCCACAAAAGGCGGCAACATATTCATAGATGATAAACTAGTTGATTGGGACATAAGTAAAACCGACAACCAATCCTTTCATATTATTCATCAAAACCAAACTTTTAATGCCCATTTAGTTGAAGTAGACTACGAAAGCAAAACTTTCAAATTACAACTAAATGGTAAAATAATTGAATTGGAGCTAAAAGATAAAATGGATTTACTTTTAGAGGAAATGGGAATTAGTGACTTAGATCAAAATCAACTTAATGATTTGAAGGCTCCAATGCCAGGGCTTATTATCGATATAATGGTAGCCCCAGGCGATGAGGTTAAAAAAGGAGATCCGTTGCTAATATTGGAAGCTATGAAAATGGAAAATGTTATTAAAGCAGCTGGTGATGGTACTATCTCAGAAATAAAAGCCAAAAAAGGTGACAGTGTAGAGAAAAATCAATTGATTATTCAATTTTAATAAATTGATTTATATTAAAAAGTGGAATTGATTTTATTAATAAGAAAATATATTTTTTAAAAAGGGACAGCAACAATTGAACTTATGAAATTCAAACGCATTCTATTGAAATTAAGTGGTGAAGCCCTTATGGGTGATGAAGGGTATGGTATTGATCCCAAACGATTGAATCAATATGCAAAAGAAATTAAAAGAATACATGACCAGGGTATAGAGATTGCAATCGTTATTGGTGGTGGAAATATTTTTAGAGGAATTCAAGCCGAAGGTGCCGGAATTGATAGAGTACAAGGGGATTATATGGGGATGCTTGCCACTGTAATTAATGGAATGGCTGTTCAAGGTGTTTTAGAAAACCATGGCATGTTTACAAGGTTAATGTCAGGCATTAATATGGAGCAAGTTTGCGAACCATTCATAAGAAGAAGAGCTATTCGACATTTAGAAAAAGGGCGTGTAGTAATTTTCGGTGCCGGAATAGGAAATCCATATTTCACAACTGATTCAACCGCGAGCTTAAGAGCGATTGAAATAGAAGCTGATGTTGTATTAAAAGGTACTAGAGTGGATGGTGTCTACACATCCGATCCCGAGAAAAATGCTGATGCTGTCCGATACACTAATATCTCATTCCAAGAAGTATATGAAAAAGGATTGAATGTGATGGACATGACGGCTTTTACACTTTGCCAAGAAAACAATTTGCCTATTATTGTATTTGACATGAATAAAGCAGGTAATTTATACGACCTCATAAATGGAGAAAAAGTTGGAACACTTATAAATTCGGAAAAATAAAAAAGCAATGGAAGAAATAGATTTAGTATTGGAAGAAGCAAAAGAGCTGATGGATAAGGCTGTTAAGCATACCAAAAGTAACTTACAAAAAATTAGGGCAGGTAAAGCCTCACCCGCTATGCTTGAAGGTTTGATGGTTAATTATTATGGTAATGACACACCAATTAGTCAAGTTGCTTCAATCAGCACACCAGATGCACGATCTATCATCATTAAACCATGGGAAAAAAATATTATTGGTGAAATAGAAAGAGCCATTATTAATAGTGATTTAGGATTTACGCCTCAAAATGACGGTGAAATTGTGAGAATTAACATTCCACCATTGACTGAAGAAAGAAGGATTGCATTAACTAAGCAAGCTAAAAATGAAGCAGAAGATGGGAAAATCTCTATACGAAATGCCAGAAAAGATGCTAATGACCAGCTAAAACAATTACAAAAAGAAGGCATTTCTGAAGATGATGTTAAAAGAGGAGAAGATAAAGTTCAGACTTTAACTAATGACTTCACCAAAAAGCTAGATGAAATCTTAGAACACAAGGAAAAAGAAATTATGACAGTTTAAAATCATAAATCTCGTCAAGAGATTAGTGATCTAATAAAATAAAAGGCAGCAATAGAGCATTCTATTCTGCCTTTTTGTTTTAGTATTCCGTAATAAAGCTAAAATTTCTAAATTTTTGGAAAATGTAAATTTTATTATTTACTAAGATTAGAACTGCAATAATTTTTTCACTTGTTCCTCTAATAACTGGCTGTACAGCTTATCTGTAACTTCCTGCCCATCAAAATTTTTCTCTATTCGAGCAAGTTTTGGTTTTAAGGCTAAAACATTCATCCCTAAATAGTTGAAAATATCAGTCATATGGCTAAGTGCTAAACCTGCTCCTTGCATCCCAGATGATATTCCAACCAAGGCACACTTCTTATTCTGAAAACTATTAGGATATTCCATCCCATCAATAAAAGCTTTCAAAACACCCGGAAATGAGCCATTATATTCTGGAATTATAAAAACATATTTGTCGGAAGCACGCAATTGAGATAGATACTTATTGAATTCTGTATTCTTACCATTGTTATCATATAAAGCCGTAAATACAAAATCATTAGGCAATTCAGCTAAATCGATAATATTGGAATCCTCTTGATGCTTCTTTAACAAACTTTGATATAAATGAGCTACTTTGGCGGATACTGAATTTTTACGATTTGTTCCTGAAATTATGGTTATCATGATTTTTAGCTATTTTAAAAACAAAAATAGGGACATTAAGTCCCTATTCAATAAATATTCAAATCAGTTTCGAATTATAAAGACGATAAGTTAACTGTCAATTCGAAATCATCATAAATCATATTGTCACCTAATCCATCAAAGAATGAACCAGAACCATATCTGATTTGCCATTTTGTTCTATCCAGTGCAAAAGATGCTTTAGCGTTTGCTTTACCGTTTTCAATAGAAACATTTGCTGGAAATGTAATTTTATTGGTAATTCCTTTGATTGTCAAATCACCTGCAACAAAATGAGTAGCATCAGTTGCTTCGCTTTTATTAATAGAAGTAATTACAAATTTGGCAGTTGGATGCTTCTCAACGCTAAAGAAATCATCTGACTTCAAATGACCCATTAATTTTCCTTTGTACTCTCCTTCCAAATCCAAAACATCTATAGAGGTCATATCAATAATGAATGACCCACCAGTAACCTGGCCATCTTCCATTTCCAATGCACCTTCTTTAATGTTAACAGTTCCATTGTGCTGGCCTGTCACTTTTTTACCTACCCAAGCGATTTGACTTGAGTTAGTGTCTACTTTTACTTCTTTTCTTAAAATTGTAAAAGCTGCAGCCATAATTAAGGCTACCATTGCGATTGATAAAATTCTTGTTTTCATTTCTAATTTTTGATGTTATTACATTTAATGTTGATACATATACATAAAATCGTTAAAAAGGTTTTAACTTTTTAAAAAATAATTTTGATGATATGAGTACTTCAATCAAATTGGCATAAAATTGTTTAAAAAAAATATGAGCAGCTCAAAAGAAATAAAAGAAGCAACTGATTTTATACAGTCTAAAGTAGATTTCGCTCCTGAGGTAGGTATAATTTTAGGAACCGGCTTAGGAGCACTAGTAGATGACATCAAAATAATATATAGCTTTTCTTATAAAGATATTCCCCATTTTCCAGTATCGACAGTGGAAACTCATAGTGGCAAACTTATTTTAGGCGAATTAAATGGAAAAAACGTCATCGCTATGCAAGGCAGATTCCACTACTATGAAGGATATAGCATGCAACAAGTAGTAATGCCTGTCCGCATCATGTATTTATTAGGTATCAAATACTTATTTATTTCTAATGCTGCAGGTGGACTTAATAAAAATTTAACCTTAAGCGATATAATGATTATTAAAGATCACATCAATCTTTTTCCGGAAAATCCATTGCGTGGTGAAAATTTAAATGAATTTGGTGGACGATTTCCAGATATGTATGACGCTTACGAGCCAAAACTGATTCAATTAGCTAAAGAAATTGCAAAGGAGGAAGACATAGATGTCAAAGAGGGTGTTTATGCTGGCGTTCAAGGTCCAAACTTAGAAACTCCTGCAGAATATCGTTATCTTGATAAAATTGGAGCAGATGCTGTAGGAATGAGCACCATTCCCGAAAACATTGCAGCTCGGCACATTCAAATTCCAGTATTTGCCGTTTCTGTCATTACAGATTTATGCTATCCTGAAAAATTAAAACCAGCCTCTATTCCAGAAATAATTGGTGCTGCTATTAATGCAGAACCCAAAATGACTAAAATATTTAAAAAATTATTAGAAAGAATTTAGGGGACTTATATTTCAAATAATTTAAAGTAGAAACCTATTATCATCATTAGGTAAATCATAGTTTTCACTTTTTTCACCAAAGATCCATAGTTTTAAATTAGTAATTTCTTTGTCAGGTAATTATGTACATCCAATAATGCATCGACTATATTATCTGCCATTTTTTGTCGATATCCAATTATTCTTTGATTGATAAGCACACCTGATTCACCATTAAATGCGAATCTCCCAATTGTTCGATTATTTTTAATCTCGTATATTAAAATCTCATAGATTGATATATCTACGCCATTGTGATAGCCAGTCCCCATCTTCCAACTAATATCTCTTCTTTCCTTAATCGTATGATTTAATAAATCGACCAGATCGTTCTTACTTAACCCCATAAATTTTCTTAAGTTTATTGTACAATCAATTTAGGAAAATTTAAAATCATCAAAAAATAAAATTATATGAATTTAAAAATATGCAAAACAATAACTACTAAATAAAAAATTTATCAGCTATTTTTATCATATATCTTTTTATAGATCAGAATATTATTTGATTTGCTACCCCATATAATCCCCAGTTTTTTGCCTACACTCTTTCGCTTTCTTATTTGATATAATTTTCCAAAAAGGATTCCGAAAAAATAAAGCAGTTTTAACCAGGGTGTTGTGCATCACTCTTTGAAATCCGGAATAAAACTTTGAGGCATTTTTAGGCATAACTACAAACTCATAACCAAACCGATTGGTAACTTTATCCATACACGGATTTCCGTATAAAATATCTTGAGTATCCTTGATATAAATGCTTAATAGTCTCCGCCTAGGATTTTGATTAACAGGTTTAAGCTCAGGGTTTTCTTTTATCTTTCCTGTAGATTTATGACCATAATCAATCTGACCATAGGATGTACTGCATACTAATACACTGATTAAAATGATAATAAGAATAACTTTATTCATATTACAATAATCAGGAAATATTTTAAAAAGAATGGAGTTTTGAAGTTTTATTTAATTAATCGAGTATTATTTTCAAAATCATAAAGAGTCAATTGTCTCAGATTATAGTAAGCTTGCCAAAAGTTCCCTAAAGAACTAATATAATCTCTTTTAGCCTGATCTTTTTCTGTTAGCGCTATAGACAAATCAGTGATGCTAATTTTACCAATTAAATAACGATTTTTTGCAATATTATATCTCCTTTGAGAAATATCATCCGCTTTTTGAGTAATTGCTACCTGATCTCTTAACATCTCTAGAGTTCTAACTTGGGTGTAAACCTCTTGTTCAAAGTTCACCTTCTCCTGTTCAATAGTATACTGCACTAACTGGTAATTAGCCTGAGCTGTCTTTACTCTTGATTTTTGTCTACCCCAGTCCACTATAGGAATTGTAAATCCTAATTCAACACGTTGCTGATCATCTGGAGTTTGATAAATAGTTGGTAGCTGTTCAGCCTGATTAGTCAAACCAAAACTACCAAATAAATTCATGTTTAAACCCGTTTCCCCTTGTGCCCTGTCCACTTCTTTATTGGCTTCTAATAGCCTTCTTTTAAATCCTATAGCCTCCTGCCTATTATTTAGAGCTTCCTGCAAGGCCAAATCAGGGTCTATTGGAAATACTGGGATTTCATCAGGAATAATTAAATTTAACTCTTCATTATTTTTTAATCCTAAATAGGCTTTCAAAGCCAATTGAGTAGTTTCTAGGTCCAAATTAGCTTGAGCTACTGACTGTCTGGAGTTCATTAAACTCAGCTCTAGTTGCAGCAATTCATTTTCTGGAATTTTACCTAACCTATATCTCCCCTGTGCTATTTTATAAATAGTGTCATTATTGCCCAAATTTTTCTTAGCTATTTCTAAGCTTATTTGAGCTGTTAATAGGTTAAAGAATCGTGCAGCTACATCTTTAGAAATTTGTTCAAATTCTTCAACATATTCTCTTTTGGACTCCTCATATCTTAAAGGCTCTATTTTTTTATCCCATTTTAATGGGTTAAAACTAAATAATGGCTGGCGAAATCCTATTGAAAGGGGATCTCCACCGTATTGGTTGAAGCCTCTTGTGAAATCATCAAATCTATTCAAAGAAGAACTGACAAAGATTGTACCGCCTGTTAATCCAATCTTTTGCTCCAGATTTAAAGACACATTAGAGTTACTGATAAACACAGGTCTAAACTCTGTAGATCCATCTGGCTGTTCCACAGGCTTTACAGAATTATCAAAAGATGGAATTGTACCACTCAAAGCTAGTTGAGGAACGTAATTAGACTTAAATACTCTATACTGCCAATATCTATTTTCTAAAATAGTTTCAGCACGTTTATAGGCTGGTGACTGAGTTTTAGCAATCTCTATAACATCTTTTAAGGTGTAATTTTGTTGTGCTACAATATTAAAATTCAAAAATATCAGACCAAAAAATGTAATCGTAAAGTAACTATATTTTCTATTCATATCTTAAAGATGTTATGGGGTCTTGGTTTGCGGCTTTCCTTGCTGGTGCAATGCCAAATATTAAACCTACTGTTGCTGCAACTCCGAATGAAATTACAATAGAAATTCCACTTACTATGGTTGGGATTTCCGCAAAAGAAGCAACTAAATAAGCGAAGATAATTCCTAAAATTACTCCTATTACGCCTCCACTTATACTGATCATAACTGCTTCTAACAAAAATTGTAAGATGACATCTGACTTTTTAGCACCAAGCGATAATCGTAATCCTATTTCTTTAATACGCTCCATTACGGAGGCAAGCATAATGTTCATAATACCTATACCTCCTACCAGAAGTGAAATTCCCGCTATGGCTCCCAGCACTATATTAAAAATATTTTTAGTTTTTTGTTGCTGTTTTAACAGAAGCTCGGGAATGGTAACTTCAAAATCGACTTTATCATAATGCCTTCTTCTAAGCATTCTGGAGATAATTTCAGCTGTAGCACTCAGATTTTCTGACTCTGATACTTGTACCGTCAATTTATCAATTTGATGGTAATTATTGTTTCCTGTACTTTGATTGACTCCATTCTCATCGCCATTATTTGCATTTGCTTTTTTCAGCTGCGCTTGAGTAAGAGCTGCCCTATTTCTATAATTCACCAACACAGTTTGCACAGGGGTGTATATATCCATATTGAAATCTCTCAGACCTAAATTATCTAAACTCTTCTGACTGTAAATTCTTTCTTTGAGTACACCTATTACTTGAAGCCAATTAGGGCCAACTTTAATCATTTTTCCTACTGGATTAGTATTTGGGAAAAATCGTGATTTAACTGATTTACCAATGATACACACTCTGCTTCCTTTCTCAATTTGCTCTTCAATGAACATAGATCCCTCATCGAGTTCAAAAGCAGATAAATTAAAATAAGAGGGGTCTACTCCAACTAATTTAGCTGAACGTCTAATTCCGTTTCGGATCACATAAGTTTCAAGTATTATTTCAGGGCTTACTGCAGTAATACCTGGAATAATATTGGTGATACTTTGTGCATCAGCTAAAGTTAAACCTGGGCTAAACTTATTCCTTTCTTTTTTACCGCTGCCCTGCTGCTGCAAATCTTCCTCCGTCTGTTCCACAACAGGTTCTATTACAATATTATTAACCCCGACTAATTTTATTTGATTTAAAATTTCTTGTTGAGCACCATTCCCTATAGCAAGCATTGCTATTACCGCTGCAACACCAAAGATGATACCTAATGCGGTTAAGAAAGAGCGAGTCCCGTTATTCACTACTGCTTCGAAAGCAATATTAAGGTTTGCTATTATTTTTTCTTTCATCTAGAGCTGAGAGGATTTTAAAAGTGTTACATCTTCACTACTCATTCCTTCTGGTGCAATCAGAAATACTTTTTCACCAGCCTCTACTCCTTTTTCTATTACAACCTCATTTACATTAGCTTTGCCTAAAATTACTTCTTGCTTTATTGTTTCCAAAGCTGTCTTTTTGTAAACATATGAAATTGAATCGCCCTGATTGAATACTGATTCCAATGGGACATAAATTGCATTTGGTACAACATCTGTGATGATTTCATTTACTGTACTCATGGCAGGTCTTAAAGTGGTATCACTTTCATTAATTTCTACTTTTACTTCAAATACTTTAGCATCAGAATTGGGTCTCTGCTCTCCAACATTCGCAACATAAATTACTTCTCCTGTTAATTTTTTATCTGGAAATGCGTCTAATCCTATATTGACATGTTGTCCTTTCGCTACTTTTCTAATATCTACCTCATTCACAAATGTGGTTGATATCATGGTTGAAAGATCTGGAAGCGTTGCCACAGTTGGATCCCAAGCTCCAATGGAAGCACCCTCTGCTTTTTTCGAACCATCATATTCTCTCACATAGATGACCATTCCATCTTCGGGAGCTGTAATTGTAAATTTTTGTCTTAGTTCAATCAGGAAATCTTTCTCAACTCTATCTTCAGATAATTCAGCTGCTGCTTCTTGCATTTGGGCAACTGCTTTTTGTTTTTTCAAAATGTAATTTTGCTTTGCTTGTTTAAAAGCTCTTTCCGCTTTGCTCAAATCAATTTCCGCTTGCTTGATAGTTGCTGGCGGTTCAAATTGAGATTGCTCCAAAACTAATTTTCGTTCTTCTACAGCAAATTCAAGATTAACCAGCTCGTCTCTTGATTGGCGAAGGGTAAGAGCCGTGTCTAGTTTAGTTTGTGTGTACTGAGATAAACTTTGTTGATATTCATTATCTACATTTCTAATTCTATCCGATAATTCTGATGCATCTAAATTAGCTACAAAATCACCTTTAGAAACTACTGTGCCTTCATCTACTAATTTATCAATTTTTACATTCCACAATCTTGCAGCACGAAGTCCTGAAGGCCCCGTAATTTTAATTGCATTTTTCGCTTCTAATTCACCAGTGGTTGTAATAGCAATTACAAACTCTCCAGTTTGAGCTTCGGTCATAATTTCTACGCTTTCAGTTGTGCCACTCCCTCTAAAAGTGAAAAAAGCAATCGCAATTACAACTAAAGCTAATAATGATATAATTAATTTTTTATTCATAAGTAATGGAATTCAAATAATAACTTTGAACGTAATAAGGGTAAAATTATTGATAATTAACAAAAATGTTACCACCACCTATCAATTAATCATGCCTACTAAGTAAATAGTTCTCTTTTATATTGAGAAAGTCTTTTCAGAAATGCCCATTAACCAATCTAAGCTTAACTTAAGCAAAATGTTTGTCAACAAAATTAACATGAGCATCTAACTTAGGTTTCTGTATTTTAAGATTAGCTATATTTATTACCTTTGCTTACCAAAATATGCTCATGAAAAAATTAATAAGTTTCTTACTACGAAATGTCCCAAGAAAATATATCCAGAGGATAAGTGGAATTAGTATGAAAATAATCGGCATCTTTTACAGAGGGGATAATGTTTATTGTCCTATTAATGGAAAAGGATATAGAAAATTTCTACCTTATGGTAGAGTAAATCCCAGAGATAATGCGTTGTGTCCAGATACACTTTCTCTGGAGCGACATCGGTTGATTTGGCTTTATTTGAAAGAAAAAACCAACTTTTTTAACGATAAACTAAAAGTTTTACATGTTGCCCCAGAGCAATGTTTTATGGATCATTTTGAAAAACTACATGGTGCTGATTACATCACTGCAGACATAGAATCTCCATTGGCTAAAGTGAAGATGGATATACACGATATCCCTTTTCCTGCAAATACTTTTGATGTCGTCTTCTGTAATCATGTGATGGAACATGTGGAAGATGACATAAAAGCCATGAGTGAACTTCAAAGAGTACTTAAGCCAGGGGGATGGGGTATCATGCAAATTCCTTTTTTTGAACCTATTCCTAATGAAACTTTTGAAGATAACAGTATTACTGATCCAAAAGAAAGAGAACGAATATTTGGTCAAGATGACCATGTAAGGCTTTACGGTAAGGACTACCCAGATAGATTAAGAAAAGCAGGTTTTAAGGTAACAGAAGAAAATTATATAAATGAACTTCCTGCTTACAGAGTGGAAAAATATGCTTTACCAAAAGGAGAAATTATTTATAAAGTGAGCAAGTAAAATATATAAATTATCTCTTTATAAAATATTATTTTTTACTAGCATTGAAAAGCTTCTGTTTTTCGTCTTTACTTAAGCTTTCATAACCTTTATCAGAAATTTTATCTAAAATTCTATCAATTTCTTCTTGTTCAACAGTTGAAGTAGTTGAAGATGAATTGCTACTGCTTTTAGGAGTTGATCCAGCAGTCTGTTTCTTTTTATAAGTCACTTTAATCTTTGGTTTAGACTTAAATATGCTTTGAATAAACCCTAAAGTCATTTGAATCCATAAGCCAAAGTCCGTTCCTGCTTGCAAACCTCTAACGTATAAAAACCCAATGCCTGCCCCACCTAAGTGCGCTATATTTCCACCTGCATTTGGTCCAGCTGACTGAAGTAATGATAAAACAATGTAGACAGCAACTATATATTTGATTTTAACTGGGCCAATAAATATTAAATGGAACCTGTGGTCAGGCAGTAAAGTCGCTGCTGCTGTTGCTACAGCATAAACTGCTGCCGATGCCCCTACCATACCGCTGGTTGTTCTTTCAGCCAAAAATGGAATTAAATTATAAGCTAATATAAATACAACTGCGCCTGCTAAAGCACCTAAAATGTATAAATTTACCAGTTTGGCACTTCCCAAATATTGAGAAATCAACATTCCAAACCAGTAGAGCACTAGCATATTCATTAAAATATGAAAGAACCCTGCGTGAGAAAAAGCATAAGTGATTATGGTCCAGGGTCTGTAAAGGAATTTAACTAAATCTGGTGGAATTGTAAATTGGGCATCAACTATTGCATAAAGCCCTTCTATACCAGCAAATGCTCCTATAACTTTCAATAAACCTAATCCTACAAAAACCACCGCATTGATAATAATCAGCTGGTTTAATGCATTATTAGGTCTTTTAAAATTTTGCTTTAATTCATCGAAAAATCCTGCCATTTTCTTTAATAAAATCTTGAATTATCTTTCTGCCAAATCTTTAACAGAATAAACGCTATCAGCATGCCTCCAAGGTGGGCGTAATGCGCCACATTATCGCCTGGTACATTTTGTATGCCTGCATATAACTCATATAATCCGTAGAAGGTTACAAGGTATTTTGCTTTGATAGGAATAGGTGGAAATAGTAAAAATAATTCTGTATTAGGAAAGAGCATACCAAATGCCAGCAAAATACCAAAAACTGCTCCCGATGCTCCTATAAGTGGGACATTTCCTTGAAAGCGAACCACTTCCTTTACTCTTTGAATACTTCCATCAATATATTCTTGTTTACCAGGATTTTCTCCATAGGCATCTGTAAACTCATACCATTGACTGTAAGCATAACCAGCATTTTCTTGAATAAAGGAGACAAAAGCTTCATAATTCGGATTTTCAATATATTGTTCTGCTGCACTTTCTAGTTGTTTCATTTCAATGAAATTTACTACTCCAAAAAGAATACCTGCACCAACACCTGTAACCATATAAAAAATGAAGAATCTTTTTGAGCCCCAAAATCGCTCCAACATTGGACCAAATATGAATAAGGCAAACATATTCCCTAACAAATGCCCAAATCCTGCATGCAAAAACATATAGGTTATAAATTGAAACGGCTGGAAGGTTTCCGCAAAAATATAGCGTAATCCAAAATATTGAGCCAATTCAAAATTCAGAAAAGAGGGAATAAGCAATAATGCTATATTTATTAAAAGAAGATTCTTTACAACTGGAGTAAGTCTTGCGAACATAAAATTCTATTATATAAATTCTAAAGTTAACTAGTATTGTTTCTTTCCTAAAAGCCTAACAAAGTACCTTCAATTAAAAAAACTTGCTATTTTATGAAGGTCAAAAATAATAAAAGTTGAATTACCAGAAGGCGCATAATTAGGGTTCTGACAGGCAAAAAGTTTGTCAATCAATGCATTCATCTCTTCCGAATTCAACTTATGTCCTGCCCTTATGGCTGACCTTTTTGCCAAAGAACGAGCAATATTTTCATTTTTCGAAATACTCAACACATTTTTATTATGTTTAAACTGGTCGATCAACCCTTCAAACACTGATTTCACCGAAGTATCGGTTAATTCTGTTGGTGCACCATTTATTACCACTGTATCTTTTCCGAATGATGAAATCACAAAACCTAAAGCTTTTAATTCCTCCTCCATATCCATTACCAAAGTATAATCGGGTGCTGATAATTGCACTTGTTCAGGGAAGAGAAATTGTTGTGAGCTGCCGTCACTATTCTGCAAATGACGGTTGAATTTTTCAAATAAAATTCGCTCATGAGCCGCTTGCTGGTCCACCAGCATTAAGCCTGATTTTACTTGAGTAGCAATATATTTTTGATGAATTTGAAAAATACTTGTTTTTGCTTCAACCCATTCATTCTTTGGTGCCGAACTATGACTTTCTTCATTAATTGCACTTCCAAAAGTCATGGATTGCTGATTTTTATTTGAAAAGTCTTCTGTTTCGTCCTCTTTACTTATTTTATCACTTAATTCCTGGAAGCTAGACAGAATTTTATCCCACTCGCCATCATTATCTTTAGGCTGTTTAAACTTTTGATAGTTAGAAGTTTTAGTAGCAAAATCATCTATTCTATCTCTTCTTGGAGCATTAAAACTGAAATTTACATCACTATCGAAATCTAAGGCTGGCGCCACATTATGGGCTCCAAGTGCTTGACGGATAGCTGCAGCCAAAATCCCATAGACCATTCGCTCATCATCAAATTTGATTTCCGTTTTGGTAGGATGAACATTTACATCAATTCTTTTAGGATCAATCTCTAAACACAGCACATAAAAAGGATGGGCTTCCTTGCCTAATAAACCCTCAAAGCCATTAACAACTGCGTGATGCAAATAACCACTTTTGATATAGCGATTATTTACAAAGAAAAATTGTTCCCCACGTGTTTTCTTTGCAAACTCAGGCTTACCAATATAGCCGTATATTTTCAATTGGTCGGTAGTTTCTTCACAAGCTACCAACTGCTCTTGATAATTTTTCCCAAATAAACCAACAATTCGTTGACTCAGCTTGCCCGCATTTAATTGGTAAACATCCATATCGTTTTGATGTAAACTAAATGCTACTTGAGGATTTGCCAGTGCCACTCTATGAAATTCATCAATAATATGGCGCATTTCCACTGGATTTGATTTCAAAAAATTACGTCTAGCTGGCACATTATAAAAAAGATTTTTTACCGATATGGTAGTACCTCCAGTATGTGCCGTATGGGATTGATTTTTTACCTCCGAAGCCTCCACTTGAATTAAAACGCCAAGTTCCGCATCTGCTTTTTTGGTTTTCAATTCTACTTGCGAAACTGCCGCAATCGAAGCCATCGCTTCTCCTCTAAAGCCCATTGTTTTCAAGGTGAATAAATCATCTGACTTTCTGATCTTGGAAGTAGCGTGCCTTTCAAAACACATGCGAGCATCCGTTTCCGACATTCCTAAGCCATCATCAATCACCTGAATAAGTTGCTTGCCAGCATCTTTCACCACCAATTTTATCTTACTACTTCCGGCATCAATAGAATTTTCTAATAATTCCTTCACTACTGCAGCGGGTCTTTGTACTACCTCTCCCGCAGCAATTTGGTTAGCGATTGCATCAGGCAATAACTGTATTATATCGGACATTTAATTTATGGTGTGGATTCTGAAATTTCGTTTTTCAAAAAATTATTATAAAAATAAATAACTAAACTATTACTTTTTTCTTCGTCTTAAAATAATGTAAAGTGGAATCAATAAGAATAAAGCGAAATACACATTAGCACCGTACATCAAGTATCCACCGATTGAAACTCCAACAATGACTATCATTAAAAATTGAAACAAATCTGCAGAACGATTTGACCCTCTTCTGGTTTTGTAGGCATCTCTGATACTTTCAACGCTATGTCCCTCTCGTTCATTTTGCACTTCCTTTCTTATGCGGTCGGTTCTTTTTTCAATGTCTTCTTTTACTGGGTCGTAATATCTTGGCTTAATTTCAAAACGTTGATGACCAGGAAGTCTAAAAATGGATGGAATTTTCATAATCATTTATTTAAAATAGATGAATAAAAGAACGAAGCTACCGTTATGTAAGTTTATTTAGCAAACTGTTGATATGCTTTCGATTAAATTCAACAATTTAGCATTCTATAGACAATAATCTTTCTAAGAAACAAACTTAGTGTTAATTTAGCTTTTATCATAAATTCAAAACTGCCACATGTTCAAAAAAGTTTTATCCCTTTCATTTCTGTTGATTTTTTCAATTACAAGTTCCCTTTTTTCTCAACAAAATGAGTATCCACAATGGGTTGAAAAAACATATAAAGAAATGAGCCAAAATGAAAAAATTGGCCAACTTTTTATGGTGGCTGCTTATTCTAATAAAGGTCAGGAACATACTAAAAACCTATCTCTTCTTATAGAAAATTATCACATAGGAGGTTTAATCTTTTTCCAAGGTGGGCCAGGAAGAGAAATTAATTTGACCAATCAATTGCAAGCCAAATCTAAAATTCCACTTTGGATAGGAATGGATGCAGAATGGGGCTTAGGTATGCGATTAGATAGTACCATGAATTTTCCAAAACAAATGACCTTGGGAGCCATTCAAAATAATGATTATATATATAAAATGGGGGCAGAAATTGCCCGACAAGCAAAGCTTATTGGGGTCCATATCAATTTTGCTCCAGTGGTAGATGTCAACAATAATGTTAAAAACCCAGTAATTGGAAACCGCTCTTTTGGTGAGGATAAAGAAAATGTAGCGCAAAAAGGAGTAGCCTATATGAAAGGAATGCAAGACAATGGACTTTTAGCTAATGCAAAGCACTTTCCTGGACATGGAGATACAGACTCAGATTCTCATATGACATTACCTGTAATCAATCACAGTGTTGAAAGATTGGATGAACTAGAATTGTATCCATTTAAAAAGTTGATTGAAAATAAAGTGAATAGCATAATGGTGGCACATTTGCATATTCCTGCTTATGATAATACACCTAACAAAGCAACCACTCTATCTAAAAGTGTTGTAACCGACTTATTAAAAGAAGAATTGGGTTTTGATGGCTTGATCTTTACTGATGCTTTGAATATGAAAGGTGTAAGTGATTTTTATGCCCCTGGAGAAACGGATTTATTAGCCTTTAAAGCTGGAAATGATGTTTTACTTTTCCCTATGGATGTTCCTAATGCAATCAAAATGATTAAAGAGGCCATTAATAAAAAGGAAATCCCTCAGGAAAGATTAGAGGAGAGCGTTAAGAAAATCCTTTATGCCAAATATAAATTGGGGCTGCACAATGGATATGAAAAATTAGATTCCAAAAACATTCATCAAAAGCTCAATTCAGATGAAGCAAAAAATCTAAATGAAAAATTATATGCTGCAGCCGCCACTTTAGTGAAAAATGAAAAAGATTTTCTTCCTATTCATATTTTAGATACCACTAACTTTGCTTCTCTTTCGCTAAGAGGAAACAGCAATAGTACATTCCAACAATATTTAAACAAATATGCTGATTTTACCCATTACCATTTACCAGCAGAAAATATGGACCTAGGTGATTATAGCCAGCTTATGAATCAACTTAGCCAATATGAAACAGTAGTAGTAGGCTTACATGGAATGAATAACTCTGCTTCTAAAAGATTTGGTTTAAAATCAGAGGACTTGCTTTTCTTACAAAACTTATCAGAAGAGTCTAATGTGGTTCTAACTGTTTTCGGGAATGCTTACAGTTTAAAATACCTACAATCATTTCAACATATACTAATGATGTATGAAGATAATGATATGACCCAAAAATTAGCCCCTCAAATACTTTTTGGTGCAAAATCTGCTAAAGGAAAGTTGCCAGTTTCCGTTGCTCCTAACATGAAAGTTGGGACAGGAATCATTACCAAAACTCTCAATAGATTTGGTTATAGTAACCCATTAGATGTGGGAATGGACCCTAAAATTTTAGCTGAAATTGATGCCATTGCAGAAGAAGCCATGAAGACAGAGGCGACCCCAGGAGGTCAAATATTAGTAGCTAAAGACGGACAAATAATCTACGAAAACAACTTCGGGTATCAAACTTATCATAAATATTCTAAAGTAGAAGATGAAACTATTTATGATTTAGCCTCCATCACAAAAGTGGCTGCGACATTGCAAAGCATTATGTTTCTGTATGACAGAGGAATTATTGATTTAGATAAGAAAATAAGTCATTATCTACCAGAACTTAAGAAAAGTAACAAGCAGAACATGACTTTGCGTAATATCCTGACTCACCAGGCAGGTTTAATTCCATATGTTCCATTTTGGAGGCAAACTCATGATATGTTTGGATTAAAAACACCCTTATACCAAAATCATGAAGCCTCTCTTTATCCAAACCAGTTAGCTTCTGGGCTTTATGGCCATCAAGTTTTGGGAGATTCAATCTGGCAATGGGTAATAGATTCAGAATTGCTTGAAAAACCAAGATGGCAGAAAAACTATGATTACCGCTATTCAGATATGGGATACTACATTATGCATAAAATTAGTGAACGTATGACCAATTTGAATTATGAAGAACTTTTATATGAGAATTTTTATAAGCCGATGGGCATGAGTACCATGGGCTTTTTGCCACTCTGCCGATTTCCTCAAGATAGAATCGCCCCGACGGAAAACGATCTCACTTTCAGAAATGATTTAATAAAAGGATGGGTGCATGACCAGGGAGCAGCAATGGTTGGGGGTGTTGCAGGACATGCAGGTCTTTTTAGTAACGCGAAGGATTTAGCTATTTTAATGCAAATGAATTTATGGGATGGTGCTTACGGAGGTGTGCGATACTTTAGTAAAGGGACTGTTCCATATTTCACGAAGAAGCAATTTGATGAAAACAGAAGAGGGTTAGGTTGGGATAAACCAGTGGAAGAAGAAGGTCCCTCCCCTACCTCTCATTATGCTTCACCATTAACCTTTGGTCATACCGGATTTACAGGAACTGCAGCATGGGCTGACCCTGAATTCGGCTTAGTATATATATTCCTTTCTAACAGAGTATATCCTGATGCCAATAATAGAAAACTTATTACCTCCAACATCCGGACTCGAATAATGGATATTATATATCAATCAATTTTCGAGTATGAATCACAGCAAGAAGCATATGTCAATTAAATAGTGTAATTCAATTCTTACGACCGGGCTAGAATATTTTAAACATAATTACCTGGCATTACGTTTTAGTTTCCAACTTATTAATAAGTAATTATTTTAACATCAAATAAATGAATATAGGTATTGTTTGTTATCCTACTTTTGGCGGAAGCGGGGTTGTTGCAACTGAATTAGGAAAAGCACTAGCTAAAAATGGTCATAATGTCCATTTTATCACGTATTCTCAACCAACTCGATTAGATTTTTTTAATGAAAATTTATTCTATCATGAGGTAGATATTAGAACATACCCATTATTTCAATATCCTCCTTATGAGCTTGCTTTGGCTAGTAAGATGGTTGATGTAGTTCAACATGAAAAATTAGATTTATTGCATGTTCATTATGCTATTCCGCATGCTTCGGCAGCCTACATGGCAAAACAAATACTAAAGGAAAAAAATATTGACATTCCAGTGGTGACTACACTACACGGAACAGATATTACATTGGTAGGAAAAGACCCTTCATACGAACCCGTTGTTACCTTTAGTATTAATAAATCGGATGGTGTAACAGCCGTTTCTGAAGATTTAAGAAAAGATACTTTAGAGCATTTTGATATTTATCAGCATATAGAAGTAATCCCCAATTTTATAGATTTAGGAAGATTTAAAAGACAGAAGAAAGACCATTTTAAAACTGCTATTTGTCCTAATGGGGAGAAATTATTGGTACATACTTCCAACTTCAGAAAAGTAAAAAGAGTTGAAGATGTAATTCAAGTTTTTAATAATGTACGTAAAATTATACCCGCAAAATTACTCTTGGTAGGCGATGGTCCTGAAAGAATCAAAATGGAAAAATTATGCCGTGATTTGGGCATTTGTGAAGATATTAGATTCTTAGGTAAATTAGAGGCGGTTGAAGAAGTTTTATCGGTATGTGATTTATTTTTGATGCCCTCCGAAAAAGAAAGTTTTGGATTAGCCGCACTAGAAGCCATGTCTTGCGAAGTTCCTGTTCTTTCCTCAAATGCTGGTGGAATTCCAGAATTGAATATTAATGGAGAGACTGGTTTCGTTTGTAATATTGGTGATGTTAAAGACATGACAGAAAAAGCTTTACACATTTTAGCAGATGAAAATCTGGATAAGTTTAAAGCCGCTGCATTAGAAAGAGCAAAAAAATTCGATATCACTAATATTCTACCTTTATATGAGAATTTCTACGATAAAATCATGAGAAAAGAGCTAGCTGAAAGGTCATCATAATTAATTTTGAGGAACAATTCCTCCACTTAGTCGTTCAAATCCCATAGTTAATTGATGCACAATTTTTTAAAATTTGTCACTTTATAAACTATGGAATTAGCACAAGACAAAAAAATCAAAGAATCAGGAACAAAAAACCTTTTTGAAAATCCATTACTGGAAAAATTAACTAGAAGTCATTTTTCCATACCACTAAGTATATTAGCAGTTATTGCAACCTATCTTGCTTATTTATCTTTTACTTTTTTTAAAATTGATACCCTCATTTTCGTAGGTTTATTTACGTTAGGTTTTTTTAGTTGGACATTAGGAGAATATCTTATTCATCGGTATGTTTTTCATATGGACAATGATAAAAGATGGAAAAGATGGGTCACCTATACTTTTCATGGAATTCATCATGAATACCCTAAGGATAAAGACAGAATTGTAATGCCACCTGCAGGAGCGATTATAATCAGTAGTATAATTTTTGGAGGTTTTTGGCTAATTCTTCAAGATTATGCTTTTGCTTTTGTGCCTGGCTTTTTGATTGGTTATTTAGCTTATGCTTTCGTTCATTATGCCATCCATGCCTATCAACCACCTAAAAATTTCCTGAAATGGCTATGGATTTATCATAGTATTCATCATTACAAACACCCAGATCAATATTTTGGAGTTTCAACTCCATTATGGGATTATGTTTTTAATACTATCCCCAAAAAGAAAAAATAATGGCTTCAGTAAGCGTTTTAGGTTGTGGTTGGTTAGGACTTCCCCTTGCTAAGCAATTACTGGCTCAAGGTTTTAAAGTAAAGGGAAGCACCACTACCGACTCAAAAATGCTTGAATTGGAAAATGCAGGTATTTTACCGTTCAGTATTCAATTGCCAAATGATAATTTGAGTTTTGAATTTTTCAATTCGGATTATCTTATCATAAATATACCTCCACAAACTTCCAAAAAAGGAGTTAATCATCATGTAGAAAGTTTAAAACCAATTCTAAAATATATTCCTTCTACTCAAAGAATAATATATGTAAGTGCTACTTCTGTTTACCCAAAAGTAGACTATCCAATTACGGAAGAACATGAATTAGATCATTCTTCAGAAAGAGCAAAAGCCCTAATTCAAGCTGAAAAACTTTTATTAAGAAATTTTAAGGAGCGTCTGACAATTATCAGATTCGGAGGTCTTTTAGGCTATGATAGAATCCCTGGTAAGTACTTTTCTAATCGAAAACTTGAGCAGCATCAACAAAAAGTGAATTACATTCATAGAGACGATGCCATTGGATTAATCCAAACCGTGATAAAACAAGAAAACTGGGGTTTTACAATAAATGGGATAGCTCCTAATCATCCTACTAAAAAGGAGGTATTTCTAAAAAATGCAGAAGATTTCAATTTCAATCCTCCCATTTTTGAAAATATTGAGCAAGAATTAAAAAATCGAATGATTAAAAGCGATAAAATTGAATCTATTTTAGATTATTCATTCATTTATCCTGACCCATTACATTTTTTTTATATTAAGTGAAGAAATGGCTTTTTAAAAATTTGATTATTTAGTATCATTCGAAAGCTTATTTAAAATTATGTGTACATTAACATATTTACCACTTTCCGAAGATCAATATATTTTAACCACTAACCGCGATGAAAGTCCTGACAGAGCACTCTCAGGTTTCCCTTCTTACCATCATGTTGAAGGAAAAAATATTGTATTCCCACAAGACCCTAAAGCTGGCGGAACTTGGATAGCCACATCTGACAATGGAATAAGTGTTTGTTTGTTAAACGGAGTAAATAAACCTCATGATTTTAATCCTCCTTATAAAATAAGCAGAGGTTTAGTGGTGATGGAAGCCATAGAATGCATAAAACCAGATGAATTCTTTAAAAATTACGATTTCACAAATATTGAACCTTTCACAATGGTTGTGCTTTTTCATGATCCTGAATTGAAAATTCTGCAATTCAAATGGGATGGCCAAAAAACTTTTCTGGAAGAAATGGATCCTAAAAAACCCCATATTTGGGCTTCAGCTCAACTTTACACCAAAAAATCTATTCAAAATCGAAATGAATGGTTTCAAATATGGTTAAATGAAAATAAAAATTATTCGGTTGAAGCAATTAGAGAATTTCATCAAAGTGCAGGTTCTGGCGATTTGAACAATGATATGGTGATGGATAGAGGTGAAGTGAAAACCGTTAGCATCACAAGTATTTGCTCGTTAAAAGGAGTAGTTACGATGGCTCACCATAATTTAATGGAAAAAGGCTTTCAAGAAATTAGCCTCTCACAACATTTAAATCAAGAGTTTTCACATCATATTTTGTAGAGATTTATTCATCGCTACCCTACAGATTAAAAAATCTTCTAACTGAAGTCATAAAAATACCCTTATATTTAATGTTACAAATATAAGCGCATTACGGTAACATTCGGCTTCTCTATTTAGTTAAGGACTCATATGTTAGGTTACAGATTTACAAAATATTTAGCCCATAAAGATTTATCGGATACTACCTTCGATCAATTATTTAAAGTATTTAATGAATTATTGATCATTACGGGAGGTAATGTCAGCGAAGCGCTAAGCTGGTTGACTAATATTGATAAACAATATAACATCACAGATGGACAATATGGAATGGGCGATTTCATAGAGGATTTGAAAAATAAAGGGTTTATTTCGGATAAAACACCAGACGGATCATTTGAAATTACTGCGAAAGCAGAACAAAATATTCGACAAAGTGCTTTGGAAGAGATATTTGGTAAACTCAAAAAATCAGGCAAAGGCGAACATAAAACCAATTTCACAGGACTAGGGGAAGAAACCGGCACTGACAAAAGAAATTATGAGTTTGGTGACTTATTGCATCAAATTTCTATGACGGATTCTTTAAGGAATGCCCAAATCAATCATGGATTAGGTGATTTTATGCTCACGGAAGATGATTTGGAAGTTGTAGAAAGTGAGTACAAAACTCAGACTTCTACGGTTTTGATGATAGATATTTCTCATTCCATGATATTGTACGGAGAAGACAGAATTACTCCTGCAAAAAAAGTGGCTATGGCTCTGGCTGAGCTCATTACCAAAAAATATAAAAAAGATACACTCGATATTATCGTATTTGGAAACGATGCTTGGCAAATTCAAATTAAAGATTTGCCTTATTTACAAGTTGGCCCTTACCACACCAATACCATAGCTGGTTTAGAATTGGCAATGGATTTGTTGAGAAGACGTAAAAATAAAAACAAACAGATTTTTATGATTACAGATGGAAAACCAACTTGTATGAAGCAAGGCATAAAATATTATAAAAACAGCTTTGGGCTTGACCCGAAAATATTAAATAAAACACTCAATCTGGGAGCACAGTGCAAAAGATTGAAAATTCCTATCACCACATTTATGATTGCCTCTGACCCTTATTTACAAGAATTTGTAAAGGAATTCACCACTGTAAATAATGGAAATGCATATTATAGCAGCTTACAAGGATTAGGCAATTTGGTGTTTGAAGACTATAAAAGAAACAGAAAAAAAAGATACTGAAAATAGATTTATGAGCTACGAAAAACTCACTTCTCAAGATAAATTAAAAATTACTACGCTTAAACAATTAATGGAAAGCGGTTATCAGCCTAAAGCTGTAAAAGAGGAATTAAGAGAAAACCTCATCAAGAAAATGAAAGCTGGAGAAAATGTGTTCGAAGGCATCTGGGGATATGAAGATACTGTAATTCCTGATATTCAAAGAGCAATTCTTTCTCGTCATAATATCAATTTATTAGGATTAAGAGGGCAGGCAAAAACAAGAATCGCACGAATGATGACCCTTTTGCTTGATGAATACATACCTGTTCTGAAAGGAACAGAATTGAATGACGATCCTACGCAACCACTTTCTAGGCAAGCTACAGACATTCTAGAAGAGAAAGGAAATGAGGCACCTGTTGCCTGGATGCATCGTGATGAGCGCTACACTGAAAAATTAGCTACGCCAGATGTTTCTGTAGCGGATTTGATTGGGGATGTTGATCCGATTAAAGCAGCCACTTTAAAATTACCTTATTCTGATGAACGCGTAATTCACTATGGTTTGATTCCTCGATCTCACAGAGGTATTTTTGTCATCAATGAATTACCAGATTTGCAAGCCAGAATACAAGTGGCACTTTTTAATATTTTACAAGAAGGAGATATTCAAATCAGAGGTTTTAAATTGAGATTGCCACTTGATTTACAATTTGTGTTCACTGCCAATCCTGAAGATTATACAAATAGAGGAAGTATCATTACTCCATTGAAGGATAGAATTGATGCACAAATCATAACACATTATCCAGAATCCATCGAGATTGGAAGAAAAATTACTACTCAAGAAGCTGCCATAAAAGATGAGCAAAATGAGGCAGTAGAACTAAATGAGCTTTCAAAAGATTTAATCGAGCAAATAGCAATAGAAGCTAGAAATAGTGAATATATAGATGAGAAGAGTGGTGTTTCGGCAAGATTAACTATCTCTGCATACGAAAGCTTGGTCAGTGCTGCAGAGCGCAGATCTTTAATCAATAATGAAGCTAAAGTATATGTTCGAATGTCTGATTTCTCAGGCGTTGTGCCTGCCATTACGGGTAAAGTAGAACTTGTTTATGAAGGAGAGCAAGAAGGTCCAGGCATTGTTGCACAAACTTTAGTGGGAAAGGCAATTCGTTCACAATTTGACCAATATTTTTCTAATCCTGAAGAACTTAGAAAAGATAGAGAAAAGAAAAACCCATATAAACCTATAAGTAAATGGTTTAATGATGGCAAGAAAATAGACCTGTTGCATGATGATACTGAAAACGAATATCGTAAAAAGCTAGACAGCATTCCAGGACTGAAGGATCTGGTAAAAGGCAATCATAAAAAATTAAATGAAAAAGAAACGTACTTTATGATGGAATTTGCTTTACATGGAATGGCTGAATATAGTTTATTGAGCAAACACGCATTAGCTAAAGGTCATAGCTTTAAAGACCTGTTAAGCAGTATGATCAATTTCGAAGATTCATCTGAAAATGATGACGATTTCAATATTAGATAGTATATTTAGAATAGAACCACTAAATAAAGATGCTTGAAAATAACTAATAACCTTATTGAAGAAATTGAAAAAATACTGAGTGAGGCTCGTACAATTTCAAATGAAAATATTCCTAGTGCTATTAGTTTAACTGAAAAAGCACTCTTTAAATCTCAGAAAATTAAGGAGAAAAATGCTATTCACGCTGATGCTTTAAATCAACTTTCTTTATTGCAAAGGAAGAATACTGAATTTGCAACTGCCAAATCATTAGCTGAGCGTGCTCAATCAATTTCTAATAAAATTAGCTATAAACGTGGAATTGCGGATTCAAGCTATAATTTAGGGACTATTTTTAAAGACCAAGAGAAGTTTAGTGAAGCACTTCCCTTTCTAGTGGATGCTGTACAGCACTACGAAAATATTCAAAATTTTGGCAATCATTCTAAGGCGCTGTGTTTACTTGGAAATATCTATGAAGAATTTCAAGACTACAAAAATGCCTTCTCAGTATATGAAAAGGCTCTAGAAGAAGCGACAGCTTATAAAAACAAAAACCTAATTAGCGATATTTATTTGAGCTTAGCAGGCATCAATTTAAAAACTGATAAGGTTTCTAAAGCAGCCCATTGGATTACGAAATGTATAAAACTCAAAGAAGAATTACTACAAAAAGAAAAATTAGCTAAAGCTTATTTCTTAGCTGGAAAAATTAAATTAAAAGCTAGAAAGTATTTAACCGCTGAAGAAAATTTCACCAAAGCATTAAATCTATTTTCTCACACCGATATCAAATCGGGTAAAGTTGAGTGTATGGAAAAACTTGGAAAAGTTTATTTTCAGATAGGTAAGATCCAGGAAGCAATAGATTTGCTTGAGAAAGCAATTGAAATAGCGACAAAAAACAACTTTAAAAATAGCCTTTTCGAATGCCATCAATTGCTTTTTCAATGCTATAAACCCGTTAACACCTCGAAGGCCCTTTTCCATTTAGAAGAATACGTAAGATTTAAAGAGGAGGAAAATAATAAATATATTCAAACGCTAGTGAATGGATATGAAGTAATCTCTCAAATGGATGATTTAGAGAAAGATGCTGTAATTGAAAAAGAAAAGGCTTTCATCATTGAAAAGAAAAACACTGAATTAGACTCTTTTTTCTATCGTGTATCTCATGATTTAAAAGGGCCAATTGCTTCTCTTTTGGGCTTAAGCGATCTGGCAAATAAGGATATAAAAGACCCAGAAGCCAGAAATTTCTTCAAAATGTACGACCATCAAATTAAACGATTAAATATGATCGTGATGGAGCTTATCAACATTACAGAATTAAATTATCGAGAAATTAAGCTTTCCCTCATTAATTTTTATGAAATAGTAGATAATTGTATCTCTGCTTATTCTTATTTACCTAATTACAATAGAATTAAATTTACAGTTGACATAGAAAGTAATCTCTACTTTAAATCCGAATGGTATATTATCAACACCATTCTTCAAAATCTAATAGAGAATAGTATCAAATATTTGGATCCAAAAAAAGAACAGTCCAAGATTGATATTTCAATTTTTAAACGTAAAGATTTCATTTTCATCATAGTTCATGATAATGGACAAGGGATTGCAATTGAACATCAATCCAAAATTTTTGATATGTTTTACAAAGCCAACGAAAATGCAAGTGGAACTGGATTAGGTTTATTTATATTAAAAAGAGCAATTGAACGTTTGAAAGGAGAGGTCTCAGTTGAAAGCCAACTAGATGAAGGAAGCAAGTTTCAGGTCAAAATTCCATTGAATTAGAATGTTATAACGAATAACCATCTTCTTTTTATTATATTTACATAAATTTTTTAAATCAACATGGAAGCACTTTTAACAGCAGACGGACTAATCAGTTTATTATCCTTAACCCTCATGGAAGTGGTATTAGGTATAGATAATATTATTTTCATATCTATACTCTGTAATCAGCTCCCTGAAAGTCAACAAGGAAAAGCTAGAACGTTAGGATTGGTCTTAGCTTTAGTGATGAGAGTTGCTTTGTTATTTGCAGTATCATGGCTAATCGGCCTCACCGAACCGCTTACTACAATTTATGGATTTGAACTAACATATCGAGACATCATCCTGATGGCAGGAGGATTGTTCCTTATCTATAAAAGTACAATTGAAATCCACCATAAATTAGAAGGAGAGGAAGTCGATGTAAAATCAAAAACCAAAGTCAACAGCTTTACTTCCGTAATTTTACAAATCATATTGTTAGATGCTGTATTCTCATTTGATTCCATTTTAACTGCAGTTGGTTTAGTCGATGAAATCATTATTATGATTATAGCGGTAGTGATCAGCATCGGAATTATGTTACTAGCTGCTACTAGAATCAGCAATTTTGTGAATAGTCATCCAACAGTTAAAATGCTAGCACTATCATTTTTATTACTAATTGGTGTTTTATTATTTGCTGAAGGGCTTCATACGCATGTGCCAAAAGGATATATCTATTTTGCTATATTTTTCTCTTTGGTTGTTGAAATGCTGAATTTAAGAATGAAAAAAAACAAAAACCCTGTTAAATTAAAGAAACGTTTAAAAGAGTAAATTAAAACGTTTTTTCTTCTTCGCTTATTCTCTTAACTTTAAGCCATCAATTAAGGGGTGCCTCAAAATAACGGGCTGAGAATATACTCTGGACCTGATCCTGATAATGCAGGCGTAGGAATTAAATAGAGCTAACTAGATGCTTAATTAAGAAAATTTCATCCCAATTACTTTCTGGATTGATAATCAATACCAAATAGTAAGTTGTGGTATGAGTTTTAGAATACTCATAGAATATAACAAATGGACATTTTAAAGGAATTGTACTATGGCCTTCTTAATATGGGTTGGCTAGAAGGATTTGGCGTTTTTTTTGGCATATTATATATTTATTTTGCAGCCAAAGAAATGATTTGGTGCTGGTACGCCAGCTTGGTAAGTGTCAGCATCTATCTCGTAATTTGTTATCAGGTACAGCTTTATGCCGAAATGGGCTTGAATATTTATTACCTAGGCACTACTATTTACGGTTGGTGGCATTGGCGAAATCCCAATAGAAAAGGAAAAGATTTACCAATCTCTAGGATGAAAGGGAAAGAACACGGCCTTTTCATTGTTACGGGTATACTTTTCACCTTTGGATTAGGCTATTTTTTAATTGAGAATACCAATGCCCAACTCCCCTATTTGGATTCTTTCACCACTATTTTTAGTGTCTTAACTACTTTATTGGTAACTCGTAAGGTGCTAGAAAATTGGCTCTATTGGATAGTAATTGATGCGGTAGCTATTTACATTTATTTTCAGAGAGAATTATATTTAACCTCTTTGCTTATGGCTGCTTATGTAATTATTGCCGCACTAGGATATATCAATTGGCGTAAACTATATCATACTAAATACGCGTGAAAAAAATTGCCATTATAGGGCCAGAAAGCACCGGAAAAAGCACCTTAACAATAGGTTTGGCTAAGTCTTTTAACGAACCCTACGTTCCTGAATATGGGAGAAAATATCTGGAAGAAAATGGAATTCAGTATCAGAAAGCTGATTTGCTGAAAATCAGCAAAGGTATGATGAAAGCAGAGGAAGAAAAAGCTAGAGAAGCCACTCAATTTCTTTTCTGCGATACAGATTTAATCATGATGAAAGTCTGGTATGAAGTAAAATATGGAGATTGTCATCCATTCGTTCTGGAAAAATTATCTCAAAAACCCTATGATTACTATTTACTTTGTGCCCCTGACCTACCCTGGGAAGAAGACCCCTTACGAGAGAATCCAAATTTGAGAGAAGAACTCTTTGGACGCTATCAAAAAGAATTGGAGGATTATGGATTTGCATATTCCATCATTTCTGGAAAAGAAAAGAGATTGGAAGCGGCAGTTAAAATAGTTGAAAAACAAATTAGTTTAAGATAATCATTTGCATTCCTAATTATTCCACCTTATACTTGCATCATCAATAAGGGGTGCCTTAACATAACGGGCTGAGAGTATACCCTGAACCTGATCTCGGTAATGCGAGCGTAGGAATTTTGAACTTTAATCAAATTACAATGGAATTAATCAGATTAGCATTGGATTGGACTCCCAATACCAATCATACTGGCTTCTTTGTAGCCCAAGCAAAGGGTTTTTATGATGAAGCAGGTATAAAAGTTGAAATCCGTTCACCGGAAGAAGACAACTATGAAAAAACACCAGCCAAATTAGTAGAAGAAAAGGCCGTTGAACTAGGAATTACGCCATCAGAATCTGTCATCAGCTATCAAACGCTTGAAAACAAACCAAATCTACAAGCTGTAGCAGCTATTCTCCAGACAGATGCAAGCGCAATTGTAAGTTTAGCTAATAGTGAAATCCAGCAAATGAAAGATTTAGATGGTAAAATTTACGCCTCTTACAATGCCAGATTCGAAGATCACATTGTAGAAGCCATGGTCAAAAAAGATGGAGGGAAAGGTCGGTTTACTAAAAGCAATCCTGACAAATTAGGAATTTGGAATACCTTACTTGCCAAAAAAGCAGCTGCAACCTGGGTTTTTATGCCCTGGGAAGGAATTCTTGCCGAAAGAGCAGGTATCAAACTGAATGCTTTTCGCTTAGATGAATATGATATCCCTTATGGATACTCTCCTGTTTTGGTTGTGCATCCTGAAGTGTTGGAAGGTAAACAAACGGCCATTTCAAATTTCTTAAAAGCATCAGCAAAAGGCTTTCTTTTTGCTCAGAAAAATCCCAAAGACGCAGTAAAGATTTTAGCTGCTGCTGGAGCGCAAGAAGAATTAAAAGACGAAATTTTTCTATTAGAAAGTCAAAAAGCCATTAATCCTTATTACACCAATAAAAATGGAACATGGGGACTAATGGAAGACGAACGATGGGCAGATTTCACAAATTGGCTGAAAGCTCAAAAACTGATAGAAGAAGAAACTTTATCAAATCACAATTCATTATACAGTAATAAGTATTTATAAAAATATTGCTCTTCGGAGCAGGGGTGCCTTAATACAACGGGCTGAGATTATACCCAATGAACCTGATGCCGATAATGCGGTCGAAGGGATTTAGGTTAAGGAAAACTAAGAGAAGTAAATACCCCACTTCTCACATGTTAAACTTACAATTTACAAAAATCATGTTTTACAATTTATTCAAATGCACTGCTTTACTATTACTTAGTTTAGCTCTAACCAGTAGTGTTCTTGCTCAAAACACAATTTCAGGTAAGATTACGGATCAGCAAAATAATCCGCTCTTGGGAGCCAATGTGTTTATACCTTCTATTAACAAAGGTTCAGCAACTGATGTCAATGGCGATTATCTAATTACTGAAGTGCCTGACGGAACTTATGAGGTCAATATAAGCTATGTAGGCTATCAGGAAATCAGTAGAGAAGTAACAATAGATCAAAACCTCAATATAAATTTCACGCTAGAGGAAAGTGCAATGCTTTCAGAGGAAGTTACTGTAAAAGCCATAAGGGCAGAATCAAAAGCTCCCATTACCCAAAAAACACTCAATAAAGCTGAAATTAACCAAGTGTTTAACGGGCAAGACGGAGCGTTCGTTCTAGAAACTTTATCTCCCTCTATTCAGGTAAATTCTGATGCTGGAACACGTTTCACCAACTACGGAAGTATGCGATTGAGAGGTATAAGTCAAAAGAGAATCAATATTACCTTGAATGGCGTGCCTTTAAATGATATGATGGACCAAGGAGTGTATTTTTCAAATTTCACTGATTTCACCAATAGCATTGAATCTGTGCAGATTCAAAGGGGAGTTGGAACTTCCACAAATGGAACGGCATCCTATGCAGGTTCAATAAGTTACGAATCCATGAATATTAATCAAAAAGAAGCAGAAAGCACTGTTTCGATTCTAGGTGGGTCATTTAATACCTGGCAGGGTAGCGCAGAGGTGAAAACTGGTTTACTAGATAACAAAACTGCCTTTTATGCTCGTATGAGTAAAACATACAGTGACGGTTATAGATACCATTCAGGAACAGACTCCTATTCAATGTTTTTCAGCGGAGGCTATTTTGGTGATAAGGATGTGGTGAAAGTAACTGGCTTTCTTGGCAAAACAAAAAATGATTTAGCATACAGTCCTGTACCTATTTCTTTAATACGACAAGACCCTAAAACCAATGTAAATAATCCGAATGATATTGACGATTTTGGACAGTCATTATTACAAGTTGAATATTCTCACTTCTTCAGTCCAGAAAAAAGCTTAACGAGTTCGGTATATTACGGAGGAGCAGGTGGTGATTTTCCTTATGGATATGATGATGCAGGAACCTTTACTCAAATTAACTACCCACTTTATAATGATCACTACGGAGCTATGAGTTACTACAATGAAGAAGTAGGCAACTTAAACTGGAGTACTGGTATTCATGCTTATACATTTTTAAGAGAGAATATTGAGCAAATTATACCTAACTATACAACCCCTTATTATCAGGATAAATCTGTAAAAAATGAATTAAGTGCTTTTGCAAAAGGCTCTTATGAATTGGGTAATTTTACGGCTTTTGCTGATGTTCAAGTGCGATTTGTGAGCTTGCAAATGGAACCGGATGTTGATTTTCTAGGGGAAAACAGAACTATCCCTACTTACAACTGGCAATTCATCAATCCAAAGTTGGGGGTAACCTATCAAATCAATAGCAACAGTAATGCTTATGTTTCATTTGGTAGAAGTGGTCGCGAGCCTAACAGAGGAGATTACTTAGGAGATACGCAAATCAATCAGGGAAATATAGACTTATTACAGGACCAAAATTCCGTGCAGGCAGAATTTGTCAATGATTATGAATTAGGATATCGACTAAATCAAGATCATTTTCAAGCCAACATTAATGGTTTCTATATGGATTTCGAAAATGAAATTGCTCCAATCGGTGAATTTATTCCACAATATTTCCTGCAGCTTTACGAAAATCAGGAGGATTCTTATAGAACTGGAATTGAATTAGATTGGAGAATTCTTCCTGCCGAAAAATGGAATATAACAGGTAATGCCACTTTTATGCAAAGTATTATTTCCAGTTACACTCCAGAAGGCGGATCTGAAACTTACACCGATATTAAAACACCTTACAGTCCGGAAGTATTGTTTAATACCAATGTACAATTTGAGGCTACAAATTGGTTAAGACTAGGAGTTCATGGAAGATATGCAGGCAAAAGCTATACAGAACTTACTAATAATGAAGATTTTGTACTTCCAGCTTATTTTGTAACCAATTTAAGAGCGACTACTTCTTTTGCCAAGCATTACACTTTTGAGGTAGAATACAACAATATTTTTGATGAACAATATTATACCGATGGTGCTCCTGCTGGTAATGAAATGGCCTATTTTGTGCAAGCTCCTGCCCATGTTTACTGTAGATTTACTGCAAAGTTCTAAGGACTCATTATAGCATTTCCAAAGTCTTATATTTTGGAAATGCTATTTACTTAAAAAAATATCAATTATGGCTAATAAAACATTCATCCCTTTTTACGATATCAAGAAATATCCTGATGAGGTTTTGGTAGTAGATGCCCATCATCCGCAAGGATTTGATTTATCTCACTGGAGAGGAGCTCCAGTTCCTGACAACTGTAAGGCAGACACAAGCACAGAAATTGTCTTAAAAGCTATTCGTAAAAATCTACCCGAATTGAATAAAAATTATGTCAGCAATAATCATTATGATATTGATGGTTTTCTAGGTGTTTGGGCTATTTTTAATCCAAAGGAAGCATTAGAGCATTATGATCTATTAGTTGAAATGGCTCAAATAGGTGATTTTAGAGAAATCAATTTTAATTTTTCTGATTGGAAAAAAGCGCTAAAACTCGTTTGCTGGTTAAATGAAGAGGAAGCCAAATTATTTTATCCTCCATTTGGCGCACCAGATATTGCAGAAAAAGAAATGGAAGCATGCGTACCAAAGTATCTTCATTTTTTAGAGGCTTTCAGTCAATTAATAGACTTATCAATGGAGGAAATTCCAGAAACCGAGGAGTACAATTTAGTATTAAGTCATTTTGATAAAATCAGTGAGCAAAAAACGTTTGATAATATTAGGCTTCACATTGTATATGCTGAACAACCAATACATTATTATGCGCTTTACAGTGAAAGTCCGACAGCAGATATTGTTATGAGTATTTATCCTGAAAACCGATATGAATTGGAGTTTAAATACACCACGTGGATAAATACTACCCGCAGGCACTTTCCAAGAATCAGTATGGAAAAGCTTTGTAATCAACTAAATGAAATAGAAGAAAGCGGTAAGAAATGGGAAGCTGAAAATTTTACAGACACCGCTCCGATTTTACGCTTAAAAGGTGAAAAGCTGAACAAAAAAGAGCGTTATCAAAGTCCTTGTTTCCGCCCAATATATTCTTCAACTATTGCCCCAGAAGTTTTTCAAGAAATCTGTATCGATTACTTCAAAACACATTATAAAGCACTTTCAAAAGGAGAAACACTAGAATGGAAAGAAGTTAGAAAATTGAATGAAAAGCTATTTGTTTAAGTTCATTTTAATCAATAAATCCGTCCAGACTTTATTATCTGAACGGATCTAATTTGCTTAATATCTATTTACTTTTTCTCTTCTTCCTTTTTCGCAGTTAAGACTTCGGGGGCTTCTTTTAAAATTGCATTATACCAAGTGACTAACTTTTTCACATCCGATGGATAAACTTGATTTTCATCATAATTAGGTAAAATATGCTTCAAAAAAGACATTATTTCTTCTTTTGAAGATTTATTATCGATACCTAAATCATCTCCAAATTCTTCGTGCATAGTATTGAAAATCTTCTGCAAGGGCACATTTCCCTCAGAATCAGTGGTATAAATTGATATCTCATCCAGAATAGAAACCTTATCATGAGCATGAGCTACTAACTTTTGCTTCTTTTCATCTAGTGATTCTAAAATTACGCCTGTTCTGGAAGGTTTTACAACATTATATAAACCACCTTTACCTGTTACTGATGCTATATCTTTTAACTCCATGTTTTTCTTCTTAAAAATGATGGACGAATTTAATGCAAACATTTCCGTTTTCACAAAAATGAGAGCTAGATTTTAAAGCAAATTTGATGTTAATACGCTGACAAATAAAAATAATCTAATTTAAAAACCTTATAGCGATACTTTAAAACTCAATAAAATAAAAAAGACTGCCCTATTTCTAAGACAGTCTTCATAACTTTTTAATGTTTAAGATAAATTATGCCATTTGAGCATTAATCTTATCAGCTAAAACTTGCTTAGGAACTGCTCCAATTTGTTTATCAACTACTTCTCCCCCTTTAAATACTAATAAAGTTGGGATACTTCTGATACCGAATTTAGCAGACATATTTGGATTTTCATCAACATTTACTTTTCCGATTACTGCTTTGCCGTCATAATCTCCAGCTAACTCTTCCACTAATGGACCAATCATTTTACAAGGTCCGCACCATTCTGCCCAGAAATCAACCAAAACTGGCTGATCTGATTTCAATATTTCTTCAAAATTACTATCAGTTATTTCTACAGTACTTGCCATCTTATTTTTTATTTATCTATTTCTGAATTTAAAACGTAAAGATAGAAAAAAATGTTGCTACATCTATTTCTATTTTCGTAACAAAAGTCACATCTGCAACTTTCGTTTTTCTAATACTTCCTTAACCTATCAGGTTCCAAAGTAATTATTAAAGCTCTTCCTGAACTTTACCGCATTTCAGCATTTTATCCCCAAAATAAGGATTACGAATTTCTTCTTGAGCGCTTAACCAAAAAGCACCTTCATTGTTAAATGCCATCGGACAATATTGCTTATATATTTTTTGATCCCTGCTGTTCGCATTCTCTTTTGCCAAAACGTAAATTTGTTGACTCAAATCATCAAAGTCGGAACGAATCTCCTCTACATTTTCTTTTTCGTGCATTTGCTTAGTTAAGGATTTCATTTGTTCCATTCCAGCATCCAAACTTTCTAAAAGTTTAGCCAATGCAGATTTAGCTTCCATTGCATCTGTCTTAACCAATGCATCTTTCACACTAAAATAAGAAGATAAAATACTTTTCAATTGCTCTGAACTTATATCAGAAGTTGAAGCTTGCATTACTTTTTCTTCTTTGGGTTCGTCTTTTGCAGTTTGATTTTCTGATTTCTCGCCTTGTGAACAGCCTGCAGTTAAGACTGCAAACACTACTAAACTTAAGATTAAATTTTTCATTTTATTTTTATTTACAATAGTTACAAAGTTACTACTAATTGGTCAATAAATATTCTAAATCAGGTATCATTTTTAGTTTACTAAAAACTAATTGGTTTATATTAACTCATTTACAGTACAAAGTATTTTACTATAATACCACCCGTTAACCATAAATAACTAGCGAATGCAACCCATTTAAGGACTTTTTCTAAAAGAGGACTTTTAGGGGCCATCTCTTTGTGATGCATAATATCTTTTCCCTTGAAGAATCCCAAATAAACCAGAACACCTGAAATAATTAAAAATACTATATTCAAATAAAAAGAGTAATCCAATTGGAAATGGTCTTTATCCGTAATGCTTTTCCCTGCAGCAGGATCAGGTAACATATCAAAAAGATTGAAACCATAATGTAATACTAATGATGTAACAACCAGCGAGGTGAAAAGTAAAAACAAAATAAAGAAGGACATTTTCCAACCGTAATATTTTGCATTGATTCTTAGCACCGGAAACACCACTAAATCACTAAAAATGAATGCAATAACTCCTGCAAAACTCACTCCTTTTCCATAAAGTAATGCAGCCAATGGAATATTTCCCATAGACCCAATAAAGGTTAAAAATGCTGCAATTGGTCCTGCAATAACGTGCTCTAATAATGTAAAAAATGAAAATGAACTTTGTCCTTCACCAGAATTAATAAATAAGGTTTGAAAAAAAGAATCTGGAACAAATGCTGCAACAATACCAGCAATGGTAAATCCAACGGTTACATCTTTCCACACCATTTTCCATTCCATCCCATATTGCTTTCCTACTTTAGCCCAGCTTTCTGCTGACTTTAGCTTTTTCTGAAGTGGCTTCACTTCTGAATCATCATCATCGCTAGAATTATCTAAATTTTTTCTGGCTTTCTCAATAAGCTTTTTAGGATTGATAATTCGTATTAAAAGCCAGGAGATTAAAATCAGTAATATTCCTCCTACATATTCGCCCACAACAAATTGCCAGCCCAGAAATACAGTAATAATGATTCCTAACTCTATAACTAAGTTTGTTGATGCTAATAAAAAGGCAATGGAAGAAATAAAGCTAGCTCCTTTTTGAAATAATGATTTTGAAGTAGCTAAGGCAGAAAAGCTACAGGAGCTGCTGATGAAGCCAAAGAAAGTCCCTAAAAATACACTTTTGCTATTATCTGCGCCCATACTTTTCTGCATTCTTTCTTCAGTAACAAAAATTTGAATTAAGCTACTAATGGCATATCCTAATACAAAGGCCCATAAAGCCATCCAAAAAAATCCGATAGAAGTATAAGCCGCCTCTCCCCAGTTATTTAAAAAATTATCCATTTAACTATTTTTTTTACAAAAAAACACTTCATCTATATAAAATAAAGAAACATTCTATTTTTCAATTTTTTCCACTACCTCTCCACAACCCAACATGCTTTCCCCAAAATACGGATTCACAATTTCCTCCTCTTTGCTCAGCCAATCCGCTCCTTGATCATTATCTGCCATCGGGCAATGTTGTAAATAAAGGGTCTCGGAAATCGGATGGAAAATTTCTGTCAATTGAATCATCCAATCCGATAAGGCAATAAAATTTTTCCGTAAATCTTCAATATTATTATGGTGATGAATATGTTCCAGCACTTTCTTCATCGTTTCATGAGAGTCCATCCATTTTTCGTGAGCATCTTCCTGAAATGCTGTCATATCAATTTCCTCAAAGACCGTTTTCAACTCTTTTGCTTTTGTCATAGCAGTTTGAAAATCGTCTTGCGTTAAGGCATCTTTAAGTTCAAAATATTTTGTATACAGCGGATTCAATTCGGATTTTGCTTCATTAGAAATCTCAAATCGTTCCTCCACTTCTCTTCCCTTATTCATCATACTTGGTCTTCCAGAAAGCTGTACAGCAGCATCTAAGGTGAAAGTACCATTCGAAACTATCTCCTCTCCTATTTCAAGACCTTCTTTTATAGCATAAGAATCACCTAATGATGCACCCAACGTAACTTCACGCATTTTAAAAGCTCCATCTTCTTTTACGTAGATAACTGATCTTTCACCTGTCCACAGTACAGATGATTTAGGGATTACAATATTCTCTTTGTCCGCAGCTTGTTTGGCTTGCACTACACCTGAAACAAACATTTCAGGCTTTAAAACGCCATCTTTATTGGCTACCTCCACCCTGGCAGAAGCTACTCTGGTTTGAGCATCCAGCAAAGGATCAATAAAACTAATGGTACCCTGAAAAGTCTGTCCAGGTAATCCATTTACACTGTATTCAATTTCACTACCCTCTTTTACCCATTTCAATTCCTCTTCATACAAATCAAACATAATCCATACTGTGGAAAGATCTGATATTTCATATATAGGCATACCTCTTTCTACATAGTCTCCTAGTTCAACCATTTTTTCAGTTACTATTCCATTAATATCTGCCTGGATTGGAAAATTTTCCAAAGCCTTTCCATTCTGTAAAATTCTATCGATTTGATCTTGACCAATTTTCCAGCGTCTAAGCTTTTCTATGGCTGCATCTAATAACTCAGGATATGTATCTTTCATGCTCTGCGCTTGTAATAATTCTTCTTGCGCTGTTACTAGTTCAGGAGAATAAACAATAGCTAAGTTTTGACCTTTTCTCACCTTTTCTCCTGTGAAATTTATGTTTAATCTTTCAATTCTGCCCGGAATATGGGTAGACTGTGTATAAGAATTTCGCTCATCTATCTCAATTGTACCATTGAGCCTGATTTTTCGACTTAACTCTCCTTTAGCCACGGTAATGGTTTGAATATTAGCCAATTTCATAGCGTTTTCGCTCATTTCAAAACTTGCTGGATCCATTTCGTTACCCATCTCATACATTGGAATCAAGTCCATACCACAAATAGGACAATCTCCTGGCTCATTCCTTTTAATTTGAGGGTGCATAGAGCATGTCCAGGTTGTGTTTTCTTCAACTTCGGAATGAGTATGCTCTTTTTTTTCGTTCGATGATGAACCACCAAATAGCAACCAGCCCAATAAAATACCTAAAGCCAGTACACCAATAATTTTCAATATGTTTTTATATTTAGTTTGCATAATCTTCTTTCTTAGAAAATAAATAATCAATTCTTGCCTCAGCTGTTAAGCCAGCCTTTATTGCTTCAATTTTTTGTATCTGATAATCGAGTAAATCCTGATTCATTTGCAATACCTCATCAAAAGTATTGATTGAATTGCTAAAACCTGATAATAAAAGATTCAATGCCCTTTCAGCACTTTGGGTCTGTCTGTCATATAAATTCAACCTCTTTTCGGCTTTCAATAAATCATATTTAGCCGCTTCATAATCACTTTTTAATTCGTTTAAAAGCCCGGCTTGTGCCTTTTCAACACTTTCACCCATTAGCTCCGCTTGTTTTATTGATGCTTTATATTTTTTTCGATAAATAGGTAAAGTGAGTGTCAGCATGGGCATAATTGCGTCACGACCATTACCTTCCAGGTTGGCAACATCTCTGCGAGAAATAATGGAATAATCTAAACCTAAGCCAATCATCGGCAAACCTTCTTTTTTTGCTATAGTCTGTTGACTTTCATAGGAAGCCTGACGCATCGAAAAAGCTTCCACAGCAGGGTGATCCATAAAATTTCCACTGTTTAAAATAGCTGTCGTCTCAAAAATTATAGTATCCTGTATCTGGATTTCTTCTAACACATCTCTATTAAGCAATAAATTAAATTGTGATTGAATTGTATGTTTCATTTCATTCAACAATTCAATTTCAGTCTGTAATTCATCTTGCTTAATGTCAATCTTCACCACATTGACCATTGGAGCATTGGCACTTTTATACTGGCTAAGCGTTAATTCTTTGTAGGAATCTAGAATTTTAAGCTGTTCATTTTGCAAATCAATGGTTTTATCCAAAGCATATATTTCTGCATATGCCGATTTTATTTGATAAAACAGCTCGTTTCTTTGATCCAAGTATTTATAAAATTCAGATTCTGCCATCAGATCAGCTGCATTCTTCTTTGCATTTAAGGTCCCAAACCAAGGAAACATCTGCATAAAACTAAAACGAGCTTCTTGCCTGCCCACACGAGTTTCTATCATGCGTCCAAAGGCACTTATGGTTAAGGTAGGATCAGGCAATGATGCCACTTGTGGCGATTGCTGTAATGCCGCTTCAAATTCTGCATAAGCAGATTGTAATTGAGGATTGTTTTCTGCTGCCATCTGCAAATAAACCTCAATAGATTGCGCTTTTATTTCATCATTTTTAATGATTGAAAATATGGCTAACAAAATGAAAATCCCTAGTCTTTTCATATATCGAATCTTTATGATATCAATTCTCATCGTCTTTTATTTTCATATTTCTTTTTACAACAGATTCTCTCCATTGCGCCTGCAAAATGGGTACTACAAAAATGGTCATGATCTGTATGATCATACCACCCACAATTGGGATTGCCATTGGCACCATAATATCTGAACCTTTACCTGTAGATGTTAATACAGGAAATAAAGCAATTATAGTAACTGCTGTGGTCATCATGGCTGGCCTTACCCTTTTTAAACCCGCTTCCATTACCGAAGATTTCACTTCGCTGACTGTCTGAGGATTATTCTTTTCAAAAACCTGATGTATATAAGTACCCATCAAAACACCATCATCTGTGGCAATTCCAAACAAAGCAATAAATCCGACCCAAACTGCCACACTTAAGTTGATGGTGCCCATTTGAAATAAATCCCGCAGGTTTACTCCAAATACCGCAAAATCCATAAACCATGGTTGCCCATAAAGCCAAATCATGATAAATCCACCTGCAAAGGCTACAAATACGCCTGAAAAGTGAATAGTTGATGCAATCACCGTTTTAAATTGAAAATACAATAAGAGGAAAATAATGAGTAAACTGATTGGGATAACAATAGCCAATCGTTTTACCGCTCGCACTTGATTTTCATAATTACCTGAAAATTTATAACTGACACCTGCAGGAACTTTAAGTTCTCCGTTATCAATCTTCTCCTGAATATAGGCCTGTGCATCATTTACCACATTCACTTCTGCAAAGTCATCTCTTTTGTCAAATAAAACATAGCCTACCAAAAAAGTATCCTCACTTTTAATCATTTGAGGACCTCGGGTGTATTTCAATTCAGCCAATTGGCCTAAGGGAATCTGTGCTCCGGTGGGAGTAGGAATTAAAATATTTCTCAATGCTTTAGGATCATTGCGCAATTCTCGTGGGTAACGCACTCGAACAGCATACCTCTCGCGACCCTCTACTGTATTAGTCAAAGGCATTCCTCCTATTGCTGTTTCTAGTATTTGTTGTACACTTTCTATGGTTAAACCATAGCGAGCAATGGCATTTCGATTGATATCTATTTCTAAATAAGGCTTTCCTACCGTTCTATCTGCAAAAACAGCTTCAGATTTTACTGAAGGCACTTCTTTCAATAAATCCTCCAGCTGAAAACTGAATTCCTGAATAGTTAATAAATCAGGACCGTAGACTTTAATCCCCATTGGTGCACGCATACCAGTTTGCAGCATCACTAAACGTGTTTCTATGGGCTGCAACTTAGGTGAAGAGGTTACTCCAGGCAGTTTAGTCTTCTTCACAATTTCATCCCAAATATCATCTGGATTTTCAATTTGAGTACGCCAATTTCTAAAGTATCTACCGTCTTCATCAATAATCAAATCCTCTTTACTTATACCAGCTAGAATTGCCTCTTCATTTGTAAGCGAGTCTCCTGAATTTGTGATAAATCGATTATCTTCATCTACCCTGAAACTTATCAAATCACCCTCTTCAGAGCGCATATATTCAGATTTGTAATTAATAACATTTTCGTACATGGAAATGGGAGCAGGATCAAGCGCACTCTCAACTCTTCCCAGTTTACCGACTACCATTTCCACTTCAGGAATGGAGTTAACCCCCATATCTAGCTTCTGAAGCGTTTCTTTGGTGTTTTCAATACCAGCGTGTGGCATTGAAGTAGGCATTAACAAAAAGCTACCTTCATTGAGTGAAGGCATAAATTCTTTACCTACACCTGGGAAAGTATGCGCCATACTACTCCAAGCTTTGGTGGATTTTATATCCCATCCTATTTTATCAAAACCATTGGCTACAAACCCGAAAATTTTAGGAAAGCCTAACCAAATCATGATTCCAAATAAGATAGTGAAAACAGGAACCATCATAAAAGCAAGCTTATGATTTAAACACCAATTGAGGATGTAACGATAGTATTTCACTATTCCCATTAAAGCTAAAAGCGTAATGGCCAATAAAATAATTACAAATAGGTAGTTAGAAAGCAATGATTTTTGATGACCCAAAGGCACCCATTCCTGCGTTAAAAAAAACACAGTTACTGCTAGTATGATGATTAAAGTTATTTGGGTAGAATATTTACCTAGAAATTGAGGATTGAATTCTTCCAACAACCTAATAACGCCAATAAAAACCAGTGCTAGAGGTAGCCAAAAACTAAAGTAAATGGCTAAAAATAGTCCTGCTAGGATTAGAATAATATTCCAAATTCTTACAATTCGCTTTTTTTGTAGCTTGATATTAAAGGCGAAATAGGCAAACATAGGCAAAATAACTATGCCTATGAAGAAGGAAGCTCCCAAGGCAAATGTTTTCGTAAAGGCCAAAGGCTTGAAAAGCTTGCCTTCTGCATTTTCCATAAAAAACACCGGTAGAAAACTAATGACGGTAGTTGCCAATGCTGTAACCACTGCAGGAGCTACTTCTACCGTAGCTTTGTAAATAACTGCTAATAATGGGTCACCTTTTGCCCCTGAATTTTTCTTTTTCTCGAGATGTCTTATGATATTTTCGACAAAAATTATCCCTACATCTACCATGACACCAATGGCAATGGCAATCCCAGAAAGTGCCACTACATTGGCATCTACCCCGAGATAGCGCATAATTATAAATGTCATTAATACCGCGATAGGAAGCAGACTAGAAATAATGATGGAAGCCCTGAGGTTTAGAACTAATACAAGAATAACAATTATACTAATCAGTATTTCATGAGAAAGAGCTTCTTCCAAGGTGTGGATGGTTTCATTAATCAATTGGGTACGGTCGTAAAAAGGCACAATAGTAAGTTTACTGACCGTGCCATCCGCCAAGATCTTTTCAGGCAAGCCAGTAGAAATCTCTTGTATTTTTGCTTTAGTGTTTTTTATTACTTGCAATGGATTTGAACCATAGCGGGCTACTACAACACCTCCAACAACTTCTGCTCCTCCTTTATCTAAAATACCTCTTCTTTCTGCAGGGCCTAAATACACTTTTCCTAAATCCTTGATAAGAACTGGCTTATTGTCTGTTACTTTAACTACTGAATTTTCTATATCTTCAATAGATTCAATATAGCCCAAACCTCTCACTAAATACTCTACCTGATTGATTTCTAAAGTTTTGGCACCAATATCACGGTTAGAATTTTTAACAGCCATCATTACCTGATCGAGGCCAACATTATAGGCTTTTAATGCATCAGGGTTTACATCAATTTGATATTCCTGCACAAATCCACCAATGGAAGCTACTTCTGATACACCTGAAGTACCACTCAAACCCAATTTCACATAATAATCTTGAACCGACCGTAATTCATTTAAGTCCCATCCTCCAGTCACATTTCCTACAGAATCCCTACCTTCCAATGTATACCAAAAAACCTGTCCTAAACCTGTGGCATCAGGCCCCAATTTAGGTTGTACACCTTCTGGTAATAAGTCGGCAGGTAGCGCATTCAATTTTTCCAAAACTCTACTTCTTGACCAGTAGAATTCCACACCCTCTTCAAAAATGATATAGATGATTGAAAAGCCAAACATAGAAGTGCTACGGATTGATTTCACACCAGAAATCCCTAAAAGGGTGGTAGTCATCGGATAGGTGATTTGATCCTCTATATCTTGAGGTGAGCGACCAGGCCAATCAGTAAAAACTATTTGCTGATTTTCACCAATATCCGGAATAGCATCAACAGGCACAGAATCCTTTGGAAGAAATCCTGTATCCCAGTTGAAGGGTGCCGTCACCAATCCCCAACCAATAAAGGTTAATAATATTAAAAAGGTAACTAGCCTATTGTATAAAAAGTATTTAATGATTCGATTTAACATAAAAAAGCCATTGATTTAAACATAGAAATTACTATCGATGGATATTTCCCTTCGATTAATCGTTTAAAACAATGGTTATATTAAATCAAGAAGCTTTGATAGAGAATTTGAAAAGGTGCTTTGTACAGTGGTGGACTGTCAAAAATTAGGATTGATGATTGCGCCTGTGAATCTAACGGATTGGAAAATAGATAATTAACTAAGACGTAAATAACAGAAACAAAAGAAGCACCAGATTTTAAAATAGAATTGTTTTCTTTTTGTTTCTGAATGTCTTCAACAGCTATTTTCTGTGATTCTGTTTTACAACAGCCTTCCTTTTCAGCCTCATGTTGATGACATGGAGGTAGTTCACTGCTTTCAGCATGGTGTGTGCAGTGTTTGTCAGGTTCAGCAAAAGCAACTTCCTGTAAAGTATCTCCACAAAAATGCTTATACATCACTGCTCCTAAGCTAGTGCTTAGAATCAACACAGAGAGTAAAAGGGCTAATATGGATTTTTGTTTGAACACGATACTTTATTACGAATGTAAATTTAAAAGGTTTTTTCGAATTAAAAAATATTATAATTAACTGAAAAGCAACAATCTACATATTCTCTATCATCTGTTTTACGTGTTGATCAGCTGTAAACATATTTTCATAAACTGCTTTAATCCTTAAATCATTATCCAACAGGTAAGTAATCCTTCTATTCATGCCTATTACAGGTATGGTTGCTTTGAAGAGCTTGGCTACTTTCCCTTGAGGATCGCTGAGTAATTCGAAAGGTAACTTATTTTCCTTTTTGAATTTATGGTGAGAAGAAATGGTGTCCTGACTTATACCCACCACCTTAACATTCAAGTTTCTGAATTCAGAAAATGCGTCTCTAAATTCGCAAACCTCAGCGGTACAAACTTTTGTAAAATTCTTAGGATAAAAAAATAGAATAATGGGTTCTCCTGCTTGTTCGGATAATTTAAAGGGAGTCTCCGAGGTGGATTTTAATTCGAAATCAGGCGCTTTTTGCTGTACTTTTAAAGGCATATTATTTTTTTTAATTATCGATAAAACTATTTCAAATTCAAATAGTTTATTCTGAGTTATTCAGATAACAATTTAGTTTTCATGTTCAATTAGGTTTGGCAACACGTAGAAAAACGTGTTGCTTTTCTTTTTTTTACCGGTTGCAGATTGTTCTGTAAGCACAATAAGTACAGTTTTCAAGCTTTTCAGTTTGCCCAAAAGGCTGCTCGCTGCTGAAAATTTCAGATAAAATATCTTTTAACCCATTTTCGAAATCATTCATTAAAAGCTCCGCATTATTCAATTCATTTCCGTTCAATTTTAATTTTTCGGAAAAATCTGACTTAAACAAACCCTTTCCGTTATATAATCCTGGAACGACATTTTTCACTCCATCATAATCAGCACTTTTTATGAATAAATAAGAATAGAAAAGCGTTTGCATTGCCGCACCATTTCTGTTTTTATGGTCTCGGTCGAATAGACTTTCTACATCAGGGAATTTCACTTCATCGCCACCAGATTTATAATCGATTACTCTGATACTATTATCCTTTTCATCCAATCTATCAATAGATCCTTGAAGTTTAATTTTCTGTCCATCATCCAGTGGGACTTCATATTGAAATTCTCCTTCTACTTTTTTTACAGTGAAAGGAGCAATTTGAACATCATAATTTAGAATTTGGATGACCATTCGTTTCACCACATCTCGTATTATGATATTCCTACCTTCAAATTCAAAATCTGCAACCTCTAATTTTTTCCCATACAGCGCTGCAAATTCTTGCTTAATGAAAGAGTCTATTTCTTTCTTTAAAAGGATTATTTTATTTGCATCCAATTTTTGGTTTAAAACCGTCTCGTATATATTCTCCATCACATGGTGAAGAATATTTCCAAAATCAGCTGCATCTAAATCCTCACTTACCTCATCTCTTTCTTTCAAACCTGCTAAATAGCGGAAATAAAACTGCAACCTGCAATTCAGATACGTTCTCAAGGCAGATGCTGATAGAGATTTATCGTGATTATAAGATTTCAAAATCTTCCATATTGACTCATTTTTCTCAATTGTAATCGGAACTGGAGAAGCTGCTTGAGGGTCTTGATTTAGACTTTGTAATTGCACTTTTTTCGTTTGAATACCCAGTTCATATTGCAATTGCAACAAATAACGGCTAGGCTCACCACCTTTTCCACCACTGTTATCACTATTATACATCAAATGCATGTGATTCGAACGCTGCAAAAGTCGATTGAACAAATACGCATAGATTGCATCTCTTTGTTCTAAAGTGGGTAATCCATAAGCTTTTCGGATGTTGTAAGGTATAAAGGATTGACTGTTGGCTCCACCAGGAAAATTATCCTCACTCATGCTGAGGAAATAAATATTGTCAAAATCCAGATTACGAGATTCCAAAACTCCCATAATTTGAATTCCTTCTAATGGCTCCCCTGAAAACGGAACTCTGATGGATTGAATAATACGATTGAACAAACGGATAAAAGCATTGATATCCAAAGTCAATTTGAACTCACGGATGATTTGTTCCAACTGATTGATTTGCTTATATATTTCAGCAATAAATTCCTGCTCTGTGGATTCTATTTGTTCTTGATGCACGTACTGTAAAATGGTTCTTAGATATAAAAAATAGTTGTCAGAACCATCCTTAAACAAAATCTCTAATAGCGGATTTTCTTCTTCATTTTCTTCAAACAAATCCTTTAATTCCAATCGAATGATGTTATTGGCTTCAATATGATGGATTTTCGTTTTAGCTCCTTCTCCCAACAGGTTTCCAACAAATGGATGCTTTAAGATTTTTAGAACATCTCTGTGGTTAAAAGTGGTTTTTTCAGCTTCTACCCTTTTATTTTTTTGAAGATATAAGCAAATATTCATCAATTGATAAATGGAGGCAAAACGAAGTGGATATCCCATCGTGACGTTCACTTTCTGGATTTCTTCTGGGAGCGCATACAAAACAGGAAAAAGCAAACTTTCATCCCCCAGGATGATAGCCGTCTTTTCAGGCTGTTCTATGTTTTGTTCTGAGAGCAATTGCCCTAAAAATTTTGCTTGAGCTATATTTCCTTTTACTTCCGTAATATTGATTTGAGGAGTTTCCTCAAGAATTCTATTTGGTAATTCATCAGGAAAAGTTTTACCCAAAATTGTATGATTTGAGTATTCTCTGAAGAAGTTACCCGCCTCTTGCACGGCGCTTTCCGGAGCCGCATAATAGGTATCCATATCCCAAAAAATCTGTGCACCTTGCTTTACAGCCTCCGAAATAATAATTTCTTCTGTCCTAGTCAATGCATTAAAACCCGCGAAAATCAGATTACCAGAAATCTGCAATTCTCCAGCCTTCAACTTCTCGGCATAATCTCTATACAACATCCCATTATAAGCCTGATTCTCTTCCTTCAATTTCTGTCGAAAGTCCTGATAAACCGGATAAAGAATATTCCAATTTCGAGTAAATTTTTCCTGAGCATCTTTAGGCTTGGCTTCAAAGCTTTTCCAGAATTTTTCGATTAACTGAATCTGTTCCTCTGTTAAGAAATCAGTATCTGCTAATTTTTTCCACTCCAATAAATTAGAAAATAGCGGCCGGGCATCTGCCATATAATGGTCCACATCATTGAAATCCTTTACAAGCATATCACCCCAAAAATAGAATTGCTCAAAATCCTCTTTAAATGGCGCATGTTTTTGGAAAACCTCATGCAGGGAAAAAATCAAGGACAACTGGTCAGGGACTGCAAAATCACTTTTTTGACGAACGAAATCTTCAATCGCCATGGCTTCAGGTGCCCAAATGGGTTGGTCAATTAGTTTTCGTAAAGCTCTGTTAAAAAACAGACCAGCACGTCTATTGGGAAAAATGACGGTGTAATTTGAAATGTCTTTTCCTAATTGATTATATAATGAGTTAGCAACTTCTTCTAAAAATGTGTTTTGCATAGTTTTATAATGAGACTCTTTTTAGATGTTATTGAAAGAAATCTACCTTTACTTCCATATATCTAAAAGACACGTACTTTTTTGATTCCGAAATTCGGAATAGTCTTAGGATACAGAAATCTTATTGATAAAATTTACCATGATTTCAGTCTTCAAGTTAATTATTCATTAGCATTTCAAAATTACTTTACTTTCTTTTTGCTTGAACAAAAATTCAAGACAAAAAGATGCTTCCACGCTACAAACTACGCGCACCCCGCCTTTTTGTCTTCCCTCCCGCTCGCACAGAACAAATTTCACCAGACTGTTATTTATCAATTACTGTCTTATAAACTGAACTTCAAGGGAGATAATGATAAGTTTCATTTTCGGAAACTTTGCGCCTCTGCGGCTTTGCGAGACATTTTAAGCGTCTATAAACGCCTTCGGTCAATCTTGTTTAACAGAAACTATAAAATCAAAGCACTAAGCTTTAAAATAAAAAAACTAAACCTCCTCTATCTCCAAAGGATTTAAATAGGCAATATGGGCCGTGACTTTTTCGTAGCCCATTTTCTTTAAAGTATTTCGATAAAAGTTGAGCTGTTTTTTATCCTGATCAGATTTTTTACCTGTTTTGAAATCTAAAATTTGTGCTTCATTATCTCTAATTAGAACTCTATCTAATCTTATCAATGATCCATCGGTCAATAAAACTGGAACTTCCGTTTTCACTTGCCAATCTGTTTCAAACCAAGGAAGTAATTCACTCTCAAGATGTAAATTATCCTTCACTAATTTCTGAATAGAATCGTAATCCTCCCTATTGAGCATCTTTTCAGCTTTTACTCTTTCAAGCAATGCAGGAAGTTCAGCCAAGTCATTTAATTTAGAAAAAATATCATGTACGTAAATTCCCAAATCTGTTTTAGATAATCCAGAATCATCCAATTTCAAAGTTTGGGAATGTTTGATTTGTAGTTTATCCTGCCAGTTATGGCTTTCATAATAGGTCAAATTTACTGAAGCAGTGGAAAATGTTTCTGTTTTTTCCTCTTTATCTTTTGCCATTAATGCAAAATCAGATTCCTCTCCAATCGTTAATTTCAATTCATCTTCATTCCAGTTATCCTGCTTTTCTGCAAACTCTAAGAGAAAATTAGAAATATATCTTGCATCACTTTTAGCATTAGTATTGACCAAAAGTGCATCTCCTGCTCGGGTCATGGCAACATACAGTAAATTGAGATTATCCAAATAACTTCTCACCTCCTCTTCCCAATAGGCATGAGCAAAAACAGAATCTTTCAAGGATGCATTTTGCTTTACCGGTAAGTATGGTATTTCTGAAAATTGCGTTCCATCCGTATTCACCCAAAGCGTGGGAGCCATTAAAGCATTGGGACTTAAAGTCCATTCCATAAGAGGAATCATACATATTTTAAACTCCAATCCTTTTGATTTATGAATCGTCATCAATCTTGCGGAATTCTCACTGGATTGTAATTTAATGGCATAAGAATAACTGTTTTGCTCCCACCATTCCATAAAATCAGGGATACCCCCTTTATTTCCAAAGTCTAACAGTACATCCTGAAAGGCTGACAAATAAGCTTTCTCTTGCTTTATTTCTTTGAGTTTGAAAATTTGAATGAGTTTTTCACTCATCTCCAGTAAACTCAAACTCATCAATTCTTTTTGAGTAGTTAAAAAATCCTCGGGTAAAAAATCATCATTACCATTCACCTTAACAATTTCGTGAATCAGTGAAGTATCCTGACTGATGATTTTCTGATAGTAGAATTTAATTTGCGCCAGCGCAATTTTGTCCTCCGTATATAAATATTGAAAGCAGTTTAATAAGAAATTTACAATATGAGCACTTGAAAGTAAAAGTGTTTCATCAGAAATGACGTTGTATTGATAGTCTTTGGCTTTCTGTGGATGATCAATTTTATACCGCTCTATAAAATCTTGAATTTCTATTCCCTCCGCTTTTCTTCTTACCAAAATCCCCACATCCTTTAGCTGAATTTTAGCATCTTGCAATCGCTCCAAATCTTGAATAAACTTTTCCAAAGCCTTTTCTTTCCAGCTAATTTTTTCACCATCATCTGTTTCGTCCTCCTTAAAAAATTGTAGCTCAACAAATCCATTGTACGGATATTCCTTTTTCTTTTGCTGAACTACCTCATTATAAGCATCGGGCAAGTCCTGCAAAAGATACTCAACATCCTGAGTAAAATTATTTTTATCTTTATTGACTGCATTGGCTTTAATAATTGTAGGCAAAGCAGTAAATAAAGTATTATTGAATTCAATTACATTGGGCTTGCTACGGAAATTATGACTTAAAGCATCCTCTTGATAAAAAGCAGGGGAAATATCATTCTTTAGACCTTTCAGGAGCAATCGCCAATCGCCTCCACGCCAACGGTAAATGGATTGTTTCACATCTCCTACTACCAAATTTTCGTTTCCTTCTGCTAAAGAGTTTTCAACCAATGGTTTGAAGTTTTGCCATTGTAATGTAGATGTATCTTGAAATTCATCGATTAGAAAATGGTCATAAAAACTGCCCATCTTTTCATAAACAAAAGGGCTTTCAGCAGGGTCTGTCCCAATTATTTGGTTTAGAAACTGAGTAGTGTCCGAAAGAAATTGAATTCCTTCTTCCTGTTTATATTCCTGCATTCTTTGATTAAAATGCTGGGTTATTCCAATCAGGTAAATATTTTTAAGAATATTCTCAGCCGAGCGATATTCGGGTAGATTTTTTTGTATATAATCGATAGCCTCCTGATAAAAAGACATTAAGCCTTCCTGTGCTACTTGAGCAATTAGTTCTTTCTTTTTTGAGGATTTAGTAGCCAAAGATTCACCATTGGTTTCAATTGCAGTTTTTGTTCTTCCTTTTACCAACTCAGATAAATCATAAACCTTATCTCTAGCACTAATTTTATTAAAGAAATTAATAGCTCCAGATTTGCCGTAACTAAAATCTTCAACCGACAGCCCCTTATTTTCCATTAATTGAAAGGCCTGCTTACTAATTCCATTCAACGTATTGTCAAATTTTACAATGATTTCATTAAGCTTATCCTTAAATATTTTAAGCTTTTCATAATCATTTATTTCTTTGTTTAAGGCATTTTCGATAACCTTAAAATCATCCTTCATCAATTCTTCCGTGAAGGAAAGAATATCCTTTCTGACATCCCATTTGCCTTTATCTTCCAACTTACTGATGGAAAAATCTATCACCCAATTTTTTAAGGCTGTATGCTTTGGTTCACTGATATCCTCCATAAGTAAATCTAACGCTGCCTGCCTAACTTCATTTGTATTTAAGAGTAGCTCACCATCCCCTTGAAGACTTAATTCCCTAGCAAAAGAACGCATTACATTTTGGAAAAAACGGTCGATGGTTTGAACTGAGAAACGACTATAATTATGAAGAATTGAAATTAATAACTGTTGTGATTGAGTTTGCAGCTGAGAATCCGAAATTCCAAGGATGGTTTTCAGTTGATCGCCCATATGAGAAGGAGTATTTCTGGAGAAATCAAAAAGATTGTGAATAATCCGTTCCTTCATTTCTTGAGTTGCTTTATTGGTAAAAGTAACTGCTAATATTTTCTTGAAATGATCGGGATGTTGAAATGCTAATTTTAAATATTCTCTTGTGAGGGTGAATGTTTTACCGCTACCGGCAGATGATTTATAAACTGTGAATAGATTTCCCTTATGCATGAAGGAAAATTAACAGAAGTTACAGTAAATTAAAAGGACTCAGTTTAATATATTCACTAAAATTACAGAGGAAGCAAGTATACATTCAATACAAATAATAACCGCAGAAACTACATCTCCAACCGACTTTGTATTTCTAAATGAATTAGACTTCACTTTAATTTCCAAAATAAACTTTCTTTTCTGTGTTAAAAATCAACTTCATAAATATAATAACATACATGGAAGAAAGAAACAAAAATACATTAATTATAGATAAATACTTAGCTTAATTATATTTTACATACATTTATTTATACTAATTGATATTTAGGACTTTCATAATGTCCAAATACTTCTTATTTATTACATTTCTTCTATACCACTCACTCCTCCAGAAACAATAAACTTCATAGCATCAGTACTATTCACATCCCATATGTGAACCAATTCATTTCTTACTACCATGATATTACCTGAGAAGTTATAAGAATGAGGCATATATACAGAACAAAAGCCTGCCATATTTACTTTGGCTAAGTCACTTCGAGTTATAAAACCTGGCTTAAATATTTTACCAGCTTCATCAAATTGTACCATTACGGGCTCATTAAATTTCTTTTTGTCACCCACAAAAGCTCCAACCAAATCTTTGATGGAATTATAAATCAAGCTTAATAGCGGTATCTTTGTTATGATTTGTTCAAATAATTCAAAAAAGGGCCTCATGAAATAAGTACTACCTAAATAGCCCACACCAATAATTGCTGAGACCAAAATTAAAATTCCAAGACCTGGAATATCTACAGGAAGTAATCCATCAACCCAATTAAAAACAGCTTGAATTACTAAAAGCGTAAAAGCAATAGGAGCTACAAATAACAAGCCCCTGAAAAAATAACTTGCAATTTTAGTGAATATTTTTTGTCGCATGTTCTAATTTAAAAATGTTAATAATTTTCTAACGAAAAAAGCCTTGATGCAGTCCATCAAGGCTTTAAAATATCTTGTCTGTCTTATTTTAAATAGAAATACCCATGAAAGACATAAATGCAATCCCCATTAAACCAGTAATGAGCATTGTAATACCTAGTCCTTTCAATCCATCAGGGACATTTGAATATTTTAATCTTTCGCGAATAGCTGCTAGGGCAATAATTGCTAAGAACCATCCAATTCCTGAGGAAAATCCATAAACAGCAGATTCTGCTAAATTATAATCTCTTTGGTCCATAAATAAAGAAGAACCTAAGATAGCGCAGTTCACCGCGATTAATGGAAGAAAAATACCCAAAGAGCCATACAAAGCTGGTGAAGTTTTTTCAATAACCATTTCTACTAATTGCACCATCGAAGCAATAACAGCTATATACATGATAAAGCTTAAAAAACTTAAATCGACAGTAGCTAAGTCTTTGCTTAACCATGAAAGAGCACCCTCTTTCAATATAAATTCACCTAATAACCAGTTAGTTGGTACAGTGATAGTCAAAACGAAAACTACTGCTAATCCTAAACCGAAAGCAGTACTCACTTTTTTAGAAACCGCCAAAAATGAACACATACCCAAAAAATAGGCGAAAACCATGTTCTCAATAAAAATTGCTTTTATTCCTAAATTAACTAAATCCATATTATATATATTTTAGCGATTAATTTTCAATGTAACCTGTTTTGGTTCGTTGAACCCATATTATTAAACCAAGAATAAAAAAGGCACCCACTGGAGTTACCATAATACCGTTAGCTTGGTAATCCATACCAACCCAGCCATCAGCAGAGAAACCAATAGCTTCAAAAACTTCATATCCAAATATTGAACCTGAACCTAATAGCTCTCTAAAAAAAGCTACTGCCAAAATTATCCATGCATAACCCAAACCGTTTCCTAGTCCGTCTAAAACAGAATCGTATATCTTATTTCCCATGGCATAAGCCTCTAGTCTACCCATCACGATACAGTTCGTAATAATCAAACCTACAAAAACGCTTAGTTCTTTATACATATCATAAGCAAAAGCTTTGAGCACTTCACTTACTAAAGTTACAAGTGTGGCAATAACTGCTAATTGTACAATTATTCGAACACGACCTGGTATTAATTTCCTCATCAATGATATTGAGAGATTGGAAAACACAACAACGAAAATTACGGCAATAGACATTACCATAGTTGGTTTCATCTGAGTAGTTACGGCAAGAGCAGAACAAATTCCCAATACCTGAATGGTAATTGGATTGTCATCACTCAATGGATCGGTCACTATACTCTTTCTTCTTTTTGATAAAAGAGGCTCCGATTCTTTTTTTATCGGTTTATCTACAGTTTCTGTACTCATATCTTTAAATTCTTTAAATTATAAAGTGGCAGTAGTACCTTTTTTGTTAAAATAAGATTGGTAATACTTAAAATAGTTTTCCAACATCGCATTAAGACCATTACCTGTGATTGTAGCTCCAGACATTCCGTCCACATGATGTTCATCCAGTTTACTTTCAGGATTATTTTCACCTTTAAGCATTTTAACTGACACTAATTCCCCTTGGTCGTTGTAAAGTTCTTTACCTTCAAATCTAGCTTGTACTTCTTCTTCTGTTATTCTTGCACCCAATCCCGGTGTTTCACCAGCATGAGCAAAAACAGCTCCCTTTATGGTTTCACCTTCTGTGTCTAATGCAATATATCCCCAGATATTATCCCATAAACCATTTCCATAAACAGGGAGAATGTAAGAAACAACTTCATCTCCTCCATCTTTACCAAAAAATTTAAAAACAGGATAAAGTCGTTCTTCAGGGGCTTTATCAAATTGTTTCTCCACATTTACATCTTCCGCAATAATTTTTTCACCCTTTTCATTTTCTGTTACAATATTTCCATTATAATCAACAACCTCTGATTTTATAGCTTTTTCGTAAGTTTCTAGTACATCCATTTCAGGTGTTACTTCAATGACTGCTCCCAATATCTGTTTTTTAGTATCTAATTCTACAGATTTCTTTTGGATAGGCCCTAAGCCTTCAGATGTCGCTGCCAATAATCCGCCCAATACTACTGTGAGTATAACGGAAAATAGTATTACATAATAATTAGACTGTCGCACGTTTTAACCTCCTATTTTTATTTGATTCAACAACATAATGATCGATTAGTGGAGCAAACACATTCATTAAAAGAATGGCTAGCATGATTCCTTCTGGATAAGCTGGGTTTACAACTCTTATGATTACTGTTAATACACCAATTAAAAGTCCATAAATCCATTTACCTGTTTCGGTATGTGCAGCAGATACTGGATCCGTTGCCATAAACACCGCGCCAAACGCTAATCCACCAATCACTAAATGATAATGAGCAGGCATTTCCATAAAAGCATTTACTCCTATAGCATTAAATCCTAATCCCATCAACCAAGCTCCTGCAAAAACACTAAAAATAATTTTCCAACTTCCAACTCCTGTTATGATTAGGATTGCAGCTCCTAAAAGAATCATTAAAGTTGAAGTTTCGCCTATAGAACCAGGTATAGCACCTAAAAACATGTTTTTGAATGTATACATACCTTCAGCCCAATAATTAGAGAATGAACTCAAAACGCTTCCTGTTCCATTTAATGCAGTATCATAAGCAACCGCTAAAGCTGTAGCACCAGAATATCCATCTACTGGAGTTGCATTACCTAGATAAGTCCATACTTCTCCTGAAATATCAGTAGGATAAGCAAAATATAAAAATGCTCTGGCAGTTAATGCCACGTTTAATACGTTCATCCCAGTTCCACCAAAAACCTCTTTTGCAATTATTACAGCAAAAACCGTTGCCAAAGCAACTTGCCATAATGGAATATTTGGCGGCATAATCAATGCAATCAACATCCCCGTTACCAAGTAGCCTTCATTGATTGGGTGATTACGAATCACACAGATTGTAAACTCAGTACCTAACCCGACCGCATAAGAAACAATAACGATAGGAATTGCCTGAATAGCCCCTATACCAATTTTTTGAATAAAAGTTGCTGTTTCACCAATTGCTAAGTAATGCAGGTGTCCGATGTTCCAAATTCCAAACAATAAACAAGGAATCATAGCGATTACCACCGTAATCATGGTTCTCTTTAAATCATTAGCATCCTTAATTTGTGCTCCTTTTTTACCAGTAACTAACTTTGGTCTGAAAAGTATAGTTCGGTGACCTTCGTACAATGTGTGGTACTTCTCGTATTTCCCCCCTTTCTCAAAAAGAGGCTCAACTTTATCGAAGAATTTTTGTATTGGATTCATATATTATAGTATGATTATATTAATAGATATTAATCCCGAAGGATTAATCACCGTTTATCCATTTATCATTAAATTAATGCCTTTTCGTAAGATGCCCTGAAGCTCATGCTTAGATGCATCAATAAATTCACACAAAGCAACATCTTCTTCTATTAATTCGAAAATGCCTAACGCTTCCATTTCGTCATAATCCTCTGCCATAATGGCTTTGAATAAAAAGTTAGGCAAAATGTCCATTGGAAGAACTTTCTCAAACTCTCCAGTCATCACAAAAGCTCTTTCTTCACCATTTGTATTGGTATTTAACACATATTCCTTGTCCTTATTAAGGAAAGACAGTAAACCAAAAGCTCTATGGAAACTCAATTTTGAGGTAGTCGGTTTAATCCAACCAAGCAATTCTTCAAAATCTCCTTCAGGAACTACCGTAATTTGCTCATCGTAATATCCTAAATAACCATCAGCTTCTATTCGTTCCCCAGTTAAAGGATTTCCTGAAATATATCTTACATGATCCCCAGAAATATTATCCTTAATGATGTTTTTAATGGAAGCACCCACGTAAGTCTGGTAATACTGTGGTTCTTTAACTTCAGAACCAGTTAATGCTACTTTCTTGGAAGCATCATATTTTCCTGTTAAGAAAAGCTTTCCAATTTGGATAACTCCATAAGGTTTAACAGTCCAAGCGATATCTCCTTTGTTAATAGGATCAATATGGTGAATTTGTACTCCTACATTTCCTGATGGATGCTTACCTGAAAATTTGTTGATTTGAACACCTTCAGCCTGGCTAAACATCTTTAACATTTCTTTATCATCAGAAATATTGACATGTACTTTTCCTTCTGTTAATTTTTTCAATATTTCTAAACCTGCTGCAAAAGCTTCTCCTTCTTCTTTATAGATGAAATTATAATCAGGAGCCAAAGGATGTGTGTCAAAAGCAGAAATAAAAATGGCTTTTGGTGAATCTTCTGGATTGGCAACAATACCGTATGGTCTTTGGATGATATTTGGCCAAACACCACTTTTCATCATTGTTTCTTTAGCTTTTCCAGCTTCTAATGACTTGATATCCGATTTAGAAAGTTTACCGAAATCTTCGAATGAAACTTCCTTATCCGCTAAAATTCTTAATTCTAATAATTTTCGTTTATCACCTCTTTTGATCTCGGCCACTTCTCCGCTTACAGGAGAGCAATAGTATACATCCGGCGACATTTTATCGTAGATGAGCGGTGTTCCTGCTTTTACAGTATCGCCCTCTTCTACTAATAACTTAGGCCTAGTAATTGCCGGGAAATCAGTTGGTTTTATTGCGAATGTTTCTGGACTAGGTGCATTTGATATTTTTAGCTCAGCTTTTCCTGCTAAGTTAATATCAAAACCTTTTTTTAGTTTAATGGTATGAGACATGTCTTTTGTTAACAATGAACCCTTATTTGAAATTGAGGCAAAATTAAGAATTATTTCGCTAAAAAAAATCTTTTAATATAATAAAACAATACTTCTCTAAATTGAAATTGAACTTTGGTGTTAACAACTCAATAGGCTTTCCTGTTCTGTATTTTCTACAAAATTTTTAATCTTCTCCATTAACCACATTGGAGTGGATGTTGCCCCACAAATGCCTACTGTTTCTTTTCCTTCAAACCAACTCATTTCTAATTCCTCTTCATTTTCTACAAAGTAGCTATTTGGATTTTGTGATTTACATACCTGATAAAGTGCTTTTCCATTAGAACTTTTCTTTCCACTCACAAATAACACTACATCATGCTGATTTGAAAAGATTTTTAACTTAGGCTCTCTATTTGATACCTGTCTGCAAATACTATCATTAGCATTGAGGTTATCATTGCTTGCCTTCGCTTCTTTTATTTTATTTTCAATTTTTTCTTTGATAGCATAGAAGCCAGTAGTACTTTTTGTGGTTTGACTAAATAAAGTTACTGGTCTTGTGAAATCAATTTTGTCTAGATCAGATTCATCCATAACAATGATGGCGCTTCCATTTGTTTGACCATCGAGCCCCGTTACTTCCGCATGACCTTTTTTACCATAAATCACTATTTGTCCTTTGTCAGTGCACATTTTATCATGAGCATTTTTCACTCTGTTTTGCAACTTTAAAACTACAGGGCAACTTGCATCAATCAATTCGATATTATTTTGCATTGCAATTCTGTAGGTCTCTGGAGGTTCGCCATGAGCTCTTATGAGCACCTTGCAGTCACGAAGATTTTTTAAATCATCATAATTAATAACTCTTAACCCTTTATCAAAAAGTCTTTTAACCTCCATGTCGTTGTGGACAATGTCTCCCAAACAATACAATTGTCCAGCATCTTCCATTGCATCTTCTGCCATTCTAATGGCATATTCTACGCCAAAACAATATCCAGAATCTTGGTCTATAGTTACATTAAGTTTAGACATCATGTTTAATCATTTTTTCGGTTGCCAGCTGAAGTACATAATCTACCTGCTCAGGCAACGTTAACTCGCTGGTATCTAATATATACGCATCTTTCGGAATTACTAACGGATTTTCTTTTCTTTCCGAATCCATTTTGTCCCGCGATAATAAGTTTTCTTCTATTTCAGGTATAGGAACGAGCTGTCCTTTTTCCAATAATTCTGCCTGCCTTCTTTCTGCTCTTACTTGTAAGTTAGCTCTCATAAATACTTTCAGTTCCGCATCTGGAAAAACATTGGAGCCAATGTCTCTGCCATCCATTACCACACCTTTTTTCTTTCCTAATTTTCGCTGCTGACTTACCATGTTTTTTCGCACTTCAGGTATAGCGCTTACTTGGCTCACTTGATTTGAAATATACATTTTACGGATCTCCTCTTCAACATTCAATCCATTCAAATAAGTTTCGCTTGCCACTTTTCTTTCATTAAAAATGAAGGAAATAGTCATATTATCTATCGCTTTGTTAATTTCCTTGGGATTATCTAACGTCACATAATTTTGATGAAAATATAAGGTAACTGCACGATACATAGCACCGGAGTCAATATAACTATAGCCAAGCTGGCTTGCGACTTCTTTTGCAGTACTGCTTTTTCCACAAGCAGAATATCCATCTATGGCAATAACTATTTTTCTCATGCTAGCAATCTTTTACAGGACAAGGTAATGGCTTTCTTTTTGGCATTGATTTTCTACCGCCATTATTTACGCAGGCTGACATTAAGAATCCAATAATAATTAAGAATATTATATTTATTTTCAGTGCTTTCTTTAACATAACTGACTTGCTCCTTTTCTTTGAATGCAAATATAAAGGATACGTAAAGATTTTCACGGATAATTTGTTGAAATACTGAATTACACTCAATCATAATTCAAAATGGATTGATTCTCAATTAGTAACAACAAATTGCATTTGGTCGTGTTAACTAAATAAACAATCATAAAAAGCGATGAAGAAAGATTCAATTGAATATAACGGACTTATAGGAGGACTACTAGTTTTTGTAGGATTAGTTGCTTACTTTCTCATAATGCAAGCAGCAGGATTAGATCATAATTTGGAACTTCGCGCCTTAAATATCATCATCATGGGCGCGGGCGTGTTCTATTCCATAAAATCTATCAAAAAGAAAAATAAAGACTTTGACTATTTCAAGGGAATAGGTACGGGAATGTTTACGGCAGTAAGCTCATCCTTGGCATTTGCTATTTTTATATTTATTTTTCTTTTATCTAATCCTGCATTTTTGGAAGAAATAAAAAATGTAGAACCATTTGGTAATTACCTTAATGCCTTTTTAATTTCTTTTATCATCGTCATGGAAGGTGCTGGCTCTGGTTTTTTCCTTAGCTTTGGATTCATGCAATGGTATAAGAAAAGAACTCCTGAAAAGTTTTTGAAAGAGCAAAGACATAATCAAGATAGTAAGTAAAAGATAACATTTAGTAAAATGTATTTATAATTTGAAATTGTTAACTTTGAACTAACTCATTATTTTTTATATATGGAGCAAAAAAGAGGAAAGGCTGAAGAATTTTTTAGTAAAGCAGGAAAAAAAATTGATGATTTGTTTTCTGAAATCAGTAGAAGCGATATTTCCGAAAAGCTAGAATTAAAAGAAAGGCTACAGGAACTAAAACGCAACAAAGAATCTCTTGAAAAGGATTTTAATGACTTTACAAGTGATAATAAAGAGGTATTCAAAGATATCGCTAATAGCTTTGAAGAATCTTTCGAAGACATTAAAAATATTTTTCGAAAAAAGAAAAATCAGAATGGATAGCCAATACCAATATTTAATGCTGGCCCATAATTTTGGCGAGTTCCTAAATTCCATTCATTGATAGTCCAGCGTTCTCCTGGTGATCTCGCAGGATCATATACTTTAAAAGCGAAATCAAAGCGAAGAATAAGGAACGAAAAATCAATTCGGAGGCCGAATCCCGTACCAATTGCTATCTGTTTATAAAATTTATCAAGCTCAAAATTGCTTCCCGGATTCTGATTTTCTGAAAAATACCAAACGTTTCCTGCATCAATAAAAAGCGCTCCATCTAAAAAGTTAATCAGGTTTCTTCTAACTTCTACACTAGTTTCAAAGATAATTTCACCGGGTTGTTCAAGATTATAGGTGAAATTTCCTTCTTCATCTGTATTAACATAACTACCAGGACCCAATCTTCTTGGTGCCCAGGCTCTTATGCTATTACTTCCTCCTGCAAAATAATATTTTTCATAGGGCAAAATATCTTGAGAAATATCACCATAAGGTTTTGCAACTCCTACATGAAATCTGTAAGCAAATGTACTTTCTTTACCGTAAGGAATATAAGTTCTATAATCAATTGAGGCTTTCAAAAATTGAAAATAGGATAAGGAATCTTCATTAATATTTTCACGAATGCCTTTGATATTTAACAGCGTCCCACCTGTTTCAACAAAGAATTTAATGTAACTAGCCTGACTTTTGGCTTGTCCATAATTATTAAAATTTTTAGAAATATTAATTGAGCTACTGGAAACAAATGAAGGCTGGAATGATCTTCTCAACTGATTTCCAAATCTGGTCCGCTCCTCCAATGCATCCCTAAATTCTTTTTGTAATTCAGAATCAATAAAGTTGACATCAGCAACTGTCAAATCGAACATCCATCTTTTTTTATTCTGCCATGAGTACCCAAAAGAACCATTTAAATTACTCCTTTCATATTCAGGACGATCGGTATAATTGAACCCTAAACCTGTTTTAGTTTTAGGGTTTAATAATGCAAATTTAGATTTCAGTTGAATTCCAAAAGGAAATAAAAAGTGTGGAAAAGTAAACGATAAATTTGCTCGCGCCTCAGTGGCTGTGGTAACGTCCGTTTGATCTGCTAAATTAGCCACCCCCTCAAATCCAAATCGACCAGATAGTTCCATGATTTCCACGCCACCAAATGGATTTCTATTTTTTAATGATACATTATAAAAAGGGCCAGGTAAACCAAAAGCTACATTAACATTTACGCCCACTTCGTTGCTTAGCTGATATTTCTCTAGCGGACTTGTAAATATATTGGCCACAAAATTACCTCCAGCAGTATCGTACTTTATATTTACAAAGCGGAACATATCCAAATTAGCTAACTGTCGCTGCGTATCCAGTGTTTTTTCCAGACTGTAAAATTCACCTGGCCGTAAAAAGACTCTTTGATCCAGAATTTTCTTTTTGTAAGAATAATTATAATAAGAATAATTAATGGCGTTGTATTGCTCAGTTAATCGATTTGTACCACTTAATTGGGTATTGACATCAGTGGTGAAATTCACCTTATCTAACTTATACCTTTTATGCTTTTCAGCGTCTAAGGGTTTATTAATTAAGATTTCTATTGCAATTGCAGTTGTATCTGGATTTCTGTAAACATTGAATTCTACAAATTGCCTAGAAAAAGCGTAATAGCCGCTATTCTTCATTATTCTTTCAATCCGTTCCCTTTCTTCAGTCAGTTTACTTTGGTCGTATTTATCACCAGCTTTAATCAAACTTCTTCTCCTGGCACCAATTAAAACACTCGATATTACTTTATCATTTCCTGAATCATAAAAAACACTATCAATTATGTAGGCTTTTCCTTCCTCAATTTCATAATTGACTACAACTCTTCGATCCTTTCTGCCCTTGAAGTTTATGTTGGTTGCTACTTTTGCATCAAAAAAACCTTTTGACTCCAAGAAAAGCTTAATTTGATTTTTGGTTTTCTGAGTGGAAGCCGAATCATAAATAGCCAGTGGCTCTCCCCATCTCATCAATAAATTACCATCTTCTAATTTGGTGGTGAGTTTCTCTGTTTTTTTATTGAGTTTTCGCTCTAAACGAGTTGCTTTACCAAACTTATCGGCCTTTCTGGCATTTTCTATTCGTTGATTATATTCTTCAAGAACTCTTTCTCTTTTTTGTTCAATCTCGTCTTTATCGTAATAATTTTGACCAATTTCATAAAATGCTACATATGGCGAAATGGGGAGCAGTAAAATTCTTCTATTAGCTTTTTGAGTGTAAAGCGATTCTAATCTATCAGCAGAGATATTTTCATTACCTTTAATTTTCTGTTTGTATAACAGCTTTTCATCATTTTTCAAATAACTTGTGCCCACACAAGAAGTGAAAAAGATGATGCTGACCAGTAAAAAAGATTTTATTAATTTTACAACCAATTTCAGTGCTATCGAATAATGCTTACTAAGAATAATACAAAGTTCATCAAATCTCTCCAATTAAAGAAATTCCGTCAAAAAGAAGGACTATTTATAGTTGAAGGAGCCAAAAATACCCTTGAATTATTAAATTCTCCCTATAAAATCGAGACTTTAATTGTAAGCGAAGCATTTTTAAGTAAGGTAAAAAAAGAAAATTTCACCCTGGCAGTTGAGCCAATTATTGTAAAAGAAAAAGAATTAAGCACTTTAGGTTCTTTTCAGACCAATACTGAAGCGCTTGCTGTGGTTCATGAAATGGAAGTTACTGAATACAAAGCTAAAGGTTTTGATTTGGTTTTAGACGATATTCGTGACCCAGGAAACTTAGGTACCATCATTCGATTAGCTGACTGGTACGGTATCCAAAATATTATTTGCTCTGAAACCACAGCGGAATTTTATAACCCAAAAGTAATCAGTGCCTCGATGGGTTCTATTTTCAGGACTCATTTATATCGAAGAGATTTGAAAGAATTCTTATCCAAAAACAAACACCGAAAAATTTACGGTGCTTTGCTGGAGGGAAAAAATGTGCACCAAGTTAATTTTGAAGATACTGGACTTTTAGTGATTGGAAATGAATCGCACGGGATTCATCAGGAGCTTATTTCATTGATCACCGAAAGTGTAACAATCCCTAAAATTGGCCATGCAGAATCCTTGAATGCTGCAATGGCTACGGCTATTATTTGTGATAATGTTTTTAGAAATTGTTAATTTTTAGACACAAAAAAACCTGCTTGCTGGAGGCAAACAGGTTCAGATTATTTTTATAAATTTTTATTGAGCGCTAGCTTCAATAGTGGCTTTCATAGTAAAAGTAATTGTATAATCTATTGGAGCACCTGCATCTCCTCTAAGAGTGATATTCAATAAAGAACCATCATCAAGTACATATATCTCAACTACTTGTTTCAATTGGGTAACATACTCTGGGTCAAGAGAATTTAATTGTTCTTCAAATGTTGAACCACTAAGAACCCCAGCTCCAGTTGACACTCTGGTCTCACCAGCATCAAATTGAAGCTGTAAATCAGTAGGAATAGCACTACCTTCTGCTAAATTATCAACCACTGAAAAATCAAAAGAATCAACCGTGAAATCCTTCATCTGCTCACGTCTTTCCTTAATCTCATCAGATGCTACATCAACTTGTTCTACAATTACAAAAGCACCAGTTTCTGTACTTGATACTCGAAAAGTTTTCGATAAATCAGTTGGGACATCAACAGTAATTTCTTCTGATAAATCTTCGCAAGAAATTGCAGTTAAACTAAACAACGCGGCAATTGACGCTGAATAAATCAATAAATTTTTAAATGTGTTCATAATCTCCTTCTTTAAATATGATAATTCAAAAATAGACATAAATATTAAAATATTTCTTTCAAATCGAATATTTATACAATTTTTTCGATGAACTGAGGGACTAGACAGTTGATTGTTGCTTAGTTGCACATAGCTAGAATGAACACTCCATCTGTTGATATTAGTATTTAATTAAATAGAAAGCGCTAAACCATTTAAGACCGCTTAAAAACCGAAATTATTACAACTCCTCCCGTTGAACGTGTTTTCACCTCAAGTTTTCATGATACTTCAAGGGGGTTTCAGCGCTAAAATTTGGGTGAAAACACTCAAACGGGGGACTTAAGTGCTAAAATAAATGCCGCAGTGGCTACAGCAATTATTTGTGATAATGTTTTTAGAAATAAGTAGGCATAAAAAAACCTGCTCTCAGCTTGAAAACAGGTTTTAAACAATAATTTTATAGCTAATTAGTTTGCTGAAGCCTTTAAGGTTCCATTAATAGTCATAGTAACTGTTATATCGATTGGTCCATCAACCGCCTCACCAACAAGTTCCAAGTTAATCATTCCATTTGATGCATCTGCAGGCTTTACTACAGTATCTTCCAAATACTCTTTGAGTACCTCTAGTCCATTTAAGGTTAAACTTTCTAACTTCTCTTTTAGTTCAATTGTTCCTGGGAAAGGTAGTGTTCTTGCCTGCGAAAATACCATCTTTGTATCTTTAGACAAACTACTTCCCGTTGCGATATTATCCGTTACTTCAAAACTAATTGCTGAAACTTCAAATGATTCTAATCTATCTCTATATTCTTGAACCTCTGGAGAATTTAAATCAATCTCATGAGGATAAGTATAAACGCCCGCTTCAGGAACTTGAATAGTAAAGGTTTCCTCAAATTCTGTTGGCACATCAACTGCGATATTCTCCACCGCATCAAGGCATTCATTTGCCGTTAAACCAAAAAACAATACAAATGCCAATGGGTAAACTAATAATTTTTTAATATTTTTCATCTTTCTTCATTTTAAATATTTATCCAAATATAAGTGTAATTATTAGAAAAATTCATTCTAATAATTCATTTATCCAATTTTTTCGATAAAGAAGGGAATTTGACAGTTATTTGTCAGGTATTGATTAGATAAATTTATTCTAATATTAGCTAAACAATGTTAAATGAAACCAAATTACTTTAAACCTACGCTCATAAACTCGTTCTAATTAAAAAAAGCCTATTAAAATTTTATTTTGCAGAAGATGAACAACTCATTAGGTAAATGTTTAATCATCATTGGTGTCTTTGTGCTGTTGGCAGGCATCATTATTTATTTTTTTCATGACAAATTGCAGTGGATAGGCAATTTACCAGGCAACTTCAGAATTGAAAGAGATAATTTTAGATTCTATTTTCCATTTACCACTATGCTGCTGGCTAGCTTAATTGTTTCGCTACTGATTCGCTTATTTAGAAATATCTTTTGAAAAACTTACAATTTCATGCTTTTCAGTCTCAAGCTATTCAACACAACCGAAACTGAGCTAAAGGCCATTGCGGCTCCAGCTATCATAGGGTTAAGTAAAAATCCTGTGAAAGGATAAAGCAATCCAGCGGCTAATGGAATTCCGATAATATTGTAAATAAATGCCCAGAACAGGTTTTGTTTTATCCCTCTAATCGTTAACTGGGATAAGTGAAAGGCTTTAGGCAAATTCTGCAAATCAGAACCTATTAAAGTCATTTTTGCGACATCAATCGCAATATCAGAACCTTTGCCCATGGCAATACTAACATCGGCCTGAGCCAATGCCTCGGAATCGTTTATTCCATCTCCCACCATCGCCACGACTTTTCCTTTGGCTTGCAATTCTTTTACAAAATTGGATTTATCAGCAGGCATTAAGTTAGCTTTCACATGCTTTATTCCGACAGCATTTGCTACCGCCATAGCCGTTTTTTCAGCATCTCCTGTCAGCATATAAACTTCCATTCCTCTATCTTGCAATTGTAGAATACTGATTTCTGCAAATTCTTTAATTTTGTCTGCTATACCTAAAATAGCCAGAATATGATGTTCATCAGCAAAATAAATCACCGTTTGTCCATCAGTTTCCCACTCATCTGCAACTTTCAACATCTCAGCTTCAACTACTATTCTTTGCGCTCTAATTAAAGCGATATTTCCTACAAAATAATTAAGCTCTTCCGATTTAGCTTTTACTCCCCTGCCCGTAATGCTTTCAAAGGAATCAATTTGCACATCTGATAAATTATCAGATTTAAATTTATTTAAAACAGCATCGGCTAAAGGATGCTCACTTTTGGCTTCTATTTCACAAAGAATTGATTTCAGCTTATCATCTTCTAAAAGCCAGTGTTGATTCACCACAGATGGCTGTCCCTCGGTAATGGTTCCCGTTTTATCTAAGATAATGGTATCTGCCTGATAGGCTTTTTCCAGACTTTCTGCATCACGAATCAGCATATTGTTTTCTGCTCCTTTTCCTACACCCACCATAATGGCGGTTGGAGTCGCTAAACCTAAAGCACATGGACAGGCAATAACCAAAACAGTTATGGCCGATAGCATGCCTTGTGTCAATGCATTATCGTCACCAAAAATTTGCCATAAAATGAAAGTCAAAATGGCAATTCCGATAACGACAGGCACAAATATTCCGGCAATTTTATCGACCAGTTTTTGAACAGGTGCTTTACTTCCTTGTGCTTCTTTTACTCTTTCGATTATAGATGCCAATAAGGTGTCTCCACCTACCTTTTCTGCTTTGAAAGAAAAACTTCCTTTTTGATTGATGGTGCCTGCAAATACTTTTGTTCCTTCAATTTTTTGAACGGGCACAGGTTCACCGGTTATCATGCTTTCGTTTACATATGAATCACCGCTAACTACCAGACCATCTACCGGGATTTTATCTCCTGGTTTAACCAAAATTTCAAATCCTTCTTTAACCGCGTTGATAGGAATTTCCTCTTCTTTTCCGTTTACTAAAACGATTAGAGTTTTCGGTTGCAAGCCTATCAATTTTTTTAAGGCAGAGGAAGTATTGGTTTTAGCTTTTTCTTCCAGGTATTTCCCCAAAGAAATGAAGGTGATGATAACCACCGCTGCTTCGTAATATACATGAGCTTCCAAACCTCTTTGCAGCCAAAATTCCGGATAGAAAGTATTGAAAACGCTCAATAAAAAAGCAATTCCAGTACTTAAAGCCACCAGAGTATCCATATTGGCTTTACCGTTATTAGCTTGTTTCCAGGCACCCGTGAAAAAATGCCCTCCAAAATAGAATAGAACTATAGCCGATAAGGGAAGTGATATGTAGTGGCCAACTTCCCAATCCATAAAAAACATACCGATGATAAAGACGGGAATGGAAAGAATAGCTGAGCCAATTAAGCTTTTTCTAATCTTTAAGAACTGAGCCATCTGAGCCTCTTCTTGCTTTTCAGCTACATTTTCTTCTTCAATAATGGCATCGTAACCAACGCCCTGCAAAGCCATTTTTAAATCCTCGAGGGAAACTTCATCAGGATTAAAAGTTGCCCAGGCAGTATGAGTGGCAAAATTCACATCAGCATCTTGAACACCCTTAGTGCTTTTCAAGGTAGCGCCTACACTGCTGGCACAAGCTGCACAGCTCATACCAGTTATAGGAAATGTTTTTTTGACGATACCAGATTCAACTTTATCAGACATAAGTTCTATTCCCTTAAGGAATTATTAAAATCTACAAATTAATATATAAACATTTTTTCATATATTACGATATGAAAGTGATGGAAGTTCAAAAGTCCGATAAAAAATTAGCTGCCATGGCAAAAGTTTTGAAAGCAGTTGCCAATCAAAACAGATTACGGATTGTGCAGCTACTAATTATTAACGGAGAACTGACAGTAAATGAAATTTGTGAAAATTTGAAAAACTGTGAACAGTCTTTACTATCCCATCATTTGTCAGCCTTAAAAGAAACTGGGATTTTGAGTTCGCGGAGAGCAGGTCGAAAGATTTACTACTCTTCTGCTAAAAAAGAAATTGAGCATTTATTGAATTGTTTAGAAAATTGTTGTGATACAAAATAAGAGATGCCTCAAATTAAACTTTCAACTACCATACAAGCAGAGAGAAACATTGTTTTCGACCTTTCAAGAAGTATTGATTTACATAAAATTTCTACCCAGCATACCAATGAAAAAGCAATTGCGGGAAGAACAGAAGGTTTGATTGAAATGGGTGAAAGTGTTACCTGGAGGGCTAAGCATTTTGGGTTTTACCAAAAACTCAGAACAGAAATTACGGAGTTTGAGCGCCCAAATTATTTTACGGATGAAATGGTTAGTGGTGCTTTTACAAAATTTAAACATGAACATCATTTCATAGCTTCAGGAAACAGGACAGAAATGACTGATTATTTTGACTATGAATCTCCTTTTGGAATAATAGGAAGGTTGGTGGATAAAATGCTGTTAAAAAAATATATGACTGAATTACTCAAAAAGAGAAATCAAACTATTAAAGAGTTTGCAGAATCTGAAAAATGGAAAGAAATTATTAAATAAATAAAATTATGAACCTTATAATGAACGATAAGGTAACAGAGGTGCTAGAAAAATCTCCGTTTGAACCTGAGTTGAAAGATGAAATCATCAAAAGCGGCAGAATGAAAAAATCAAAAGCCGGACAAACCGTCATCCATCATGATGATCACGCTCAAGAAATGCCTCTCGTAATATCTGGAGTTTTGAGGGTAATGAGAAATGATGACAATGGAAATGAAGTTTTCCTCTATTATTTGGAAGGGGGTGAAACATGTGCTATGTCCGTTACATGTTGTTTGGAAGGAAGGAGAAGTTCTTTTCACGTAGTAGCAGAAGAGGACTCTGAACTATGGATGATGCCGGTTTCTAATTTGGACAGTTGGATTACTAAATACCACAGTTTCAGAAGATTTGTTTTTAATGCTTACCAAACGAGATTTGATGAATTATTGCATACAATAGATAGCATGGTGTTTATGAAGCTTGAAGAAAGACTTTATAATTATTTGCTCGACAAGAAAGTTTCTAGTGGATCATATGAAATTAAAAAAACGCATCAGGAAATTGCTAATGAACTAAGTACCTCACGAGTGGTCATCTCCAGACTTTTAAAGAAATTAGAAAAAGAAGGAAAAATAGAGCAAAGGAGAAATTATATAGAGATTCTTTAGAAACTGACAATACGGGTAGTATTTTTTACATTATCATTTTACACATAAAAAGCTTTGCTCTCAAATAGCAAAGGGGTTTTACTTTCTGATTTCCAAATTTATTGGGCAAAAGGATAAAAAATAACATTGCCACTGTAATACTCATGAGGAAATATAGGGTTGTATTAATTTTTTAAGTTGATTTAAAATTGATATTGGCACAAGTCTCAAAATCTAAATACCTTTTTTTTAAAAAAAACTATCTAAATGATATTACTGAATATATTTGAAACTACCCTTCCATTGACAAATCCAGTATTGAAATTTCTATTAATATTGGTAATCATTCTGTTCGCTCCCATCATTCTAAATAAAATAAAAATTCCTCATCTCCTCGGATTGATTATAGCAGGTGCAGTTATCGGACCAAATGGAATCAACCTAATCCAAAGAGATAGTAGTATCATTCTTTCAGGCACGGCAGGACTTCTTTACATTATGTTCCTAGCCGGTTTGGAAATTGACTTGGCCGACTTTAAAAAGAACAGTAAAAAAAGTGTAGTCTTTGGCTTATTCACTTTTATTATTCCAATGATTTTGGGTACAATAGCAGGATATTATGTATTGGAATTTACATTACCAACTTCTGTTTTGCTTGCAAGTATGTTTGCCTCCCATACTTTAATTGCCTACCCATTAATCAGCAAAATGGGAGTATCTAAAAACAAAGCAGTCAATATTACTGTAGGCGGAACAATGATTACAGATACTTTAGCTCTTTTGGTGCTTGCCGTTATTGTGGGTATGAACACAGGAGAAGTAAATACAGAATTTTGGCTTAAACTATCCATTTCAATTCTCATATTCGGTCTAATTGTAATGTTAATTTTCCCCATTATCGGTCGATGGTTTTTCAAGCGGTTTGACGACAATGTATCCCAATACATTTTTGTTCTAGTTATGGTTTTTCTTGGTGCTGTTTTAGCAGAGTTAGCAGGCATTGAAGCAATTATTGGAGCATTTTTGGCTGGACTTGCACTCAACAGATTGATTCCACAAACTTCCCCTTTGATGAACCGAATTGAATTTGTTGGGAATGCAATTTTTATTCCTTTCTTTTTGATAGGGGTTGGAATGCTAATCGACTATCAAGTATTTTTTAAAGATTTAGAAACTATTAAAGTCGCTGCTGTTATGATAATTGTAGCCACCACTGCAAAATTTTTAGCCGCATGGATCACACAAAAAACCTTTAAGTTTTCTGTTGACGAAAGAAGGTTAATATTTGGATTGAGCAATGCTCAAGCTGCCGCAACATTAGCAGCCGTTTTAGTAGGTTATAATATAATTATTGGACAAACTGATTCGGGTGAACCAATCAGATTATTAAATGAGAGTATTTTGAACGGAACGATCTTAATGATTTTATTCACTTGCACTATTGCTTCGTTTGTTGCACAAAAAGGAGCTAAAAATATTGCTTTAGCTGAAAGTGAAGAAGAATCTAAAGATCAAAAGGAGATTGATGAAAAAATATTGATACCAATCAGTAATATTGATACCACGGATGAATTAATTAATCTTGGAATAACAATAAAATCGAAGAAAAATAAAAAAGGATTGTTTGCTTTAAGTATTGTTGATAATAATTCCAAGGAAAGTTCTGCTGACAAAAGAGCCCAAAAAATTTTAAGTAAAGCAGCAATTACAGCATCAGCCACTGACAACTCTATAACAGGCTTACTACGCTATGACCTAAATATCGTTAATGGAATAACCAGTGTTGTCAAAGAACATAAAATCACAGATTTAATATTAGGACTTCACGTTAAAAAAGGTATTTCAGACTCCTTTTTAGGGAATCTTACTGAAGGGATTTTAACTAAATGCAGCACGACAACGTTGATTTACAAGCCAGCCCAACCCTTTGCTACCATAAAGAGGCATATCATCATTGTACCTCAAAATGCAGAAAAAGAAATTGGTTTCCCTTTTTGGATTATAAAGGTTTGGAACATAGCTAGAAACTCTGGCGCCAAACTTTTATTCTACGCAACAGAAGGCACCTTAAAAGTTATACACAAAATTCAATCCCAACATCCCATTGAATGTGAATATGAAGAATTTAATGATTGGGAAGATTTTTTAATTCTTGCCAGAGACTTTCAAAAGAATGATAATTTAATAATTATCTTAAGCAGAAAAGACAAACCCTCTTACCAAAACAAAATGGCAAAAATACCTTCTTATTTGAACAAATATTTCAAGGATACTAGTTACATTTTAATTTACCCATTGCAAGAAGGCATAACGGATACCTCAAAGATTGATTTAAAGAACCCAACTTTTATTGAGCCGCTTGAAAGACTTGACGAAATTGGAAAAACAATTGCAAAAATTTTTAAATGATCAACTTAAAACATTCAGTGCCTACTGTCTCATTCACTAAGTAACCGATGTTACAATTTAGCATTAAGCAATGCCGTATACTTGTGTAAAGTTTAAAAAGAAATTAATTTTGAGATATGAACATAGAACAAATTTATACTGGGTGTTTAGCACAAGGTGCATATTATATTGAAAGCAATGGAGAGGTTGCGATTGTAGATCCTCTAAGGGAATCTGCACCCTATATTGAAAAGGCAGAAAAGCATGGAGCGAAAATCAAATATATTTTTGAAACTCACTTTCATGCAGATTTTGTTTCAGGTCATGTGGACTTAGCCGAAAAAACGGGTGCTACAATCGTTTTTGGTCCGGGTGCTAAAACAGATTTCAATATGCATGAAGCCAAGGACGGTGAACTATTTGAAATAGGAGAAATTAAAATCAAAGTTTTGCATACACCTGGTCATACTTTAGAGAGTTCGACTTTCTTATTGATCGATAAAAAAGGAAAAGAAAAAGCTATTTTCAGTGGTGATACATTGTTCATTGGAGATGTTGGAAGGCCGGATTTAGCCCAAAAAGCTGGAAAGATTACACAAGAAGATTTAGCTGGAATGCTTTTCGACAGCTTACGAAATAAAATCATGACTTTGCCTGATGATGTAGTGGTTTACCCAGCTCATGGTGCTGGCTCTGCTTGTGGTAAAAATATGAGCAAAGAAACCTCCGACCTTCTAGGCAACCAGAAGAAAAACAATTATGCGCTTCGAGCGGATATGACCAAAGCCGAATTCATTGCAGAAGTTACAGATGGATTATTGCCTCCACCTCAGTATTTCGCTCAAAACGTTGCTTTGAATAAATCTGGTGAAACATCAGGTTTAGACCAAATATTAAAGAAAGGTAACGTAGGCTTAGATGTAGAAGCATTCGAATCCATGGCCAATCATGAGGGGGCGCTAGTATTGGATACGCGTCATCAAACACAATTTGTTAAAGAGCATATTCCAAATTCAATCTTTATTGGGATTGATGGAAGTTTCGCCCCTTGGGTGGGTGCTTTAATTCCTGACTTACAACAACCGATTGTATTTATTGCTGAAGAAGGTCGAGAAGAAGAAATCGTCACCCGATTATCAAGAGTGGGATATGACAACACATTAGGGTATTTGAAAGGTGGAATTAGTGCCTGGAAAACAGCAGGAAAAGAAACGGATAGTGTAAAATCAATTCCAGCAACCAAATTTGCTGCTGAATTAAAATCTGGCAACCTCACTGTTTTAGATGTTCGAAAACCTACTGAATTTCAATCAGAGCATATCGAAAAGGCTCAAAACTTCCCGCTAGACTATATTAATGATAATTTTGACGAGCTGGATAAAAATCAGGAATATTATGTACATTGTGCAGGAGGATATCGCTCTGTAATTGCCGCATCAATCATGAAATCAAGAGGGGTTCATAAATTAGTGGACGTTGCAGGTGGATTTAAAGCCATAGCAGAAACTGACATTCCTACGACTAATTATGCATGTCCTTCTAATTTGAAGTAAATTAACAATTGAAACCATTAACAGTAAAAAGAGGGTTACTTTATCATAAGATAGCCTTCTTTTTTTCACTTAGAAATATTTTCTAGTAGATTAAAGATGAAGTAAACAAATGAGCTATTTACTTTAAGTTATCTTTTTCAATTTGATCATAACGGTGGTACCTTTTCCTTCATCGCTATGGATATCCATATTACCCTTCAATTTTTTGATAAATTGTAAAACAATGGAGAATCCTAAACCACTCCCCTTTTCATTATCAGTTCCAGAACTGCTAACTATGTGTTTACCATCTAATACTTTTTGAATTACACTTTTAGGCATTCCGTCACCATTGTCCTGAATTTTAATTTCAATCCAACTACTTTTCTGTGCAGCTTCCAATTTAATCTCACCTCCTTTTGAAGTGAATTTAACTGCATTAGAAATTACATTTCTGAATATGGTCAATAAGGCATTCTTGTCGGCTGAAACATAAAGATTATCTTTAATTGTATTAATTATTCTAATATTTTTCTCTGCAAGCTGATAATCAAACAAATCAATAGTTCTATCTGAAATTTCTTTAATTGCGACCTTCTCCATTTTGAAATTAAAATCCCCTTTATGGCTAAATCTCCACGAGAGCAGTTGGTTTGTAAGTGCGGATAAATTTTGAATGGATTTATTTAGAAATTCAAAATATTCAGTTTTTCTGCTCTCATCCTTCTCTGTTTGGGCTAAGCTGAGTATGGTTTCAATATTTCCAATTGGTCCTTTTAAATCATGAGCAATAATTCCAAAAAGTTTGTCTTTACTATTATTGGCGTTTATGAGGGTTTGTCTCACGCTGTATAACTTAATAGCTAAAAATAGTAAGAGAACCAGGAACATCACGATTAATATTCCGATTGTATAGTGCAATTGAATCAGTTCTTGTTGTGCATAAAGTTCTTTCTGTTTTTCTGAATTTTGAAGTACTAAATATTCATTCTCCTTTATTTTATTTTCAACTTCATAGCGCGTTTTAATTTCCTCTAACTCACGAGTTCTTTCAGATGCAGTCAGCGAATCTTTTTCAGCACTATGTAATCTATGAAATTCATAAGCTTTTTTAAATGCACCTTTTTTAGCATAATTCTCTGCAATTAGTCTGTAAACATCTTGTCGATCTCTAGTTTCAGAAGTTGCATCCATCATTTGAAGTGACCTTTCATAATAGTACAACCCACTATCATAAGATTGAATGCGGGTATGAATTTTACCTATGGTATAATAACTATAAATTAATACTGATTTGTATTGGTGCCTTTCTTGTAAATTAATTGCTTGATGGAGTAAATCAAGAGCTTCTTGATATTCACCTAATTCCATTTTTGCTTCCGCTAAATTGCCTAGGTTAATCGAAAGTCTGAATGAATTATCACCTTTTTCATTTATTGCCAGGGACTTCTTATAATAATTAATTGCACTTTTATAAGCTCCTTCATAATAATCTACTATGCCTAAATATTCATAATTAGTAGCGATGCTAAATGAATCATTCGATTGGATTGCCTCATCTAACATTTTTTGATATATTTCTCTTGCGTCTACATACTTTTCAATGCTAACATAAATTCCAGCTAATATATTAGCAGCTTCTATTAAATGAGCTGTTTCACCCAACTGCTCAAAAATCGCCATAGCACTCAAAATCTCTTCTATTGCCTCAACATTATCTGTCATGCGCCATAGTGAATGTGCAATTCCAGAACTTGCTTTTCCTTCATAAAATTTATTTTGATTTTGAATCGCAATCGTTTTTAGCTTTTCATAGCTAACCAATGAATTAGGATATTCACCTGTAATAAATAATGCATTTGAATAATTCAGATAAAATTCCAAGCGCTGAGTTTCAGATTGAAACTCTGTTGAATCATTGTCTATCCTCCTGTAAAATTGAATTGCACAGGAATAATTCTCGGCCACTAAACAAGAATCACCCTTTTTAAGTACATTTTCAAAATCCTCGGTATCTGCACCAATAGCTAAGCCATAATTTAAAAGAATAATGTTGAATAGAATAATCACAGTACTTTTCGAATGTTAAAAATTGAAATTAACCTATTGCACTATAATTCTATAAATATTTCACCTAATTTTTATAGAACCATTACTAATTTATTCAAAAAAACGAATTATTTCAATTCTCTTTAATTCAAGGCTAATAAACAGGTGCTAATTATAATTTTGAGGAATTTCAAAATGAAGACTTTAAAATTTTGTAATTTACTTTATATATTAAAGTAAATTATATCTAAAATTCAGTTGATCAGATTTGATTTTAACACTTCAATCTGTAGGTTTAATGTATGACCTCAATGCATTCAAATATGATTCGAAAGAATTGATTCCTTTCTCAGTTATCTTACAAGTGGTATGAGGATAATTATCCTTAAAGCTCTTCTTCACTTTAATATAACCTGCATCCTTCAACTTATTAACTTGTACACTCAAATTACCAGAAGTAGCATTTGTTTTTTCTTTGATAAAATTAAAATCAGCTTCTTCAAAATTCATCATCAAACTCATGACAGCTAACCTTAACTGTGAATGTAATAAAGGGTCTAGTGGCTTGAACATGTTGTAAATAATAAGTTATAAAAATATACAATGTAATCTACTTTACATAATAAACTTAATTAAAATACTACAGCGAGACAAGGATTATTTACTTTTAAAATCAAACTATTGTTTTGAGCAAATTCCAAAGCATTAGTTTTTTGGAATTATCTTGATTAAGGTCAGAAAGGTTATGAGCATAAATTGCATTACCCTTATTGATTTTGATAATAGCGTACTCTTTTGATTGTACGTACTGATTATGAAAAGATAGGAAGAGCTTCAAGTGCTGAATGGATTTCAATTGCTCAGGATGCTCATATATAATTTCATATTGGCCTTCTTCTATATTAATGGCCTTTAATAATTTTGTAAGTGTTTCCTTTTCAGGATTTCCTAAATTTTCATTAACCAGTATGACTACCTCCTTTTGAGGTCTTTTCGGTTCAGGCTTTTTAGTCTCTAATTTATGCTGAGGCTCTTTAACTTCTTTGTGAATTAAACTATCTTCTTCAATTTCGTATTCCACGGCATCTTTTCCTTCATTTAATACAAAAAGCTGATCACCGTCAAAGATTTGAGCCAGGTAGTCTTGTTCAATTTTCATTATTGATCTAATTTAAAAATAGACTTCAGTTCAGTCGCTTCTTCGGGCTTCATTCTTTTACCGAGTACTAATCGTAATTGTCGTCTACGTAAAGCGCCATCAAATAACTCTTGCTCTTCTTCCGTTTCTGGAATTAACTCTGGTACATCAATAGGTCTTCCAGATTGGTCCACCGCTACGAAAGTGAAAAATGCAGAATTGGAAGGATATTTTTTTCCCGAAGGTATATTTTCACCTTTGACAACGATGTGGACCTCCACTGAAGAACTAAAAGCCCTTGTCACCTTTGCTTCTAAAGTGACTACATCACCAAGTGCAATGGGATGCTGAAAGGAAATATTATCGACAGAAGCAGTCACTACTATTCTATTGCAATGCTTTTGCGCGGCTATTGCAGATACAATATCCATCCAATGCATCAACCGACCTCCCATTAAATTATTTAAAGGATTGGTATCATTGGGCAATACCAATTCGGTCATGATGGTATAAGTATCTTTTGGATTTTTTGCTTGTTTTGGCATATCAAATATTATTTGCTACAAAGATAGAATATAGATTGTAAAACGACTTCCTAAAAAATAAATAAGTAAAAGTTGATAATAGTTTAGCTTTAACTATAACATTACATACAGTTTATTAAAAATGAATTTCTGTCTACATTGATTCTATATAAAGTAGAATTTTTAGCATTTGTCCCAAATAAATAATGAAATTTGAAGAAAAAAACTGGACAATCCCAATCATATATTTAGCAGTAGGAATTGTCTGGATTGGCTTGAGTGATGAGCTTTTGTTCTTTTTGGCTACTAAGTTTGATTTAAAATCAGAATCATTAAACAAGCTTAGCCAATGGAAGGGTTTTTTATATGTAGGTCTTACTACTTTTCTTTTATATTATCTTATTAAAAGGAAAACGAAATCCATTGAATTAGTAAAAAATGATTTCAGTCGATTATTTAATAATAACCCAAACCCTATGTTAATTTTTGAGATTAGTTCTCAAAAAATCTTACTTGCTAATAAGGCGGCAAGCATGCAATATGGCTACTCTAGTGAAGAAATGAAGCATCTTACTGTGGATGAATTAAGGCCTAATTCTGAGAAACCAAAATTGCAAGCATTTTTAAAGAATGTAAAAGATGAGTTTCAGGATTGTGGCGAATGGCTACATCAGGATAAATTCGGAAATTATTTTTATGTTAATATTTTTTCTCATTCAACTCTATATAAAGGTAAGCAATGCAGAATAGTTAATGCTATCAACATAAATGAGAAATTGATGGCAGAAATAGAGCGTGAAAATTTTGAAAAAGCATTAGATAAGGCAGCATCAGTATCCATAACTGGGATAAATGGACATATTCAGGAAGTGAACAGTGAGTTTTGCAGAGTTAGTGGCTACACTTCTTCCGAACTCATTGGAAAACCCATTGAAATTTTAGAATCGGGGTACCATGAACCAAAATTCTGGAACGAAATGTGGGCGAAGATTAATGCAGGAGAAATCTGGAGAGCCGATATAAATAACAAAACGAAATCAGCTAAAGATTACTGGGTAGATGTAGTGATAAGCCCAATCAAAAATCATCAGGGAGAAGTTTATAAATTTATGTCTATTAGCTACGACATTACTGAAAAGAAAAAATTAGAAATTACTCAGCAAAAATTGTTAGATGATTTCACTGAATATGCATTTCAAACTTCACATGAACTCCGTGGGCCTTTAACCAGCATGATGGGACTTACCGTTTTGTTTAAAAAATATGATGACCCCACCTATTTAGTAGAAAAACTAAAATCAACTGCTGATAAAATGGACCTAGTTATCAGAAAAATGAACGATAGCTTGAGCAGAACAGCATTATCGCTTATCCAAGAAAAAAGAGATAATCAATCCTCAGGATAAGGTACATAAACAAAGCTGGTCATATCAGTATCAACTACAAACAAACAGCAGAATTCATCTGGATTTTTATAAGCTTGCTTGAATTCTTCTACTTTGTCTTCGTCAATGATTTTTCTCTGCACAAATTCATCCAAGTACGTAATAAAATAATTCCAAGTAAGATTTAATTCTCCGGCTCCTATCAAAACCTGTCCAACAGGCTGTTCAGTTTTACATATAGGAAAAATTGGATACTCAGAAAAGCCTCTCTGCCGAATTGCGTAGGACGCTTCTTTTAATGTGTCAGAAATGGCAACAAAATCTTCAGTGATTGTTCCTAAATATTTACCGTTCAATTCCGGGTTATTATCCATAATTTACGCTTCAATTTTAAAGCATTGCTTCATCAGCAAAGCTGTAATAGTTGTCTTCTGCAAAAATAATGTGATCAAGTACTGGGATATCTAACAATACCCCACTTTCTTTCATTTTCCTGGTTAAACGAATATCCTGATCACTTGGGTTTCGATTACCAGAAGGATGATTATGAGCTAATATTAATCCAGATGCCATATGATCTAAAGCTTCCTTAAAAATAACTTTAACATCGGCCACAGTTCCAGAAATTCCACCACTACTGACTCTTTTCATTCTAATGAGCCTGTTAGCTCTGTTTAACATCATCACCCAAAACTCCTCATGATGCAAGTCAAGCATAACAGATTTCAACAAATCATAAGCATCTTGAGAGGAAACAATTTTAGGCTTTTGCTCTACTGCTGATTCTTTTCTTCGTCTGCCTAATTCAAGCGCTGCAATAATTGAAATTGCCTTGGCTTGACCTATTCCTTTGAATTTCATCAAGTCCTTTACAGAAAATTTCGCAAGATGGTTTAAATCGTTATTGACTTCAGCTAAAATATTCTTACCTACATCAATTGCAGATAAAGATTGGGTTCCGGAACCAATTAAAATAGCGATTAATTCAGCATCAGATAAAACTGTTCGACCATGAGTTAATAATTTTTCTCTAGGCCTATCGGCTTCAGCCCAGCTTTTAATACTGGATACGGCTGAATATTGTTCGTTTTTCATTTGGGATGATTTATGGTTGAAAATAAATTAAGCCCAAAAGTTATCAAATTAGTCTCAACAAAAAAAGCCTCAACTGTTGGAGTTGAGGCTTAAGATTTAAATCTTAAAAATTCTTAAGCTAATTTAGCTACGTGTTTTGCTAATTTAGATTTGTTGTTATCCGCCTTTTTCTTGTGGATAATGTTCTTTTTCGCTAATCTGTCCAACATTGAAGTTACAGTTTTCAATAGATCTTCAGCTTGCGCCTTGTCTTCTGTAGCTCTCAATCTACGAATATAAGTTCTAGTAGTTTTAGCTTGATACTTATTTCTCAAACGTTTTGCTGCACTTGAGCGAATTCTTTTTAATGCTGACTTGTGATTTGCCATATTGATTTATGTCTATTGAAATTCTTGCTTTCTGTTTTAAGGACTGCAAATTTAAAAGAATTTGTTTTATTAAACAAAACTTAGCAATTTTTATCCCGATTTATTTTAATAAAAAAGAATGAAATTGATCTAAAATGCAATTCTGATCTAAAACTAATGCCAAAAATACGCTATATTATTGATATATCACCTATTGAATTGGAGTCTGTTTTATGGTTTTTTCCATTACAATTTTTACTTTAGTACTTAGATTAGCCAAAAACCTAAGATGAAACGAACTTCTCTTACCCTCATAATTCCTTTTCTTTTAGTCATAGTAGCTGCTTTCAACCTCAATGAAAAGCCAGTGTGGGGATTCTATGCTCACCAAAAAATTAACAGATTAGCCGTTTTCACTCTCCCTCCTGAAATGATTACTTTTTACAAACATCATATTCAATACATTACGGAAAATGCAGTTAACCCCGACAGAAGACGCTATGCTGTAGATTATGAAGCCCCAAGACATTTCATTGATTTGGACGTATATGGAGACAGTGCTATATACAAACTTCCCCGATACTGGAATGATGCAGTAGAAAAATATTCGGAAGACACCCTGCAAGCATACGGAACAGTACCTTGGCATGTTCATCTAGTAACCTACCAGCTAACCGAAGCTTTCAAAGAAAATAATGCGGAAGATATTTTAAGGTATTCCGCTGACCTAGGCCATTATATAGCCGATGCAAATGTTCCGCTACATACTACTGAAAATTATAATGGACAATTGACAGACCAATATGGAATTCATGGCTTCTGGGAATCACGATTGCCAGAACTCTTTTCAGCGGATTATAATTTTTTCACAGGGAAAGCAGAATATGTAGATAATACACAATTAGCTATTTGGGATGCGGTAAAAGAGGCACACTTAGCATTAGATTCGGTATTTGGTTTTGAAAAAAAATTAACTCAAAAAATGGCAGATGATGCAAAATACAGTTCTGAGCTGAGAGGAAGCGTCAATATGAAAGTGTATTCTAGAGACTTCTCCACAGCCTATCACCGAATGCTTAGCGGACAAGTGGAAAGAAGAATGCGGAATTCTATAAAAATGGTGGGAGACTATTGGTTTACCGCATGGGTCAATGCCGGGCAGCCTAATTTAGATATTTTAATAAAAGAACGAGCAATTTTTAGTGATGAAAAATACTTCCCTCAATCCTCAGAAAGACAACTAAGGCAACACGAAAGCGGAGTACAAGATTAAATTCTTAATCAAGCTACTGCTATTATAACTATCTTTTTTCGCATAGGCTTCCAACCTTATTCAATTTACTAATGTCATTCTTAAAATTTAATCACAGCACTCCTCTAAAAGTTTATTTACGATTTGAAATAAAAGAATCATTAATTCGTCTTAGTAAAAATTCTATTTATAGAATTTAGGTGTTTGTGTATGAATTAAAATTTAAAAATTATGAAAAAGAACAATTTGAAAAGTGCTATTAATTTTTGGGGATCAAAAGTTTTACTAGCAATCATGGGTGCATCATTTTTGATGTCATGTGATAATGATAATGTTGCCACAAATCAGGAAAATACAGTCATAAAATTAAGTGCAGTTTATGATACCCCAACTACACTAAGAACTGCCAATGAAATCGTGATCAATTCTTTCATTTTAAATATTGAAGAAATCGAATTAGAGGTTGATGATGATAATGAAGCAGAAGAAGGCCCATTTGCGAGTGATATTGAATTAGATGGCCCATTTGTAGTGGATTTAATAGAAGACAGTAGTGGCATAGAACAAATTTTAGCTGAGGTTAATTTACCTGAAGGGAATTATGAAGAGCTTGAATTCTCCATAAATGAAAATGAAGACAGTGAAAGCGAAATTTTTGGAAAATCATTTTTAATTGCTGGAACTATTAATGGCACTCCTTTCGAATTTTGGCATAATGAAGATATAGATTTCGAAATTGAATTCGAAAATGGAATGCTTACTTTGCAAGATGCTTCAGCTACTTTAATTAATATTCAATTTAATTTAAACAATCTTTTTACATTAGTTGACATTAGCGCTGCCTCTGATGGAAATGGTGATGGAATTATAGAAATCAATCCTACAAATGAAGATGGAAATAGCGACTTAGCAGATACAATGATGGACGCTATGGATGATATTATTGATGCTTTTGAAGATTCATTTGATGAAGATGATGAAGATGATGAAGATGATGATAACTAATTATATTTAAGGTAGAGTAAAAAGAGACTGGCTAATTTCTGGCCAGTCTCTTTTTTTCAAATTTAGAAATAATAAGAATAGTATGCTTTTATACCTTTTTTATTCACTCCTTGCACCACTACTTTTCCCTTTATTGATTCTAAAATATCTGACAGTTCTTTTGGGTTATCCACTGTTGCACCATTAATAGCAGTGATAATAAACCCCTCATCAATATTAAGTCTTTTGAAAAACCCATTCTTAATATTTATAACTCTAACTCCACTATTAATATTTAATAAATCTTTTTCAATAGTTGATACAGATTCAAATTCGACACCAAGAGATTCTGAAAAATAGACATCTCTTTTGAGCAATTCTGTGGTATTTTCACTATTTTTTAAAACCAACTCTTTTTGAATCATTTCTCCTTTTCTTTCTAAAGTTAAATACAGCTTATCTCCTGGGGACATCATACTTAATTTTCCATCAAATTCAGCATGCGTGCTCACTTCCTCTCCATTAAGTTCACGGATTATGTCACCTTCCTGTAAATTCACTTGATCTGCCGCACCATTCTCGCGTATATAACTTATCACCACACCATCCAAATCATCAACACCTAGCATACTCCCTAATTCTGGTGTTAAAGATTTTACTTCAGCACCTAAAAATGCTTTTTGTACAATTCCATATTTAATAATATCAGTAGCAATTTTTTTTGCTATATCAATTGGTACAGCAAAACCGTAGCCAGCATAAGAACCAGTTCTTGAAATTATAGCAGTATTGATTCCTACTAATTCCCCCTCAAGATTTACTAAAGCACCTCCACTATTTCCTGGATTAATAGCAGCATCTGTTTGAATAAAAGATTCTATTGGAAAATTACTTTTTAAAATATTGAGCTCTCTTCCTTTGGCACTTACTATTCCTGCTGTTACGGTAGATGTTAAATTAAAGGGATTACCTACTGCTAAAACCCAAGAGCCAACTTTCAAATCTTTAGAAGAACCTATTTTTATGTCGGGCAAATTAGAGGCTTCTATTTTCAATACTGCCAAATCTGTAGATGGATCACGACCAACTAATTTAGCTTTATAGGTTTTCTTTTTACGGACTACTTCTATTTCATCTGCATCTTCTATAACATGATTATTCGTTAATATATAGCCATCAGACCTAAAAATTACACCAGAACCAGAACCAACTTGTTGCATACTGCCTCCACCACCTAACCACAAATCTAGCCATGAGCTTCTACCGTAGGCTTCTGACACCGTTTTGATATATACTACGCTTTCTCGGCTATTTTTAGAAGCTTCCACAAAATCTATCTCTGGTAAAGAGTTAAAAGATTTTGTACTTTCTTCAGATCTATAAGAATTTGAAACTTGAGAAATCGGAACTTGAAACATCTTCTCTTTAGTGTTCTTTTGATGATTTTGATCTGTTAAATAATATATCAGCAATGCTCCGATAGTTCCTCCAATAAAGGCACTCAATGTTAATTTTAAGTATTGTTTCATCTTACTTTAGTTTTAAAACGGATTAATTTTCTCACTACTTAACGTACGTATATAGTCGAAATTCTGTTATAGAAACATTTTAAAAACTTAAAGTGAGAAATCTGAAAAGTTAAAATTATGTTCTAGAATTTGATATTGATAGGATCAACCTTCTAGAATCGATTAGACGATAGTCAGACCGGCTGTTCTTTTAACTTTGGACTTAGTAATCTATCTAACTAATGCTCAAAATCTAGTGATAACTTTCCAGCATGTCCTTATTTCATCTTTTTACAAAATAATAAAGTCTTCTCTTCCCCCCTCAAAGTTGTAGCAAATAGATATTTGTCTCCCCCATCCTTCAATCCCAATTTTTTCTTCAACTGTGCAATAGGCATAGGAAAATTTCGGCTAGCTAAATTAGCTTTCATCTCTGGAAGATGTTTTTTCAATTCCTTTTTCTGAACCGGAATCTGATATATTATTTTAAATCTTCTTCCAGGAAATTCTTCTTTAATTTCGTTGGATGTAAACAGGTTTGTGTTAGAATGAAGTTTGGAAAGCTGAAATTTCTGTGCCATTTGCTTGAAAAACCCAGCTTTCATCATGGCAGGTGAAGGCTCATATAAGTACTGCTGAGGTAGTTTAAAATCGATAAAACTTTCAGTCTCTTTTAATTTATTGCCTGCGAAAATGAATGATGGATTTCCATCATCTGATAATTGCACTGCGTGGATTTCAGGATATTCAACTGCTTCTTTGCTTAAAATATAAAGTAGCTCCTTGACTTCCCCTTGCCACTCGATGATGTAAACAGCCTTTACTTTATTGTCCAGTTCTGTTATAGCCCTACTGACATCTTGCATGGGAGCAGCTTTCACCATAATGTTTTGTGCTTTCTCAAAAAGCAGGTGCAAAAGCTCTACTAAATTTGGACTACAATCTTCCCATAAAAAGACTTTCTGATTTTCATCTCCTCTTCTAGCTGGGTCGAGATAAATCCAATCTAGAGGTTTCTGAATGTTTTCTAGAAATGTCTCAGATTGTGAATGATGAATATCAATTTTGCTGTTAAGAACTCCAAAATTATACTTTGCCAATTCACACAGTTCCACTTGTTGTTCTATATAATGGTTTTGTGAAAATTTTTGAGAAAGGTAATATGTATCTATTCCAAAACCGCCTGTTAAATCAGCAAAGCTTTCACCTGAGATTAAACTGGATTTGAATTTTGCGGTAGCTTCAGAGCTGCATTGCTCCAACGAAAGCTTTGGAGGAAACCAAACCTTTTCAGCATACCATTCAGGTAATTTTGTCTTTGCTTTTTGGCGAGAAGCAATTTGTGAGGCTAGTTCCTTTAAAGGTAAATCGGGATATTGCTTTTGCTTTAAAACCAATTGAGCAGGATGATCCTGCTCAAGGTTATTTATAAATTCCCAGATTTTATCATTTCTATCGTTCAATTCCATAAGGATGAACTAAACTGTGTTCAATCATATATTCTGCAATTTGAACGGCATTGGTAGCTGCACCTTTTCGCAAGTTATCCGCTACTATCCACATATTCAAAGTGTTTTTAGCCGATTCATCCCTTCTGATTCTTCCGACAAAAACCTCATCTTTTCCATGCGCATTCAATGGCAATGGATAGACATTATTCTTTGGGTCATCCTGCAAAACCACGCCAGGCGTATTGGCTAAAATTTCTTTTATTTCAGCCACATCAAAATCTTTTTCGAAGGTAACATTTACAGATTCTGAATGTCCGCCCATTACAGGCAAACGAACGCAGGTTGCGGTAAGCCCAATTGATTTATCGCTAAAGATTTTCCTGGTTTCATTCACCATTTTCATTTCCTCTTTGGTGTAATCATTTTCCAAAAACACATCTATATGAGGCAATGCATTCATATCAATTGGGTGAGGATATACTTTATTTCCTTCTTTTCCAGCTCTTTCATCCATCAGCTGGTCAACTGCGGCTTTACCCGTTCCTGTTACCGATTGATAAGTGGAAACTACTATACGCTGAATTTTATATTTTTTATGCAAAGGAGCCAAAGCCATCACCATCTGAATGGTGGAACAATTTGGATTGGCAATAATGCGATGGTCTATTTTAATTTCATGACCATTAATTTCAGGCACAATTAATTTAATGCGGTCATGCATTCTCCATGCTGAGCTGTTGTCAATCACGACAGTCCCAATTTCTTCAAATTTTGGAGCCCACTCCAAAGAAGTAGCGCCTCCAGCTGAAAATAAAGCTAAATCAGGTTTTGCTTTTACGGCTTCTTCCAAGGTGATAACGGTATACTCCTTACCCTTAAAACTCATTTTCTTGCCCGCAGAACGAGCAGAAGCTACTAATAGTAATTCATCAAATTGGACATTTCTTTCGTCCAAAACCTTTAACATTTCTCCACCCACTAAGCCAGTGGCACCTACAACAGCTATTTTCATGATTATATATTTTGTGAAATAAAAGAGTTGAAATCAGGGACACTCTAACGTCATCTCGGAAATTTTCTTTTTATTATTTAAACAAAAAAAATATCCGAGATCTCATTTCTTGTTTTTTGAAACTGCATCACTACCAATTCCAGTCATCTTTTTATGATTTCCTCGCAAAAATAGTATATTTGAAACAGAACCAAACCAAAACCTTATGATAAAAAAGATACTACCCCTGAGTATTTTATTTTGCTGTTATTATTTTAATCTGAACGCTCAAAATCTACAAGATGACTTTTCAGATGAAGATTTCAGCAATAATCCCGAATGGACAGGAGATACCAATGATTTTATTGTAAATGATTCCTTTCAGTTACAACTCAATTTCGAAGATGACCCTTTGCGACCAGCTTATTTATCCACTTTAGCACAAAATGGGAATCTTGATGAGAAAGAATGGCGATTTGATGTAAGCTTGGATTTCAGTCCTTCCAATTCAAATAAGGTGGAGATTTACTTAGCAAGCACTACCTCCGATTTACGGGATTTTGAAAATGCAGGAAGCAGTCAGGAGGGCTATTATTTAGAAATTGGGGAAAACGGAAATGAAGACGGCATCAGTCTTTTTTACAGAAATGGTGAAAACTCTCAGTTGATAGCCAGAGGAGGAGATGGTGATTTTGCATCCGCTTTTGATGTTCGCATTAGAGTTAGAAGAGATACAGATGCTAATTGGGAAATTGCCATTGACCCAAACAAAGGAGAAAATTTTACTACCATCGCTAATGGAACAGAAGCAAGCTTTATCGAAACAGCATATACTGGATTTATATGTTATTTTACTTCAAGTCGAAGCACTAGCTTTTATTTCGATAATGTCTATTTGGGAGATTATGTGTTTGATACCATACCACCTCAAGTTTTGGAATATGAAATTTTGAGTGCCAATGAGATTCAAATTGTGTTCTCTGAAGAAGTGACATCAGCTCCTGCAACTGATATCAACAATTATTTATTGAGTCCGGTAGATATTCAACCGAGCACAATTCAGCATAATGGGGATACCGTTTGGTTGGGTTTTGAAAATGCTTTTGAAAGCGGACTGGATTATAGTTTGGCAGTAGAAAGAATTAGCGATTTAGAAGGGAATTTATCCGAAAGAGAGACCATTTATTTTTTCTATTTTGAAGTGGAAGAAGCCGAAATTGGAGACGTCATTATCAGTGAATTTTTTCCAGACCCAACCCCCGTTTTGGGCTTGCCCGATGAAGAATTTGTAGAAATTTATAATCGCTCTGATAAATTTATTGATTTACAAGGCTGGGAAATTTCTGATAACACTTCATCCTCTGGCATTTTGCCTTCCTATATTTTATATCCTGAAGAATATCTGATTTTAGCTCCTTCATCAGCTGAAGAAAGCTATGCAGAATTTGGTGAAGTACTAATTCCGTCTTTGTGGCGTGCGCTCAATAATGGTGGTGACAGCGTGACTATCAAAAATCCAAAGGGCATTCAAATGGATGGATTAGGTTTTGATTTGAGCTGGTATCAGGATGAAGAAAAATCAGAAGGGGGTTATTCCATTGAAATCATCAATCCGAATTTGCCTTGCTTTGATCAAAATAATTGGATGGCATCTGAGGCTAATGAGGGTGGTACTCCTGGAAGCGAAAACAGTATTATGGATTTAGAATTTACAGGTAATCCTCCTCAAATTCTTTCTTTCAAAGCTATTTCCGCAACTCAATTGGAAATTCAGTTTAATAAAAGTATGAATCTAAATTCCTTGTCAGATGCTGAATACATTGTAACTCCTGAAAATGAAATCACAGAAGTTTTAGTGCAGGAAGAATTTGATAATACTGTACAATTGAATTTGGCAAACGAATTAGTCAATCAGATTAACTATGAAATTTCTATAAATGTAGTAGAAGATTGCAATAGAAACACTTCTGAAAATCTAACCTCAAGCCTTTTATATGATATCCTTCCGCCTCAATTAGATTCTCTATTATTTCTATCGGATTCTATTTTGCTTCTGACTTTCGATGAGCCTTTGGATACGGTAAGTGTCGAGAATCCAGATAACTATGATTTATCCCCTCAAATAAATTTGCATGAAACACGACTTTGGAGCAAAAATCAAATCGTTTTGATTTATGAAAATGATTGGATAGCCGGTTTTCCCTATACTTTAACAATAGATGGTTTATCAGATTTATCTGAAAATGCTATAGTGGATTTCCAACAAGAAATTATTTTGACCAGTCCTGCCAAGCCTGGATTTAATGAACTTATCATTACTGAAATTATGGCAAATCCTAATGAAGACCAGCAATTGCCCAACCGCCAGTATGTGGAGATTTATAATCCTACAGACCAACTGTTTTCGCTGACGGATATGAAATTTATGGATGAACGAGATACAGTAAGTTTAGACCTAAATTATATTGAAGCTGGTGAGTATTTACTTTTAGCACCCAGTTCGGCTGTGGAAGATTTAAGTCCTTACGCTAGAGTAATCGGTTTAAGTCCTTGGCCCAATTTGAATAACCGAGGAGATGATTTACAATTAATCACCGATGAAACCATTGTTAATCAGGCTTTTTACAGGGACAGTTGGTACAAAGAAAATTTCAAATATGATGAAGGCGGCTGGTCTTTGGAAATCATTGATGTAGGAAATCCCTGCTTGGGTATTTCCAATTGGAGAGCATCAATTGCTGAAGCTCAAGGTACACCAGGCACCGAAAATTCTGTAACCGAAGAAAATATAGACCAGAATGGGCCTAAATTGGAAAAAGCTTTTGCTCCAAATGCGACTGAAGTTTTAGCCTATTTTAATGAGGCAATTGACATCACTCAAATCCGAAGAAATCAATTCAGCATTAGTCCTGAAATTCGAATTGAAAGTGTGGAAATCCATGATTTGAATGCCGTAAAATTAACTTTGGCTGATGAGTTAATGGTGAAAGTTCGTTATAGTTTAAATGCTAATAACCTCACCGATTGTGTAGGAAATATTATTAGTTCTGATGCCAATCAAGTAAATTTTGCTTTAGCAGAACCACCTCAACAAGGAGATGTAGTCTTAAATGAAGTGTTGTACGACCAAAAGTCAAGAGGGGCAGATTTTATTGAGTTGTTGAATATTTCAGATAAATATATTAACCTGAGTGGATGGACAGTTGAAGGGAACAGCGATGAAAAAGTAATTCTAGAGAATGAAAATGTAATCATTTCACCTGGTCAGCATCTGACCTTAACTTCTGATAAAGAAAGTATTAATAGAGACTATCCGACTTCTCATGATGAGGAAAATATTGTGGAGGTCAATTTGCCTACTTTGACTAATGGAGAAGGAATAGTAAGAGTAGTTTCAGCCAATCAGGAATTAGAGGAGTACTTCGAATATTCGGATGATTTGCATTTACCATTTTTACGCACAGTGGATGGCGTTTCATTGGAAAGAATTCATCCTGAAGCTCCTATTAATCAAGCAGATTCGTGGAGCTCTGCTGCTTCAGCAGTGGGTTTTGCTACTCCAGGCAAACCAAACTCTCAACTGACCAATGAAAATATCAGCTTTGGCAATATAGAAGCTAATCCGAAAACCTTTGCACATAATCAGCCGGGCAGAAATTTCACTTTAATCAATTATCGACTAGACGATGCGGGTACGAAAGCCACGGTAAAAATATTCGATATGAAAGGCACTATTGTCAACACCCTAGCCAATAATGAAACCCTCAGCAATACTGGCTTCTTCCGCTGGGATGGAGTGGATTCCAATGGCAGAAAAGTAAGAACAGGATATTATATTATTTACTTTCAGCTTTTCACCGCTGAGGGAAATACTAGGGTGGTGAAGGAACGGGTTGCGGTGGGGTTTTAGAAAGGAAATGCCATTAAAATTAAATTTTATGGGTTAGATTTACATTAATAAAGTATTGGAAATAACCTAAAATAAAGGGCACAATAAAATGAAAAACTCAATAGTTATTTCGGTAATTTTTTTGATTATGTTATCATGTGATAATAAATCAAATTCTAAAGAAGATGTATGTAGCTCAAATCTATTTAAAAGAGTAGAGAATTTATTACTTGCAAACGAATATATAGTTAACACTGAAGATTATTACAGGAAGCCTGAGTTAAAGAAATATTTAAATATTTTGAAAGACATTAAGGATTTTAAATATGAAATAATAGTTGCTTCTGGTGGAATAAACCCAGGAAATAATGAAATAGCATATGGTTGCAAAGAAGGAGATGAAAACTATTTTGAAATTTATCAAAGTAGCGCTATTTCTTCATTAGTTAAAGAGATTGATATTTCTGAAGATGTAAATAGCTTTGATGAAATTTTTAATTCAAATTTGATAGTAAATTTTAATGATAAATATCTTTATAGTAAAAAGTATTTTCTCGAAACTTCAACTGCTAGTATAGCTTTAGATATCTCATTTATAGAATTAGAAATGTATCAAATATTGTTTTATCATTACCCGCACTGTTACAATTAATTATGGATAGAAAGACGCACGGAATTGCATTTACTGTTTAATTTGATTTTCTATCAATTTAATTTACCATTTTGACTCAGTAACACTTTTTGCTTAAATCTATTGAAGGACAGTTTAAACCCCTCAGTCCTTCGGACAGCTCCCCTAAAACAGGGGAGCAGCAGATTGTGCTAAACATTAAAAGTCTGCTAAGTATTTTTTTGACCTTTATAAGTCGAGTATGGATTGGAGAAATTTATTATTAACATCGTCAATTTGCTCGAAGCAGTTCCCCTCCTTACGAAAAGGAGGGGTGTCCGTAGGACGGGGTGGTTGTATGAAAAAGCTTGGGGTGTCGGCTATTTAAAATATGAATCAGTACTTTAATTGTATTATTTAATCCACCACCTCACTCTCAATAGAAAAAGTCACTTTATCTTTCATAGCCATTTTTTGTCTGCCGAAGATTTTGTAGGATTCTAATACGCTTAAATCATCGGATTTTTTGAAGTTGATTTCAAAATTTCTTTCTGAAACATAAAGCGCATTATTTTCATGATAACGGGCCTCCAGTTTAGTAACTGCACTATCCTTATCAAAATACACATACAAATATTCTATGCCTAGTGAAGGCTTTTCTGTAGTGTACCTCCAAATTTTCCCATTGCTAGTTTGTTCTTCGGTGGCTTCATAGGCATCATATAAAGTAGGCTTATTGATGTCGGCTAACTTGAATACTTCCAGCTCATTTTTCCAGCCTAAAGAATCAAATTGCATTGTATCCGTCTCTTGTTTTCCGTCTACCATAATTGATTTTATAATTTTTGGCTGTAATTCCGATAGTAATTTTGACTGCCTGTTGATCAACGCATCTACATCATAATATTCATTGATGGGTTTTTCCCTTACTGCTGTTTCGCAGGCTAAAAATGATATGAATGTAAGAGTAAAAAGAATTTTGTTAAAGTTTTTCATAATCAGGTTAAATAGAATCAAAAAAGAGGTCAAATTAAGGACTCTTTCAAATATATTAATTTATAAGAATATCGCCTGTCATTTCTTTAGGGATTTCAATACCCATGATTTTCAAAATAGTAGGTGCTAAATCTCCTAATTTACCGTCTTTAATAGAGCCTTTAAACTCATCATCAACTAAAATGCAAGGCACTAAATTGGTGGTATGAGCCGTATTCGGACTTCCATCTTCATTTATCATGAAATCGGAATTTCCATGGTCAGCAATGATGATGGTGGCATATCTATTTTCTTTTGCTACATCCACCACTGCTTTGGCACAAGCGTCTACCGTTTCGCAAGCTTTAACTGCAGCTTCGAAAACTCCAGTATGCCCCACCATATCAGGATTGGCAAAATTCAAGCAAACGAAATCCGGATCTCCTGCTTTCAATTCAGGAATGATTTTATCTCGGATGTCATAGGCACTCATTTCTGGCTGTAAATCATAAGTGGCTACTTTGGGAGAAGGACACATCAAGCGTTTCTCTCCTTCAAATTCTGTTTCCCTTCCGCCAGAAAAAAAGAAAGTAACATGCGGATATTTTTCTGTTTCGGCAATTCGGATTTGCTTCTTGCCATGTTTTTCTAAAACCTCACCTAAAGTGTTGGTCAAATTATCCTTTTCGAAAAGTACTTTCACTCCTTTGAAAGTATCATCATATTTGGTCATGGTGATGTAATGCAAACGTAATGGCTTCATCTCCTGCTCAGGAAAAGCTTTTTGGGTTAAAGCTTGAGTGATTTCCCGACCTCTATCGGTTCTGAAATTAAATGAAATCACCACATCGCCTTCTTCAATTTTAGCAATAGGGTTTCTATTTTTAGTTTGTATAATTGGTTTTATAAATTCATCCGTAACGCCTTCATCGTAAGAAGACTGCAAGGCATTTGCTATGGAATCAGTGCTTTTACCTACACCTTTCACCAAGGCATCGTAAGCCAGTTTGACTCTTTCCCATCGGTTATCCCTGTCCATGGCGAAATATCTACCCGTAACGGAAGCAATTTTAGCTCCTGTTTTTTCGGCATGCTGTTCAACATCCTTAAGATAAGCTTTTCCACCATTTGGGTCAGTATCACGCCCATCCGTAAAAGCATGAACGAATAAGTTTTTAATGCCTTCATCATGCGCCAAACTCAATAAACCTTTCAGATGCCCGATATGGGAATGCACGCCTCCATCAGAAACCAATCCGATGAAATGCACATTTTTATTGTTCTTTTTGGCATAATCCATTGCTTCCGCCCAAACCGGGTTTTCCTTGATGGATTTTTCTTCTATTGCCTTATTGATTTTAACTAAATCCTGATAGACTACTCTGCCAGCACCTATGTTCATATGCCCGACTTCAGAATTTCCCATCTGCCCTTCAGGCAAACCCACTGCCAAACCAGATGCATCTAGTTTGCTGTTTTTGTATTTCCCGTAAAGGCTGTCCACAAAAGGGGTGTTGGCTTTGTCAATAGCGGAAACTTCTTTGTTGGTAGCTAAACCCCAGCCATCCAATATCATTAAGATTACTTTTTTGTTCATGTTGTAGGTTTTTCTTCAGCAAATTCTCTTTGAAATAGTATTTACGCTGTAAATATACAGATTGTTAAAAAAATCACTAAGCCGTTTCCACTTCTTCTCCTGCCATATCGAATATAATGGCTTTGGCTTGTTCTATGTTTTCTATATCCTCGATTTTTAATATCGGTCTGCCTTTGTAATCTTTCATTTTGCACTTTTTAGGATGCGTTTGAACAAAAATTAAAATCCTGCCGAAAATATCTGAATTGAAGTATTTCTTATTATCAGCTGACACAAAGTAAGCTTTTAAACTACCATTTTTAATTAACAATTTCTCAAAACCAAGGCTTTCTGCTTTCCAGCGGATACGAACGGTTTCGATTAAATCGTAAACAGGCTCAGGTATTTTCCCGAAACGGTCTTCCAGTGACTTTTCAAAAACGCCTAATTCTTCCTCATTTTTAATATTATCCAATTGAGAATAAAGGCTCAATCTTTCGGTTATATTGCCCACATAATCCTCAGGAATCAGGATTTCCAAATCAGTTTCTATGGTGCAATCCTGAGCAATGATTTTTGCCTTTTTGGCTAATTCATCTTTAAATAAATCGGCAAAATGGCTTTCTTTCAGTTCTGCTACGGCATCATCCAAAATTTTATGATACATATCAAAACCTAAATCGGTTATAAATCCACTTTGCTCCGCACCCAACATATTTCCAGCTCCTCTAATATCCAAATCTCGCATGGCGACTTTAAAGCCATCTCCCAAATCCGAAAATTCTTCCAATGTGGTCAGCCTTTTTCGAGAATCGGAACTCAAACCAATGGTTGGAGGAGTCAGCAAATAGCAAAAAGCCTTTTTATTGGAACGCCCAACCCGACCTCTCATTTGGTGCAAATCGGACATGCCAAACATATGTGCATGATTGATGATAATGGTATTGGCATTTGGAATATCCAATCCTGATTCGATGATATTGGTGGAGACCAGTACATCATATTCCCCTTCGATAAAGCGCATCATCACTTTCTCTAATTTGGCGCCATCCATTTGTCCGTGGGCAACGCCAATGCGAGCATCGGGCACTAATTTAAGAATGATATTGCCGACCTGCTCGATATCGCCAATTCGGTTGTGGACAAAAAAGACCTGACCGCCTCTTTGCAATTCGAAGGCAATAGCATCTCGCAATACTTCTTCATTGAAGGTATTTAATTGAGTGGTCACAGGCTGACGGTTTGGAGGAGGTGTTTGAATCACACTTAAATCCCTTGCGCCCATCAAACTAAAATGCAAAGTCCTAGGAATTGGTGTGGCAGTCAGAGTCAGTACATCCACATTCACACGGAATTGCTTTAATTTATCCTTTACCGAAACTCCAAATTTCTGCTCTTCATCAATCACCAACAAGCCCAAATCCTTAAATTTCACATCTTTATTTACGATTCGGTGTGTGCCTATGAGAATATCAACTTTGCCTTCAGCGGTGCGCTTAAGAATATCTTTGATTTGCTTGGTGGATTTAAATCTGTTAATGTATTCCACCGTGACAGGCATTTTTTCTAGTCTTTCAGAGAAAGTCCTGAAATGTTGCATGGCTAAAATGGTGGTAGGCACTAAAACCGCCACTTGCTTATTGTTATCTACCGCTTTGAAAGCTGCTCGAATGGCAACTTCCGTTTTTCCAAATCCCACATCCCCGCAGACCAATCTGTCCATCGGATGTGCTTGCTCCATATCCAATTTAACGTCCGCAGTGGACTTGGCTTGGTCGGGCGTATCTTCATAAATAAAAGAGGATTCTAATTCTGCTTGCAGGAAACTATCTTTTTCACAAGCAAAGCCTAGGGCAGATTTTCGCTTGGCGTAAAGCTCAATTAAATCCTTGGCAATGTCTTTTACCTGCTTCTTGGCTTTCTTCTTTTTGTTTTCCCATTCAGGTGAGCCTAATTTACTGATAGTAGGATTATTTCCCTCTTTCCCGCTGTATTTTGAAATTTTATGGAGCGCGTGTATGCTGACATAAAGCAAATCATTGTCCCGATAAATTAAGCGAATAACTTCCTGCTTTTTACCATTGTTTTCCACCTTATCCATGCCTGCGAAACGCCCAACGCCATAATCGATATGCGTCACAAAATCCCCTGGCTGAAGATTTTTTAGTTCTCGAATGGTGATGGCTTTGGATTTGCTTTGCTTGTCCTTGGTTTTGTAGCGATGGAAACGCTCGAATATTTGGTGGTCGGTATAGCAGGCTAATTTCAATTGCTCATCGACAAATCCTGCTCTTAAACTAATTGCTAAAGATTGGAATTTGATGAAAGGGTCGATTTCCTCAAATATATTTTTTAAGCGCGCAGTTTGCGTTATTGATTCCGAGGAAATGATATTAACTAAACCTGCTTCCTGATTGCTGGATAAAGTTTCAGCTATTAAATCAAAGTTTTTGTTGAAAGATGGCTGAGGCTTGGCTTTATATTCAAATTCTTTATCGGCTTTTAAGTAAAAACGATTACCAAATTCTATTTTGAGGAATTTTTTTAAACCTGTTTCAAAACTTTCGGTGGTTTCAAACAACATCTCAGGTTCCAAAACCACCTTTGTTTGATTGGTGCTTTTCAATATTTCTTGAAAAGAATTGGAAGCTTTATCGAAATATTGCTGAAGTACATCCAGCGTCTGTTTATAATCCTTAAACCAAATTTTAGTGTTGTTGGGAATGTATTCCAAAAGCGATTCCCTGCGTTCTTCCAGTAATTTGGTTTGCACATTGGGGATGATGTTGATTTGTTTTACCGTTTCGGTGGAAAGCTGAGTAGCCACGTCAAAAGTTCGGATGCTGTCAATTTCATTCCCAAATAATTCTATTCTGTAAGGCTCATCGCTAGCGTAGGAAAAGATATCGATAATTCCACCACGAATGGCATATTGCCCTGGCTCATACACAAAATCAGTTGGTTCAAAATCATAGGTTTGCAATAATTCCGCAATGAATTCCACATTGAGATTTTCGCCTACTTTGGCAGTGAAGGTATTTGATTTTAATGATTTTTTATTGATTACTTTTTCTGAAAGTGCCTCAGGATAAGTCACAATAATTTCTCCAGTGGATGATTTATTATTTATGCGATTTAGTATTTCCGCTCTCATCAACACATTGGCATTTTCCGTCTCATCAAATTGATAAGCTCTTTTATAAGATGTAGGAAAAAGAAGAGGTTCTTTATAATCTAAAAGGTTTTGCAAGTCATTTTGAAAGTAAGCAGCTTCCTCCTTATCATGCAAAATGATGAGTTGATTTTGATGATTTAACTGATGGGAAACCGCCACGGCTATAGCATCCAAACTGCCTAACAATCCTTTAAATTGGATGGTTTGGTCTTCGTTTGCTTTGAGAGAAGCCACCATCGTTTGCATAATGGCATCATCTTTATATAATTTTAGAAAGTCTTTAATCTTCAAAGTAAATATGATTTAAATTTTGCGCTGACTTTTGCCTTGCAAATCCGTAAACAATATGCAAAGGTAAAACAAACTCTCGGGAAAGGCGCATAGTTCAATAATCACTAAATGATTTAACAATAAAATAACTAAAACGAAAGATAAAGAGTTATGAATGAAGAGACTAATGAGATTAACTGGGAAGATTTTTCCAAGATTGAAATGCGAGTGGGCACAATAGTAAAAGCAGAGGAATTTCCTGAAGCCAAAAAGCCTGCTTACAAGCTGCAAATTGATTTTGGAGAACTAGGAATAAGAAAAAGCTCAGCTCAAATTACTAATCTCTATAAACTGGAAGATTTGCCCGGTAAAAAGATAGTAGCGGTCATGAATTTCCCACCTAAACAAATCGCCAAATTCATGAGTGAGTGTTTGGTTTTAGGGGCAGTAGATGGAGATAAAATTAGTTTAATAAATGTAGATAAAACTGCAAAAAATGGATTAAAAATTGCTTAAATAGGTGTAAGACTTGTATAAAATGGATAAGAAAATAACAGAAGAAGATTTGTCATTTTTCGAGAGAGTGGAGAGACTTCATCCTTATAAAATGATTTTTATTTTAAGTTTAGTAGGAAGTACGCTAATCTTTCTTTTTTTGCTTTTTTCATTTTTTATGAGCTTAAGCAACGGAGGGCAAAAGGAGATTGAAATCCCAGCCGTCTTTGCCTTAAGCACTGTTTTGATTGCAGCTTCCAGTTTTATGATTCATCCTATTCACAGTCTTTTTAAAACTGAAGAAATTTCATCCTTGCTGACCGCTTTGCGATTTACTTTCTTTTTAGGTTTAGGATTTGCCTTATGCCAATTCTTAGGCTGGAAAGCATTGAGAGAATCAGATGTGCTATTTTCTTCTGAAGTTTCTTCCTCCTTTTTCTATGTTTTGACTGGTTTGCATGCGCTACACTTTTTAGCAGCTCACACTTACTTAGGCTTTCTAATTCTTCAAACTCAAAGCATTTCTAAAGATCCTGTTCAATATCTGATAGCAGAAACCAACCCTTATTGGCATTTGAAATATGAGCTACTCACCAAAGGCTGGCACTTTTTAGGCATTTTGTGGGCAATATTGATATTGAGTTTTTGGGTTTTTCTTTAGCCAAGCACCAGCCCCTAACCCACAAAGGGGGATACTCACGTTAATACATTTGCATTTTAATTTGATTTCTTATCAAGAAATTTAAATTGTTAAAGATGAAAATTATCATTTTCTACTAAGATAAATCTGTGAGAAAAGTTCCCCCTTTGGGGGTTAAGGGGGCTTTATAAATATCCTCCAACGCATCACCCAGCTTCTCAAACTTAAATTCAAATCCAGATTTTAGCGTTTTTTCGGCACTCACTTTATTTCCACCCAATACCATTTGGGCCATTTCTCCCAACAATAGTTTCATTGCAAAAGCAGGGACATTTGGTAGAATTAAAGGTTTATCTAAAACTTTAGCCACGGCTTTGGTAACTTCTTTATTGGTTGCTGGATTAAAACCAACACCATTGTAAACACCAGTCAATTTATTTTCTAGCACATGCAGAAATAATCTTACTAAATCATCTATATGAATCCAACTCATCCATTGCTTGCCTGAGCCAAGAGGAGCTCCAGCCATTAGTTTAATTGGTTTTGCTAGTTGCGGTAAAGCACCGCCTTTATCCGTTAAAACTATACCAATTCTGATTTTGGCAGTGGGAATCTTTAATGATTTAAATTGGTCGGCTGCAGCTTCCCATTTTTTGGTGACCTCTGCTAAAAAATCATTACCAGCATTGGTGTCCTCGTCTACTAATTTATCACCTGTGTCCATGCCATAATAACCAATAGCACTTGCACTGATAAAATATTCTGGCGCTTCATCTGGCATTTTAGCGATGGTTTTATGCAAAAGAGCTGCAGATTCTGTTCTACTATCAATTATTATTTTTTTTCTCTTATCAGTCCATTTTTCATCGGCAACACCAGCTCCAGCAAGATGGATTATCACATCAGCAAATCTAATGGCTTCTTCCTCCATTTCTTGCTTTTTGATATCCCATTCAAATTGCTGGTACGGATAATTATCTTTTTTATTTCTGGTGAGATGTGCTACTTCATAACCTTTATCTTTCAATAAAGCCGAAAATTCTGTACCTACTAAACCTGAGCCGCCTGTTATTAATACTTTTTGCATAGTTATTTATTCTACCATTTTTAACTCATGATAATCAAATAAGTTGGATTTATAAATAAGCTAATTTAAAAAGGGCGTGATTTTTGTAAATTGTTAATGCAGACATTTATAACATTATAGCGTTTTATTCATCGTTCACTAAAAGTAAATAAAAATAGGTGAAAACACCATAATTGGTGCCTGAATGTAGAGGTATGAAGAATGATGAATAAAACGATGTTGGACTGAGCCGATGTCCGCTATGGGCATG
>NZ_DASSWQ010000075.1:0-53637 GCF_035704835.1 Marivirga sp. | reverse complement strand
AGCTTTTTTAATGGGTTTCATGCATCAATATTTGCAAGGTTTCTGTCAGGAAAATACGAAAACTTGCAAAAAAATCAAAGCTTTTTATTAATTAAATAATTGATAATCAATGTATTAAATAGTTTTTAAGGGTCGACTAATGAGTAGTTCATGCTATATAAAAAAGTCTCACCAAATGAAGCAAGTTTTAGATAGTAAATTATAACTTTGAAAATAGTTAAAAAGCCTACAATTAAACCTCCACCCATTGCGGAAACAAGCATTTTCCACCATTCTTTTCTAGTGTGACTTATATAATGTTCTCCCGTTTTTCCTGCATGTTCTGTAACTTGAAAGGCTAAAAGATTAATATTATTTTCTAAATGTTCAACTAAACTGTCTTTTTTATTTTCAGTACGGACTAGGGTTTTTAAAACTTCAATTTCTGTTTTAAAAGGAATATCATCATTAGAGATATCAGCTAATTTCAGAAGCTTTCTTAAGCGAGAAATATTTTGACTTAATCTTAAAAGGAGATAGGTTAAGTGCAAATCTGCTCCATATTTTTTTTTCTCTTTTCTTATCAACGCGATATAGTCCTCACACTGGCTAAGCATGACTAAAATGTGTTTGTAGTCAGGATTTTGGTCTGATTTATCAAAATTAGGTTTTTGAAAATTATTCAGATATTCGATAATTTCAATATTCTGAATCATGAAAGGCGAATCAAACTCTTCTAATTCCGGGAGTTTAGCCAGTATTTCCGGTTCCAATCATAATGCAGCAACTCTTTGGGAAAGAACCAAAATACTATTAAGCAATTGAGAAAGCATGCTGATTTCTTTTTGCAAAAAGCTTACTCCTTTTAAACCCAGTTCCTGAAACAAAAGGGACCAATCTTCATCAGGAATATAGCTCACCCAAATGTAGTCCCATTTTTTATAAAAAATTAAATTGAAAAGTTCGGTATGGTCGGTTTCATTATAGGCTCTTGGTAAGATTCTGGAATTAAGCCTGTCCATTGTTTCCCTAAAAAAACCTTTGGTCGTTAGGATGCCTGAATCAGTAAATAACTGAATGCATTGCCTAGAACGGATTAGCTGTGTTAGGTAATTTCTTAGTGCTTCCTTTTCGTCATTGTAAATCCTGAGGGTTTTTGTTAATTGATTTATATTTTGTTTTGCAACATTTATTTTATTTTTTGGTGGTCTTATTTGATTCACCAATTCCTGAAGTAAATCTATATTTATTTCACTTTCTAGATCCAGAGATTTTATTTTCCGTAAGGTATCTAACATTTTTCAAGTTGGTAAATAAGTCTTAACTGAAAACTACGGTCAGTGTTGACTTTTTAGTTGAATTAATTTGATTGGTACTGTCAATTAAGGAAGATTTTTGTGTTCTGGAAGAGACATAAAAATAGTGAATTTACTCCCTATTCGTTCTTTACTGCGTAGTAAAATTTTCCCATTAAGATTATCCACGGCTTTTTTAACCAAGTAAAGTCCTAATCCGTTTCCAGCTGAAGCATGAGAGCTTCTTTTAAACATATTGAATATTTCACTTTGAATATTTTCATGTATCCCTAAACCATTGTCCTCAATGCTAATAATTAACTCCGTTTCATTGGCTTCTGCTGTAATATTGAGATGTATGTTTTCATTGTCATTAAATATGATACTATTTTCTAAAAGGTTAAAGATACATATTTCTAAAATGCGCGGATAAAAAAAGATTTCCTGAATGTTAGTATTGATTTTTATTTCAGAATGAAATTTCTGTTTTTGACTACTCACATTTTCAAGAACATTTTGGTAAATCTTTAAAATTTCTTCTCTTAAGATTATATTTTTAGGAGATTTTAAGTTTTTGAATTCTCCTAAAAAACTAACAGATTGAAGTTTTTTAACCATTCCATCAAGCTTTTTGGCAGTAATATCAACTTTTTCAAAAAGTTCGCCTGCATTTCCATTAATTGATAAGGTTTTGGAGAGCCCTACCAAGCCCATTAATGTAGTCAACGGACCTCTAAAATCATGTGATGCTCTATAAAAAAAATAGTCCAGTTCAGATAGTGCATTTTCTAATGCTATTGTTCTTTCTTTAACTCTTTCTTCTAGAAATTGATTTAATTCATGTACATAGTCATTTGCTTCCTTTAGCTCCTCTGACTGCGCCATTATCTCTTCCTGCTTCTCTTGAATTTGACTATATAATTCTCTTAATTGATGATTAGTCTTTGTTTTTACTTTTAGATATCTGAAAATGATATAACTGATAATCAACAATAAAATAATTCCAGTTGCAAGCACTATCAAAGTGTTTTGTTGGGATTCAATCGTTTTTTTATTTAAAGCAATTGTTTGTTCGTTATTTTCCTTTTGAAGATTTAGTAAGGCTAATTCCTTTTCTTTATTTTTTAAATCGTACATGGTTTCTACAGTGGCTAAATCAAGCGTTTTATTTTCCTCAGACAATTCTTTCTGAGCTTTAAGTGCTTTCTGAAGATATTCGGAAGAAAGTTTATAGTTGTTTCTTTTATTTGCTAAGGTGGCTTGAGCTTCATATATCTTCAGTAAAAAATACTTTTCACCTAATTCTACTGCTCTCTTTTCTCCCAAATTAAAGTAATGTATTGCAGAATCTAATTGGTTTTTTTTCATGAAATATTCTCCCAATACCCATTCACCTTCAATTAGACCCGAATTATGATTTAGCTTTAAATCAACTTTATAGCTTTCTCTATATAACTCCAGTGCTTGATTGTCTTTACCTAGTTTATCTAAAACAACAGCTTTGTTAAATTTCGCAGCTGAAAGCTCCTTAATATTTTTGCTGATGTTTTGGTAATAGATAGCCGAGTCAAAATGCATTAAGGCAGAATCGTATTTTTCCAAACTTGTGTACAAAGAACCAAAAGCATTATGTTCTCTACCTAAGTATTTTATGTTTTGAATTTTTCCAGCAATAGTAAGTGCTTCATTAAGATATTTTTTGGACCTTTCTTCTAATTTTAATGATTGATAAATCCATCCTAATTCATAATAGGCTATTTGAATATCATTCAAGTTTTTATTTTCTTCAAATACCTCTAAGGCTTTGAAGATATAATCACTTGCTTCGTCATACATTTGCATCCATGAAAGTAATGTTCCAGTGTTCAGGTTGATATTCGCTATTCCATATTCATAATTTATACTTTCATAAATTGCTTGGGACTTTATCAAGTATTTAGAACTCTCTTTATATTTACTAACCTCCATAGAATTTTGCGCCAAGAGTAGAAAGATTTCCGCTTTGTTTATGCTATTATTTACTGAATCATAATGAATTTTCAATTGATGGAAAATTGAATCTGATTTTTCATAAGATGCTACAAGGTGGAAATATTCACCCTTTAGTTTAGTAAATTCTTGCGAAGTATATTTTTCATTAAGATTGGGTAATATTTTTTCAATTTGCTTAATAATGCTTTCGGCATCCGTTGAATAACCAATTTTTATAGCGGCAGAAAGTCTAATAAATAACAATCTTAAATGCTCTCTATTATTCGTCTCTATGCCAGATAGTTGATTGTCAATTATGTCAAATATATTTTTGTATAATCCTTTTTTTTCCAGTGCTGAGCATAAATAAGAGATATATCGATAATAATCTTTACTGCTACTTTCAATAGTATTAACAGCTTTTTTATAGTAAAATATTGCGCTATCATATTCTAAATTTGTATAAAACGAAACGCCATATTGAGCATATGCATCGGCAATTAAATCAATATTATTTATTCTCGGGATAAGCTTAAATGCTTTGTAAGCAGCATTATGTGATTTTTGTAGATCATTATGCCAATTTTCTTTTGCTATTGAAATGTAATAAACAGCCGAGTCATTTACACTATTTTGAGCCTTTAATAAGTTCAAGTTCAAAAGAGAAGTGACTACTAATAACAAAAGGGTTAATTGGATAGTATTTTTATTTTTTTCGCTCAATATTAAGATTTGAAATTAAATTGACCATTTTATTTTAAAAATCTAAACAATTTAAAAAATACTTGATCTAAATTTCGATATAATTAATTTTTTGTGTGATAATCAGGTAAGAAATTTTTCATCTTTATTTTTTTAGTCAACCAACTGGCATTCAAAAATTGAAAACAAGATTATAATGGCAAACAATCCATGGAAACTTTTAAATACAAAACTTCAATATGATAATCCTTGGATTCGGGTTGAAGAGGATAAAGTTATAAATCCAAGTGGGGGTAAAGGAATTTATGGTAGAGTACATTTTAAAAATGTTGCAGTGGGTGTTATTCCGATTGATAAGGACGGAAATACTTGGCTGGTGGGGCAATATCGATATCCATTGGATGAATATAGTTGGGAAATTCCTGAAGGTGGTTGTCCCATTGGAGAGAAGGAACTTGATGCAGCCAAAAGAGAATTGAAAGAGGATACAGGCTTGACTGCAAATGATTGGGAAGAATTTCTGAGAATCCATACCAGTAATTCTGTCTCAGATGAAAGGGGAGTGGTTTTTTTAGCAAAAGAGTTAGAGCAAGGTAATACTCAGTTTGAAGATACCGAAGACCTTAAAATTAAAAAGCTTCCCCTAGAGGAAGCCTTTCAAATGGTTTTGGATGGAAAAATAACGGATAGCATTAGCATGGCAGCACTTTTAAAACTAAAAGTTATCCTAGCTAAAGAGAATTAATTTGAGATATCTAAAAGAGCTGAGATGAGATTTTCATTTTCAACTTCAGTGCCCACTGTAATTCTTAAGCAATCATCACAAAGTTTTACATTGGACCTATCGCGCACCACTATACCTTTTTCAATTAGTTTTTGATAGATTGATTTTGCATTATTTATTTTCACTAAAATGAAATTAGCATCCGTTGCAAAGACTTTTTTGACTCCGGGTATTTCCTGAAGCTTTTGGTTAAGCACATCTCTTTCGGCTAATATTGTTTTTATTTGCTTGTCCCAAGCATCTTTTTTGAATAGTGATTCCGAAACCAGTTTTTGACTTGGCCCACTAATGTTGTATGGAGGCTTTACCTTATTTAATATTTTAATTAATTCTGGATTTGTAAATGCCATTCCTAATCGAGCTGATGCCAATCCCCAAGCTTTGCTTAAGGTTTGCAAGACTACCAAATTATGATAATTATCTAATTGATGAATCCACGATTTTTGAGCTGAAAAATCAATGTAGGCTTCATCTATGATAACAATTCCATTAAAATTGTCCAACAAATTATGAATGGTATCTTTTCTCATGCTGTTTCCTGTAGGATTATTAGGCGAGCAAATGAACAACATCTTGCTTTTTTCATTGGCAGCCTCTAAAATACCATTTACATCCAATTGAAAATCCGGGGTTAGAGGAATTTCAATATTGTCAATATTGTGAATAGATGATGAGACCTTGTACATTCCATAAGTGGGAGGGCAGGTAATAACATTTGATTCACCTCCTTTACAGAAAATCCTGAATAATAAATCAATCGCCTCATCACTGCCATTCCCTAAAAAGATATTTTCAGAAGGGATGTCTTTAATTTCAGAAATTTGATTTTTGATGTCCTTTTGCAAAGGGTCTGGATAGCGATTCCATTTTTGTTGTTCCTCATCAAACGGATTTTCATTGGCATCTAAAAATACTTTTGCATCGCCAGAAAATTCATCTCTTGCGGATGAATAGGCCTGCAAATTTAAAATATGAGGAACCACTAATCCCTTCCAATTTGTTTTAATGCTCATTCTAGCAAATCATTTATTTTTTTAAACTATTTAACCGCAAAGTCACTGCATTTTTGTGTGCGATTAACGATTCTGCTTCTGCCATTTCTTCCACATGGGGGCCTAAGTTTTGCAAGCCTTCAGGTGTAATTTCCTGATAGGTGATGTTTTTGACAAAACTTTCTAATGAAACACCACTGTAGGCTCTTGCCGCTCCATTTGTTGGTAAAGTATGATTGGTTCCGGAGGCATAATCCCCAGCCGATTCAGGAGTGAAATAGCCTAAAAATATAGAACCTGCATTTTCAATTTGGTCTGCTATTTCTCGAGCATTTTTTGCCAATAAAATCAAATGTTCAGGAGCATATAAATTGATTAAATCAATGCATTCCTTTTCATCTTTAAGGATGATGACGGCACTGTTTTGCAAACATCTATCTGCTATTTCCCATCTTGGTAATTCACTCAATTGATGATAAATCTCTTTTTGCAATGCACCCAACATGCCTGTTGATGTCGTGACGAAGATTACTTGACTGTCAACTCCATGTTCGGCTTGTGAAAGCAAATCAGCTGAAATAAATGCAGGGTCAGCATTTTCATCTGCATAAACTAAAACCTCGGAAGGGCCAGCAGGCATGTCAATTGCTACAGCTTCCAGACTTGCCAATTGCTTGGCAGCGGTTACGTATTGATTTCCCGGACCAAATATTTTATCCACTTTCGGAATGCTTTCCGTTCCGTAAGCCAAACCAGCAATTGCTTGCGCTCCGCCTACTTTAAATATTTTAGTAATTCCAGCTACCTCAGCAGCATATAAAATAGCTGGGTGAATATTGCCTTCTTTATCTGGAGGACTACATAAAACAATCTCTTTGCAACCTGCGATTTTAGCAGGAATTGCTAGCATTAAGACCGTACTAAAAAGAGGTGCTGTTCCACCAGGAATATAAAGCCCAACTTTTGGAATCGCTACTGATTTTCTTTCACAAAGCACGCCAGGCATGGTTTCAATTTTCAATGGGGCAATTTTTTGTGCTTCATGAAACTTATAAATATTGTCATGAGCAACTTTGATTGCTTCTTTTAATTTATCAGAAACTTGAGAAGAAGCATCTTTGATTTCCTTTTGGCTTACTACTAAATTTTCTAAATCTATTCCGTCAAATTTCTTGGTATATTCTTTCAAAGCGCTGTCACCCTTACTTTGAATCTCATCCATGATGGGCTGAACCACCTTTCTGATGTCTGAAAGCGAAGCGGTAGGTCTTTTTAGAATTTTTTCCCAGTTTTCCCTTTTAGGGTATGTATAATCCTTCATAATTTTTTAAATCAAGCAATATCTCTATCGCATCAGAATCTTCAAACAATCATTTTCTCAATTGGAGCAACTAGTATTCCTTGTGCACCTGCATCTTTGAGTTTTTCTATAACTTCCCAAAATTCATCTTCTTTCACTACCGAGTGCAAAGAACTCCAACCTTCCATTGCCAATGGTAAAACTGTAGGGCTTTTCATGCCTGGTAGCAAACTAATGATTTCATCTATAGAATCATTAGGAGCATTTAATAGAATATATTTGTTGTTTTTTCCAGCCTGAACAGCTTCCATTCTAAATAACAACTGATTCAAGATTTTCTCTTGCTCAGCAGATAAGTTTTTTCCTGAAACTAACACAGCTTCAGACCTCATGATAACATCTGCTTCTTTCAGTCCATTGCTCAATAAAGTGCTTCCAGAGCTTACAATATCGCAAACAGCATCAGCCAGACCAATACTTGGTGCAATTTCTACTGAACCACTGATTTCGTGAATTTCAGCATTGATGTTATTTTCTTTTAAATAGTTGCCTAAAATTTTAGGGTAGGAGGTCGCAATGCTTTTGCCGTCAAGGTCTTTAATGTTTTTATAATCCCAGTTTCGGTCAACTCCAATCGATAGTCTGCATTTAGAAAAGCCTAATTTCTTAACGAGCTTCACATCTTTTTGATATTCAACCAATACGTTTTCGCCCACTATTCCTAAATCAGCCACTCCATCTTCCACATAACCCGGAATATCATCATCTCTTAAAAAAAGAAATTCAAGAGGGAAGTTATCCGCTGTAGCTTTTAATTTTCCTTTTCCATTGTTGAATTTAATGCCGCATTCTTTTATTAATTTAAGTGAGTCTTCGCTTAAACGACCTGACTTTTGTATAGCAATTTTTAATGTATTCATCTTTGATTTTTGAAATTTAAAAATAGTATTTAACTAAGAGATTTTCTAAGGAAATGTTTTATGATTTTCCTTAAAATTATTTAACGTGCAGAAACCTGCTTATGGCGATATAGTGAATTTATTCCTCTTAAAACGAGGAATGATGGAATATATGAATAGCGTGAAATGCTTGAGAAGCATTTTGCATTGAAAGGATATGTACTATTCTGTTGTTCATTTGGATGCAAATGTAGTAAGCTTTTTTAAAATAGCTACTATTATTAAAGTGGTTTTGTAAATATTTAAGAAAAAGAAGGTTCGAAGCTTGGACTTATTGATTCATAAAATAAAATTATCTATTTTAGAATCATGAGAAAGATAGATGCATTATTAGAAGAATATGGGTCAAGTCATAAAAATGAAACCAACAAAATGGTTCATTGGATTTGTGTGCCCCTGATTTTTTGGAGTGTAGTTGCACTTTTATATTCCATTCCTAATGACATGCTAACTTATGCTTTTGGTGTTGGGTATTTTGATAATTGGGCAGTAGTAGTTTTAGCAATAGTTCTCATTTATTATATCAGTCTGTCTATTCCGCTTTCATTTGGAATGGTAGCTTTTGCTATATTATGTATAGCCGTAGCTCGTTGGGCAGACCAATTAAACTTCTTGCCTTTATGGGCCATTGCTTTAATCGTATTTTTCTTGGCCTGGGTAGGTCAATTCTGGGGGCATAAAATTGAAGGTAAAAAGCCTTCCTTTCTTAAGGATTTACAGTTTTTGTTGATTGGACCTGCTTGGCTAATGCATTTTATTTATAGAAAAATGGGTGTGAAATATTGAATTTATTTATTGGTTTCTTCAATAGGATTGAAAGTTAATCCTTCAATCTTCTGTGCCTCATCTTCAAATTTCTCTTTGAGCGATTGCTTTATGCCTAAAGTGGCAGTACAATTTTCAGTGAATTCCTGATTTTTGATATCAGCTTCAAAGTCAGAGATTAAACGCATCACTTCATTAGTGATTTCATATCCATATTGAATATCATAAATTTCTTCGATGGTAACTTCTATCAATTTTGAAGCTTCCAATGCTTCAAAAGCAGCTGTTTTGTAAGCGTTAATCAGTCCTGAAACACCTAATTTGGTTCCTCCAAAATAGCGGACTACCACTATCAAAACCTCAGTAAGATTTTTGGATTTTATTTGTCCTAGAATAGGGTCTCCAGCAGAATGATTAGGTTCTCCATCATCATTGGCTCTTAGTTTATCTTTTGATAAAATGTAGGCATAGCAGTGATGACGACCATCATGATATTGCTTTTTCACTTCCTCAAGCCTTTCTTTAACTTCATCTTCATCTCTTACACGAAAAGCTAATCCAATGAATTTACTGCCCTTTTCTTTGTAAAATCCTTCGCCACCTTTAGAAATTGTATAGAAATAGTCCTTCATTTATTCACTGGAATTTTATCAAAAGAATGCTCAAATTAGAGGTTTTTGAGCAAATTAGTATCAAAACTGATGTTAATTGATGCATAAAAAGTATTTTTACCCCATGAGGCAAAACTATCAAATTTCCGAGCAATTCCCTTCCCCTCAGGAAGAAGAAGCACTCGGATTTCCTGTTTTCCTTTTACAAGATTATGTGAATCTATTTAATTCTGAAAAATCAATTTGCCCTTTGATTATTAGAGATACTAATAATCAGTTGCTTGCTTTTTGGATTTTTCAAGAAGAAAATGATTGTTGGTTTAGCCCGGTTTCAGCACCTTTTTCCTGTCCCAAATACTTTGGAGATATTAATTTTAAAAACTTATTGCAGGAGAGTAAGTCATTCCTACGAGCTAAAAGCAATAAACCCATTCGATTTGTTTGGAACTCACTTTTTTCTGGTCAGGAACAGTTTCAATTTTCTAAGATTGTGAAAGTTGAAATTAACCACTTTATGAGAATTGATAAAGATAGATTTGCAGAAAAGCTACCTCAAAAAAGGAGAAAACAAAAGTTAAGGGCTTTAAAAAGAAGAGATTTTGTTGTTGAGCAAATAGGAATTAAACAATGGGAAAAAATATATCAGCAGAATCTGGAATGGAGAATTGAAAAAGGCCACGAAAATTATATCCCATTAGGAAGGATTATCCAGTTTAAAAGTGCATTTCCGAATAATTACCTAGGGTTTCAGTTAATTTTTAAAAATCAGTTGATAGGGAATGCTTTTGTAGTACGTGTCTCAGCTGAATATTTATACCTATATAGTCTAATCACAAATCCAGCGTTTGACAATCAAGAGCTTTCTCTTTTGCTGTATGAAAGTATTTATGAATATGCTAAATCCAATAAAATAAAGCTTTTGGATTTGGGGACTTCCATGGATTCAAATGGAAATATTCACAAAAATATTGCTCGTTTTAAAAAGGAAATTGGTGCATCGGCCATAAGGAAATACACTTTTGAATGCTGAAATATTGGACTAAATATAATCATAGCATTTTGAGTGCATTGCTGCTCATGATTCGAACTTTTGCAGGATTCGGAGCTCAAAAAGTGGTGGCAATTTTCTATGGTCCAGCTGGAACCACACTTTTTAGCCATTTTCAAAATTTTGTCGCTTTATTCACTCAGCCCATTCAAGATGCCGTAGCTCATGGATTGATTAATGCTTTTCCAAAAAAATCAGTTCATAATGCACAGATTGTTGGTACTGCCATCATTCTTATGACATTTCTAGTCTTTTCAAGTGGATTGTTTTTATTGATTAGTGAACATTTTGGAGAAAGTATTTTCACGTTCAGCCTTCAAAATTGGTTGATGATTATTCCATCTATTTTTCTTTTCTGTTTTGGGTTAATTGTATCAGCAATTTATGTTGTTCGGAAAAAACTTAAGTTATTTTCTTTTATCCTTTTAATTCAATGGTCAGTATTTTTCCTGGCAATTGGCTTTATTGATTTTCAGCTTAATCAGTTTTTAATTTTTTGGTTAATCATTCAATCCCTTTTTACTGTCATTCTGATTATACCTGTCTATTCTTCTTTAAAATTCGATTTTAAGATTGACAGGAAAGTAAAGAATCATTTCAAACAGTTTCTTATCATGGCTTTAACCATTTGGTTGAGCAGTAAATGGGTGGATTATTTCATTAGAGAATATGCAATTCAGGAATTTGGAGCAGTTCAGACAGGGTTATGGCAATCGGTGGTTAGAATCTCGGTAGCTTACAGAGGGTTGATGATTAGCTTTTTGTTCTTGAGTTTATATCCACTTCTTTCGGAAAAAATAACGCAAAGTAAATTGGACTTTAGAATTTTCAAAAACTATTATTTAATATATGCTCAAATCTCAATCTTATTTTTGCTTTTAGTCTTTCTGCTAAATGAATTTCTTTTGAAGACTTTATATGATGTGCAATATATTGGTGCTAGTAATCTTTTTCAATTTCAAATTTTAGGTGATGTTTTTGCCTTTTTTGCCTTTCCTTTTTCAATCTACCTGATTGCATCGGTTAAAACCAAAATCTATATTATTACAGAATTATTGAGTGCACTTATATTCGTAATTTTAATAGTAATGAAATCCGACATAGGAGTTGAAATATTGGTTTATGCTCATATCATTCGATTCATTTGCTATTTTTTAATGGTCGGCATTGTTGGAACAAAAAGTTTGAGAGATGCCTACTAAAGTAACTGTTATCTGCTTGTGTTATAATCACGAAAAGTTCGTGGAAGAGGCCATGAAGTCTGTTCTCAACCAGACTTTTCCAACAGAACTCATTGTGGTAGATGATGCCTCAACTGACAATAGTATATCAATAATCAAGACTTTTAAAAATAAATATTCTGAGAGAAATATTAAGACTTTGTTTCTTGAGAAGAATATTGGGAATTGTAAAGCTTTTAACTCCGCCTTAAAATTAACGGATGCTGATTATATTATTGATTTGGCTGCGGATGATATTTTATTGCCTAAAAGAGTAGAAGAGGGGTCGAAAAATATGAATGCAAATTCTGAGGTTGCTTTAAATTTCACCAATGCCAATTATATTGATGAGACTGGGGAATTTATAAAAAATCATTATGAAATAAATGAGAAAGGTGAATCGAAAGTTCATGTACCTCAAGGAGAAGTTTTTCATCATATTCTGGAACGTTATTTTATTTGTCCGCCCACTTTGATGTACAGAGCTTCTATACTGAAAAAATTGGGTGGTTATGATGAAGAGTTGGCTTATGAAGATTTCGATATCATGTTGAGGCTTTCGAGAGATTTTCCCTTTAGTTATACGGATAAAATATTAGTTGAAAAGCGGAAATTACCTAGTTCTTTATCAGCTAATCAATATAAAAGGGGGAATAGGCAATTGAGTTCCACGTTAAAAATTTGCCATAAGGCCTATCAATTGATTCTAGGCAAGCGTGAGAAAAAAGCCTTCTTGAAAAGAATATCTTATGAAGCTAAGCAGGCTTTTATTCATAAAAGATTATTATTGTTCGCATCATTTATTAAATTAGGGTTTAAATCTATCTTACTAAAATGAAAAAAATACTTTTCGTGTGCTTGGGAAATATCTGTCGCTCACCTTTGGCAGAAGGCTTAATGAGAGAAAAAATAGTTAAATTAGGCCTAGAAAAGCAATTTAAGTTAGATTCATGTGGAACAGCAGATTATCATATCGGAGAATTACCTGACGAAAGAACGCGAGAAAATGCATTGAAAAATGGATTAAATTTAAAACAAAGAGCAAGACAATTTGAAGTGGCTGATTTTAACCGGTTTGACCATATTTTGGTTATGGACAATGCTAATAAAATGAGAGTTATTGGGTTGGCTACTTCAGAAATACATTTACAAAAAGTACAGTTAATGCGTGACTTTGAAAGTGCCTCTGAATTAAAGGGAAAAGATGTTCCTGACCCTTATTATGGAGGCGTTGAAGGTTTTCAAAATGTTTATAATATCTTAGATAGATGCACTGAAAATCTATTGAACCACCACCTTGAGGCTATAGAAAACTAAATGCCATTTAAATTCAGAATCTTAAGTAATTCGGAATTATGTAATTGATAATTCGTAATTAATTATCCCACCAGCTTCTTCTTCTATTCAATTTCAAGTCCTGAAGTATGGATGCTTTAACACCAATATCCACACTAAATGATTGGAATCTACCAAATGGAACCCAGTTAGCATTAATTTGCCAGCAGTGTAGGTTTCTAAAAATATTCAGTGAAGTTTGAGTGAAATCTTGCTGCTCAAAATCGTAACCAGATGTAAATCCAACTTTCCAGTTCTCAGTAAAATTCACATCTCCGCTAAAGTTCATTGTTTGCTGAACCATTGCTTCTTCAAACCCTTGTTTGTTCCATCTGATATTATATCGAACTCTTAAATTCCAAGGAACTTCAAAATCAACATACATTTCAGGATTATTGGTTAGGGCTTGAACTTGGTCTTCAGTAGCCCCACTTTGCCTAGCTCTTTCTGCTACACTGTTTCTATTTTCTGTGTCACTTTCTCTTCCTGCAGGATTAAGATTTGTTGATAATGCTAGATTAGCGGTAGTTAAACGGCCAATTCCTTGACCACCTTCCCAAGCATACTGGTCTATTCTTCTCTGATAAACTTCTGTGTTCCCGTTTTCTAAGGTTGTAATGCTGTCTAAAACTATAACATAAGGATCAATTCCTGTTTGTAAATTCACATCTAGTTTACCATTAAATAAATTAGTTCTAGCATTAATTGATATTGGAGCTAATCTGAAAGAATCTGCTATGATGTTGTAAGATGTTGAAAATGATAAGTTATCAAATATTTTAATTTTGGTAGGTATATCGGAGGTGTCCCCTTTCTTTTTAACTTTCATTTCTACAGTGTTAGAAAGAGATATTCCAATAGTACCAGATTGACCTCTCCCTGGACTTCCGTAAACAAATCCTTGATATTTTGAGAGGATCTGTGTATTACCTAATGAATCGGATTGAACTTCTTGATAGATACCATATTTTTCATCTCCAAAATCAGGTCTCCAATTTAAGTTTATAGAAGGTGTCATGATATGCCGGACAGCTTTAACTGCTCCTCTTTTTGGATAAATAGTTCCGTAAAGTCTGGTGGTAAATCCAATTCCTGCACTATAGGAAGATGCTCTACTAAAAGTGTTTATAGTATCCGCAACTGGTCTATTTAAAGAATCACTATAGCGGAAATTTAATTCTTTTAAATACCAGACCTCATCATAATTAAAAGTAGGACTTGCTGTTATGAATTTTAAAACATTAAAAGAAGTTGAAATTGGAATTCTATGCCGACCTCCATTATTTGCTCTTTCTAGTAAATAAGGTAATGTTTCTCTATTAAAAGGTGCAATGCTATCTTGTGTATCACCAACGGTGCCTAATTTATTTGTAATTTGGTTGGTTGCGGTGAAATTGTAAGAATAATTTATTTTTTGTAACCAATCCAAACCTTTGACATTTACATTTTTGAAAGGATATTGTCGATTCATATTCAATGCCACTTCTGGTAATAGTAGGTCTATTTCATTTGTTCTAACATTTTGATTGTGTCGGGCACTAATAGCATAGTTAAAGGGAGTTCCCTGTATTACATTTGAATAGGAAATATTAGAATTAAATATAGGTGTTACTTGCTGCTGATAATCCGAAGTTGGATTATTATTATTATATGATGAACTTCCTCCATTTACTGATGCTGAGAACCGTCCAGTGCCTTTTGACTCAGGTCTGTGAGACCAACGCACCCAAAAATCCCTAGAAATAGCTGAATCGGCTTCCGTTTCACCTAGTCGTTGTTGATTGAATCTAATGCTTAAGTCACCTGAATAGCTATACCGTTTTTTATAATTGGAAGCAACTGATAATCCATAACTTCCTTTAGAATATATTTCTCCTCTTAAAGCCATATCTGCATATTCGTTAATGGCCCAGTAATAACCACCATCTCTTAAGAAAAATCCTCTTCTATTTTCTTCTCCATAAGTAGGGAATAAAATACCGGAAGTTTTATTATTAGGCATTGGAAACATACCAAATGGGAATATAAATGGGGTTGGTATTTCAGTGATTTCTAAATTAAACGGGCCAGCCAAAATTTTATCATTAGGAATTAGTTTAATTTTATTAGCGGAAATTCCAAAGTGTGGATGTTCTAAGTTACAAGTAGTATACAAAGCATGATCACTAAACAATTCGTCTTTCTCATTCTTTTTAGTCCAGTCTGAGTGCATGAATGCCTCACCCTGCTGCGTAACTACCCCTTTAATGATTGCTCTTTTTGTATCAAAATTATAAGTAATCTTTTCTGTTTGATAAACCTGACCTTTGTCGGTAAAAACAGGTTCACCTGTCATATTATTGGCAGAATCTCTCAAACCGCTTGCATCTAATATTTTAGTGTTGTAATTAACTTTTATTTTATCTGCCTCTAATTCTATATCCCCATAATCAACATGTGCTTCATTATACATGATGATATCCTGAGTTTTCAAATTGAAATTCATTGAATCCGTGGCATTGTAATTGATTGTGGTTTTAATATCACCTTTTACTTTAGCAGTGGAATCGGCTTTTAACGCTTTTTTATTATTCGCACTTTTTGACGTATCATTAGCGTTAATAGTTTGGGCATTATCCGCTTTCCGAATTCTATTGCCACCTATTTGTGAATACCCAAAAAATGGGATTAAGAAAATGACTAAAATAAATATAAACCGCTTCAAATTATTCTGTGGATTTTTCCGATTTGATGATTTTTTGCAATCTTTGTGTAAAATTATACTATTCAAATTTAACAACCGAAAGATTGTGAAAAATATTACCATCCTTTTTACACTTACTTTATTGATGGTCCTTGGCTCCTTCACTAATCTAAACAAACCTTCATATAAAGTTGATAAGGTTGTGATTGATGCTGGACATGGTGGCAAAGATAGCGGAACTAGAGGTGTAATGTCAAAAGAAAAAGACATTGCTTTAGAGATTGCATTGGAATTAGGACAAATCATTAAAGAATATTTACCTGAAGTTGAAGTTATTTTTACCCGCAATGATGATAAATTTATTGAGTTAGATGAACGTTCGAACATCGCAAACAAAAATGGTGCCGACCTGTTTGTATCTATTCATTGCAATGCTGTTGAATATAGTGACAAGGTACATGGAACGGAAACATGGGTAATGAGTCTCAATAAATCAGCCGATAATCTAAATGTTGCCAAAAGGGAAAATTCCGTAATATTAATTGAGGATGATTATGAAGAAAAATATGAAGGTTTCGATCCAAATGATCCTGCTTCACATATTTTATTTTCACTTTATCAGAATGCTTATTTATCAAATAGCCTAAACTTGGCTCAAAAGGTTGAGTATCAATTTGAAAAAAGAGTTGGAAGAAATAGTAGAGGAGTAAAGCAGAATGTATTTGTAGTCCTTTATAAAAGCTCAATGCCTAGCGTTTTAATTGAAACTGGCTTCCTTACTAATCCAAAAGAAGAAAGATATTTAAACGATGAGCTAGGACAGACGTATATAGCATCTGGAATCTTTCGTGCAATTCGAGATTACAAAGTAGAAATTGAATCAATGAACTAACTAAATTATAAAGTTTTGAAAATAGCAAAAGAAGTTAAAGTTGCCTTTTTGGCAATTGTTGCAATCGTTATATTTTATTTTGGGTTTAATTTTCTCAAAGGCGTAGATTTTTTTAATCCTGCAAATGAGTATTATGCAGTTTATGAACAAGTTGATGGGCTAACAGTATCTAACCCAGTATTGCTGAGCGGTTTATCCGTGGGTAGAGTCAGTAAAATTGAGATACTTCAAGATGAGAATAACAAACTGAAAGTATTTTTTGAGGTAAGAGAGGATATTACTTTAGGAGGAGAAACTGTAGCTCTTTTGGTTTCTGATCTCTTGGGTTCTCAAACCATTGTCATTCAAAGAAACAACGTCACAAATCCATTACCAGAAGGAAGTGAGATTAAAGGGGATATTGAACAGTCTTTAACAGCTCAGATTCAAGAACAAGCATATCCTGTTTTAAAAACTATGGATTCAGTAGGGAGACACTTGAATGGTATTTTAGAGAATATAGATAAAAATCAAGAGGCTATACAAAACATCATGTTAAACGTAGAACTAACGACTCAGAACCTAGCCAAGATATCACAGAAACAAGCAACTATTAATGCTGTTATAGATGATTTTAAAATAATTTCAGCTACTCTGGCTGATGAAAAGAGTGGTTTGAAAGCGCTGCTTCAAAAAACTAATGGAATCGCAGATTCTGTAAATGCACTAGAATTGGCTAGAGTTGTAAACAGATTAGATACAACATTAATTACTATCAACAATACGGTAGCAGCCATGCAAGATGGTGAGGGAACCGTTGATAAATTACTAAATGATGATTCTTTGTATGTTAACTTAAATCAAACCTTAGTTGATTTAGATGCACTTCTGGTTGATATGAAAGATCAACCAAAGAAATATGTTCACTTCTCCTTATTTGGAAGAAAGGACAAGAACAAAGACAAAGATAAATAGTAAGAGAAACAATCAATTAATTATTAAATACACCAGGAAACGACTCAATGGATATAGCATTTAATAAAAACGAAGACCTCAACAAACAAGAGGTAGACAAATTAAAGCACAAATTAGAAAAAGTATATTTAGGTGGAGGCGAGAAAAAAATTGCTTCCCAACACGAAAAGGGTAAGCTCACAGCCAGAGAGCGCATTGAATATTTATTAGATGATGATTCGGAATTCCTTGAAATAGGAGCTTTTGCTGCTGATGGAATGTATGAAGATGTAGGAGGTTGTCCATCCGCTGGAGTGGTTACTGGAATTGGCTATGTGGAAGGAAGACAAGTCGTTATTGTTGCTAATGATGCTACTGTTAAAGCTGGTGCATGGTTTCCAATGACAGCTAAAAAGAATTTAAGAGCTCAGGAAGTAGCGATGGAAAATAGACTGCCGGTAATCTATTTGGTAGATAGCGCTGGAGTTTTCTTGCCCATGCAAAATGAGATTTTTCCTGATAAAGAGCATTTTGGAAGACAATTTAGAAATAATGCTAAAATGTCCTCAATGGGGATTATCCAAGTTGCTGCCATCATGGGAAGCTGTGTTGCTGGTGGTGCTTATTTACCAATTATGGCCGATGAAGCGATGATTGTGAATAAAACCGGGTCTATATTTTTAGCGGGATCTTATTTAGTAAAAGCCGCTATTGGAGAAACTATTGATAATGAAACATTGGGTGGAGCAAGCACTCATTGCGAAATTTCTGGAGTTACGGATAATAAACACGAAACCGATAAGGATTGCTTGAATGACATCCGTAGAATTTTTAATAAAATTGGAAGCTTTGAAAAGGCTGGGTTTAATAGAGAGGAATCAGCAGCTCCTAAAAAGGATGAAAATGAGATTTATGGAATCCTTCCTAACGACAGAGTAAAACCTTACGATACAAAAGACATCATCGAGAGATTAGTTGATAACTCAGAATTTGATGAATATAAAGCACTTTACGGTAAATCTATCATCTGTGGGACAGCCAGAATTGATGGTTGGGCAGTAGGAATTATAGCCAATCAAAGAAAAGTGGTGAAGACCAAGAAAGGTGAAATGCAAATGGGAGGCGTAATTTATTCCGATTCTGCAGATAAATCAGCACGTTTTATCATGAACTGTAACCAGCGTAAAATTCCATTAGTTTTTCTTCAAGACGTGAGTGGATTTATGATTGGTAGTAAGTCCGAGCATGGTGGAATTATTAAAGATGGTGCTAAAATGGTAAATGCCATGGCGAATTCTGTAGTACCAAAATTCACCATTGTTATTGGAAATTCATATGGTGCTGGAAATTATGCTATGTGCGGAAAAGCTTATGACCCACGCTTAATTTATGCATGGCCTACAGCACAAATTGCCGTTATGAGTGGGGCAGCAGCTGCAAAAACTCTATTGCAAATCAGAGTAGCTACTTTAAAAGCAAAAGGAGAAGTGATCTCAGATGAGGATCAGGAGAAAATGTTGAAAGAAATTACCGATAAATATAACGAGGAGCTTTCTCCATACTATGCTGCTTCAAGATTGTGGGTAGATGGAATTATTGACCCTTTGGAGACTCGTAAAGTCATTTCAATGGGAATTGAAGCCGCAGATCATGCCCCAATAGAAAAGCCTTTTAATGTAGGCGTAATTCAAACCTAAATTACTAAAAATTGGAATTGGATAAGAAAGAATTTCAGGCATTAGTTTCGCTTTTAGAGGATGAAGATGAGGAAGTAAATCGTCATGTAGAGGGGAAAATAATGTCTTTGGGCAGTGATGTTATCCCATTTTTGGAGGAACAATGGGAAAACAGTTTTGACCCCAACATTCAGCGGAAAATTGAGGATATGATTCATACTCTTCAGTTTTCTCAATTAAAAGAACGCTTCAGAGTATGGAAGGAAAACGGGGGCGAAAGTTTATTGGAGGGGATGTGGTTAGTTTCACTGTATCAATATCCTGATACGGAGCTTAATGAATTAAACAAAGAGATAGAGCAAATTTACTACGATATTTGGGTGGAATTGAAAGATGATTTACATCCCTACGATAAAATTAAAATTATTAATGGTGCGCTTTTTACTAAATTAAAGTTCCGCGCCAATACTAAGAATTTCCATTCTCCTAATAATTCTTTTTTGAAATCAGTTTTGGAAAGTAAAAAGGGTAATCCCATTTCACTTTCGGTAGTTTACATGCTGGTAGCTGAAAAATTAGGTTTGCCAATTTATGGAGTGAATTTACCAAACCTTTTCATAATCACTTATAAAAGCGATGAAGTTCAGTTTTATGTAAATGCTTTTAATAGAGGATTAATTTTTTCAAAAAAAGACATTGATAACTACTTGGCGAATTTGAATTTAACTCCCAAAGCAGTTTATTACGAGCCGTGCTCAAATGAAGATATTGTTAAGAGAGTGCTTAGAAATTTGATAATGGCTTTTGAGAAATTAGGAGAACACCATAAGTCGGAAGAAGTAAAAGAACTTTTAATAGAAATTTCTGGTGGAATCGACTTTGATGCTTTGGGGTTGTAATCCCTCTTACTAGTGTTTCCCATTACTGGTATAGATTATTCAAGCATTCCAAAATTTGTGTTTTGAGAAAGAAAGAGGAAATATTAGCGAGCTTGCTTGTGTAGACAGGCTTATGCATTTATGGTAGAAGCCAGCCTTTTTCTGAAATTAAACTTTCTAAAATTTATGTTTCTTTATTTTCATGCTGAACGAGAGGAATATTAGATTCATCCATAAATCATTAACATCGCAAGGTCAGATTAATTTTAATACATTATTGTAACTACTATCAGGTCAAATTCAAACAAATAAAGTACTCCTCTAGCTCATAAAAAGCCAATTGATATTGCTGATTAAAATCCCCTTTTTGAATAGTACCCGTCATTAAAGTCCATTCTTTATTTTCAGGCTTTACACGTAGATGCTCTCTAAAATCCAGTTCCCTTTTCATAAAAAGCTTATACAAGACTTCCTTTGCAGACCATACTTTAGAAAAGTGCACTAGATTATCCTGGCAATAAGACATTTCTTCCACAGTATAAAGCCTGGGAGCAACTTTAGCCATTTTGGCTTTTGGTTTTTCTATGTCAATGCCAACATTTAGTTTGAATCCGACAGTTAGCGCTATATAATTTTCTGTATGCGATAGAGAAATATCGTATTCTGAATCAGGGATTTGCGGCTTTCCATATTCATTTCGAAAAATAGGTTGTTCACTAATTCTTAATTCATGTAAAACCGTTTTACAAAGCATTCTTCCTGCCATGAACTCCAATTTCTTTTCAGGATGGGTAGTTTCCTCCAATATATTTTTATCAATTGAACTAAGTGGAACATTTTCGAGGTAGAAATCTAAATCCTCTTCGATTTTCCAAACAGCTAAATGAATATTCTCGTTGATTTTCTTAATGAATTCTAATGCCATCGTTTAACTTTACAATATGCCTAAAATTAATGTAGAAAAAATTCAAAGCCTAACTGGACACAAAGATTGCTTGTATGTGGTAGAACCTGCAAGCGAAAGCCATCTCTTTTTTTCAGCAGGTGGTGATGGAATGGTGGCACTTTGGGATTTAAAAGACCCTGAATTAGGAACTATGGTGGCCAAAGTTCAAAATTCTGTCTATGCGCTACATTTTTTGAAGGAAAGTAATCGATTGATAGTAGGGCACAACTATGAAGGCATTCATTTGGTAGATGTAGCAGAAAAGCAGGAATTGAAATCAGCTAAAATCACTGATAGTGCCATTTTTGATATCAAAGTGGTAGAAAATATTATTTTAACTGCTTGTGGAGATGGGCAGTTAATTTTATCCGATTTAATGGATTTGAGTACTTTAGCTAAATTACAATTGAGCGATAAAAGTGCCAGAACCATTGCAGTGCATCCAGATAGAAAGGAAGTTGCCATTGGTTTTAGTGATAATACCATCAAGATACTTTCTACTTCCGATTGGCGTTTGAAAAAGGAATTTAAAGCACATGATAATTCAGTGTTCACACTGCAATATTCATTTGATGGTAATCTTTTATTAAGTTCAGGTAGAGATGCACATTTAAAAATATGGGATGTAAAAAGTGATTATATATTATTAGAATCCATAGTTGCGCATATGTATGCCATCAACAACATCAGTTTCAGACCAGATGGGAAATATTTTGCGACTTGCAGTATGGATAAAAGTATAAAAATATGGGATGCTGAGACCTTCAGATTACTGAAGGTGATCGATAAAGCTCGGCATGCTGGTCATGCCACTTCTGTCAATAAATTACTTTGGACAAACTATGAAAACAAGTTGGTAAGTGCCAGCGATGACCATACTTTATCAATTTGGGACTTACAAATCAAAAATTAGAAAATATCGCGTTATCTTTATATCTTGAAAAAGTGAAATACTTTTCTTAGGATTAAGACATTTCCTGGTTAAATGCGTTATTAAATAAAACAATTAGTTAAGCATTATGAAAATTACTCCTTTAGAAATACGACACAAAGAATTCGAAAAAGGCTTTAGGGGCTACGATAAAGACGATGTCAAGGCATTTCTTGCTTCTCTTTCCCAAGAGTGGGAGCGGGAAATGGATATGCAAAAGGAGTTAAAAATGAAACTGGAAGCTGCTGAAAAGGAAGTTGCCAAGCTTCGTCAAGTGGAAAGTTCGCTTTATAAAACCTTAAAAACTGCTGAAGATACGGGTGCCAATGTAATCACTCAAGCTAATAGAACTGCTGAACTGCATTTGAAGGAAACGCAAATGAAAGCGGATAAGCTATTATCTGATGCGCAGCAAAGAGCCAAAGATATAGTAGAAGATGCCAATCATAAAGCTCAAACTATTCTCGAAGAAATGGAGGATGAGTTGAAAGAAGTGGCGGACGGATTCAAGCAACTAGAAAATCACAAAGATAATGTGGCAGAGGAGCTTAGAAATTTAAGTACAGGCTTAACTGATAAGGTGAAGAAGATTGAAGAACGAATGCAACATGTCGATATTGAAACTCACCTTAAAAGAGCTAGGAAAGCAGTAAAAAAAATTCAAAATGCAGATGGCTATGAATTAGAGGATTTAAAATCCAAACCGATAGCCCATGAGGGAGTAAAAGCTCCAACTATTGAAGCTCCAACTAAAAAAGAAGAACCTGCATCAGTGAAAGAGGAAGAACCCGTTAAAGAGAAAAAGGAGAAAAGAGAGGAGGGTGGAGATGACACTTCATTCTTTGATGAAATTACTGCGGATTAGAATATTTCAATAAGTTTATTATGAAAGGAAAAGTAGCATTGTCTGGAATGGCCTTCTATGGCTATCACGGCTATTATGTGGAGGAGAATAAACTAGGAAATCATTATACAGTTGATTTGGTGGTAGAAACCGAATTTAAACAGATGGATGATAATTTAGAAAGCACATTAAATTACGAAAACCTCTATAAGAGCACAGAGGAGGTGATGAAAAAACCCCTCAAATTATTAGAAACCTTAGCCTTCCATATCGGAAAGAAAATTTTGACAGAAAATAAATCTGCTTTAAAAGTATTGGTAAGAGTCAATAAACAACAACCGCCTATCGGGGCTTTGTGTAAGAAGGCTTATGTGGAATTAGAGTTGGATAGGGAAGATATTTTTTAACAGAGCTACATTTTGCTTTCATAATTCTACAATGTTAGATTAGAACGTCATACCTGCGGAGGCAGGTATCTTGTCTTATTGAAACTTTGTTTCAATAATTTTCAGAACCATAGTCTAATCTATTTTTATGATTTTAGATATTTTAGCCATCTGCAAAAAAGTTGTTCATATTTTAACCTTAGGTTAAAATTAATAGATTCCTTTCTTCAAAGGAATGACGCACGGATGAACCTCAGTAGATGGTATCTCATCAGAACTTATTTTAACTAAATCGACTTACAAACAAAAATGAAATCATTGTTATGAGTTTTGGTTTGCCCGACAGTTTAATAGAGAAAATTACAAATATTCTCCAAAATCATTCAGAAGTGGAAGAAGCTCTAATCTATGGATCAAGAGCAAAAGGAAATTATAGAGAAGGCTCTGATATTGATATGGTTTTAAAAGGAAAATTACTAACTGAAGATATTCGAAATAAGATATTTTGGGAAATTGATGAGCTGAATTCTCCCTATACTTTAGACTTGTTTATTTATCATGAAGTTACTTCTCAGGAATTAATTCAACATATAAACAGAATAGGAAAGCCCCTTTACCAAAGAGCAATTCAAGCCCATTCCAACCAATAAAATTAAATACATTCATTTCTAATTTGCCTTTTTGTTGAATTTACTGCTATTTCACAGTCTGAAATATTGAACAAAATTATCAGCTATGGAATCGACTCAGAAATACAATCCCGAAACTTATAGAACTCCAACGGGCAGTCAACTCAATTGCAAAGGATGGGTGCAAGAAGCTGCTTTGCGAATGCTGTTAAATAATTTGGATCCAGAAGTGGCAGAGAGACCTGAAGAACTAATCGTATACGGGGGAAGGGGAAAAGCCGCAAGAAATTTTGAATCGCTGGATTTAATCATCAAAGCGCTTAAAGATTTAGAAGAAGATGAAACCTTGGTTGTGCAATCTGGTAAGCCAGTTGGAATTTTACCAACTCATACGGATGCACCTAAGGTTTTGATATCTAATTCGCAATTAGTGCCCAACTGGGCAAACTGGAAGCATTTTGATGAACTGGAAAAGAAAGGCTTGATGATGTACGGACAGATGACTGCAGGAAGCTGGATTTACATTGGCTCTCAGGGTATTGTGCAAGGAACGTATGAAACTTTTTCCGCTATAGCGAATAAAGATTTTAACGGGAGTTTGAAGGGAACCTTGACTGTTACTGCTGGATTGGGTGGTATGGGAGGTGCACAACCCTTGGCCGTTACCATGAATGATGGCGTTTGTCTGGTTGCAGAAGTGGAGCAATGGAGAATTGATAAAAGATTAAAAACCAAATATTTAGATGAATCCATAATAGATATGGATGCTGCCATAGATAGGGCTTTAGAAGCAAAAAAGAGACAAGAAAGCGTTTCAATTGGAGTTCCTTGCAATGCCGTTCATCTGCTAGAAAGATTGAAAGAAAGAAATGTAATTCCTGATGTTTTAACCGACCAAACTTCTGCTCATGATCCTTTGATAGGATATGTGCCACATCAAATAAGCCTGGAAGAATCTAATGTTTTACGGGAAGAAAATCCTGCTCAATATGAGGATCTTTCTTATGAATCAATGTATCGCCACGTAGAATTGATGTTGGAACTGCAAAAATTAGGAGCCGTCACTTTTGATTACGGAAACAATCTAAGAGCGAGGGCTCAAGAAAAAGGTTTAAAAAATGCTTTTGATTTCCCAGGATTTGTACCTGCATATATTCGTCCGCTTTTTTGCGAGGGAAAAGGTCCATTTCGATGGGTTGCACTATCAGGCGATCCTGCTGACATTGCGGAAACCGATAGAATCATAAAAGAATTGTTCCCTGAAAATGAATCTTTAATGCGTTGGATGGATATGGCGCAAGAAAGAATTGCCTTTCAAGGTCTGCCAGCGAGAATTTGCTGGCTCGGACAAGGAGAAAGAGAAAAAGCTGGATTGGCCTTCAATAAATTAGTAAAAGAAGGAAAAGTTAAAGCACCGATTGTAATTGGTAGAGATCATTTAGATACAGGTTCTGTTGCATCTCCAAATAGAGAGACTGAAGCCATGCTTGATGGTTCGGATGCAGTTGCTGACTGGCCTTTGTTAAACGCACTAGTGAACACTGCGGGTGGTGCCAGCTGGGTCTCATTACATCATGGCGGTGGAGTTGGAATGGGTTATTCCATCCATGCGGGTATGGTGATAGTGGCAGATGGTACTGAGGATGCTGAGAAAAGAATAAAAAGAGTACTACGTAACGATCCTGGAATGGGAGTTATCAGACATGCAGATGCTGGTTATGATATTGCAAAAGACACTGCCAGAAAGCATAAATTGGATATTAAAGAACGATTGAAATAAAAGTTGACCCTGGTCTGATGCATTTCGTATCTGACCGGTATTTTGCTAAACCCGCAAGGTTTTCAAAACCTTGCGGGTTTTCTGATTGCTCACCCCAAAGGAACCGCGGTGGTATCCGTAATTTTTTTCATTACAAAGGAGCTTTGGATATTTGCAAGGTTCTCATTGGTGGAGAGTTTATTGACTATAAAATCCTGGAAAGCATTCATGTCTTTTACCAAGATTTTTAAATGGTAATCGTATTGTCCTGCCAGGTGATAACATTCGGTAACTTCTGGGATTTTTGCTACATGCGCTTCAAATTGAGCCAATTTATCCTTGGTGTGTTTTTCAAGTCTCAACATACAAAGAGCCATTAATCCTTTCCCAGTTTTATCAGCATCAATCAGTGCTACATATTGTCCGATTACCCCTGTTTTCTCTAGTCTTTTTACTCTTTCATAAACTGGTGTGATAGTGAGATCGAGCTGTGCTGCCAGTTCTTTATTTGTAATGCGAGCATTCATTTGCAAGAGCTTTATGATTTGAATATCAATGGCATCAAGGCGGATAGTAGAATTATTTTCCATTTTAATACTTTTAAAAGGGTTTAAAAAGACTTAATTTCTATTGTATTTCTAATTATAGGTTTATTTTCTTAATAACATGCAATACAAGAATTATTTTCTAAATTTATAAAAAATATTAGAAATTATGAGCGAGCATTCTTTTTCACCAGAAAGTTTAATGATGTCTTTTGGTTATAAGCCAGAATTATCAGAAGGAGCTATTAAATGTCCTATTTTCCAGACTTCAACTTTTGCATTTAAAAAAGCAGAAGATGGAAAAGCATTTTTTGAAGTAGCTTATGGAAAAAGAGAAAAGGCGCAAGATGAAGATTTAGGGTTAATTTATAGTAGATTAAATAATCCCAATCTTCAAATTACAGAAGAGAGATTATGCCTCTGGGATGGGGCGCAAGATGCGGCAATATTCGAAAGTGGAATGGGTGCGATCAGCAGTATGTTGATGGAATTCTTAAATCCTGGTGATGTTCTGTTGCACTCTGTACCTGTCTATGGTGGAACCGATCATTTTATTAATCATGTTTTGCCCAAATGGGGTATTCAATCTATTGGAATAAATCCTTATCAAGATAAAGCAGAAGCTTTAAAGGAAATAGAAGCGAGCGGTATGAAAGATAAGATTCGTTTTATCTATCTGGAAACGCCTGCAAATCCAACTAATGCATTGGTTGATATAGAGATGTTTCGAGAAATTGCAAATGAATTACAAGCTACGGAAGAGCCTATTTACATTGGAGTTGATAACACTTACATGGGCCCTGTATGGCAGCACCCATTGAAATTGGGTGCTGATTTAGTGATTTATTCTGCCACCAAATATATTGGTGGTCATAGTGATTTAGTTGCGGGAGCTTGTTTAGGAGCTGCAAATTTGATTAAAAGAGTGAAAGGATTCCGAACTTTTATGGGCAATATGGCTGGATCACATACTGGTTGGTTGTTGATGAGAAGCTTGGAAACGCTAAAAGTACGTATGGAAAAACAAGCCGCTAATGCTCAAGAGGTTGCTAATTTCTTGAATACACACCCGAAAGTAGATAAAGTTTATTACTTAGGTAATTTAAAACCTGAGGATGGTCGTCAATATGAAATTTTCAAAAGACAATGTAGTTCCAATGGAGCCATGCTAGCTTTTGATATAAAAGGTGGAGAAAAAGAAGCTTTCAAATTCTTGAACAGCACAAAGTTGATTAAACTAGCGGTAAGTTTAGGAAGTACGGAATCTTTAGCTGAACATCCAGCTACCATGACGCATTCGGATGTTGATGAAGAATTAAGAAATAAAATGTCCATTACTGCCAGTTTAGTTAGAGTGTCAGTCGGAGTGGAAGATGCAAAAGATTTGATTTGGGATATTGATCAGGCTTTGGCGAAAGTTTGATTTCTAGAATCACGAGTCTAGAACATAGATTCTAGGCTCTTATTGTTTCTCTTAATAAATTAGCTTTTTTTATCAATTGTATATTGTCAACTGTCAATTTTTTTCCTTAGACTATTAAATTATATTTTCTACGAATATTTTTATTCTAACTTTTGATTAAATAAAATTACCCTTACCTTTGCGCGCTCGTTTTCACAGGGCTGCATTCTATAATTGCCACCCGCAATTAAATATCTTAGAATGAAACAATTTTTCAAATTATTTGACCTGACCCAAAAAGTAGATTACAAAACAGAAGTACTTTCAGGAGTTACCGTAGCATTAGCTTTGGTACCTGAAGCAGTGGCTTTTGCGATGATTGCTGGTTTAGCGCCCCTTACAGGTTTATATGCAGCTTTTGTTATGGGTTTAGTGACTGCTATTTTAGGTGGTCGTCCTGGAATGATATCTGGAGCAACAGGAGCTATTGCAGTTGTAATAGTGGCGTTAGCACAAACTCATGGAATTGAATATGTGCTTGCAGCGGTCATTCTATCAGGGTTAATACAAGTAGCTGCTGGATTTTTAAAGTTGGGGAAATTCATGCGAATAGTGCCACATCCGGTAATTTTCGGATTCGTTAACGGCTTGGCTGTTATTATTTTCACTTCCCAATTAGCGCAATTCAAAGACGCATCAGGTAATTGGCTAACAGGTGAGCCAATATATATATTATTAGCATTAGTTTTAGGGACTATGTTAATTGTTTGGGGTTTACCTAAGTTAACAAAAGTAATTCCATCTTCATTAGTAGCTATTTTGGTCGTTTTTGGAGTGGTTGTTTATTTTGGAATTGGAACCAGAACAGTAGGGGATGTAGCTTCAATTAGAGGCGGTTTTCCTCCATTTCATATCCCTCATATTCCATTTAAATGGGAGACATTAGTCATCATTTTCCCTTATGCAGGGATTATGGCTGCAGTTGGCTTGATTGAGAGTCTTTTAACACTAAATATCATTGATGAAATAACCGAAACCAGAGGTAGAGGAAATAAAGAAGCAGTAGCACAAGGTGCTGCAAATATTTTGTCAGGATTCTTTTCAGGAATGGGTGGTTGTGCAATGTTAGGGCAAAGTTTGATTAATATTTCTAATGGTGCCAGAGCAAGATTATTTGGAATAGTAGCGGCAGTAACTTTATTATTATTCATCATGTTTGCTTCTGCTTATATTGAATTAGTTCCAATGGCCGCATTAACAGGTTTGATGATTATGGTGGCAATTGGCACTTTTGAGTGGGCGAGTTTGAAGACCATTAACAAAATGCCTAAATCAGATATTTTAGTGATGGTTTTAGTTACTTTGGTGACAATTATACTTCATAACTTGGCATTGGCTGTCATAGTAGGTGTGATTATTGCTGCCCTGGTTTTTGCTTGGGACAATGCCAAAAGAATTCGTGCTAGAAAAAGTGTAGATGAGGATGGAATAAAACATTATGAAATTTATGGTCCATTATTTTTCGGGTCTGTTTCGGCTTTCAATGATAAATTTGATGTAATGAATGATCCTGAAGAGGTTATCATCGACTTTCAGGAAAGTAGGGTTGTAGATATGTCTGCAATTGAAGCATTGAATAAAATTACAGAACGATATTTAAAGGTAGGCAAGAAAGTGCATTTGAAACATTTAAGTCCTGATTGCAGAAGATTGTTGAAAAATGCTGATAAAATAATCGATGTTAATGTAATAGAAGATCCTAACTATAAATTAGTGATCGATAAAGTTTAGTTTTTCATAGTGAGTAGTTTTGGTTTAGAATAAGAAAGCCGGATTAATCAATTCGGCTTTTCTTATTTAATACCATTCCCAGTTGATGTTATTTTATGATCCTATTTCCGCCAATTAATCTAAGCAAGACAGCAATTACTGCAATTACCAAGAGTATGTGAATAATTCCTCCGGAATCGAATCCTAAGAAACCAATTAGCCATAGAATAACTAATACTACTGCTACAATGTAAAGAATGTTGTTCATGTGTTTTTTATTTAAATAATGTGTACCCTATTGTTGTTTGAACCCAAACGTTTTTATACCTGGGTGTATCTGAAGTTCCATTTCCATTGTTGTTTTGAACATCCCATCCCATTCTCAATCCAATTATTAAATCATCAGCATTAATATCGATTCCGGCAATAAAGCCAAGAATATTTTTTCGAACATTATCATTTCTTATTTCCTCCTCCTGTGCTGCAGTTCCAAAGTTGCTATCAAACTCATCTTTTTGCTTGATAAGAAAAGAATATTGAGGGCCTACAAGAATTGTAAGAGCTTCTGTAGGATTAATAGCGAGCTGTAGTGGTATATCAATAAAGGAGGTGGTTCTTTTAAAACTATAATTGCTTCCGAATAAAGTTCCATTACCTTTAAATCCTTTTTGAGAATATAATACCTCTGGTTGAAATCCCAGAAAGTCGCCAATTGGAACATGTAATAACAGACCTCCTACAAAGCCAAATTTCCCATCGGCATTAAAAGATTCTTCATTTTCATCATAAACGTTGGAATAATTAAGACCTGCTTTAATCCCTAGCCTTGCTTCATCTCTATCGTCATATCTACTCACATATATTTCGTCTTGAGCCATTGCAAAACTGGAAATAGTCATAAATGCTGCGGTAGCTAAAATTTTAAGATTTTTCATATTTTCGCGGTTTTAAGATTTAGTTTATGTAAAGATCAGAACCATGCGTTGGAAATTTGTTACATATTTAATGAGGATCATTACATGATTCGCACATTGTTACTTGCACATATGGCCTAAAACCAAAAAAAGGTCAGGATTTAAATATCCTGACCTTTTTGTTTTTTTGCTAAGAGGTAGTTCCCACTATCTACTTGAATCTTCGTTTTGGTCTTCATTGTAAATACCATTTTGATTTTCATTATGGTATTCCCTTTGTTGCTCATTTTGGTTTTCATTAATAATACCAATTACAGTTTCCCGGTCTTTATTTAATCGATTTTCTACTCTTTCCAGTAATTCATCTTCTTTTCCTTTTTCATACTTTAAATCCTGATCCGTTAGTTGAGGATAATTAGATTTAAGTTGTCTCGACTGCGCCTCCCAATTTCCTTTTATTTGAAAATTTTCGTTCGAATTATTTTTATTTGAGTTCATAAGCTGTAAAATTTATTTTGTAATTGAGTTATTACATTATAAAATTAGCTCAAATGAAGGTATGCTATGTTACACTCAAATAATTGAATAATACAAAGATCATAGGTTTTCATGATTCTCTAATCGCTTTTCCTTTTTGTTTTTATAAAACGAGGGACAAAGACCTGTATTCTTTTTAAACTGATTGGAAAGATGGGCTACGCTACTGTAATGCATTTGAAAAGCAATTTCTGAAAGACTTAATTCATCATAAAGGAGAAGCTCCTTGATTTTCTCAATCTTATTATTGATAATGAACTGCTGTATCGTTATCCCTTTTACTTCAGAAAAGACATTAGCTAAATAGGTGTAATCATAACCCAGTTTCTGACTTATATAGTAAGAGTAATTCTCTTTTGGTAGCTCTTCGCTGTAATGCACCATTTCGATAATTACGTTTTTAATTTTTTCTACAAGAATACTTTTTTTATCGTCCATTAATTCTAATCCAATTTTTAATAAATTTTCTTTAAGCTGTTCGCGCTTAGACTCTGATAGTTCTTCTCGAATTTTAACAGTGCCCAAATTTATTGTGGCACCGTGTAAATCAAGTTTATTTAATTCTTCTTTCACCATCATTTTGCAACGCAAACTGACCATGTACTTAATATGTAATATCTGCATGACACTAATGTTTAATTAACAATTCAAACTTTAGCCTACTTTAGGTTCATTTTTTTATACGTAAGATTTTCAATAAAAACTGACTTTTATATGATTTATTTTAAATTTTTAAATTTTTTGATTTTATATTTTGGCTAATAGAGGTGTTGATAAATATCTTTGAATTGAAATAGAAAAGGTGATTTTAAATTATTTAATAGAATTATTATATACGATTATTATAAATTGGACATAACTATTGGATGTGAACTTACCATTCGCTTTTTGATATAATCTTGTCTTAAGTACTTAAAAGTCGGTATTTTTATGCACGTAATAAATAATATAAAAAAGTAATAAAAGTAAAATTTTACTTATGACCATTTTTGTGAATCTAATCCAGATTGAAAATACCGATTAGGTATGGGATAAATTTATCGGTCAATGGTGAATTATTATGTTGAGAAATGAGGTGAAAATAATTTGAGATTTTAGTGTAAAACGTACTAATTATTCAAAGGAATGAAAATCTAGTTTTCAGTACAGGCAATATACTTTTGATTCTTACCATTTAAATCAATTGATTAGATGGGTATTATTTGGTAGAAGAATGATTGAATGTAGTAGCAAAAAAAATAGGAGTTGCTTATGACAACTCCTATTTTCAATGTGATGAATGGATTTATACTTATTGAGCAGGTTGTGTTACTGCATTTCCATCAAGATTTACTGCTGTTTGTGCTAAAGCGCGTCCGTTCATTGAAGCACCTGTTTGAAGCGTAATGCCAGTCATTGATAAGATAATACCTTCAAAGTGAGAAGTAGTTCCTAATGTAGCCTGACCAGCAACTACCCAGTAGATGTTTTTAGCACTTGCACCACCTGTTAAGATAATGTTAGTAGCAGCACTCATAGTAAGGTCTTCAGCAATTTGGAAAATCCAAACGTCAGTTGAACTACCTGAAAGTGTTACATCCGTTGGAATTGTAACGGTATTAGTCCATTTGTAGATACCAGAAGTTAATGTTTTACCACCAATGTTACCAGTTCCTAATTCTAAGAAATCAATTGCAGAACGTCCTGCAGCATCATTATAAGCAGTAATCATGTTTTCAACTGCAGTTGTAAGATTCGATGGAGTAGGGTCAGCCATATCTGCTGCATAAATTTCTCCTGTAACCTGAGCTGAAGTTGCATAACCTGTATAGTCAGTCAAAGAAAGACCAGTGATATACGAAGTGGCTGCTGGGCTTAAACCTAAATCACCTGTGAGTGCAGAAGTCCCTGTATTATTGATGGCTGTTTTGGAAAGAATTACATAATTTCCAGAAGCTCCAAGGTCAACATTTTCTATGTTAGCGTTTGTACCACCAGTAGTAAACGTCCAGCTATAGTTTTCTTCAAGGTTGTTACCTTCTAAACTTTTTGCATCAGTAGTAATGGTTGCTGTATAAGCAGTAAGAGCATTGAATGCCATAGTCGGTGTAAATGTAGCTTCCATTTCAGAGTATTCTAGATTTCCATCTACTTCTGTTGTGCCTTGTGTTACAATGAAAGTTGAGCTATTTATTGTAGCTGGATCCATTTCTACATCAAAGGTAACCGTGACAGCATTGTTTCGAGCAATATTTACTTCATTGCTTTCAGGAATAGTTGCTGATATAGTTGGGTTATTGCCTTGGTTGTTCGGATTATTTTCATCGTCCTCATTACAGCCTATCACGAAAACCGAAAGCATAATTGCTAGTATTGGAATAATTTTAATTAATTTCATATTGTGTATTTAAAAAAGTGTATTTAATCGTACTTTAAAAGTTATGTTGTAATATTAAAAAATGTAACGAATTGATAGTGCACCACCGTCAGCCCAAAATCCTGTGTAACCATATAAGTTAAATGCAGGTTTCCAGTCAACACTGATGTTAAAAGGGATTTCAACGAAATTATATTCTAATCCTAAAATTCCGTCAATTCCTACTACTGTATAAGATCTATCTTCACCCCATCTAGTATCTCTTCCATCCCAAAATCCAACGTGTGCACCAAAACCAGCGTACCAGTTTAATCTTTCAGTATCGAAGGCTCTGCCATGGATCTCATATAAACCTGTAAGTTCAACGCCTCTCCAACGGCTTGCTATAATACCTTCAAAAGCTGCTTTTGAGGAAACAAAGTGCTTAATGGTAATGCCATTTGAAAATCCTCCTCTTAGGCCTATACTTGTGTTGTAATCTTGCGCAATACCATAGGTTAATGCGAATAATGTTAATAGAAATGTAATGCTTAATTTTTTCATCAGTTCATTGTTACTTTTATCCTACTCTTATGGCTTTTCGGTATCGCCCCGTCTTTTTATTCCTGTTTCAGTCAGGTATTACCAGTTGTTTCTTTGGTGATACAATATTAGTAGGTAAACCACCGAATAGTATTACATAATAAACCCATATTTTTACATAAATCACTGATTTAGCCATCTCAATGCTACTGAATCTTAAATTCACTGAAATCAAACGTCCTCGAGATTACCTTGGCGTTTTTTTTTCAATTTTTTGTAGAAAGAAGGAGTGAGACCGGTTACTTTTTTGAATTGATTAGAAAAGTGTGCCACACTACTGTAGTGAAGTCTATACGATATTTCTGTTGTATTAAGCTCTTCATAAAGAATGAGTTCTTTTGCTTTTTCAATTTTATGGATAATGATAAACTGTTGTATGGTGATGCCTTTCACCTCTGAGAAAAGATTAGATAAATAAGTGTAATCATACCCTAGCTTTTCAGCTAAGTATTCGGAATAATTAATTTTCAGTTGTTCATCTGAATAATGAATGACATTGATAATTGCACTTTTGATTTTCTCTACAAGAATGCTTTTTTTATTGTCTAGAAGCTCCAAACCAGATTTTATCAGGTTTTCTCTGAGTATAAGACGTTGTTCGGCAGATATATCTTGGAGTAGTTCAACTGCTCCTAATTCCACCACCAAGTGTTGAATGTCTAATTTTTTAAGTTCTTCTTGTACTAACAATTTGCATCGAAGACTTACCATATATTTTATATATAGTTTTTCCTTAGCAATAGGGGATGAAAGTGCTATGTGAAGGGGATTGATTTGCATACGAAATTGATTTATGAATGCTAATTTAAACTAACGAATGATCTGTGTACAGATATCAAATACATCACAAGCAGTAAATATGAAAATGATTCTTAATGGATTTCGGACGTGCTAAATCTTTATCGATTTAATTGAAGGTACGCATTAGTATCTGGGGAAACTATTGTTTGTCTGACTGATAGTTTCTCATGTATGGTTTGAGGCTAGTTAGAAGAAAGATACAAAAGTTTATTTTTTTCCTAACTGGCTACAAGGCAACTATTGTTTACTGGACTTCAGTAAATTCACCTTCCCATTTGCCTACTAAGACCGTTGCAAGGCAATTTCCGATTACATTTACAGATGTTCTTGCCATATCCATCAATTCATCAATACCCAAAATAATAAAAATAGGTTCTACAGGTAGACCAAAAGTGGCGGCCGTACCTAAAAGTATTACCAAAGATGCTCTCGGGACTCCTGCTACCCCCTTGCTGGTGAGCATCAGTGTAAATACAATTAGAAGCTGTTCTCCCCAGCTTAGGCTAATACCTGCAGCTTGTGCTACGAAAACCGTTGCCAGCGATAAATAAAGTGTAGTACCATCCAGATTAAAACTATAACCCGTTGGCATCACGAAGGCTACAATTCTTCTGGAAACCCCCATTTTTTCCAGATTTTCCATAGCTTTAGGTAATGCCGCCTCTGAACTGGTGGTGGCGAATGCTATAGAAACTGGCTCTGAAATAGCTTGTATAAATTTTTTGATATTTACTTTAAATGCTAAAGCAATGGGGAGTAAAATAAGTAAAAGAAATGCTAATAAAGCACCATAAAGTGTTGCTAACAGATAAAATAGATTCACTAGAATTCCCAGACCCATGTGAGAAACAGTATAGGCAATTGCGGCACCTACCCCAAATGGCGCAAAAAACATCACAATATTGGTAAATTTAAACATCACTTCTGATAAGCTTTCCGCAAAGGAAATCATAGGCCTTCTTTTTTGCTCATCTTTGACCATAGCAAGTCCTAATCCAAATAAAATACTAAATATTACAATCTGAAGAATTTGACCTTCATAAATTGATTTGGCAATGTTTTCAGGGAAAATATGTAGAATTATTTCCTGCCATCCCTGACTTTTTATTTGAGGAATTTCATTACTGACTACCACAGATGATAAATCTATGCCTTTTCCAGCTTCTGTGAGGTTAATTGCAAATAATCCAATGAAAAGTGCCAAGGTAGTGACCACTTCAAAATACAGTAAGGCTTTCCATCCCATGCTACCGACTTGCTTCAAGTTAGAATGACCAGCAATACCCACTACTAATGTCCCAAGTAGGAGAGGAGCAATAATTACTTTTATCAGTTTAAGGAAAGCTTGACTCAACACCTGTAAATTGGATGAAAATTCAGGGAAACTATTGCCTAGCTCAGCGCCTATTAACATGCTTACTAAAATCCAGGTTGTTAAGGATTTTCTGAGGCATGCATAGAAAAAAAATAAAATCCATAATGCCCAGCGAATTATTGTGAAGGCTGGGGAGGGTAGTATAAAAATTTGTTCTAATTGTAAAAGGCCAAGAATTAGCGTAATAGTGCCAGTTATAAAAAGTGCAATTTTAACTTTTTTCATTTGGGTACATCTAAATGAGATTTTTTGGGAAATGAAATGGATAATATTACTGAGGCCAATAAAATAAAGCCTACTATGCCAAGTGACAATACAATGTCCATATGATACCAGTGGCTGAGTACTATTTTAGTACCCACAAATGCTAAAATTAAAGCCAAACCATATTTGAGATAATGAAATAAATCCATTATCCCTGCTAAAGCAAAAAATAAGGATCTTAAGCCCAAAATTGCAAAAATATTGGAACTGTAAACAATGAATGGATCTTTGGAAATTGCCAAAACAGCTGGAACGCTATCCACTGCAAAAACTATATCTGTGGTTTCAACAATGATTAAAACAACAAACAAAGGGGTTGCATGTAATACACCTTTAATTCTCACCCAAAAATTACCTTCATGGTATTCATTAGTAACCGGGACAAATAGTCGAATAATTGCGAGAACCACATTCTTTTCTGGGTTTAAAGGCTTTTCCTTTGCAAAAAACATTTTTATGCCAGCAAAAATTAAAAAGGCACCTAGAATATAAACGGTAAAGCTAAATCTGTTCAAAAGCTCTATACCTGCAAAAATGAAAATAGCTCTAAAAATAATTGCTCCAAGAATTCCCCAAAAAAGAACTTTATGCTGATATATTGCTGGAACCTTGAAATAAGCAAACAGCATTAGAAATACAAAAAGGTTATCTACGCTAAGTGATTTTTCAATTAAGTAACCAGCAGTGAACTCAAGGGCAAGTTCAGCACCTAACCAAAAGTAAATTACCACGTTAAAAATTGCGGCTAGTCCAATCCAAAAAGCTGACCACCCTAATGCTTCCTTCACACTGATTACGTGCGCTTTTCGATTTATAATGAGTAAATCGAGGGCTAATAAAAAGACAATTAATGCATTGAATAAAATCCAAACGGTGTTGTTCATATTTCTTGTTGTTGCGTTGTTTTTTGTGTATATGTATTAACTCTATTAAAAGGGCGTATAATCAATCGGAATCGTTTTTCGGAACTAAAGTAGCTGTTTGCCCAGTGCATAAAAACTACTACTCGGTTTCGGTAACCCACCAAATGCATTAAATGAATAAAAATCCAAACTAACCAAGCTACAAAACCTTGAAGTTTTAATAAGGGTAAATCAGCAACGGCCTTATTTCTGCCAATAGTAGCCATTGCACCAAGATTTTTATATTGAAAAGGTTTACCAGTTTTGAAATTTTTCAAAAATCGCTTTCCTAAGTATACACCTTGTTGCATAGCCACTTGCGCTACCATTGGATGTGGTAATTTTTGATTCTGCTGAATAGCAGCTACATCTCCCATGGCAAATATATTTTCATAATCTTTCAATTTAAGATATTCATCAACTTGGATTCTTCCTTTTGTAATTGACTCTGGTTTAATTCCTGCAATAGGATTGCCTATTACACCTGCACTATAAATTAAACCTTTTGTGGCAATTACTTTTCCGTTGCTAAATACGGCATTATTGCCATCATAGGATTCAAGCCCTGTATTCAACCAAACATTCACCCCTAACTTTTCTAGGTACTGTTTAGTTTTAGAAGAAGCTTCATTGGACATTCCATTTAATAGCTGAGACGATTTTTCTACCAAATATATATCCATTCTACTTAAATCCAACTCTTGGTAGTCATCAGGTAGCACATGTTTTTTAAGTTCTGCCAAGGCTCCAGCAGTTTCAACTCCTGTTGGTCCTCCGCCCACTACTACGATGTCAATCAAGCTTTCTTTTTCATCCCCTTCATCGTAGTTTACAGCATGTTCAAAGTTTTGAATTATTAAGCTTCTCAAGTCAAGTGCGTTGGGTACACTTTTCATAGGCATGCAGAATTCTTCCACATCTTTTTTGCCAAAGTAATTGGTTTTTGAGCCAGATGCTATGACTAAATAATCATACTTAATATTTCCAATGGAAGTAATCAAGTTATTTGTTTCAGCTTCAATTTTAATTACTTCCGCCATCCTGAAGAATATATTTTTCTTTTTCTCAAAGATTAGCCTAAATGGTGCTACTATGGCATCGGGTTCTAAAGCTCCAGAGGCAACTTGATATAGTAATGGTTGAAAAGTATGGTAATTGTTTTTATCTATCAGAACTACCTGATAGGGCGCATTATATAGCTGCTTAGCCATTGCTAGTCCGGCAAAACCTCCACCTACTATAATAATTCGCGGGAGCTTACTTTCCGGCACTTTAAGTTTTAAACTCATTTTATCCCAAAATTAATGGATTGAATTTATTATTTATAATTTACTATTATTTTTCTCACTAAACTGTACTAATCTGATAGGCATAGTTGCAGGTACTAAACCCGATTTCAAAACTACACGCTGGCCTTTATCTCCAGCTGCGTAAGCCGTAAATCCGGAGCCCAAGCCTGTGTAAGCCTCTCGTGAAATGATGAACACTTCTCTAATTAAGGGGTAGGATTTCTGAGCAATATATGCTTGATAAGGTTGATAGTAGGCTCCATCTAGTCCTTGCAGACTGAGAATTTTCACCTCATTCAAAAAATTAGCTGTAATGGAGTCGTGCTTTTCACTTATCCAACTTCTTCCTACTAAACCAATGGCATTTTTATTTTCTGTAAGATAAGCTACCACTTCAGGTGTATTTTCCGCTGCTTTAAAGTAAGAAGCGATGCTATCAGGTGAAGGATATAAATCCATTATCATTCTTAAAGTGCCCGAAGTTTCACTGTCAAAAATCAACGGATATTGTGAATCTTTACCTGAAAAAATAGCTTGCAGCTGAACTGAATCCAAGGTTGATAACGGATGTTCTGGACTAGCAATCATCACCACTGCATCGTAGGCAATCTTTGTATGTTTGGAGAAATATTTCTGCTTGTTCAATAACGCTTGTTCTTCTGCATTTAATTGTCGCGTTACCACAATGGTCTGTACAGAATCTGCTAAAAAGTTTTCAATAGCTAAATGCTCGGAATACGTTTGGATTCTCACAATTGCATCAGGATAGGTGGCATGGAAAGCCTCTGTTTGTGCTACCACTAAAGGTGCTAATGACTCATCTACTCCAACTAAAATTTCTCCTGAAACTGTAGTGTTTTCATGCTGAGAACCTTGGGGATTATTACATCCCCAAAGTGCTACCACAATTAATGTCAAAGAATAAAGCTGCTGTGTTTTCATCTACGATGTCTGAATTTTTTTTTGTAATTAATGAAGGATCTGAAAAGCCCATACCCAACTAAAACAAATCCAGGAGGAATGATATGGACCTGAGGAATTACATATGCTTGGTGCGCTGAGAAAAGAAACCAAAGCCCTCCTGCTAAATAAATGAGGGCCATTGAAAACGAGAAGAATTTAAGAAATGTACTCAAACCTGTTTTCTTAACTGAATTTAATTGATTTTCCATAATTGTAATATTTTATAATGTTTAACTATCAAGTCTAAATTTAAATGGCAGAACAAAATTGGTATTGACTGCTTTCCCATTTTGCATCCCTGGTTTCCAATTAGGCATCTTTTCAATAACACGAACCGCTTCTTCATCACAGCCTCCACCTAACTTTTTAATTACTTTTACCTCTGTTATTTCACCGGTTTTACTTACTATAAATCCAATGTAAACAGTGCCTTCCAGTCCCATCCTTTGAGCTTGGCGAGGATAAGACATATTTCTATTGATAAAATCATACATAGCCTCTAATCCTCCATCAAAAATTGGAATTTCCTCTACAATGCTGTATACCTTATTTTCATCAACATCATCGTCAGTTACCACAGGAGTTTCCTCCACAATTACTTTTCCCGTTCCTTCAATATTCTCAGAACCAGTTAAGTTTGCTTTTATATCGTCTACCGTAGGCATGGATTCTTCCTCTATTACTTCTTTCTGGGTGACCTTAGGTGGTAAGTATTTTACCACTGTTTTCACGGGAGGAGGCAAATCCATTTTAGGTGGCTGAATTTTTTCAATTAGGGGAGGAGGAGCTAATTCCGTATACTTAATTGTTTTAACGGCTGCAATCTCTTCTACTGTATCTTTTTTAAAGAGCTGTCCCCAATATTGCGTGGTGAAAACCGCAACAAGTATTAATACAGCAATTAGGAAAGATTTTACCAATACATGACTGTATGCTTTACGTAAAACATATGCACCAAATTCTTTATTTCTTCCATCAAAAACCAGGTCTTCCCAGCTTTGATTCATCATATTTTCAGATTTCCTTTGCCTAAAGGATTGATTGTTGAATTAATGAGAGATAAATCTTCAGAAGTGATATCAACTATAGCAAAGCGCTCAATATTTCCAATGCTCATTTCATCCAGAATATCCACAATATTGGCATATCGCGATTTTTCTGTTGGTTTGATAAGCACCACCATCTCACTGATAGTATTTTTTTGCTCTGATAAAATCTTGCGAATTCCATCTTTAGAAAAATTGGTTAATGCAACAGAAGGATCAGTAATGCCTACATACCAGAAAATTTTATCTTCCTCGTCTAAAACTAATGTCAGCACTTTCTTCTCATTTATCAGTGGTTGTTAGTCTTCCGTTTTTGGTTTCTCAGGCAAGGTAATTTCCATCGTCTGAGGTTTGTTAAAAGTGGTTGCAAACATAAAAAACGTCAATAAAAGAAAGGCCAGATCAACCATTGGCGTCATATCAATTTTAGTTGAACTTTTCTTGCTTCTTACTTTTCCATCCTGCTGTTTTCCTCCACCAGTGGAGGAACTACTTACTTCTGACATGTCTTTGTTATTAAAAGTTAAGAAGCTTTTTCCATGTTAGTGATTAGATTGAAACGACTTATATTATTAGTCTGCAAGGTATTTATAACCTTCTGAACAGACGGATAATTAGCGTCTCTATCTCCTTTTAATACCACTCGCAATTTAGGATTTGCCATGCGAGAGTAAACAATCCAATCTGCCAGTTGATTATTAAGAGAATCGGCAGGAATGCCTGTTTGGATTACTTCCTTTTGTTGTTCATGCTCAAGCTGCAGAAACCCCTTTAATTTATTCAGGGGCATTCCAAAACTGGTCATTAGTGCAAAGGAATTTATTTCTTGCTCTGTAAACTCGATCTGATATCGGTCTCCCATTTTTGATAGGAGTTCTTGCCTATTATATTTTCCATCCATATTGAAAAACACACTTCCCTCTTTTGAAATTGTGATGGTTAGAATATCATTGTCGGGTAATTTTATTTCCGATATAGAAGAAGGAATATCCACAATTACAGGTTCTTCACTAGCGAATTTAGTGGTCAGCATAAAGAAAGTGACCAACAAAAAGGCTAAATCAACCATAGGAGTCATGTCCAGTAATGGTTGGTTCTTTTTTATTTTAGTCTGGCTCATATTTTTAAGCTACCTCTTTAAAGGTTGACTTTCTTGTTTTTTTAAAAGCAGAGAAATGCTGAATTATGCTGTAAGAGGCTTCATCAATACTATGCGTTAATGCATCAATTTTATTGGTGAAATAATTGTAGGCAATAATCGCTAATGCCGATGTACCAATGCCTAAGGCTGTATTAATAAGCGCCTCAGAAATCCCATTAGCCAGCGCAACTGCATCAGGAGCTCCAGCAGTTGCAATGGCCGCAAAAGCTTTAATCATTCCCATAACAGTTCCTAATAAACCCATCAAAGTAGCAATAGAAGCAATAGTACTGATAATCACTAGGTTTTTTTCAAGCATAGGCATTTCCAAAAGTGTAGTTTCTTCTATCTCTTTTTGAATGGCTACAATTTGTTTTTCGCTTTCAGTAGAATGAATAGATTTTGCTTCTTCCTGAAATTTTATCAAACCAGATTTCACCACATTGGCTACTGAACCTTTTTGTTCATTACAAGCCTGAATTGCATCTGTTATTTGTTCTTTTGCTAATAGACTTTTTACTTTGGCTACGAATTTCCGAACATCTCCTTTACCTTTAGCTTTAGAAATAATTAATAGTCTTTCTATTCCAAAAGTAATGACTAATAGGAGTAGAGAAATTAGTATCGGAACTATAAATCCGCCTTTATAAATAATACCTAAATAATTATCAGGCAAGGGATGATTTGATGGGTCTCCTCCTTGAAAGTTTGCAGGATTTTCCAAAATGTACATATATATTAAAACTGCGATTAAAATCTCTAAAGGGATGATAATTGCTACAAATTTTGATTTTATGCTGTCAAGAATACTTGATGAGTTTTTCATTGATAAATGATTTTTTACGATTTGAAATTTTATTTTTTTGTAGCATTAAATTATTGCTACACTTATTTTGATGATTTTGGTGCCCTTAAAACATAGGGCTATTTCAAATCCGTAATTGGCGGTAGGTACTGTAAAAATCAATGAAACTAACTTGCTTTTTTACAATTTTGAAGTTTGATTTACTACCTATGTGTAATAAAGCAAGAGTAGAACCCTGGCAACTATCATTAAATCCAACTTGATTTAAAAACCTCCCAGACTTTTTTAAAGGTAAGCTCAATAGGAATGCTTCACTTTTTTCTATTATCCCAGCCATCGGTTCTGTAGGCTGATCAAAATCAAAAAAAGTATCAAAACTTAATGAACTGAATTCTTGATTGGGATTATGTTTTTTAATTACTGCTTCATTGAAAGAGAAGTAACTAAGGAAACCAGTGCTAATCACAATTAGCAGCAATGCTTTAATCAAATTGATATGTTTTTTTTGCTTAATCATGCTGGCTTTACTGCATTTTTTGAAAATATTTTCTTTAATACAGGGATTAATGGTAATACTACTAAGGCTAGAATAACCCACTCTAAATGATGAATAAGTTGAGGAAAGGTTTTTCCTAAGAAAAATCCAGCAGTTACAATGATTATAACCCAAATTGATACACCTAGAACGTTGAATAGCATAAATTTTTTGAAAGGCATATTCACAATTCCAGCTAAAATGGGTACAAAAGTTCTTATAACGGGTAGAAATCTGCCCATAATAAATGCATAAGAGCCTTTCTTTTCATAATACTCTGAGGTCATTTCTAAGTGCTTTCTTTTGTAAATCTTGCCGTCAGGTAAATTTTTGATCCAAAAACCAAATTTTTTACCAAACCAATACCCCAAAAGTGATCCCAAACTTGCGGTTAAAATAAGCGCACCAATCAATGTTAGGAGTGATACAGGTAAGTAAACCGAACCGCAGAATAAGCCTGCAGTAAAAAGCAGTGAATCTCCTGGTAGAAAAAATCCAAAAAAGAAGCTGTTTTCGATAAATACTACCAGTAAAAGTAGTGTTAAGCCACCAAAAGCAAGCAAATTAGTCGGCTCTAGCCATTCAGGCATAATAAGTAATACCGTTTCCATATTTAAGCAGCTTTAGACTGTTTATTCATTTTAATAACAAGGGTGTCAGTATTCTTTTCTTTATCCAAGTCCAAAACGAGAGGTGCTGCCACAAAGATAGAAGAATAAGTTCCGAAAATAACGCCAATCAGTAAGGCAAAAGAAAAGCCTCTTAAGACTTCACCTCCAAATATGAGTAGCACTGCTACTACAATAAATACTGTAAAAGAAGTAATCAGCGTGCGACTTAGCGTATCATTAATCGAACGATTGAATGTGTTTTTCAATGATTGATTGATTTTCTCCCCAGAAAACTCACGGAGTCGGTCGAAAACTACTACAGTATCATTAATGGAATACCCAATAACAGTAAGAATTGCTGCAATGAATACTTGATCTATTTCCAAATTGAAGCCAAAGAATTTTGCCAAACCAAAGAATGATAAAACCATTAGCACATCATGAAATAGCGCGACTAATGCGCCAAGTCCAAATTGCCATTTTCTGAAACGAATCACGATATAAACAAAAATAGCTAGTAAAGAATAGATTAATGAAGTTTGTGAAGACTCTCTAATATCATCAGCTATGGTAGCTCCAATCTTAGAACTACTCAAAATTTCTGGATTAGATTGTTCAAATGATGCCAGCCCCATATATACTGCAGATTCCACTTTTTTATCGGCTTCGTTGCTGTTATCATCTATCATATAGCTGGTTGTAATTTTCAATTGATTATTACTTCCATATGTTTTCACCTCTGCAGTTGCTCCTTCCAGATGAGGTAAAAGTGCTTCTCTAGCTTCAGAAGCAGTAATATTATCATTAAATTGAACGATATAGCTTCTTCCACCTTTGAAATCTACTCCTAATGACAAGCCTCCTTGATACCAAATTGCAGCAAATCCAGAAAGAATTACTACTATCGAAAACAAATACGCCTTTTTTCTGAATTTGATAAAATCAAACTGAATATTAGATAGTAAATTTTTAGAGAAGATAGTATCGAATTTTATGTTTCGACCAGCATTTCTTTTAGCCACATTTTCTACAATTAATCGGGTAATAAAAACAGCTGTAAATAAGGAACAAGCAATTCCTATCATCAAAATTAGAGCAAAACCTTTTACTGCACCAGAGCCAAAAGTGTAGAGAATTGCACCAATCAAAAAGGTTGTGACATTCGAATCAATTATTGAGCTATACGCTTTGTTATAACCAATTCTAATAGCCTCAATGATGGATTTACCCAATCTTAATTCTTCTCTTATTCGTTCAAAAATTAAGACGTTAGCATCAACAGACATACCTATAGTGAGCACAATACCTGCTATTCCTGGCAGTGTGAGGGCTGCTCCAAATTGAGCTAATAATCCAACGATGAAGAAAATATTAATCAATAATGCTAGGTTTGCTACCATTCCACTACTTCCATAGTACAATACCATGAAAATAATTACTAAACCCAATCCAGCAACCATCGAAATTAATCCTTGTGCAATTGCCTCTTGTCCTAATGATGGCCCAACAACAGCTTCTTCAACAATTTGAGTAGAAACAGGCATTTTCCCGGCCTTCAAGATATTGGCTAAATCTTTCGATTCCTCTAATGAAAAATTGCCGGAAATGGAAGAGTTACCATTGGGAATCTCTGATTGAACTACAGGAGCACTATATACTTTACCATCTAAAACAATGGCAATTTGCTCATCAATATTTTCTGAAGTTAGTTTTTTCCATTTTTTAGTTCCTTCAATATTCATTCGCATGTTCACACCAGGTCCATCATTTTCCACAGATGGACTTGCATCGCTTACTGCTTCACCAGCCATAGAAGCTTTACCGTAACGATCACCTTTTAATGCATATAATTCAATATAATTTAGGCCATCTTCGGCTGAAGTGCGCGTTTTTAAATCCCACATGAATTGGCAATATTTAGGAAATATTCCGGCTGTTATTGATTCTCTAATCTGTAAATTCACCAGGGCTGTATCTTTCAACTCGTAAACCAGTCCATAGGGTGAACGCAATTTGCCAATCATGGGAGATAGAGCTAGCTCTTCAGCAGTATCAGTAGCAACAGAATCTTGTTGAATTGCTTCATCTCCTAAAAGGTTTTTCAAAGATTGTGTAGAATTCTCTACAGATTTGTTCTCCTTATTTATTGGGTGTGAAGCCAACCATAAGCTATTTGAAGCCTCTAAGAACTCATTGATTTCCAAAGGAGTGTAAACTTCCCAGAATTCTAATTTGGCTACACCCTGCAATAATTTACGCACGCGCTCTGGGTTTTCCACACCAGGAAGCTCAATTTGAATTCTTTCGGTTCCAGCAATTAATTGAATATTGGGCTGGGTCGCGCCAAAACGATCTAAGCGAGTACGTAAAATATGAAATGACCTATCAATAGCTAAAGAAACCTCTTCATTGATAATAGATAAGATTTCTTTATCACTTGATTTCTGATTAATTCGCTCTTGATTTCTGCTATTTGCAAAGATTGTAGAAAGTTTTCCTTCAGGATTAGTCTTTTTGTATTCTTGATAGAATAAATCAACAAAGTTCTCATTGGTTTTTGTCTGCAATTCATTTGCCTTAGATATGGCAGCCTGAAAATCGGGATTTATGCTATTGGAAGCCATTTGCTTCAATACTTCTACAGGAGAGATTTGCAAAGTAATATGCATTCCACCTTGTAAATCAAGTCCTAACTTTAATTCATTTTGTTTTATTTCCTGATAAGTGTATTCAATGCCTAATAGGTTGAAAACAGGAAGGCTGTAGATAGAATCCAGATAGGCCTGTTTTTTTACTTCATTAAGTGTACCTTCTTCTAATGCTTGAAATTCTGCGGCTTTTTCAATTTTCCTTGAAATAGGAGTGAATGAAAGAAAGTAAATACATAATAAACTCACGATAATCGTAATACCAATAATAAATGACTTGTTTTTCATGTGTATTTGACTGTTTTTTGATTGTCACATGAAATCTTTGATTAAAAATTCATCTTCGATTAGTGTAAATTCGAATTTGAATAATGATTTCATGATCGTAAATCTGATAATTTAAGAAATTAAGGATAGCTTTTGAAAGGAGATTACTTCAGGGAAGTCAAGCTTTCAAAATGCTAATAGCTAAAATGTAGCCTCAGATTTAGGGTGCTTTGATAGAGATAAAAACGTAAAAGACGTTTCTAGAGAAAGAATTGATTTTTAATAAAGACGGATATGGTATGAAATGGGTCTCATTGAAAATAATTTGAGTCTTCTCAGCAAATTTTTCCGCAATTTTCGAGAAGACTGGGATTTTTACAAAGTTTGATTTTAAACTATTGACTTGAAGAAAATCAAGATCAGATACTGCACTTGGCGCGCTTATTTCATATTGGGAGTAAACAGTAGAAATTTGCTTTGCATTGCTTTCAGTAATGGGACTGGTGAAAAGTGAAATCACAAGCATTAATGCCATCAGGAAGATGCCGAGAGTTTGGCGGAGCAGCATTGCGCTATTGTGTTTCATTTACAGACGAAATGTATGTATAGTTTATGATATATTTGCAAATACTATCATAATTATTTTTTTATTTTTTTTTGGGTGCCCAAATTTTGATTTTTAGATGTTTGACCTCTTATTCATAGCTTTTTTTAGTTAAGTATTCATCGTTAAAACTATTTTTTAAAGTAAATCTGAAATCCACCTAAACAACAAAAACAAAGAAGCTGATAGGAAAATCACAACTGGTAAAGTTAATACCCAGGCCAGCGCTATATTTTTGATAGTATTATTATTGAGGTTCTTTAATCCTTTTGAAGCGACCATACTTCCTGCTATTCCGGATGACAGTACGTGGGTCGTACTTACGGGCAATCCAAAAGCACTAGATAGACCAATAGTTGTAGCGGCTACCATTTCAGCAGAAGCTCCTTGTGCGTAGGTCAAATGTTGTTTACCAATTTTCTCACCTATGGTGACTACAATTCTTTTCCAACCAATCATGGTACCCAAACCAATGGAGGTTGAAATCATCACTAAAACCCAAATAGGGCTATATTCTGTGAATGGTTTTAATTCCGATAAGCTGCTTTTAATAGTGGCTAACTCTTTATTAGAGAACTGTTCCGGATAGCGGCTTGTAATGTCCTTAAGATTCTGATTGACATTTATTAATTCAGATCTAACCAAAAATCGATTTTCCTCTGGAATAGCTGAAGCTAAAGAAGCTGTGTGCGTAATGGAATCTAGTTTATAAGTGACTTTCAGAGTTTCTTGAAGCGTCTTTTTATCTTCAAGACCAAATTCTTCTAAATTAGCATTTTCAATTATTAAACTTAATTCATTAATAGGCTTGTTAAATTGTTTCAGCTCCACATCAGGATTGAGTGCGAAATAAGCGGGAACTATTCCAATAAGAATAAGCATTACCAATCCTACGCCTTTTTGTCCATCATTTGAACCATGAAAAAAACTTACGCTTGTACAAGACAAAATGAGTAATGAGCGAATTCCTAAACTAGGAGGAGTATTTTTAGGTGGTTCTTTAAATAGTTTATCCTTTTTAGTAAGTCTTTTCAAAAGATACATTAAAAAAATAGTTGCGCTGAATCCAAATATAGGGGAAATCAATAAAGACAATCCTATATCACCAACTTTACCCCAATTGACAGCCATTCCCTGGCTATCAGGTAATAAGTAATACGCAATTCCTACTCCCAAAATGGAGCCAATTAGCGTATGGGAGCTAGAGCAGGGTATACCCAAATACCAGGTGAGAAAATTCCAAAATATGGCAGATAGTAAAATACCTAACACCATCGCAATTCCATGATTAATGTTTTGGTCCACCAGCGCTTCAACTGGAAGTAAATTCACGATTGCCATAGCTACGGCAATACCACCCGTCATGGTTCCAATAAAATTAAATATGCCAGATAAAATAACGGCAACTCTAGGTTTTAGTGAGTTGGTATAGATTACGGTGGCCACCGCATTTGCAGCGTCATGAAAACCATTTATAAATTCAAAGGCACATGCAGCAATTAAGCAAATTACCAGAAGAATTGCGTGGTTAGCATCTAATAGAAGAAACATTCTAAATTATTTTTCGCAAATGTAGAGGTAATTTTTAACAGAACTCAACAAGAGACAAACAAATATTTCATTAAAAATTTATTTAATAGGATGCTGAAAAAATGGTAAGACAATTATTAGTGTCATTAATTTATTAAGTCCATTTTACGATTTTACGCAATAAAAAATGCATCATTTTGAGAATGATGCATCAAGTAAGATGAGTATTCGAATTATAAATGGACTAGAATTATACTTCCTACTAGGAGTTATGGATTAGGAGCCAGCATATGGTGATCCGAAAATTCCAACTGCAAGTTCAGCCCATACGAGAAATAGACCAATTAAAATTGCTCCACAAACAAGCACTCTGCCCGTTAAGGTTTTTACATTCCTTAGTACGAGTTCGCATAATAGCCCAGTTCCTGTTAGTAAAATCCCCATAATAAGGAAGTCAAAAACATCCCAGTCTACTTCATTAGTAAACTGCATCGCAATAAAAGGGATAAGCAACAATACTACCACTGCTGCCATAATCAAACTTAATCTTTTGTTTTTCATGGGTATAGATTTATTTTTAACTGTTACATGTAATTCGATAAATTTTATTCATCCTCAGCTGCTATGTTGAGGATTGCAAAATTTAGGCTCATCTCATGTTTATAAAATTTAAGCGTTTTGTTTTTTGATTTTAATTTGGTTGATGATTAAACTAATGGTGCCCAATACAATAAGTAAAAGGGGTAAGGCACCAGGTTCGTCCTCTACCGTTATCATAAATATCATTAAGCCTAAGCCAATCAAAATAATGACGATGAATAATACTCGGAAGCTTTTTAGGTTTTGACTGTTTTTCTTTTCCATAATTTCATACTTAAAATAAATTGATAAAAGTACTTTGAAATACAAAGTAATATGAAATAGTTTATTTCACCAAATACTTTTGTAAAAATATTTTTAATCATATCTTATTTGCTAAACCATTAGCTTCTATAAAATATAAATTGATAATTACCGCTTTTTAAATCGTCTTAACATATCTAAATGCCCTACAAAGACCTACTTTTTAAATTATATTCAAAATAGGAAAATATGTAACTTATGTAAGTATTATATCCTTTAGTATAACTAGTAATTACCTAAAAAGTCCTAACCTTGTTAAAATAATTATAATCTATTATTTATGAAGGCTATCAAACTCATTATAAAATAGTCGTTAAAATTGATTTCTTATTTTTTATAAAAAGCAGTGTAGTAAGCCATGATTAAAGTGCATTTGAGTTGATATTTACGTAATAATAGTACAGTATGAAATTAGCTTATGCATTTTTTGCACTATCATTTTATCCGATTTTTTCATTCGGACAAATACGAAACAATGGTAATTTGAGAATGCATTCAGATTCTAAAATGGGTCTATTTGGTGATTTCGTTAATGAAGGAGACTTTACCTCAAATTTAGGTACACTACATATTGTAGGCTCCAAATCTCAAGCCTTAGGTGGATCTAAACTTATTCAAACTAACCATCTGACGATTAATAAAACCAGCAATTCACTTCAGCTAGACAATGTCTTAAAAATTACTGAAATGCTAACATTTGTCAAGGGTGTGATCACAACTGACCATATTGATTATGATACTGAATATGTTGAGTTTCTTGATAATGCTTCTTATACAGGAGAAAGCGATACCAGCCATATTGATGGTGTTATTCGTAAAGTTGGAAATGATGCATTCGTTTTTCCTACTGGTGACAATTCCTTTTTAAGAACAATAGCGATATCTGCGCCAGTTGCGATTACCGATCATTTTACCGCTTACTATACGGAGGCCAATCCTGATGGGCTTTATTCCGGTGCTTCTCTTGGTGCTGATGTGCATCATATTAGTGCTTGCGAATACTGGGTACTTAACCGGACAAATGGGAATTCCAGTGTGGAGGTGACTTTGTCATGGTCATCTAACTCCTGTGGAGTTGATAATCTTTGCGATTTGCGAGTTGCAAAATGGAATGGAACACAATGGATTTCAGAAGGAAATGGTGGTACCACTGGTTCTGGGTTATCAGGGACTGTAGTTTCAGGAAGTAATTGTTCTGTTCCAGAACCTATTTCAAACTTTAGTCCTTTCACGCTGGGGTCATTTTCAAGTGATAATCCTTTGCCTATTGATCTAACTTCATTTACTGCTAATTTATGTGAACTATCAGTTTGTCTGAATTGGCAAACCTCATCCGAAATAAATAATGATTTTTTTACTATCGAGAAATCTTCTGATGGATTGATTTGGAAAGCTTTTGCAGATATAAAAGGAGCAGGAAATTCAAAAAGTCTATTGAATTATAAGGCTATTGACACATCTCCTTTTTCAGGCATTTCCTACTATAGATTAAAACAAACTGATTTTAATGGAGAGTTTAAATATTCATCAATAGAGATGGTGAATATAACTAATGCCACTGAGGGCAAATTGATAATATATCCGAATCCAGCCAAAGATTTAATAACGCTAAAAGGTATTGCTGGTGAAAGTATACAGTTTAAAATTTTTAATGTGCTGGGTCAGGAAGTGACTCGTTCTATTTCAATCTTAAAAAATAGTGAAGGAAATTTACAATTGAACATTTCGCTACTTTTACCCGGTACGTATTATTTAAAGACAAAAAATAAGTACAATTCATTTATTAAATACTAATACTGTTATTTCCTTTTGGAGAGTTAAATTAAATCATATGAAATATTTTTTATCATTCACTTTACTTTTTATAGTTTTCTCTGTTCATGCTCAGGTGAAAATAGGGGCTAATCCAGATTCCATTAATCCTGCTTCAATTTTAGAAATGGAAGATACCACTCGGGGTGTTTTGGTTACTAGAATGACCACCTCTCAGCGTGATGCCATTTCAACTCCACCCAATGGTTTACAAATTTATAATATCACCACCAATACAATGGATATTTACCGAGCCGATGGTTGGGAGTCTACTGCATATAGCAAAACCGATGAAAGCCTAGTATATGTTTACTCTCTGGATGACCTTCCGGCACCTTCCGCAGGCGGAATAACTTTAGATGCCAACAGCATGTATATTTTTAGAGGAATTGTGGACATTTCTCCTTATTATTTAGAATTAAATGGAGCTAGTCTGCGCGGCATTGACCCCGTGCGCGATGGAGTATTATCATCTGTAAGTGGTGCAGTGCTCAGAAGTACGGATGTTTCCGTATTTATGCAAGATTTAGCAGTAATTCCAATGAGTGGAAGTACCTCCGCTTACGATTTTAAAGATGGAACTAAAACGAAGTTTTGCAATCTTTTTTCTGGGAATTCTGTAGTCGAATTGTCGGGTATTCCCAGTTTAGGTGTTGGCCAGGTCAGTGGTTTTTTGGCTGCAACCATCATTAAAAATTATTGGAGCTGTTCGGATGGCATAAAGGTAGCTGGCAATATGGGTAAATTTGCCTGCAGTTTCACATTGGTAACCAATCTGACGACAGGTGCGGGTATTGAGTTTTTGAATAATTTAGTGGTAGATGATATTGATCTTTCCAATAATTACTTTATTTACCCTGACCAAATAGGCGTAAAGCTCAACCCATCAGCGCAAGTGGATCGAGGTCGTTTAACAACCAATATGTTTAGAGGCAATAACATTAATGTTTTAAATGGCCTAACTCCCCATGATATTGGTTGGTATATGTCTCAAAATACAAATATTCCCAATACTCGTGTTTATGGTTATATTTATGCGAATGCAAACGCTAATACTTCCACCAATACACAACCAAATAATACCTTTGTGAAAATTGAAGGAGTTACCTCAAGTTTGAAACTCTTGAAATTTGAGTCTGACACCAATAATCGACTTACTTATAAAGGAAAGGAATCTATAGGAGCTAATATTTTTATTACGGTGACAGGCAAAGCTCCCAGCAATGGTGCAGAATTTACAATAGCCCTTTCTAAGAATGGAACCGCAATTAGTAATCCTAATCATAGTACAGGTGCAATGGTGAACAATCAGACCTTTACATTGGTATTAGAAACTGAGGTTGACATGGCTACCGGTGATTATATTGAAGCTGTAATCAAAACCACAACAGGAGATATGACTGTTTTAATTACTGATTTACAATTTAGAGTGAGAAATTAGTCAAATGTTTTTAGATGTTTTTATTCATGTATTTTGCGCACTTTTTAGGGAAAACATTTCTTTCCCTAACACCAGTAGAGATAATAGGTGTGAGCTATTTATTTATTTCCTCTTGAAGCTGATACCAAAATTGGGGCGAGTCTGTAATTAATCTGAAAATATTTACAGTAACCCATCCAAAAACGATATGAGAAATAAATAATGCGGTAAAGTAATGCGATAGATTAATTCTAGGAGGTTTACTATACACTTTAAAATAGGCTCCCCAACCAACGATTGCCAAAATTCCGCTTAATGCACCGACAATAATGGAATCTAGTGTTGAAATACTAAAAACTCCCCAATTCCATAGGAGGAAATAAGAAAAGCTGAAAAGAACACCCACTAATAGATGAGTTATTGAGCCAGTGGTCAATATTATGGTTTTTCTTTCTTTCGAAAAACCATGGTTTCCTGTTACCATAAGACCTAATACATGAACGACTTTTGTTTTCTTTTTGGTAATTGCAGCATATGAATACATGACAAGTGTCATTGCAATTGTTCCGATAAGACCTGAGAAAATAGCGAGTAAAAAGTTAGTTAATTGCATTTATCAAGATTTTGAATTGAGTACTTTAGGTGGATTTTCGTGGAATGTAGTCGTTTAAAATATTAATTTGTATCCTTCCCCTAAGAATTCAATAGTCAGAACTATTGAGTATAATTGAATTTATTAAGGTAGATAAGTTATTTGAATAGTATTTTTAAATAGAAAAAAGCCAGGAAAAATCGATTCTTGAGTTAGGGTTAGTAGACACATTTCCCAGTTTCTTAGCTAAAAAGTAGATGGTGAGAAAATTTAGATTCCATTTTACTTCTGTACGCTAATCTCAGTAATCATAAATGATTTCCCCTGACTTTATTTCATTACATAAATGAATCTATTTAAAGATTTAATTAGTCAGCCCTTAAAAACCCCATAATACATCCCTTTTAATGGTAAAAAATTTTGATAACAGATGAAACAGCTTTGATACATCTTTTGTAAATAGAGCCAAAGAGATGATTTCCATATGTTCATCATCCTTTTGAAG
>NZ_DASSWQ010000092.1:0-19429 GCF_035704835.1 Marivirga sp. | reverse complement strand
CTTTCTTTTTAACTGAAGTAACCTGGAAATATTCGAGAATCCCTTCTGGCAAAAACAACTCAATTAAACTCTGATCCACTTTGTCTTTTTTTGACAAAGTTAATTCTTCAATCCTAAATCCCCAGAATTATTGCTTGATCCGGGTTTACCTGCTTTAATTATTTTTTTTCAAATTTAAAATGGGTGTAAAACAAAAAACCCCGTATTTCTACGAGGTTTTTGTGCCAGGAGCGGGACTTGAACCCGCACGAACTAATGTTCACAAGATTTTAAGTCTTGCGTGTCTACCAATTTCACCATCCCGGCTATGATTGTTATATGTGTCAAAAAAATAAGTGAGCCTATTGCTCACTTATTATAATTTTTGAGCGGGAGACGAGGTTCGAACTCGCGACCTCAACCTTGGCAAGGTTGCGCTCTACCAGCTGAGCTACTCTCGCTTTTCCCCGAATGGGAATGCAAATTTAACAGGCAGTTTTTAAAATACAATAGCTATTCAAAAAAATTTCGAAAATTTATGCCACTTGATTTTTAAATTGCTCTTTCAATTCTTTTGCTTCTTGCTTGTTTCGAGATTTTTTGATGTGTTTTGGCACTGGTTTTAAATCCCAAATCAAACCTAACATAGACATGAATTTTAATCCATAATATGTTAAATCTACTTCCCACCAGAAAAAGCCTTGCCTGGCAGAAGTCTCATAGTAGTGATGATTATTATGCCATCCTTCACCGAGTGTTAATAAAGCTAACCAAACGCTATTTCTAGATTCGTCACCAGTTTCATATCGCTGCTTTCCGAATTTGTGCATGATACTATTAATGGAAAAAGTAGCATGGTACAAAATGATAGTGCTTAAGAAAAATCCTATAAATAAAGTAGAAAAACCAGCCGCGCTAAACATTGCCATGATGCTTCCACCATTAACAATTCCTCCAAGTGCCATTACAGTTAGGGCCAAAATAACGGGTGGTACTAAATAATTTTTATTCAACCATCTCAATTCAGGATATTTGCTGTAATCAGAAATAACTTTAAAATCGGTGTTTTTAAAATCGGAACCAATAATCCAGCCTACGTGTGAATACCAAAATCCAAATTGAAGCATGCTATGTGGATCTTTGATAGTATCACTGTTCCTATGGTGATGACGGTGATGTGAAGCCCACCATAAAGCACCTTTTTGAGCAGATGTTTGCGCAAAGAACGCGATCAAAAACTGAAACCAACGAGATGTATTATAACTTCTGTGGGCGAAATATCTGTGATATCCACCTGTTACCCAGAACATGCGCCATACGTAAAGAAATGCGCAGACAGTCCAATCGAACCATGTTGCACCAGTCCAAATTGCACCAAGCGGCAATAAGTGAACAATACCAAAGCTTATCTCTTTTTTCCAAGTGCCTTTTTTACGAACTTTTAGATTTTCTTTTACTGCAACTGCCATTTTTTAATAGAATGTAATTTTATATGTATGTACAAAGATAGGATTAATCCTTTTTTAATCATGAAAAATCAAAACGAATCAAACTATAAATAAGTTCTTTTTCGAGGTTATTTCTCAGAATAACGTGCGGGTACTAATCGCCAGTAAATATTAACAGAGAAAAAAGTACTTTGTTGATTGAGTGTATTCCCATAACCCGCATAAGCTTCCAGCATAATATCTTTGCTAAAATAGTATCCAATTCCAACATTGGTATAATTATTCCATGCTTGCTGACCGTACTGACCATAAAATTCTAAGATAAAATCTAATGGATATGGAATGGTAAAAGTAAGCCCGGATAGATACATTAGGTTTGCCTGAGGGTCTCCATTAGCCCAATTCAAGCCTAGATTATTTTCCCAAGCTAAAAAACTGTCAATAATGTGTTCAGAAATTGCGGATACTTGAAAACTACCAAGCAATTCGCCCATTTCATTTTTTGAAAAGCCAACATTTGATTGAAAAGAGTAATTTTTACTGATTTTTTTCTTAAAACCTGCTGTTATGTTTGAAAGTCCATTGGAACGTCTCATTTGGTCAGATACAAAATATTGTTCTCTCGCATAGTTATAACTAATGGAAAAATCTAGGTTATGAAGTACTCCATATTTAAATAATCCATATTGAGAGATTTGTTGGTTAATTGTTCTTATGCTTTTTATTTGGCGTTCAAAATTTAATCCATATTCAATTTGAATGACGTCTTTTCCTACAAAATTCTTTCCCCCAGAAAAAACAATTGGTTGAATATCTTGTGCTAAAGATGCTGTTTTTACGCATAAAAGAATCAAAAAAAGGAGGTAGCGAGTCATTTTTTCGAGGATTTAATTCATATCCTCTGGTCTAAACCGAGTTATAATTCTATAAGAAACACCAGCCGTTATGAAATAACTTTTATAAGGATAATTCTCACCCCATCCAGCATTTAAATCCAGCAAAGTATCTTTGTTTATATTATATCCTAAACCTATATCGAAGTAATTATTGATTTTTGTTCTGATAAAATTCCCATAGCTCTCCGCTATTAAAGACAAGTTATCGGTTAGCGTTAAGGCGTAACTAAGTACATAAAATCCTGTTGGTTTATTATCATTACCATTCCAAAAGCCTCCAAGATTAGTTGTTAGACTTGAGTTTTCGCCTAATATTGTATTGTACATCAATCGAAACCTAGGGGCTATGTAGTTAATTTGATAATCTTTACCTCTTAATTTTGTTTCGATTCCCACCTGAAAAGCCATGTTTTTATTTATTTTTGTTCTGACTCTGAGCAAGCTAGTATTAAATCCTTTTCGGTAAATGCTCTTCATACCTTCTCTGATGAATTCTGTTGAGTTAATATGATTTAAAACTGCACTTATTTCAAAACGCTCACGAATTCCATAACGAACCACAAGGTTTTCTGTCACATTATTGACATTCCAATCTGAGGAGTCTCTAACATCACGTACATTATCAAATTGCACACCTGCTTGAAACTGTAAAACGCCTTTACCTACAGTTCCTACTCCATTACCAGTGCCAGGCCGAGCTGTTGCAATAGATTCGGTATACTGCCCATATAGTGATACGTATGAACAACTTAAGAATAATGATAATATAAATCTATTCATTTTACTGTTAGGAAAAGTTGCCTTTTATCCCGTACTGATTGGGTTTTTTTTAATAATTCTTGAAACTCCTCATCAGGTTGCGATATCACATTAGAGGCTTTTTTAACCAGTCGATTAAATTCTTCTACTATAGAACGAACGCTATATTTACTTGCTGCACTTGATATCTCCGTATGAACATCAGTGTAAATTTCATCTGTTACCATATTGTAAACATCATCTTGCTCATTCATCACAACCAACTTTTTTCCAAAAAGCGTTTTTTTAATGGTAGTATGGTTTTCTTTAAGCTTAGAAATTTTTTCATCAATTATGTTTAAGGCGTTTTGTTTTTCTAATGCCAATTCTATTTCAAAAAGATCATGAGAATATGCCCAAACTTCATTGTTGAAATTCTCCGCAGATGTTAATAAAGAATCATACCATTCCAAATCATTAGATAGGTTTCCAAATAAGGAAGTTTGATTTTTTAAAGTAGCATAATTGTTTTTGTATTCTTCAGTGTAGGCATAATTCACCATTAAACTATCGAAATCAATATTCAAAGTATTGGTTAATTCTTCAATTCTTTCCAATTGATTAAGGTTTCCAGGGTGAGTAACTTTAGCAACAAGTAATTCCCTAAATATTTGTTTTTCCTTCTTTTGTATCTTTAAGTAGGTGTTGGCATCTAGGCTGTTAATTTTATCTCCATCTACGTTATATTCTGATATTTTACTTAACTCGCCATCTTGGTCATAATATTCATACACACCTACCTTTTTACCTTCCGATTCGAAGCCTTCTGATTTTAAAGACTTGTTTGGGTAATAGGTTTCTGCTTCATAAACAACTGATAATTCACCTAAGGATTTGGCTAATTCTGTTTTGTCACTTATTAGTTCACTTCTTTTTAGAAGCGTATTATTTTCTCCATATGCTAAAATGACTGTTTCTATTCCATTTGCATATTCTATTTCAGTTTTTAAATTTCCAGCGTTGTTAAAGTATTTCCAAGTTTCTATTTTATAATTATTTTTCTTTGCACCAGATGCTTTTATTTTTCCATTTGCATAATAATTAGAAATATTTTTAAGACCATTTGGAGTGTAGCTAATCTCTTGAATAAGCGTTCCATTTTCATAAAACTTATTACCTATTTCTTTTCCATTGCTGTCATAATTTGAGATAGAAACTAGTTGGCCATTTTCATAATATTTCCATTCTCCTATATTTTGCACTTCCCAATCTTTTTGAATGTATCCAGAGATTGTTGCAGTTCCTTCGGATATCTTTTGAAGATTTGCATCATAATTAGTAATCAAAGGAAGGCCTCCGTTTTCAGCAAAAACTACTGTTTGTTTTAATTTTCCACCTTCAAAAATCTCAGTTTTACCTATAGGGTAGGAAGCAATTTCTTGACCTTTATACTTAAATTTTAAATTGACATATGAGGATTCATTGTTTTTAGTAAAAAGGAGCTTTTTTGCTGGGACATCTTTTTTCTCGAAAAGCACAAATTGTTTAACTAATTTATTTTCATCAAACACAGCTGTGAATTTTACATCACCAGTATTGCAATCGTAAACAATAAGTTCGTTGTGGTATTTAATTTGACCATCTTCAATGTATCTGAAGCCCAATGCTGCAATTTGTTTCTTTAATTGCTTCGTATTTAGTTCACCGTTATAATTAGCAAGGTTAACTTCGTCTGAACATACCGTTCTGATTTTCTCTAAATTTTGAGCGTCAATCTTAAAAAATGAGAATAGTAATATGATGAGTATAAATTTATTCATAATTGAAATTGTTTAAAAAATTAAGCAGATCTATTGTTTTCCTTTTTTGTTAGATAGGTACTTTCTGAAACTTTATGGATTATCTTTTCTAAATCGTTTGCAGATTTTTTAAGATGATTTAAAATAATTTTACCATTATCATCTACAGATTCGAAATCAAGTAAATTTAATAACCCTAATATAGAGGCTAAAGGAGCGCGCACTTCATGTGCATTTATAAAAGCGATATCGTCTAATTTTTTTTCAGAAACTCTTATTCTTTTCTCGAGGTTTACTTCAGCGGTAATGTCCGTAGAGTTCAAAATGACACCCATTATTCCATTATCTGAATCGGAAACAGGTTTAAGTTCAATATCTACAACTTTTTCATAACCGGAAAGATTACGGAATGATCGGCAGAACTTTTGACGTTGGCCTTGTTTGGCTTTATTAAAAAGGGCAGTGAATGTTTTGGAAAAAGAACCTCCAAAATAATCAGGCACTAATTCATTTAAACGGAGCTCTTTTTGAGTGTACCAAGACATGAATTCGTAGGCTGCAGCGTTGAATTCTATTACGGAACCATCCAAGCCAATCAATATATTAGCCTCATCAGCATCATTAAAAATGGCTTTCATCCAATTTTCAGTGGTGTCTTGCTTGCTAATCATGCTTTGTTGCGATTTACCAACAGTAGCAATTAAATTGAAGCCTATGTAAATCCCATCCTCATCTCTGGTAGGAACTATATTCGTATGAAACCAAGCGGGTTCATTTTTTAGAGTTGGAAAAGCAAAATTACCATTCCAAGATTTTTGTTGTTTTAAAAGGTAGCCAACTTCATCTTTAATGTAGTCTGGTAACCTTCCACACAAATGCTGAAAGAAATTCAGCTTATCTAAGTCTTCCCTATCTATACCAGTAACCTTTAGAAATGTATCATTAGCTGATAAAACATCATAGTCTTCATTAAGGGAGAGCAATACCACATTATTTGTCAAAAAATCAATTGGATCTTTTTTCACTTTTTGTGCTTGTTGAATGTTTATTACTTTTTCCATGCGGATTGTTAAACACAGTAAATACAAAAATGTTTAAGTATTTACTATTATATAGTCTACGTAATTATACTTACTACAGATTATGTAAGTGTAGTAAATACAAATTTTAGAAAAAATAGTTGTTAAAACAGTTAATTATTTTTTCAATGGAAGTAATAAATGCGGGTTGTAATAACAATAGGAAATAAAAAGTATCGTAAAATATCATTTCTAGAAGTATAATCTGTTTTTATGAAAGATTTATTGATAATTAGTTATTTTATTTGGTAAGATGAAAATGTAAGCTTTGCTTGAACTTACCTTTATAATCATTCAATAGCCCCATTTATTTTGGGTCGATAAGTAAAAATTCAGTCAATTTGAAGAATCAATCTAATGTGATGGACAAATTTAAATCCCTTCAATTAGATCCCTTGTATAAATTTCAATTATAAAGAATAACTAGTCCCATATTAGATTTCTCTACGATAGCCTTTACTTCATAGAGTATTTTTCGAATCCTGATTAAATGAATTTTGGAATTAGATAATAGGGCTTTTAGAAGTAGTTCTTAAAAACAACCTGTGAATTGTGTAACTTATAGCCTAACTTCTGTAATTCAACACCTCATATTTCTTTACACCTTTGTATCAAGTAAAACCCCATATCCGAATAATTTGGAAGGGGTATTTAAACAAACAAAGACGTGAAAATTTATCTAATTGCATTTATTATGGCCTTTATGGCTACAATTACCCTACAAGCCCAACATATGAACATTGGGATAAAAGGTGGTTTGAATTTGTATAGTGTTGTGAATGAAAATAGTGATGGAGAACCTATTACAGGGTATCACATCGGTTTGATTGGACATTTTCATTTAAACGATGATTTTGCTTTACAACCAGAATTGGTTTTTTCTACACAAGGTGCAGAAGTTATTAATAATGGAGTAAAATCACAATTGAACCTTGATTACATAAACGTACCCATTTTATTACAATATATGTTTGATAATGGGTTTAGATTTTATGTGGGTCCTCAGCTGGGGTTTCTAGTAAATGCCAAATCATTTGCTAACAATACTGAAACTGATAGAATGGATGATTTCAACAGTGTTGAAGTTGGAGCAGGACTAGGCTTGAGCTACATTAATCCTAATTCAAACTTCGGAATTGACGCTCGTTATAATTTGGGGCTAACCAATATTAACGTAAATGATTCTGAAGAGTCTTACAATAGGGGCTTACAAGTAGGCTTATTCTATCTTTTCAATCACAAATAATATTCCTTCATTAAATAATAATTAGAAAAAGATCCTTAGTGGTTGTTTTTCTAATTCATTTCTTAAACAATTTCCTATATGAAAGCTCCTTCAGCTCCTAAAAAATTAACCTGGATTCTTGGCCTTGCAGCTGGAATTTTAGGAATAATTGGTCACTATTTCAATGCTGATATTTTAACGCAGTATAATTATGAACTACTTCTCGGTGGTTTTATAGTACTCGCATTAGGGACCACATTCAGAGAAGTGTAATAAATCGATAGCGATATCCGATTTTCAAAAATTAAAAACCCCAACATGTTAAAAATAATTTGCTTTTTCATCACTTTTTTGATGATAAGCACGCTTGCAGCGCATGACAAATCAATAGTACAGAATGAAGCTGAGAATTTAGAAGTTTCAGGTGCAGAGTTGATCATACGATTTCAAAAATTAATTTCGGAAGATCATCAAAGACTCATTCAAATGAAAAGCCGCAGCAAGCAGCTTGAGCAAGAAGTGATTCATCTTACTAACGAATTTGAAAGATTAGATGCTGAATTGAAGGAAAATCTTGATTCTAAAGATTTTTCTGATCAAAATGAAAAATTAGAGCAAGTATTGAGTTCACTTGATTTTCATCTTCGTAGTGGTCAAGCCATATTACAACAGATAAGCATAGTAGAAACAAAAATTGAAAAGCAAGAAGAGTTAGTGGAATATATTACCACAGGTCAAGTGCCCATAAGTGAAGATTCTGTTATAAAACTTCTTTCCATTGCGGATACAGCGGTGCAGTCTGGAGCTAATTCCGAAACACAAAACAGAAAAGAGTTAGCAGCACTACAGGATTTACGTGTGCATAAGGCAGAATTGACCCACGCAAGAAATAATCTTTTCTTGGTGGATCAATTAATTAGAAAGCATAAAGAGGATATTGAACTCACTATTTTATTAACCAAAGCAACAACTGGATTAAAAGAACTGCTAGAAAAGCAACCTCAAAGTGCAACCGTTAAGCGTCATTTAAAAGAAGTATTCAGAAGATACGCCCAGGATACAGTAGTCCTGAATTCCTTGAAAATTAGAATTCAAACTTTGGAAGCTTATCGCCCTCCAGTAGTAGAAGCAGTAGGTGACGCTGAGGAGCGAGTGGATAGTGCCAAATCTGAGCTTGAATTTCTTCAAAGTTCGATTGCGCCACATAGAGTAGTTTATTGGCTGAAAACGCATCTTCCATCTATGGCCATTATTATTCTTGCTTTTTTTGTGATTTGGATCTTGAGTAGATGGAGTAGTAAACTGATTCTTAACAAGTTCATAAAAAGCAGAAAAAATGCGGAAAGTGCAGACCGTCTGGAGACTCTAAAACTAGCCTCAGGAAGTATTATCACTATTTTAGTAGTTCTAATAGGGTTTCTAGTTCTTTTATCACAGATAGGAGTTGATCTTACAGTGGTATTGGGTGGAGCAGCAGTGCTTTCCTTAGTTATAGCATTAGGGGCACAAAGTTTAGTAAAAGATTACCTTTCAGGCTTTATTATTTTACTTGAAAATCAGTACAGAGCAGGTAATGTGGTCAAAATTAATAGCACAACAGGAGTCGTAGAAAATATGAGTTTACGACTTACCGTATTGAGAGATTTGGAAGGTATCACACATTTTATTCCTCATGGACAGATAACGGATGTTAGCAATTTGACGCACCACTGGTCTCGTGTGATGCTTGAGATAGGCGTATCCTACAACGAAAATGTGGATAAGGTTATGATGGTTTTGCAGGAGCTCGGAAATGAAATGAAGACAGACGAAGTATATGGCTCACTTATCATCGGAGATATGGAAATGTTGGGCGTGGATAAATTTTGTGAGTCTGCTGTTGTGATTAAATTCCTGATAAAAACATGGCCACTGAAACAGTGGATTGTAAAACGAGAATTATTAAGAAGAATTAAAAACCGATTTGATGAACTCGGCATTGAAATACCATTTCCGCATCTTACAGTTTATCATCGTCAGTCTGAAAATCAATTAGAAAGTAAGCACTATTCGCCTGAAGCAGTGTAAAAGTAAACCGGTATCAATGTAATGAATCAGGAAAGACCCACTCCTGTCATTAATTGATACCGGTTTTATTAGCTCATCTATCCTTTCAATCCATTTTTAAAAAGCAGTAAAATATATAAACTTTTGTATCTGTTGTGTAAAGATTTGGACGATTGATAGCCCACCTTTGTATCAGTAAATTTTAATTAAAGAGGTATGATTAAATAAAAAAATGACACTATTAAAAGAGTAGCCACAGAGGCATACTCTTCCTTACAATTAAGAACAAAAACAATTTAAATATATAAAAATGAATACGAGAAAAAAATGGCTTACTGCATCAATATTTGCCCTAATTATGGCGGCATTTATGGTCAGTTGCGTTGATGAAAATGTGGAGCAAATTGGGACTTGTCCTGAGGTTGTTTCCACCGACCCAGAAAATCTGGAAAATGGGGTAAACCTGAATCAGGTTATTACAATAACTTTTAATGGCCCTATGGATCCTGAAACTATTTCGCAAGATGCTTTCATGCTTGAAAGTGGTACTGCTGTAAATGGTAGGATTGCTGGAATGGCGGAAGTTGCTGGCTCAGTTTCTTATAATGAAGAAAATTATACGATGAGCTTCACACCTGAAGTAGCTTTAATGGCTCAAACTAACTATACTGCAACTGTTGGCACTGTAGTTAAAGATCCATTAGGGAACGCTTTACAAGTGAATTATGTATGGCAATTTAGCACAGGTACTACACCTTTGGTAATGACTACTAGCCCTGCTAACCTTGCTACAAATGTTGCTCTTGATGCTGTGATTACTGCTGATTTTAATCAGAATATGGATCCTTTGTCAATTAACGCATCTTCTTTTACTGTTAGCAATGGAACTGATTTAATTGCTGGTCAGATAGAATACGCTGGAACTACAGCAAGTTTTATTCCAGATATGGAATTAGAAGGTGGAATTACTTATGTAGCCACCATCTCAACAGAAGCGATTAGTACGGATGCTATCCCAATGGAAAGCAATTATACTTGGGAGTTTACTACTGAAGATTTAGTGCCGTCAATAGTGGAGACAAGCCCTATGGATCTTGCAACGAATGTAGCTCGTGATGAAGAGATTACAGTCGATTTCAGTCAGAATATGGACCCAGCAACAATTACTTCTACTTCATTTACAGTAAGTGATGGAACAAATTTAATTACCGGTCAGATTAGTTATGCGGGTGTTAGAGCGACTTTCACTCCTGATAATAATTTAATGTCCGGTACGACTTATACCGCAACTGTTACAACAGCTGCTAAAAATGTCGATGGACTAGCTCTTGAGAATGACTATGAGTGGACTTTCAGCACTGTGGCTCCTTTAGGACCATCAGGCATTGATTTGCAGTCAATTGCAGCATACGGAATTTTTGCAGGTGTTGGTGTTAGCAATAACGCTGGTTTTAGTGAAATCCGTAATATGAATGTTGGGATAACTCCTGGCGTGCGTTCATCTATCACAGGATTTCCTCCTGCAATAGTGGTAAACGGTGCGATTCATGCTTCAGATGATACTGAACCAGCTGGAATAGCAGCTACTTTGCAGCAGGCTAAAGATGACCTTGTTGAAGTTTATCTTTTTGTTGAAGGTGCAACTTCCCCAGCTCCATCTTCAGTAGCAGGTGATTTAGGTGGAACAACACTTGCGCCTGGTATTTATAAGTCGACTTCTACATTGTTACTTCAATCTGGTGACCTTACGCTTGATGCGCAGGGTGATGAAAACGCAGTTTGGATTTTTCAAATTGCATCTGATTTCACCACAGTAGGTGGAGCAGGTGGAAACGTGATTCTTAGTGGAGGAGCTCAGGCTAAAAATGTGTACTGGCAGACTGGTAGTTCAGCAACAATCGGAGATGGTACTTCTTTCAAAGGAAATATCTTAGCTCTTACATCAATCACAATGAATTCTGGAGCAGTTGCCGAAGGTAGAATGCTTGCTAGAAATGGTTCAGTTGTCATGACCGATACCAACATCATTGAAAAACCATAATTTAAACAAAATAATGTTATCTAAAATAAATTTAAAAGAGGGATCACGCAATGCGTGGTCTCTTTATAATCTGGTCATCAAAAGTGCACTATTTTGCATTGTGATGATTACAGGAGCGTATTTACCACTTCAAGCGCAGGTTAAGGAATATACAAAACCTTCTTTGTGGTTTGGTGTAGCTGCTGGTGGAAACTTCAACTTTTATAGAGGAACTACGCAAGAATTAAATGCTGATTTAACAACGCCTACAGCTTTTCGTCATGGCAGTGGATTAGGATTATTTCTTGCTCCTTCTATTGAATATTATAAGCCAAATTCAAAATGGGGAGTTATTCTTCAGGCGGGTTATGATAGCCGTAAAGGTACATTTGACAGAGTAGTTACTCCCTGTGATTGTCCTGCAGATTTAAAAACGAATCTTGGCTATATTACGGTAGAACCAAGCTTACGTTTTGCGCCATTTAAATCAGGTTTTTATCTTTTTGGTGGTCCGAGATTGGCTTTTAATTTGTCAAAAGATTTCACGTATCAGCAAGGTCAAAACCCTAATTTCCCTGCTGAAGCGGAATCTCCTGCTGTGGAAGGTGAGTTTAGCGCTATTGAAAACTTATTAGTCTCTATGCAAATAGGAGCTGGTTATGATATAGAGCTTTCTTCACAAAATAGAAAATCACAATTTGTACTATCTCCGTATGCTTCTTTTCATCCTTATTTTGGACAAAATCCACGTTCCATCGAAACATGGAATAACACCACACTAAGAGCGGGTGTAGTTTTAAAAATGGGGCGTGGTAAGGAAATTGAAAAACCAAAAGAGACGAGTGCAATTGCTGTACTTGCTCCTGAAGTAAATTTTTCAGTAGTTTCTCCAGAAAATATCCCGGTTGAGCGTAGAGTAAGAGAAACTTTCCCTGTCCTTAATTATGTGTTTTTTAACTTAGGATCTACGGAGATACCAGAGCGTTACGTAACCTTGACTAAAGATCAGGTAAAAGACTTTAAAGAAGACCAATTGGAAGTTTTTAAGCCTAAAAAGTTGTCAGGTCGCTCTGAAAGACAAATGGTAGCTTATTACAATGTGTTGAACATCCTAGGCGACCGTATGGGTAAAAACCCATCAGCTAACATTACTTTAGTAGGTTCTTCAGAAAAAGGTCCAGAAGATGCGAAAGCAATGGGCAATTCTATCAAGGATTACTTAGTGAATATTTTTGGAATCAGTCCATCAAGAATCAGTGTTGAAGGACGTAGTAAAGCTGAAATTCCTTCTGAACAAGTAGGTGGTGAAAAAGAATTGAAGCTGCTTCGTCAAGAAGATCGTAGAGTTTCTATTGAAAGTAGTTCTCCTGCTTTACTTATGGAATTCCAGAGTGGTCCTAATGTGATGTTGAAACCAGTTGTTTTAGATGCAACTCAAAAAGCACCAATTGATAGCTACATAACATTTAATAATGGTGGTTCAGAAAGCGCATTCGAATCATGGAATGTAGAAGTGAAAGAAGAAGGAACGGATAAAGTTCAAAATTTCGGTCCTTACACTACGGAATCAGTAAGCATCCCTGGAAAATCAATTTTGGGTGCTAAACCTGAAGGCGACTATACTGTGACCATGCTTGGAAAAACAAAAAGTGGTGAGATTGTTAGAAAAGAAAGCAAGGTGCATATGGTACTTTGGACTCCCGATACAGATGAGCAAGGTAAAAGATACAGTGTAGTTTACGGATTTAACGATTCAAAATCTATTGCAATGTATGAGAAATACCTTACTGAAATTGTAACGCCACAAATCCCGAAAAACGGAATTGTAAGTATACATGGTTATACTGACGTAATAGGAAATGCAGAGAATAACCAAAAATTATCGACTGCAAGAGCGGAAGATGTTAAGAAAATTATCTCAGCAGCTTTATCAAAATCTAAAAGGTCAGACGTTACTTTTAAATTGTATGGCTTTGGGGAAAATGAAGACTTATCGCAGTTTGAAAATAAACTTCCTGAAGAGCGCTTTTACAACAGAACAGTTATTATTGACATATTCACAAAATAAGACTTTCATTAGTTAGGTTTAGAAAAGGCTACCAATTAGGTAGTCTTTTTTTTTGCTTGTATTTTTTCTGATCTATGACAGCAACTATTCTCAGCAATTCATTCGGTGCGTCATTCCTGCGAAAGCAGGAATCTTTTGATTTTAATCAAGGGTTAAAATATTTATTGCTATTTATGCCGCTTGCAAGAATACCACCTGGCATATTATCTTTTTCTAGAATATCAATAAGATTTATTGAAGCTTCGTCTCAATATTACAAGATTCCTGCCTTCACAGGAATGACGTTCTAATCTATCTAAGTAAGCTGGCGTGCTTCCCAGCTCGTAACATACTTTACTTCAATTTACTTTTCAATTCATTCAACTTAAGCAATGCCTCCACTGGTGACATCGAATTGATATCCAGCTTATCCAGTAATTCCTTTATTTCTGAAAGCACAGGGTCTGCTTCGAACATATTAAGTTGATAATTATTTTTAGGAACCTCAGTCATTTTTCGATTGGCTTTGTCCCTTATTTTATCTTTCTCTAGATGATGCATGATTTCATTCGCTCTTAACACCACAGGATTTGGCATTCCAGCTAAATGTGCTACATGAATACCAAAACTATGCTCACTTCCTCCTTTCTTCAGCTTTCGCAAAAAGATGATCTCTCCATCTATTTCCTTCACAGAAACATTATAATTTTTGATTCTTGGAAAATCATGGGCTAATTGATTCAGTTCATGATAATGGGTCGCAAAAAGCGTTTTAGCTTTAGATTTTGGGTGGTTATGCAAAAATTCCACTATGCTCCAGGCAATGGAAACCCCATCATAGGTACTGGTTCCTCGTCCGATTTCGTCCATTAGCACCAAACTTCTGTCAGAAAGATTATTTAAAATACTGGCGGTTTCCGTCATCTCCACCATAAATGTTGATTCTCCTTTTGAAAGATTATCGGAAGCCCCAACTCTGGTGAAAACTTTATCCACTAGACCAATCTCCGCTGATTTAGCCGGAACATAACAACCCATTTGTGCCATTAAAACTATCAAAGCAGTTTGTCTCAATAGTGCAGACTTACCTGCCATGTTGGGTCCCGTAATAATCATGATTTGCTGGCTCTCATTATCTAGGAATACATCATTTGGAATATATTCCTCTCCATGAGGCAATTGCTGTTCGATTACCGGATGGCGACCTAATTTTATATCTAAAACAGTGCTTTCAGATATTTGCGGTTTTACATAATCATTGGAACGCGCTATTTCTGCAAAGCTTAACAAGCAATCTACCTGAGCTATTATTCTGGCATTTTGCTGAATGGGGCTCACGAAATCCATGGCATTTTGCAATAGCAATTGAAAAATTCTTTGCTCTATTGCTACCATTTTGTCTTCCGCTCCTAAGATCTTTTCTTCATAAACTTTCAGTTCCTCGGTGATATATCGTTCTGCATTCACCAAAGTCTGCTTTCGAATCCATTCCTGAGGCACCTTATCTTTATGCGAATTGGTTACCTCCAGATAATAACCAAATACTTTATTATAGGCTACTTTCAGAGAAGTGATTCCTGTCTTTTCCATTTCACGCTTTTGCAATTGAAGCAAATAATCTTTCCCTGAAAAAGCGATTTTCTTCAACTCGTCTAAATCATTATCCACTCCTTCCTTAATCAAATTGCCTTGATTAGTATGTAAAGGAGCATCTTCCATGAGTTGCTCGTCAATCAATTCATATAAATACTCGCAAGGATTGATTTGATTCGATAGTTTTTTCAAGGCAGACTCACCGGAATCTTCCAAAGCTTTTTTCAAAGGGGCCATTAATCCCAAAGCCTTTTTCAACTGATTCAACTCCCTCGGGTTCACTCTTCTTACCGCCACTTTGGAAATTAATCTTTCCACATCTCCCATGGACTTTAGAGAGGTTCTTAGGCTTTCGGTTAAGTCATTATTTTTATGAAAAGCCTCCACAATTTGCAAGCGTTCTTCAATGACTGCCTTATCTTTAACAGGCAAAACCATCCATTTTTTGATTTGGCGAGAGCCCATTGGAGTCAAGGTCTTATCCAGTATTTGAATGAGCGGAATGCCACCTTCTTGCTGAGGATAAACTAACTCCAGATTTCGAATGGTGAATTTATCCATCCACACATATTTCTCCTCTTCAATTCTGGAGATAGAGGCAATATGTTCAATTTTTTTATGCTCGGTTTCTTCCAGATAATGGAGAATTGCTCCGGCAGCAATTATTCCTTCTTCCAGGTTTTCAATTCCAAATCCTTTTAAGGAATTGGTCTTAAATTGCTTGGTAAGTTTTTCGTAGGCAAAATCAAAAGCGTAAATCCAATCTTCCAGATGATGGATGTTATAATCGTCAGAGAATTTTTGTGAAAATACATCCCGAGCTGATTTGGAATATATGATTTCCGATGGCTGGAAACCCTGCAATAATTTATCGATATAGGATGCGTTTCCTGAGGCAGTCATAAACTCACCTGTGGAAATATCAAGGAAAGCGATTCCTAAAGCATTTTTTGAAAAATGAATGGAAGCTAAGTAATTATTTCTGCCCGTTTCTAACACGTTATCATCAAAACTAACGCCAGGCGTCACCAATTCGGTGACTCCTCTTTTTACAATTCCTTTTACCGATTTTGGGTCTTCCAACTGGTCGCAGATGGCAACTCGATATCCAGCGCGCACTAGTTTCGGCAAATAGTTATCCATCGAATGATGCGGAAAACCAGCCAATTCAATATGTGATGCAGAGCCGTTTGCCCTTTTGGTCAGGATTATATTTAATATTTTGCTCGCCTTTACGGCATCTTCCCCAAAAGTTTCATAAAAATCGCCCACACGAAACAGCAAAAGCGCACCAGGATATTTGGCTTTTATCTGATTGTACTGTTTCATTAAAGGAGTTTCCTTCGCTTCTTGAGTCTTCGCCATGCTTTTAGGGAAATGTTCTTAGTTTTGCACTTCAAAGATGATAAAATATGAGGAAATTAGCCAATGAAGAATTAAATCGATTGGAAGTTGATGAATTCAAAAAGGTCAAGAAAAACCCAATCGTTTTGGTGCTGGACAACGTCAGGAGCATGAATAATGTTGGCTCTGCCTTCAGAACCGGAGATGCATTTTTAATAGAAAAAATTTATTTGTGCGGTATTACAGCCCAGCCTCCTCATAGAGAAATCAACAAAACTGCTTTAGGTGCTACCGATACGGTGGAATGGAAGCATTTTGAAAATACACTTGATGCAGTGGAAGATTTAAAAAAAGAAGGCTATCAAGTTTTAAGTGTGGAACAAGCTGAAAATAGTTTAAGCCTAGAAAATTTCATGCCTAAACCTGATGAAAAATATGCTTTCGTTTTCGGTAATGAGGTGTATGGAGTTGAGCAAGAAGTAGTAGACAATAGCCACCACTGTTTAGAAATTCCTCAATTTGGCACTAAGCATTCCTTGAATATTTCGGTTAGTATTGGGGTTGTGCTTTGGCATTCGGTTTTAGGCCTCCTAGCCCCCAAAGGGGGAAGATCCACGGAATAACTGGTGCTTTAATTTTCAATTAGTTCCAACTTAATGAAGCAATAGTATTTCTAGAATAGCAAGATTTTTCATCATTAGTACCAATAATAGACATCTTTCTGATTTCCTAAATAGGATACCCTAGCTAAATAGGTTATAAATAATTTTAAAGTATATAGAAACTAGGTAAACAGGGTTTGATAAAGTTAAATTTATTTGATGAATTCTTTAATGGCTAAATCCCCCAATTTCGCTTAAGCGAAAAAGCGGGAAGGAGGGTAAAATGGCGGGAATGCGTTGGTATTAGCGGGTAGAAGCATCATTTTACCTAGATTTTTTGCATACTTTTTCATCATTGGAAAAAGTATGAAGCATTAAAGCTAGATGAAAATACAAGAATTGGCAATTTACGGCTTATTTCTGGCTGCATTAAGATTTTAAGAAAGTCTTTAAATAAATAAAATGTAGAATTTTATTATTACCGAGGGAAACAGTCGTAACATTTTTCATCATCAGTACCAATCATAGACATCTTGCCTTAACTTTACACTTTTAAGTAGAAAGCCATACAATATGACCTTAGCGCATAAATCTGAGTTTTACAGCCAAAAAATAAGTCAATTTCAAAGTGAAGTAGAGAAAAACAGAAAGCTTACCAATCAATTTGGAACGATTCGCTTTCTGTACTTTTTAGCCGTGATTATTTTAGCTGTTTATTTTATTAATGATAGAAATGGTCTTGCCACAAGTTTAATATTAATTCCTTTTCCATTAATTTTTGGTTGGCTGGTTAATAAGCATAAGTCAAAGAAAAGATTACTGGACTTGGGCCGAAACAGAATCATATTTTTAAATGAGGAAATTGATAGGCTACATCTGAAATTAGATAAGCTTCCGACTGGTGAGCGATTTAATGATGGTTTGCATGAATATGCTCCTGATATGGATATTTTTGGAAGGCATTCTGTATTTTCATTGGTCAATAGAAGCGTTCTGATTTTTGGTCAGGAGAGCCTAGCGAATTGGTTTAAAAATCCTGCCAGCAAAGAAGAAATTCTTTCCCGACAGGAAGCGGTGGAGGAAATGAAAAATGAATTTGAATGGCGATTGGAATGGTGGGCAGAAAGCCGTGTGAAAGAAGGAAAAGATGAACGTGAAAATTTGAAGGGGATTTTTAATTTTTTCTCTAAATCGAAGGAAGAGAAAATTAAGCCAATATTTAAATTCATTCCATACATTGCTATTTTCCAACTATTGGTATTTATAGCTCTATCAATCACTGGACTTCTGCCATGGTCTTTTGTGGGTTTAGGATTTCTTGTCAATATACTTTTATTATTGCCTATTCAGAGAACCTTCATGCGTCTTCAATCTGAAACATCAGCGATAGCAGTTCACCTAGAACAGCACAAAAACCTGTTTAAGATGGCGGAGGAAAAGCAAGTGGAAGCTGCCTTATTTAAGGATTTACAGCGCAATTTTCAAAACCCTAAAGCCTCACAAAAAATCAATAAACTTTCCCGAATCCTCAACTGGATGCATTCTCGTGCAGGAATGATGTACTGGATGATAAATCCATTTTTGTTGATTGACTACTGGGTTTTAAACAATGTGGTGACCTGGAAAAACCAATACGGAAAATCTATTGAGGGCTGGTTTAAAGCCATTGGAGATTGGGAGGCCATCATGAGTATGGCCGATTTTGCTTTTGCACATGACAACTACAAAATCGCTAAAATTTCAGATGCTAAATGTGAATTAAAAGCCAAAGACTTGGGACATCCACTTTTGGGGCATGATGAAAGAGTTTGCAATGATTTTGAAATGATAGGGCCAGGTGCTGTGACTTTAATCACGGGTGCTAATATGAGTGGGAAAAGTACATTCGAGCGTTCTCTAGGCGTAAATATGGTATTGGCGCAAATGGGTGCAGTTTGCTGTGTGGAAAGTTTTGAGTTAAGTCCTTTGCAGTTGTTTACCAGCATGCGAACTCAGGATAATCTAGAAGAAAACACTTCTTCTTTCTACGCAGAATTGAAAAGATTAAAGCAATTAGTGGACATGACCAAAGTGCCACAGGAAAGGCCAATTTTTTACTTATTAGATGAGATTTTAAAAGGCACGAATTCAGAAGACAGAAACATTGGAGCCGAAAGTTTGATTAGGCAATTGATGAAAACCAACAGCATGGGTTTAGTTTCTACCCACGATTTATCCTTGGCCAAATTGGAAAATGAATTAGAAAATTTCCAGAACTATAGCTTCAATAGTGATGTAAGCGGAGATGAGATTCTATTTGATTATAAATTACATCATGCTCCCTGCCATACTTTTAATGCAGTTTCGCTGATGAGAAAAATGGGGATTGAGATAATTAAGAATGGGTAGGTTAAGGTAAATTATGCAAAAGAATGTAATAGAGTTTGCACTCTTTTTGTTTCGCAATGCGCGCCCAATTCCGTTAAGCTAAGCTTTTTTAAAACTCATCCTTTAATACTATTCCTATCGGAGAAGGGAAATTGTCTTAACTTAATGAAATTGAGCACACGCTAGGAGCAAAGGAGAACAACACGCTTTTCAAGCACTATTCCTTTACTAATCTGTAATTCGATA
>NZ_DASSWQ010000089.1:0-3632 GCF_035704835.1 Marivirga sp. | reverse complement strand
CTTGATAATTCTTTCTTCCTTGCATGGCAAAATATAGCAAATAAAATAGACTTATACAACTGATAGTCAGATGTTTATATAGTATATATATATATATACTAAGTCTAAATTACACTACATTTGAGTTGTGCAACAGCCACGGAAGCGGGTTCCCATTTTTATCGTTATGAAGACTATGAGACTTAGCGAGATGTTTGAGTTTAATTCTTCCCAAAAGAAATCTCATCTGGTAATTCATTTTCATCATCCTTTTTAAATGGAAAATGTGCAGCTAATTGTTCGCCAGCCATTTTGATGCCTTCGCTTAATCCAGCAATTAAATCTCCATTTTTAAAATGAGAAAGCATATGTTCCTTGATGTCATCCCAAAAGTTTTCGGGCACTTTATTATTAATCCCTGCGTCTCCTAAAATGGCAAATTTATGATCTTTAATAGCCATATAGAATAAAACGCCATTACGCAATTCGGTTTTGTGCATATTCAAAGTCTTAAAAATGTAAGCAGCATGGTCCTTTACATCTTCTTTGCAATGGTTTTCCAAGTGCACTTGAATTTCACCTGAGGTATTGCGCTCAGCTTCTTTAATTGCATTAACAATTTTTTTCTTTTCTTCTTCGGTAAATGCGTCTTTTGCCATAGCGTAAATTTACTAAATCTTCATTGGAATACGATTAAGAAAGGCAATAGTTATGAACTAAGGTAATTATTGAAACCTGATTCCGTCAGGTTCGATATGATGTTGCCTTTCAATTTCCTCAAAAGAAGCTTTCCTTACGGAAATGATATTCCCTTTAAAGAATAAATCTTGTCCAGCCAATGGGTGATTGAAATCTACCTTTATTTCTTTTCTGTTTTTATCAATTATTAATCCGCTTTGAGATTCTTCACTGTTTTCATAACGAATGTAAGCACCAACTTCTAAGGTTTCCTTAGTGTAACCTTCTTTTTCAGTAAACTCTTCTATAGGAATTGATTTAATTAAACTCTCATCTTTTTTTCCATAAGCAAAGTCGGCAGGAAGTCTAAAAGCAAAAGTTTCATTTTGGTTTTTTCCTTTAAGTTGCTCTTCAAAATAGGGAAGCATTTTTCCAGTGCCAAATAGAAATCGCAAAGGGTAGGATTGTTCTGAGAAACCCACCAATTCTCCTTCTTCATCCTTTTTTCGAACGTGATATGATAAGGTAACGACAGTGCTTTCTTGAATTTCCATGTCATATTAACTTATGAAATTGCTGGATGTTTTATAGCCTTTAATTATTGTGAGCTAGATTACTGTAATTTCCATTACAATATAAGTTGTAGGATAAAACAGCATTTGTACTAAACAAAAAAAGCTTCTGAAAATCATCCAGAAGCTTTTTAGTAATAGAGTTTCTATTTAGTCAAAGGTCACTTCCGGAACTTCATCAGCACCTTGGTCAGCTTCAAAATATCCTTTCTTTTCGAAGCCATACATGCCTGCTAGCATCGTTTGAGGGAATTTTCTTATATACGTATTGTATTCTTGAGTCACCTCATTAAACCTTCTTCTTTCCACTGCAATTCGGTTCTCAGTTCCTTCCAGCTGGTCTTGCAATTTAATGAAATTCTGATTTGCTTTAAGGTCAGGATATCTTTCCACAATCACCATCAATCGTGATAAAGCAGAACTCAATCCTTGTTGTGCTTGCTGGAATTGTTCCAATTTTTCTGGGCTTAAATCATCAGCATTCACATTTACACCAGTTGCTTTTGAGCGTGCTTCAATCACACCTTGTAAAGTTTCTTGTTCAAAATCAGCATAACCTTTTACTGTATTCACCAAATTCGGGATTAAATCTGCTCTTCTTTGATAAACATTTTCTACTTGAGCCCAAGCCCCAGTTACTTGCTCTTCTTTGGAGACCATTTTATTATAGGAACCCGCAAAAACTCGATAAAGTATAAAAGCAATAACGGCTATTACGCCTATGGTTATTAAAAGACCTTTTTTCATAATAAATAAATTAGATTTAGTTTTACATGCTTCCTCAGCATATTGATTACGAAGGTAACAGAGAAATGTTGATTTTGAAATTCATTTCAAATTAATGCTGATAAATGATTTTCGAAGGCTTATTTTTACATTTGTTCTGAAAAAAAGCATGAATATAATGTTAAAAAAGATTAGTGGTTACAGTTTATTGATCGTGATAATAATAGGGATAATATATTTCTTTATACCTAATTATGCACAAAAGGCATTTCTTCATTTAACAGCTGATATTGACGATTACGAAATGTTTGAGAATAGAACAATAGTGGCCAGCAATCCTCAAGCTTGGGAAAAATCTCCCCAATACAATCAATATGAAATGGGGCAGACCTACAAAGACGAGCTTCAGGCTTATGAAACCACTGCTTTTTTGGTGGTGAAAGATACGGCTCTTTTTTATGAAAAATATTTTTTGGGATATGATGAAAAGGAAATATCTAACTCATTCTCGGCAGCCAAGAGTATAGTGAGTTTATTAGTTGGTATTGCTATAGAAGAAGGAAAAATAGAGAGTGTATTTCAGCCAGTTTCTGATTTTTTAGAATCTTTTAAAGAAGGCGAGAAATCAAAAATATTAATTAAAGATTTACTCACTATGAGCTCCGGTATTGATTGGAATGAAGCTTATATGAGCCCATTTTCCAAAACCACTGCTGCTTATTATGGAAATAATTTAACAAAATTAGTTGCAGAATTGGAGGTATCGGAAGAGCCATCTCAAGAATTTGCTTATAAAAGTATCAATACTCAGATATTGGCAGAAGTTTTGGAAACGGCCACGGGTCAGTCCATAAGCGACTATGCCACCAATCGATTGTGGAGAAAAATTGGAGCTGAAAATGATGCGCTTTGGAGTTTGGACAGAGCAGGAGGAATGGAAAAAGCATTTTGTTGTTTCAATAGCACTGCTCGTGATTTTGCTCGAATTGGTCAGCTCATTTTAAATAATGGTAGCTGGGATGGTGACCAAGTGGTTCCAGCGGAATATATTGAAATGGCGATTCAGCCAGCAAAACTGACGGGGTCTGAAAAAAGTATTCCACATTACGGTTATCAATGGTGGATTTTAAACTATAATGGAAAGCAAATTCCTTATGCAAGAGGCATTTTGGGGCAATACATATTTGTTTTGAAAGATGAAAATGCTGTAGTAGTACGATTAGGAAAAAGTAGAAGTAAACTGTTCACAGGGGAACATCCTAATGATGTTTATACCTATGTGGAGGCTGCTTATGAATTGTTGAAATAAAGATATGGAGTATACTAAGTTTTTAAGAATTATATATTGGGTATTGGTGGCCATCATGTTTATGGTGTTTTATTACAGCTTACGCTACGCAGAAGGCGAGGAAATGAAATATACACTGATAGCTTTGGCTTTTTGGACTGCTGCTTTTGTATTAAATAGATATATTCGGAAATTAAAGTCTAATTCGGAAGATTAAATTCAAACCGTTAGAATGATGTGCGTTTTCAGGATCAAGCAATAATTCTGGGGATTTAGGATTGAAGAATTAACTTTGTCAAAAAAAGACAAAGTGGATCAGAGTTTAATTGAGTTGTTTTTGCCAGAAGGGATTCTCGAATATTTCCAGGTTACTTCAGTTAAAAAGAAAG
>NZ_DASSWQ010000016.1:0-26472 GCF_035704835.1 Marivirga sp. | reverse complement strand
CAGCTGAATCATTCAATGCCAAGATAAAAGCTTTTCGCTCCCAATTCAGAGGTGTGAAAAACGTATCCTTTTTCCTTTACAGACTCTCTAAAATATATGCTTGAAAAATACTTCTCCCCAGATTTTCAGATTGATCCGATAAAAGCTTAATGAAGCTACTAAATAAAGAACAAACGCAAATTCTTAGATTAGTTAGAAAAGAACTCCGATTGATTCCAAAAAATTATTATACATATCTATGGATGGCTCTAGGGATGGCCGTTTTCGGATTGCCTCTAGGTATATTCTACGGTAAAATCATAGATAATATGGGATTAGTGTCTCTTGGTTTACCTATCGGACTAGGTATTGGGATAATGGTAGGAATGGGGTTAGATAGCAAGGTTAAGAAAGAAGGTAGGCAAATTAATGCTGACTAAATTAAGTAAATCAATATAATGTAGCCCCGAACCGCTAACACTATATACTCAAACATGTCTCAAATAGAAAGTCTGTGCTTACTTGCTAAATATGATTTTCAGCTGAAAAATCATTGCTTGCATTCATCGTACTTTTTTTGTACTGTATGACAAGTTTACTCCCTGAGGGATTTTTTATACCCATATTTTATCTCTGTCCCTTCTTATCGAATAATTTTAGAATATTTTGTTGAATTTGATTATTGCTTTTAACGGACAATGATTTAGCGAAATATTTCGATGATTTAATAATTATGATTTTGACGTCATTTTTGTTTAATGTAGAATAGTATAAATCAAAGATTTCTTGAAATGTAAGGAAATTGATGAAAACTTGATTAATGTACTTAAAAATGTATTTTAAGCCTGTTTTATTAAATAAATTATTACCCGTTAGATTATGTATTATTGGATTTTATATAAAAATATTGTTTAATTTTTTGCATTTGTTAAAAATGTCACATACTTTTAAACCAAATACTAAAGTAATTTAGTTTTAAGAAATTTTATTTCTACCAAAACCCAAAACCCTAAGTCGTTGTCTTTTATAGTACTCCTACTATTACACTTTAACCCCATCTTCACCATAAACTCTGTTTATGGTGAAGATTCTACTAATCTTAAGAAATTAAATTTTTATAGTTCCGATTCAAATTTTGTTGATAATAATACTTATATCAATAATAATGTAGATAGAGGATCTTTTAAACATCATGACGTTAATAGCTACAGAACATTTAATGATGAATTAAGCGTTTCCTCCTCTCCGAAAGACTTGATGAATTATGCTTCCATTTCATATGAGTCCTCTATAAATCCGGATTCTGTTGACTTTCATATAAATCGTGCAAATGCATTATTCGCAGAGGTAAATGAAAATAATAGATTTGTTGATTACTTGACTTTAGGTCAATCTTTTCAACTCCCAGTTGGTGTTCAGAAGTCGATTGGTGGTTTATCTTATACTGTAGTTTTTAATCAGATTAGCTTAACTAATGAAAAGGCTTATATCGATGCCTATTTAGTTATTGAACTGCCTTCTGAAAGACGACTGACTTTTATGGGAAGAGATATTGAGTTTTCGGTTGATGGTGGGATAAAAGGATTAGGAAGAGTTGAGCTCTTAGGAAACAATAATATTACCTTTTCTGGAGACGAAGAAAGTCAAAATATCTTATTTACTTTATTCGGAGGTGACCCGGTTAATCCTGGTAATACCTATGCTGAGTTTGATTGCTATGGATTTAGGGAGCTTTCAATTGATGCGGGAGTTACATTTTCTAAAAAATTTATAGTAAAGGAAAACGCAGATGGTAGTCTTTCGGATGATAGAGTTACCTCAAGGTTTACTACAAAGGTTTCAGATTGGAACGATATTATAGTAGCTGTAGATTTACCTAAATTTCAAATGGCCAATTTAAAAGATTGGTCATTTGAAGTTACTGAAGCCGTATTTGATTTTTCAGATAGTCGAAATTTAAGCAGTATAGTGTTTCCGCCTGATTATAGTTCTCCTCTTTTTTTAGAAGAAGGCAACACTAATTGGAGAGGGTTTTATTTACGGGAATTGGTTATCACCATGCCTGAAGCTTACAATAAAAGAAATCAATCGGGAAGGACTTCTTTTTCTGCCAATAATCTCATAATTGATGAATTAGGGTTGACAGGTATAATTAATGCCCAAAATATTTTAGGGATAAATGAGGGTAATGCAGATTCATGGAAAATGTCTGTTAATAACATAAATCTAGAAATTATCAGAAATGAATTAAGCGCTGGAAATATTAATGGGCAAATTGAGGTTCCTTCTTTAGAAACAGAAGATCCCCTTTTGTATTCTGGAACATTTACAGAAAATGGTAATTATGATTTGATTGCACGATTGCAAAGCACAGCTGAATTTGATGTTTTCAAGGCAGATCTAAACCTAGCTTCAAATTCGTTAATTGAATTAAAAGTTATTGATGGTATGTTCAAACCAAGAGCCGTCTTACATGGTAACATGGATGTTAAACCAACCAATGATTCGGGAAAGAATGGTGCAGAAGTCAATGGTTTGTTATTTCAATCTTTGGTATTGCAAACAGAAGCCCCTTTTATTGATGCGCAATACTTTGGGTTTGAGCAAAATTCACAAAATAATAAAGCAGGCGGTTTTTCAATAGGAATTGAAAAAGTAGCCATTCAGACAGAACCAGATCAAAATAGAGTAGGAATACTGGTTGATATGAATGTTAACCTCGTAAATGCAAATGATAATGGTTTTGGTGCAAAATCTTCGCTTGCTATATGGGCTAAACAAAGTAGTATAGAGAATGAAATAAGATATGAGTATGATGAGCTGGATTTAAGAGGAATAGCAATTGATGTAACCCGAAATGGTTTTTCCTTTAAAGGCAACTTAAAATTTTATGAAGGGGATAACACTTATGGAGACGGATTTCGTGGTTCAGTCCTAGCCAACTTTGGTTCCAGCGATAAGGCTGTTGAGGTTCAAGCTACAGCCTTGTTTGGCGCAGTTGATGGTTTTAGATATTGGTATGTAGATGCATTTGTTGAATGGAAAAATGGTTTTCCAGTTGTGTCTCCATTTGCGCTTAATGGTTTTGGTGGTGGTGCCTATTATCACATGCGACAGCAAGGCTTGAATGAAAATATTGGAAATGATTTGAGTAGGTCTAATTCAGGAATAGTTTATATCCCCGATAACTCAGTTTATTTGGGGTTGAAAGCCTCTGTTATTTTCAGTATTCAAAATGCAGAAAGCACTGCAAATGGAAAAGCTGAATTTGGAATTTCATTTAATCAGAGGGGTGGAGTAAATCAAATATCTTTTGACGGGAGTGTTGAAATGATGACTCAGGAATTTATTTCTGATTTAGATATAGTGAAAGAAGCGGCATCGCAGGTAGCAAGCCAAGAGGCTATTAGGTCGAAACCTAGCTCAGCTTTTAGAGGAGATGTTAAGTTGCTCTTTGATAACAGTAATAAAAGTTTTCATGGAATTATTGACGTTTATATCAATGCTGCTGGTGGAGTAATAACAGGAAGTAATCCAAATTATCTTGCTGGTAGATCGATTATTCATTTTGAACCAAATTATTGGTATATCCATATTGGAAAGCCCTCGAATCCTATTGGGTTGCAATTTTTAGGTCTAGCTAAGGCCAACAGCTACTTTATGATTGGTGATGATATACCTGGAATTCCCCCGCCACCCCAATTAGTTCTAGATATTTTAACAGATGAACAAAGAATAAGAAATGAGGAAATAAGAGCTGAGGGTCGGAATTTGGCTGGATTCAGTTCTAATAGAGGTTTTGCATTTGGTGCAAATTTTAATCTTGAGACGGGTGAAAAAAAGCATCTCGCTATTTTTTATGGAAGGTTTGCAGCAACAGCTGGATTTGACATTAATATGTCAAAATTCAATGCAAGTTGTGGAAATCAAAATGATCTGGTTGGGATCAATGGTTGGTATGCTCAAGGACAAGCTTATGTAGGTTTGTTAGCAACAATTGGCATGGATATAAATTTGAAATTTATAAATAAACGAGTTGAGATTTTTTATGGGGAATTAGCAGCTTTAATGCAAATAAAGGGTCCAAATCCCTTCTGGTTAAGAGGGGACGCTTCTGGCACTTTTAGCGTTCTGAATGGATTAGTTGAAGGCAGTTTTGATTTTGAGTTAGAAATTGGGGAAGAATGTGAATTAAATTCTGAGGGAAGTCCATTGGAAGATATCAATATTATTGCGGAACTGACTCCCGAAGATGAAACAGATGAAGTAGATGTTTTTACTACTCCACAAGCAGTTTTTAATATACCTGTTGAGAAGGAATTTGAATTATCAGACCTAGACGGTAATCCAATCTCATACAGGGTTAAATTAGATTATTTTAGACTAAAAGATGGTAATAATTCCCTTGAAGCTGATATTTCATTCAATGAGGAGAAAAAAGTTTTCGTGTTAGATCCCGTTAGAGTATTACCGTCCGAAGCAGAGTTGGAATTGGAGGTTGAAATTCATTTTGAAGAATATAAAAATGGCATATGGACTACTTATGAAGAAGATAATGATGTAGTTACGGAGAATTTAAAATATAAATTCACGACAGGATTACAACCCGATTATATACCTAAAGATATGGTTGAATATTCCTATCCTATTGAGGGGATGACCAATTTTTATCAAGCTGAATCTCAAAAAGGCTATATAAAATTAAATGATTTAGGTTTAATCAGACCTTTTGAAAAGGAAGGTAGATGGGATTTGAAAGCTAGCTTTACAGCAGAAAATGGTGATTCAGTAAAAACAGATTTTACATACAATGAAGATCTTGGAGAAGTGAGTTTTGATATTCCTCAGCTATCAAATGATAAGATATATCATTTCCAATTGCTAAGAGTACCAAGTCAGGAAAATGCGTTGGCGGACAGTAATGTTGAAACGGTAAGAAACACTTTAAATCAGACTCCAGATGGACAAAATATCGATCTTGAAATTCAAACAATGGAAGCCGAAGGAAGTATAGAAGCTTTAGCTGAAGAAGAAATATATTCATTTTACATAAGAACAAGTAAGTATAATTCATTAGAAGAAAAGCTTTTTTCTGAGGATTATAAGATTCGTTCTGGTACACGGCAAACAATTCGCGAAGGAGTTCACATGCTCACTATGGATATTTCAAATGGAAAGGAACAGTTCGATCACTTTGAAATAAACGGAACTCATAATATTCCTCCTTTAATTCAATTAGAAGCTGCTTTTACAGATAATAATTGGTACCAAAATCACCTAGGTCCGCTTTTGTATGAAGGGTATCCATATTTTGAAAACGGACAAGTAACGAATACTGAGTCAAAAATTTATGGTGTCCCACCTGTTGAAGCCTTTTATTTTAATCAAAATGACAATTATATCAATCTGAATCAGGAAGAAGAATTTAGCCAATCTTTATACCAGCAAGCAAACGATTTTAGTATTAAGTATATAGCTGCTGATTACGTAGAGAAACAATATGCAGAATTACGAAACAAAGCATCTTCATATTATAGGAATAAGTCTAAACCTGATCGGGTACAGAATTTACTGAATTCTGTTTTTCCAATTATCAGAAAAGGACTTTATGGTACAAATTTTAAATATGTGCTACCCGGTGGCAGAACCGGACTTAGTGATTTTGATTTAAGCTTTTATAGTAATGTTGGTCAGGTAGAATGAAAAAGCTTAAAATCATATTGGCATTTAGTTTAATAATGGTTCAAATTGGGCAGAGCCAGGATTTACCAAGTTTGGGAATTACTGCTAGATATGATTCTACGCAAAATATAATGATGCTCAGGTGGGCACCAGAATCGGCAAAGTTGTGGTTTGCAGCAAATAAGTATGGTTATAGTGTTGTCAAATATTATTATCAAAAAGATGGAGAGCTATTAACTCCACCGCTGAAAAAAGAAATTTTGGCAAACAAAGTGAGACCTAAGCCTTTAGACGAGTGGGAGGAATTAGTGAACCGAAGCGACTACGCAGCTATTGCAGCCCAATCTGTTTATGGAGAGAGTATAGGTGTCACAAATGCACAAGAGGATATTTTTTCCATCGTCAATAAATCGAAAGAGGATCAGTCTAGGTTCTCCTTTTCGCTTTTTGCTGCAGATCAATCATTAGAGGTAGCTGATTTCTTAGGTCTTTATGTGGAAGACCATAAAGTATCTAAAAACGAGCGTTATTTATACAGAATTTATGTAAATGTTCCTGACAGCATTATGCAAGCTGATACTGCTGCAATTTATTATGGTCCTGAAGATTATTCGAGTTTACCAGCACCTAAAGTTGAGTCTGTAGTTCAAAAAGATGATTTTGTAGTACTTAAATGGTTAAATGGACCGTATCTCAATATATTTTCTAGTTATTCAATACAAAGATCTTTCACAGGAAAAGATTTTGATAATATAAATTCCCTCCCCACAATCAACTTTGAATCTGGACCAACTAAAAGTAATTTATTTAACAGTTTTATAGATACCACTAGATATGAAGGAAAGGCATTTTACAGAATTTTAGGCAAAAACGTATTTGGACAATTAAGTATTCCTTCTGATACCTTTTCAATTGTAAAAATGAAATCTTATGAAGTTCCAATACCAAAAATTGATTCTGTTGAATTTAACGAGAATAATTCCAATGCAATCTATTGGTCCGCTAACGGAGCTTCTGAATTTATTGATAAAGCTTTTTTGGAGAAATCATATAAATCTGAAGGTAGGTATGAATTAGTTGAACTAGATAGTTTATTTAAGAATTCCTACTTAAGTGATACGTCACCAAATGAAATTAATTATTACAGAGTTGGGATTACCGCAGGAGAAAATGTGAAATACTCTATGCCTTTTCTCTTTCAAAATATTGATAGTATTCCTCCAGCTATACCAGCTTTTTTCAATTATGAAGTTGAAGATAGTGTAGTCAAGCTTAGTTGGTATGCCAATACTGATGAAGATATAGCAGGATATCGAATCTATAAAAGTATTAAAAGAAATGCGGAGCCATCTTTAATTTACAGTGAACAAAGTTTAGATACGACTGTAATTTTAAAAGAGAATTTATCCTTTATCAACAATGAGAGATATTACTATTTGGTAGCATTTGATAAAAATGGGAATGCTTCGGCATTATCTAAAAGATTTAAAGTAAAATTACCTGACATTGTTCCACCCACTCCACCTCAAATTAGAAATGTAACGCAGCAAGGAGATACGTTGACCATTGATTTTGTAAAAAGCTCAAGTAGTGATATCGAAAGTTATTTGCTTTATCGAAAACTAGAGGACGATCTATATAAATTAGTTAAGCAGATAAATCCCTCCCAAAATCAATTAACGGACATTGTAGAAAAAGGAGGAAAAAATTTTTACAGATTGGTCGCAATTGATTCTTCAGGTAATGAGGGTGTATCAAAACCTTACTCATTTTATGTAAAAATTAAAAGTGAAGAGGAATTTAAGTATGAAATATTTGAAGGTGAAGACTATGTAAGTGTGCTATGGGAAAAGAATAGTAATTATGAAGCGCAAAAAGTAAAAGTCTATTATAAAATAAATGATACCTATAATCTGATTAAGGAAGCTAGTATTCGTGAAGGAGAGCTTCTAATCGAAAGGAAAAATATTAAAAAAGAACAATTAAAAATTATCTGTATTTAGATGAGATTTCTTAATGCAAATATTGTAATAGTATTCTTACTCTTCTTTTCTTATTTTGTAGAAGGTAGGCAGATAGCTACTAATCCTAATAATATAATAAGGGGAGATACTTTGGCTTGCTTAAACTCTGAAGAACTTTATGTTGCTTATGTTTTTTCTGGACCTGAAGGATGTGGTTTGAATTACCAATGGACTGTTTCTGGAGGAGAATTTAGTGATGGTTCAAGGTCAAAAACTGGAACGGATATTACCTTTGTGGGTGTGATTTGGACTTCCCATGAAAACTCATTACGTGTAACTGTGGCCTCTAATAACATAGCCGACCCAACTGGTAGTAATGAATCTAATTGTATAAATGTTACATCACCTATATCAGAATCAGGTCAAATTTCTGTTAGTATAACAGGTAACTCAGAAGAAACTCCTCCATTAAGCTCTTGGACTTTCAATGATGAACCTGACAATGTTTCTTCTGTATGTTCAGAAACTGAACAAATAATTGTGAGTGAAGAAAAGGGGGTAGCTCCATCTGGTTATTTGGTAGAAACAAGACTTTATTATTTAGATGATACGGGCGAAGAAGTAATTATAAAAAATTGGGATGAAAACCAACTAGATGCCGGTACATTCGAAATTGACTATACAGATTTACATAAAAAAGTTACGATTGTAAGTGAAAGTAGATTTAGTAGTTGTATAACTACGACAAATAGTGAGGATTTTCTAATTGATTTTTACCAAATACCTAAATTTGAATTTGAACCAGTTAATCAACCAGAATGCAAAGGAGAAGAACCTAGTGTTAAGGTTAGCTTAACAAATGCAAATTTTTCATCTGTTATCATCGGGTTATTTAAACCAGATGGTGATACTATCTCTTTTCAAGTAAACTCTGATACCGCAAATTATTTCATTTTAGATAATTCAATTACGTTCAAAGAATATATTCCTAGAGATAGCATTTTTGAAGATGTAAAGATTGACCTTATTCCTGGTTCTTACAATTTAACAATGGAACCCCTCATATTGAAAGATAGTGCAGAAATTGAATATCCTTGTTTTGTATTGGAGAGTTTTAATATTGAATCCCCTCCAGTGGACTCTATTTCCCGCAATATAGACACGGAGAAAATTGAACTTAACTGCCCTGATGACAGTGTGACAATTCGATTTCAAATGGTGAGGGAAGGTGATGTAAGTTCACGCTTTGACTACCGATTATATAATCAAGATTCTCTAATTTATGAAGCGGGCAATCTTGAAGGTGAATTTTCCCACTCGGTGGGAGAAGGGGAATATTACTTCATAGGCAAAAACTCTATATGCGAATGGGATACTGAAGCTGTATTAAAAAGTGATACAGCTATTGTAGAAAGTCATTCATTTTCATTTACAGAACAACCTAGCTCTGAACTGGAAGATGGTACTGACTTCCATATTAAATGTAGAGGAAACAGTACCGCTTCCATAAGAACAAAAGCTCAAGATGCTTTAGGGGGCCTTTTAGCATATAGATTAGAAAGGATAGAGGGAGGAGATTCTTACCAAGTTATTGAGAACATCGAAGAAATTAATAATAAGGAGGTTGAATTTATAAATTTGCCCGCTGGAGATTATCAAGTGAGGGTTAAATATTTCAATTGTGTTCTCTGGACAGCTGATAATGTTATTGTTTCAGATCCAATAAGAATAACAGAACCAGATGAGATTGAATTGGATACGAATGACATTGAGTCAGAACCTCCAGTTTGTAGAGATGGGGATGATGGTTCTGTATCTTTCATTGTGACTGGAGGAATTCCCGAATATTCGATTATTGAAGCAACTATCAATGCAGAGATAATTGATAAGAACCATGAGCGATATACTTTTAATGGTCTAACAATAGATAGCCTTTCAGCATTTGACTCTATCACTTCGGTTGTTTTTGCTGATTCTGAATCATGCGATAAACAATTTGATATTGACAATTTCACTGTTGGTCAGCCAGAGTCACCTTTTCAATTTGTTTCAGAGAATATTATAAATCCGCTCTGCTATAATTCTTCGGGAGAATTCCAGTTTTCAATCGAAAATGCCAATACTCCAAATATCAGCTGTGATGTTCTAAGAATTGAAGATGAATCAATTGTTGAAATTCCAGATGTAAATGATTTTTTGATAGATGAGGATTCTAATTTTTCATTAACTGAAACTATTGTTTTTCCAGATGAAGAGATTCAGAAAGGCTATAGTTACAAACTTATTTTGAGTGATGGAACTTGTACAATAGAATCTGATACCATAAGTTTTGAGACTCAAATTCAACCAACTCTAACAAATTTAAAATTTGGAGAAAATATAGAAAACTATAATGATAAAGTTTATCTAAAATGTTTTAACGATGTAACTACTGTAACCTTAGATTTAGTTGATGCAGCAGGAGATTCAGCTTCATTTTCTATATTAAGAAATGGTAAAGAAATAGATAGTTCAAACTTTGAGGTTATAAATGGAAAATTACGAATTGAGAATGTTAATGCTGTTGGGGACTCTTTAGCTAGTTATAAAATTCAAGGGTTAGATACAAACGATTGCCAGTTCCAAGATTTTAGTTTTACGATTCATCAGGCTTCAGCTGGGTTAGATTTATCAGATTCAGAAAGTGTTGAGCTTTTCGATATTAATGATACTTCTTATCATGTTAGCTATGCTAACGCGGCTGATGGAAAATTCAAGATTATTGCTAATGGAGCAGTTCAAAATGAAAGCGATTTTGGATATGAGATAGCACTTTTTGAAAATGGAGATTTAACCTCAGCAACTATAAAGAAAGATGTAGATTTTTATTTTTTTGATGGTTTGAAAGCAGATGTTGATTATAGAGTATCAATTTCTGATGCTCTTGGTTGTACCAAAGACACTACCTTTCAACTCAAAGCACCCGCCCCAATTAAGTTAACAGAACACACTAATTCTTACAATGGTTATGAAATAGCATGTGCCAATGGTTCTGATACAATATTTGTGAATACTTCTGGTGGTATTTATCCGCATACCGTAGAATTAATTGATATAGATGATTCAAGTGGGCGAACCTTAAGAATAGATTCAGCTAGTCAAAATATCTTTTTTCCCGAAGTGCCTGCTGGAACTTATAAATTTATAGTAAGAGATAAACAGGATCAGGAGGGAAATATTATAAATTATGAAAGGGAAAGAGAATTTTCAGCCTATACATTAACAGATCCTGAAAATGAAGTTTCTTTTGGTGTAGACATGACTAAGCCCACTTGTTTTAATGGTCATGATGGAACGCTAACTGTTATTCCAGCTGGAGGCGTTCCGTTTGCTGAAACTAATTACAAAATTCTATTTAAGAGAAGAGGCCAAAATGGGAATATCATATTACAAGAAACTACGGGTCAACTTGTATTAGAAGATTCTGTAGGTTTGTATTATGTAGAAGTAGAGGATGCAAACGGTTGTGTAGCAAGTGGAGAATTCGAAATTGAAAATATATCTAGCATAGATTTAGCTGAGCATTCAACTGAACCTCCAATATGTGTTGGTGATAATTCTGGAAGTATTCTAGTACGGGCAGAAGGAGGGAGGAGCCAATTTAATGGAAATAATGGCTACAAATTCATTCTTAAAAATGAGTTGGGTTCACTAATTGAAGAGGTAAATGAGTATCAGATTAGCAATTCCTACACTTTTGAAAATTTATATGCTGGTAAATATGAAGTTACCTTAATTGATGCAGCTAATTGTAGTATTAAGGAAGAAATTACATTGGAGGAGCGCTCTGATTCCTTGGTTTTCAACTCTATAAATTATCAACCCTCTACTTGTACAAATACCAATGATGCTATCATCAAAATAGAGAGCAGCGGTGGAGATGGAGACCATCAACTCTCTATCGATGATGGTCAATCCTGGGTGTTATCAGAAAAAGAAGAAAATTCAGCTACCAATAAATTCTATTATGAATTTCAGGGACTAGCAGGAGGAAAGCCATATACAATTTTGCTGAAAGATAGCAGCAATTGTGGTATAGAAAGAACGATGGATATTCCTAAAACTGATTCAGTAACTGTAAATATCACTACAAAATTTATCACCTGTACTGGTGGGAGTGACGGTAAAATAACATTAGAACCATCTTATGGGAAGGATTTGAATATTTTCAATTTCTCTTACGAATGGTACAAAGGGCAGGAAAGAATTCTTAATGAAACTCGTCATGAAATTGATTCCTTATCCGCAGGTCGGTATCAGGTTCACGTCATGTATGACGACATTCAATGTTCCAAAAAAATCTATGATGTAGAAATAAATCAAGCAAATGAAAAGTTATTGATTTCTGATCTCAAAGTATCAGATTACAACTGCAATGATTCGGGAAAGATCTTAATTCAACCAAAAGTACAGGGTGGTTGGGGATTAAATAAGTATAGCTTTCAGTTGGATCAGCAAGAATGGAAAGATATATCTGCTGAAGGTGATGGTGATTTTTACATTTCAGAGCCATTAACCGCTGGTTCTCATGTTTTAAGGTTTAAGGATTCTTTAGGCTGTGAAGTGAGTAGAAGTTTCGAAGTGAGTTTTTCCAAGCCAGCTTTAAATCTCATAGAGAAGAATGATGTCTCCTGCTATAACGATAATAATGGTGAAATTTTTGTGCAAGGGGAATATTTAGATATGAAATACACGCTTTTTGGGATTGCTGATACCTTAGATATGAATGCTAAGAATGGTACAATTTTTTCCGGGCTAACCTCAGGACAATACCAAATTGTAGCAGAAAAAGATAGTTGCATTTCAGATACCCTAATAATTAATATAAATAATCCTAGTCCACTAGTAATAGAACCATTTATCGTTCAGAATGCCTCATGTGGTAAATCAAATGGAATATTGTCTGTAGACATAACTGGAGGAGTTGAGCCATATGATACAATTTGGAAAAACTCTAATAATCAAATCGTAAGTTTTAATGGCTTAGAATCTGGCCAATACTCTGTAGAAATTACCGATAAAAATGGCTGTACAGCAGACCGTGATATATTTCTTTCAGAAGTTACAGATATCGAAATTGAACTTTTTTCACATTCACCTACTTCTTGCGGCCTTGATAATGGAAAAGCTAGTATTAAAGTTGAAAATGCAGTAGAGCCATTTGAAATTTATTGGAATAACACTGTTTATAATTCCACTGAAGGTTTAAGCCGAGATAGTTTGGCTGCTGGAAACTATTCCATAAAAGTTATTGATGCACTCGGATGCCGGCAAGACACGGTGATTAACATTCAGCCAAGTGAAGGAATTAATGTAAGTCTTGAAAATGCAACCTATACGGATTGTGGTATTGACAACGGTTTTGTTGAATTATCAATTGAAGGAGCAACTAGTGGATATATTATTGATTGGCCAGAAAATATTAACCCGATAGATAAGAATTCAGCTACCGGTTTTTTAGGTGGAATTTTTTATGAAGTTACAGTACGTGATAGTTTAGGTTGTTCAACAGATTACGAATTCAAAGTTCCAACCACTTCTGATTTAGAGATTAATCCTACAATTAAACTTCCATCATGCGGAAATAGCAATGGAAGTATTGAGATAGATATTTTGGGAGGCATTTCTCCGTACAAAATTGAATGGGAAACTGATAGTTTAATGGGTAGTAAGCTGGAAAACTTAGCTGCTGGGCAATATAGTGTAACTGTAGAAGACAGCGTAGGATGTATCGAATCAAAGCAAATTACTTTATATGATGACGAAACTGTTTTTCCTGATTATGAATTGGAAATTTCAAATCCATCCTGCTTGAATGATGATGGTTCAATAGAATTAAATTTACTTAACAATCCGTTTGATTTCACCAGTTCATGGCTAGATTTTCCATTTAATGCTTCTGTCCGGTCAAATTTATCTTCGGGAACTTATACTGCCATTTTAAGGAATGAGGAAGGCTGTTATAAAGAGATACCAATCGAACTTAACTCAGCACCAAGACCAAGTTTAAATGAAACTGAACTAATCAATCCATTATGTGGAAAAGATAATGGTACAATTAAAGTTACTGCAACAGATAATATTCAAAAGTATTATTGGTCTCATAATGAAGACTTAAATCAATCAATAGCAAATAATTTAGCTCCAGAAAACTATTGGGTTGTGGGCGAAAATTTTCAAGGCTGTTTGACCGATACTTTAAAATTCACACTTGAAAATATTAATACAAACCTTTCTGCTAGAATTATTTCTGATAAACCAGCAAGCTGTGTGAATGCTCCAGATGGAAGTATTTCTGTAGAAGGCTTAAATGGAAACCCACCTTATCAATTTAAATGGGATGATCCTAATAATCAAAAAACTTCAACAGCAACAGGATTATTTCCAGGTGACTATTCTGTACTGATCACTGATTCAAGCAGCTGTACTCACCGACTGGATTATTCTCTAGGAGTAAGACCGCCATTAGCAATACTGAATTTTGAAAGTGTACCTCCAAAATGTGCAAACAGCGAAGATGGTCAAATTACTGTAAATGTAAGAGGCGGCAGTGGAAATTATGAATACGAATGGTCAAATGGTGAAACAAGTAAAACCATATCAGGTCTCAGGTCTGGTATTTATAATGTTAAAGTATTGGATGGTGATTACTGTAGTATTGAAAGTGAGTTTACATTAAATGCCCCTAAGCCCTTATCTGTGATTCAAAATGTACAGCCACCAGTTTGCATTGGTGAAAAAACTGGTTATGCAAATTTAAGTTTTTCCGGAGGAGTTGGTAATTATTCTGTTGAGTGGCCTGACGGAATCACTAATTTAACTAGAAACGACCTTGAAAAAGGCATTTATAATGTATTGGTTTCGGATGCAAATAATTGTTCAAGCATATTTGAAATTGTGATACCAGCAAAAGATGAAATTATTTATAATTATGAAGTAATTCCACCTAAATGTCTAGGCGATCAAAATGCACTAATATCACTTAATATAATTAGCGGAGTTGATAATCCATTAATTCAATGGTCTAATGGTCAGATAGGATCAGTTTTAAGGAATATTGAAGCTGGAGATTACATTTTTAGTATTCTGGATAATAATAACTGTAGTTTCACTGATACAATCTCTGTTTATGATCCTCATCCTTTAGAGGTTACAAGCAAAATTTTATCAGAGCCTACCTGTAATGGTAGCCGGAATGGCTCAATCTCTGTTAATATCGAGGGTGGAAACAGTCCATATAAGTTCAAATGGGAAGATGGGAATTCCACTAAAAATCGGTCTAATCTGGGTGCAGGAATATATAATTTGGAAATCACAGACCAGAATAATTGTTCATTATTTCAGCAATTTTTATTAGGAGAACCAGAACCTATTCGCATCAAAGAAGATAGTGTGAAAAATGTCACTTGTTTCAATGCTAATGATGGATTTATCTTTTTAGAAGCTACTGGAGGAACTGGAAATTATACTTATAATTGGTCAGATGGATATCAGGGAAACGAGCGAACGAACTTGTCACCAGGTTTATATTCAGTGTCAATTTCAGATGAAAATAATTGTGCTGCTAATTTTGACTATCGAATAACTCAGCCTGATCCAATATCTATAAATTTTGAGACATATGAGCCAATTTGTGATGGAGCAAATGATGGCAGAATAGAAATTTCAGTTCAAGGTGGAAATGCACCATATTTAATTGAATGGGGAACAGGCGAAACTGGTTCAATACTAGATAATATTTCTGCAGGCACTTTTAATGTTCAAATCTCGGATAGTAAAGGATGTAAATATTCTAGAGATATAACTTTGAATCAACCTTATGGAATTATAGTAACTAATTTGGAGAAAAAAGACCCTTTATGTTATCAGGAAGCGAGTGGTTACGCAAAAATATTAGCGAGCGGTGGAAATGGTAATGTGCAGGTAGAATGGGAGGACGGATTGATAGCAACTGAACGTAACGATTTACTGGCAGGAATGCATAAAGTTATTTTAAGAGATGAAAATAACTGCTTCAGGGAATTTGAGTTTTCTTTGAATGAGCCTTCAAATATTACAGTTGATAATATTCCAAGTGAGGTCTTTCTATGTGGAGGTTCCAGTTTAATTCTAGATCCAGGTGCTTGGAAAACTTATAATTGGAAATCTGATAATGGATTTAGTAGTGATGAAAGAGAGGTTGAAATTTCTGCCGAAGGGAATTACACTTTAGAAGTAAGTACAGAATTTGGATGTACTGATGTAGTGAATTTTGAAATAGTAAAAGATGAAAATTTACTGTCAGCAGATTTTCTATTGACTTCGGAAGCAGTAGTTGGAGATACAGTTGTAATTGTCGATATCAGTTGGCCGATTCCTGATTCTATTCGATGGGATAATTTAGATAATCCGGATGTTTATGTTGTTAATCAAAATGACTTTTATCAAGAAATTATTTTTACCGAAGAAGGTGATTTTGAGCTAGGAATGCATGCATTTACTGGTCTCTGTCAAGATTACACTAGAAAAGCAGTCGAGGTGATTTCCAGGGAAGTAGCAGAAGAAAAGCAAGCTCAAAGGTCAATAGTAGATAAGGATATTGATTTCGATATTAATATTTATCCTAATCCTAATTTTGGGAAATTCCGACTAAACGTAGAAGCAAATCAACTGACAGATGTTGAGGTCACTATTTATGATTCCAATAAAGGAATATTCATCAATGATTTTAAAGCTAGAAAAGCTAAAAACTTCGCCTTTGAAATTAAAGATGGAAGTCTTAAACCAGGGGTTTATCTTGTAGTGGTAAAATCTGGAAAATTAGTGAAAACAGAAAAATTTATTGTTAGATGAGGCACTCAATTCTGATAATTTTTCTGTTGTGTGGTATTTGCGGAAAATCCCATTCTGCTTTTAGTCAATCCTTTCAAAAAGTTGATGGTTCAGGAATACCTGCTCTTGGAAATGCTCAGATAGACTGGTTAGATTATAATAGTGATGGAAATATAGATATCATCATTTCTGGAAATGATGAGAGGGGTATGGCTATATTTGACGTTTATCAAAATAAAGGTAATAATACTTTTTCTGCTGTTGGTTTACCAGTAGCTGCATTGAAAAGCAGTCGATTTTTATTAGATGATTTTAATAACGATAATCGGGTCGATATTCTTTATACAGGAAGGGATTTGAACAACCAACCTTCCACAATTTTACTTGAAAATAATGGAAGTAATTTTAATATTAAAAGCAGCAACCTTCCTGCCATAAAAAATGCTTCTTTATCCGCGATTGATTTCAATCAGAATGGGAAAGTAGATATTTTGATTTCAGGTCAGGATGCAAATAATGATATTATTACAGAATTATGGACTAATAGTGGAGATGATTTCACCAAGAGTACTCTTCAATTTCCACAAGTATTTAACGGAAGCTGGGCAGTAGTTGATTTTGATAAAGATGGATACGATGATATTGTAATTTCGGGCGAGACAAGTATTGGCAATTTCAGGACAATACTATTCTATAATGAATTCGGTAAAGCCTTAAGAGAAAGTAATAATAGTATCCTCAATAACCTACTGATCAAAAATATAGAGATTACTGATTTTAATCAAAATGGCAATTTAGAGTTATTCATTTTTGGAAGAGATGGATTTTTTGAACCATTTGTAAAATTAATGGAGTACAATGATGGCAACTTTGCTGATTTGAATATTTCATTACCAGCACTTTCATCTGTTGTTTCTCAAAGCATCGATTCTGATAATGATGGAGATAGAGATATTTTACTTTTCGGGCTATCATCAGGAAGTCAATACGAAGGCAGTTTGTATGTCAATGATGGTAATGCAAATTTTGCTAATAGTGGCGTATCGGTTGGAACTCTAGCTAATGGAGGAATCACTGTTTCAGATTTAAACAATGATGGCGCCTCCGATTTTACCTACAGCGGTTTTACAGATATAGATCCTGCAAGTTCCATAGTTCAATCCCTATATCTGAATGAAAATATTACGAATAATACTACTCCGGAGATTCCCAATGGGCTGAGCTCTATCTCCATTGGAGATTCTGTAAAGCTTGAATGGAATGTTAGTTCCGATGATTTAACCTCTTCAAATACTATTCATTACAATGTATATGTGGGAACAGCCCCTGGCAAAACGGATATCATTTCTCCTGTTTCAGGCTTATCTGTAAATCAATTACTCTCCAATAGAATAAACCGAATCTCTAATACTTTAGAAATACTAACTTCATTGGAAGAAGGGGAATATTTTTGGTCTGTTCAAGCTATTGATAATGCTGGAAATGTCTCAGCATTTGCAGCTGAGGAAAGCTTTTCGAGTTGTTATAAACCAGATTTAGGTCCTGATTTAGAAAAGTGCAAATTAGATATTGTCAATTTATCAATCGGCACTGAAGATGATGTGGTGAATTGGTATTCAAAAACGGATGGACTTCTCCTGGCTGATAGTAATAATTTTGATTATATAGTTTTGCAAAGCGATACTATTATTGCGGAGGTAAATAAGCCATTTGGATGCACAGTTAGTGATACAGTTTTTATTAAGATGTTGGATTTGCCTTCTGAATTTTTACCCAATAAAATTCAGAAGTGTGAACAAGAAACTGTTGAGTTTGGGATAGGATTACCAGGACAAATAGTGAATTGGTATAGTGCTGAAAGTGGATTAATGTTTGCCGATCAAGATTCCATTTCTTTCCAGGTAAATAGTTCAGATACATTAATTGCCGAAATCATAAATGAAAATAATTGCTCCATATTAGATTCTGTTATCATCGAAAAATTTGATTTACCCACTCAAGTAAGTAAAATTGACACCACTATTTGTGAAAAGTCTGAACTCGAGTGGTCGATTGTCGGTGATTTTAAAGAAGTGCAGTGGCATTCAGCAAATGATGGCCTAGTTGCAGAAAATATCAATACTTTTAGTGCAATCTATAATCAAACTGATACTTTATTTATTAGTAAAACAAATACGAATAATTGTACTGTTGAAGATACCGTGGTTATTAATACACGGCCTCTTCCGACTGTTGATTTAGGGGAAGATTTACAAGTATGCATAGGTGATTCAGTCGACATAAGTCTTAATGAGGGGAACTGGAGTTCAATTCAATGGGAAAGCGCAAAATCAGGAATTTTGAACACTAATACTTCTCAATTTAATTGGTTTGTTGATGAAACAGATACCATTAATGTAATGGCTACAGATAATTTTGGTTGTATAAATTATGACACACTCATCATCCGGAAGCTTGATTTGCCGCAATATGATATTGGTTCTGATACTGTAGTTTGCAAAGGATCTGAAATTCTTCTGTCAGTCGAGGAGGAGTTTGATATTGTAAACTGGTATTCAACTTCTACTGGAATATTAAAAAGAGATAGTCAGTTTTTAGAATTTGTAGCTAATGATAGCGATACTATCTGGTCAGAAGTAATCAACTCTAATGGATGTGTTGCTTTCGATACTTTAGTGGTTAAATCAGTAGAACCGAAGAAATATGATTTAGGGAAAGATTTAACGCAGTGCTTTGGCGATTTAGTTTCGATTTCAGTACAAAATTTGACGGACAGTATTAATTGGTATTTGGGAGATTCTTTAGTGAACTACCATGGGGATAATTTGCAATTTGAGGCAGAAAATAGTGGTTCTATTTCTATTGAAACAATAAATTACCTTGGCTGTATTTCTTACGACTCTCTGAAGTTGTTGGTCAATGAATTACCTTTAAAGCAACTTCCAGGAAAAATTGAAAAATGTGAAAATGAAGTGGTCGAATTCAAGTTGAATTTACCAGATCATACCGTGAACTGGTTTAGCAGTCAAAACGGTTTGCTTTATTCAGATGTTGATTCTATCTCATTTCTACTTAATCAATCGGATACTTTAATTGCCGAAATAATTAATGAGAATAATTGCTCCGTATTGGATTCAGTCATTATTAAGAAATTGGAGCTACCCATTCAAGTATCTAAAATAGATACTACCATCTGTGAACAATCTCAATTTAAATGGTCAATTAACGGAGACTTCAAAGAAGTGTACTGGCACTCGGCCAATGAAGGTTTTCTGGCCGAAAATATCAATAGTCTAAGTAGAATATATAATCAAACGGATACTTTATTTATAAGTAAAACAAATGATAGCAATTGTACAGTAGAGGATACAGTAGTCATAAATACGCGCCCGCTCCCAATAGTAGATTTAGGAGAAGATTTACAAATTTGTGAAGGTGATTCTATAGAGATAAAACTCAATCAAGGAAATTGGGATTATATTGAATGGGAAAGTGCGATTCAAGGGAATTTACAATCTCAATCTACCAGTTTAAATTGGTATGTAAGTGAAACCGATACTATTAGAGTAGTGGCCAGTGATAATTTTGGTTGCTTTAATACTGATACCATAATTATAGAAAAACTTGATTTACCTGAATACGATATCGGCTCAGACACCATACTTTGTCAAGGCAGTGAAATATTATTGACAACAGGAACAGGTTTTGAAGAAGTAAATTGGTACTCAAGCTCTGCAGGCCAACTGAGAGCAGATAATTGGTTTTTAGAGTATGTTGCAAACCAAACAGACACTGTTTGGTCAGAGGTGTATAATTCTAATGGCTGTATCGTTTATGATTCCATCGTGATAACCGCAAATGAACCAATTCAATATTCTCTAGGTGAGGATTTCGAAATTTGTAAAGGAGAGTTGGTTAATTTAACCATTGAAAATTTGCAAGATAGCATCAATTGGTATTTTGATAATTCTTTGTTAGAAATTCATACTAGTGAAATAGAGTTTGATGCCGAATCTAGTCTTACAATTTCAATAGAAACTTTTGATTCTCTGGGATGCACTTCTTTTGATGAACTTGAATTAACGGTAAATGAATTACCTCAGCTTGATTTGCCAGAAATCTTAGAGGCATGTAAAGGGAAGGAGTTAGTGATTAAAAACACTGAAACTTATGATTTCATGAAATGGGAGTCATCCTTATTAGGCTTGATTGCTGAGAATGTTAATGAAATTTCATATTTTATGGCGGTATCAGATACCATTTTTCTAACAGCGATGGATGAAAAAAAATGCATCAATTATGATACAGTAATTATCCATCCGAATACTTTACCTGAATTTTCTCTGGGACCAGATATCCAAATTTGTGAAGGAAATCCTGTTCAGCTAGAAATTGATAATCCTGCTGATTCAATTAATTGGTTTAATAATTTAGGAGTACAGCTATTGGATACTTCAGCCATCTTAAATGTAAATGTTAATCAAAATGTTATCTGGTGGGCTGAACAATGGAATGCTTCATCTTGTATTTTTTCCGATACCATCAAAATTACGAATATTCCATTACCAATATTTGATGCAGGAGATTCAATACTAATTTGTGAGGATGCAGAAGTACAATTGACTCCTTCGGGCATCAATGAAAGTTGGACTTTAGAATGGAGCCCAGCTGAATTTCTATCTGATGCTGCAATTAAAAATCCAATCGCTAATCCTACAGAACATACATGGTTTTACCTTTTTGCAAAAAATAATGAAGGTTGCTTTTATGAGGATTCTGTTTTTGTTGCCTTAGATAAACCTGTTGTTTTAAATACTGGTGGAGATAGAACGATTTGTTTGGGTGATTACACTGAATTGGGCGGATTACCAACTGCGGAAGGGAGTAGTTTTAATTATCAATACCAATGGAGTCCGGCTGAATCCTTGAGTAGCCCAAGCGTTGCAAACCCGATTGCAAATCCGGCAGAAAACACAACTTACCAATTAATTACCTGGGCAGGGGATTGTAAAGCAGATACTGCGGAAGTAACAGTATATGTTCAAGTTCCACCTGAAATAATTCTAACTTCTGATACTACCATAGGAGCAGGAGATCAAATCCAACTCCAAGCATTAGGCGGTGATTTTTACCAATGGATACCTGCTCGTGGATTATCTGATGCTTCCATTTCAAATCCACTTGCCAGTCCAGTACGAACTACGACCTATTTAGTGGAGGTCACAGATTCTTTAGGTTGTCGCTCAGAAAAAGAAATGACAGTATTCGTGGAGAATCAATTATTTATTCCAAATCTTTTCACACCTAACAACGATGGGCAAAATGATTTCTTTAAAGTCTATGGAGCAGGAATAAAAGAAATTGAATTTAAAGTTTTCACTAGAAATGGTCAAGTTATATACAGTACTAACTCCGTGGAAGAGGTCTACAAGGTGGGTTGGGATGGAAATTACAACGGAAATCCAGTTGAATCGGGAGTGTATGTGTGGAGTATTAAAGGTCAATATTTTGATGAAAGGACCTTGAGTTTTAAGGGAAAGAATTCGGGTTTAATTAATTTAATGAGATAGCGGATGAAGAACTTTAATATAAATCTACTTTCAAATTTCAGAAAGCTCTTCACGAAAAATTTTTGCACAATAATTTGTTTGAAACTGATATTAGTTTTTTTAATCAGCTTTTCACTTAATGCCCAGAATACTCAGTTTTCAAATTATGGCTTGGGAGAAATTGCGCTAAACCCTGCAGCTTCAGCTTCTCGGAATTTAATTGGAGTTAATGCTATTCATAGAATACAACGCTACAATAGTGGAATGAGCATTAATAGTACTCAGCTCCAATTTCAGTATGCGCTTATTAATCAGTCGAAAGGAAAAAGATGGGGTGGATTTAGTTTGATAGCAAATAGCGACAAAGTTTCTGAAGGGATGCCTTATTCATTTTATAGCATAAAACCAGGATTTGCTTATAACAGTGAGGTACTTCCAAATAATTTTTTCGCAATAGGAATAGAATTTAGCGCTAATCAATCTGGATTTAATTCTTCGAATTTCACTACGGGAAGTCAATGGGTGAATAACCAAGGGTTTGATCAAACAGCAGGTTTAGGCGAAAATATTGAACGACAGCAGCTGACCTGGTTTTCTGGTGCAGTAGGGTTGATGTGGTATGATGTTAACTCAGAAGGTTTAAGACGAAACTATTTAGGATTTTCCATTTTTAATTTGAATCAACCAGAGAGAAGTTTTATTAGTGAAGAGGAAAAAGTTCCTTTTCGATTTTCAGGGCTGGGAGGATTTCAATTTTTTCAGAATAGTCGTCATTCTTTTTTTGCAGAAGCCCTAAGCACTAAAAGTTTGAATGAAATTTTTTGGGGTGCTGGTCCGAGATGGTCTTATAGAATAAAAGATAATAGTTCTTTTGACCCTTTTACAGCAGGTAGTTTTGATGTTTTTGCACGCTATTTTGCGGGCGATAGAATGAGTATAGGTACTCAAATTGCCCAAAATAATTTTTCGATGGGTTTTGCAATCGATTTACATTTAGAAAATGAAGCTCAGATGGCTTCAACTGAATTTTCTGTCAGCATTTTCAAGCGATTGGCATTTAGTAAAAAAGAAAAACTTGTTGAGGAAGATTATTCTATTGGTAGCACCCGAAACTTTGAAGAAGTGGATTATCAAGATAAACCAGTAAATGTAATTGAGAAGGAATATAGAACTTCTGTTAATCGAGATTTCTCCTTCGAACTCCGCAAAAATTTCAATTACGGATTTAACGAGACCAATTTAAACGAAGAAGCAAAATCTTATCTAGACGATATAGCGGTAATGATGCAGGCTAATCCTGCATTACAACTTAGAGTCATTGGACATACCGATAATGTAGGGACAGAAGAAGCCAATCAGAAAATTTCTGAAGAACGAGCAAAAGGAGTTCAGGTCTATCTTGAAAGTATCGGTATAGCCATTGAAAGATTGAATTATGAAGGAAAGGGAGCTACAGAGCCTTTGGTTAAAAATAATAATGAAGAAAATAGAGCTAAAAACAGAAGGGTAGAATTTCTGATTTATGCCACTAAAGATTAAATACTATATCGCATTTTTAGTTCTGTCACTTTCAATATTCAAATTGAAGGGGCAAGACCTTTCTCAGATAGGTAAGGGAGAAGCTATAAAAGTAAATGGTGGAGTTTCTGTTTCTCAACTGTTTAATAGTTCTTTTGGAGGGGAAAATAGGCGAGATCCATACAATTATTATCTCAATGGAAATTTAAATTTCTCTATCTATGGCTTAAGTATTCCGCTGACTTTCAATTTCTCCAATCAACAATTTGGTTTCCAACAGCCCTTTAATCAATATGGAGTAAGTCCAACTTATAAATGGATTACACTTCATGCAGGTTATACCAGCATGAGTTTCAGTCCCTATACTTTAAGTGGTCATTTGTTTTTGGGAGGTGGTATAGAATTACGACCTGATGGGCCGTGGAGCGTGAGCGCTATGGCTGGCAGGTTGCAAAAATCGATTGCTGCAGACACTGTCGCAGGAAATGATCCGATGTATAGACGATTTGGATATGGCACAAAAGTAGGATACAGTGGAGATGGGTATCAACTGAATCTGATTTTATTCAAGTCAAAAGACGATTCTAACTCTATTGATTATGTACCTCAAGATTCAGAGGTGCTACCCGAAGAAAATATGGTGGTAAGTTTAAATGGAAGTACTACATTGTTCAGTCAATTCGCCTTGTCTTTTGAATATGCCCAGTCTGCACTCAGTAGAAATCTAGCCTCGGATGCTATCAATCGAGAAGTTTTTGCCCCTTTCCCTAAAAATAATGTGTTCTTTACGCATCGATTATCTACTTCCTACTACCATGCCTTTAAGTCTAATCTAAATTATGGCGGAAAGGGGTTTACAATTGGTTTAGGATATGAACGAGTCGATCCAGAATATAAAACCCATGGGGCTTACTATTTCAATAATGATCTGGAAAACATCACAGTCAACGGTGCTACGCAACTATTTGAAAATAAATTAAGCATCAGCAGTAATGTAGGTTTACAAAGGGATAATCTCAATGGTCAAAAGATGAATCAAATGACGCGTTGGGTAGGTGCTTTAAATTTGAATTATACCGCTTCCGAGAAATTAAATTTAAGTTCTAGCTATTCTAATTTTCAAACTTATACGAACATTCGGTCTCAATTTGAAGATATCAATAATCCGAACCCACTGGTGCAGCCATCCGATACCTTAAATTTCACACAAATTTCTCAGAACTTGAATTTCAATGCCAACTACATCTTAAAGTCAACGGAAGACAAATCTACTGCCTTAACGGCCAATTTATCGGCACAACAAACTATAGATGAGCAGGGTGGTGAGACGCAAAATTCTGGCTCTACCTTTTACAATGGAAATTTTGGTTATGTAAATCAGTGGAAACCGCTGGAACTTAATCTTTCTGCTTCTATGAATGTAAGTTTACAAGAAGCATTAGATATGCAGAATCTTACAGTTGGTCCAGTTTTTTCAGCCAGCAAATCATTATTCGAAAAACAGCTTCGGCTAAGCCTATCCTTGGCTTTTAATAATAGTTATAGCAACAGCCAATTACAAACTACAATCATCAATTGCCGATTAAGTGCAACTTATAGTCTGAAAGAAAAGCATAACTTTAGTTTTACCAATGCTTTTATTAATCGAAAAAGTGCAGGAAATGAAGTTTCTGAAGGAACGATAAGTGCAGTATATAATGGAACGTTGACTTATAGTTATCAATTTTGAAGGAGAATGTAGGTGCGAGATGAGCAGCTCGTATATGTGAATATTTTGCCTTCAGTTTAGATGCTTAGTTTTTCCTGTGACTAACATATATTCGTAATTCGCGAATCGCGAATTACGAATATATTTTGTACATTTATACACAGAAAAAAATCATAGTATGAAAAAACACAGTGGAATGCGCCCTCATGATATTGCGATACTGCTAAAAATTGCTAGTAAGCGAAGAGAAAAGTGGCTAATGAAAGACCTAGCACAAGAATTAAAGATTAGTGCTAGTGAAATAAGTGAAAGTATAAATAGGTCAGTAATTGGAGGGTTGATAAGTAGTGATAAAAGGACATTAAAAAAACTGGCGCTACTAGATTTTTTGAAATCGGGCATTCGCTATGTATATCCCCAACAACCTGGGGCTCTGACAAGAGGTATATATACAGCTATTTCAGCTTTACCGTTAAAAAATGAGTTTATGACTGAAGAAAATTTTGTTTGGCCTTACGGAAAAGGAAAGGTTAGAGGACAAACAATTGAGCCACTACACCCAAATACACCAGAAGCTTGCATAAATGATGAAAAATATTACGAGCTTATGGCCTTAACGGATGCAATCAGAATTGGTAAAGTAAGAGAACAAAACCTTGCTTTTGAAATGTTAAAGGAAAGAATGGATGATGCTTAAAAGTCAAACTATCAATTTAAACGTTGTTGAAAAGGTTGCCTTTTCGTTAGAAGAGTTAAATAAGGATGTAGTTTATGTAGGTGGTGCTGTTGTAAGTTTATATGTAACAGACGAAGGTGCCGAACAGCCACGGCCAACCAAAGATATTGATATTTCAGTGCAAGTAAGCACATACTCACAAATGGAGGAGCTAAGGGAAAAATTAGCGAGTAAAAAGATCTATCCAGCTCCTTCTGAAAAAGTAATGTTTAGATATTCTTATCAGGACATTTTAATTGATTTTATACCGATCGAAGAAACTCCATTAGGTCCCAATAATAGTTGGTTGAAACCTGGGTTTTTAAAAGCATATCCTATTCTAATTGGTCGACCCTTAAAAACTAATTAATACATTGATTATCAATTATTTAATTAATAAAAAGCTTTGATTTTTTTGCAAGTTTTCGTATTTTCCTGACAGAAACCTTGCAAATATTGATGCATGAAACCCATTAAAAAAGCTCAAAACCAAACCAGTCTGTTCTT
>NZ_DASSWQ010000091.1:0-76853 GCF_035704835.1 Marivirga sp. | reverse complement strand
TGTACTTTTCATGTACAAAAAAAAGCTCATTGAAACACATTTCAATGAGCTTTAGAAAAAATATATTTATTTACCTATATATCAGAGGATTACAAGATATTTTAAAGCCTTTTACCAACTATTTTTGGCAATTAAATCTTTTTGTTAAATATTCGGAGTTTTGAAATCTCATAAATGGTCATGAAATCCATCCGAAAAATTATAAGTGGTGGATCAATATCGGTAAGTTAAGCTTTGTGTAAAATTGAATCCTCCTTAAATTCTGATCTACTTAAGTGATTTTTATTTTTTATTTTAGTCCTGGAAGGACGTCATTTTATAGCTCAAGGTGAAGCCATGTGATATCAATAAAGTGACTTCAAAAACCTGAAAGGGTATCATATTACGCCCTTTTAGGTTTTTTTATCGATTTATTTATGAAGGGCTTCACCCTAATTTATGATATATCAGCCCTTCGGCTCTAAAAGTAAACTGCAACTTGCTACTTTTAACTGGAAGATATATTTAGCTTTTTCTGGATTTAATCCTTAATTTATATGCTACTTTTACTATGGTTATTTCTTAACCTAACGATATTGAATGGTGAATTCAAATAATAAATGCAACAGGGTTCAAATCATTTAATTTGTTCTAACCTTATCCCAACAGAAACCATTCCCTTCAATTCTTTTTCGCGCATATATTGCTTTAATTTTATCGTATAATTCCCCTTTTCTGGAAAATAGACAGAGTCTTGCAGTATTAATTGATGAGAAAACACTTCACTTTGTCGGTCTCCAAAAGGCTTACCAGTTTTTCCTTCAAATAATTTGATGTTGTGCAGTTTTTTAGAAATATTTCTATTAGAATCACTTAAACTGTATTGAATATATAAATTTCTATATGGATAATCTAAGGTATTTCTTACGTTCAATTTAATTCGATATGGTACTTCAATACTATCTATTTCAATATCAAATTCAGCTGATTCTTCGAGCCCCCATATTCTATCCTTAAAATCTATATTATCTTCGAAGTAGCGATCTTCAGTACATGAAAATATAAGGAATGTCAAACAGATAATACTCAATATTGGCCTCATTAATCTTTTTTGTTATTATTTGGATTGTTTTTATTCTTATTAAATCTTCTTTTATTTTTTAGCTTTTTAGCATTTCCTTGCGGCTTTTCTTTGCTAATTGAATTTGGACCTTTATCAACTTTAATTTTATTAGAATTGAAATTCCCACTTTTCTTCTTTTTCTTTTTAGGTTTAGAAAATTTACGGTCTAATTTAATTAAGTCGCTATTAATTTGAACTACTTCTTCGATTTCTAAAATATCCTCCATTAAAGTATCTGGTTTTTCTCCTTGCTTGTTTAATGAAATTATTTCTGCAACTCTGTCTACTTTTACAGGATGCCAAATATTATCCTCTGAATAGCTAAACCACATGATTTTACGGAAAATATCAGTCTTTTGTAAAGTTAAGGTACCTCTTTTCGTTTGTATCGGTTTTTCTACTTCAGGAATTCCACTTAGGGCTTCCATATAAGTATCTAATTCATAGTTCAAGCAACATTTTAACCTGCCGCATTGCCCAGATAACTTACTAGGGTTCAATGATAAGTTCTGATAACGAGCGGCACTGGTAGAAACACTTTTGAAATCGGTAAGCCACGTACTACAGCATAATTCTCTTCCACAACTCCCTATTCCGCCAATTCTTCCTGCCTCTTGACGAAGAGAAATTTGACGCATTTCAACTCTGATTTTAAACTCCCCAGCCAGCTTTTTTATCAACTCACGGAAATCAACTCGTTCTTCCGCTGAATAATAAAAAGTTGCTTTTGAATTATCAGCTTGAAATTCCACATCTGAAAGCTTCATTTTTAATTTAAGCTCTTGAATTACCTCTCTTGCACGATACATGGTAGGCATTTCCCGATTCTGAACTTCATGCCATTTTTCTAAATCTTTATCTGTTGCAACACGATAAACGGCTTTTATTTCATCATCATTTTTGATTTTTTTCTTTTGCATCTGAAGACGAACTAATTCCCCTTGCATAGATACATAGCCGATATGGTGACCATTGGGTACATCCAAAACTACAGCATCTCCAGTCACTAAATCAAGATTGTGGATATTTCTGAAAAACTCTTTTCTACCGCCTTTAAACTTAATTTCAACGATATCGAAATTATCATAATTAGGGAAATCCATATTGGATAACCAGTCGAAAGAGTTCATCTTATTGCAACCGCCAGTACTACATCCTCCATTATTTTGGCAACCTGTTGTGGCTCCTTCTTTATTTTTTGTTCCGCATGATGAGCATCCCATAAATTATTTATTTAAGCTGTATTCTTTACAGCATTCTACATTTGATAGAAATGAATACTAATTCCTCAAAAGAAAAATAGAGGGATATTCATTTGCGCATCTATTCTAGGGCCAATAAATCTTGACCAATATCTTTTCTGTAATAAATATCATCCCAGCAGACCTTATTAGCGCCTGCATAGGCATTTTTTAATGCAATTTCTAGATTATCTCCCATTCCTGTAATGGCTAAAACTCTTCCACCTGCCGTTATCACTTCATTATTCTTTTGAGCTGTTCCCGCATGAAAAACCTTAGCGTTTTCAACATCCTCTATGCCCTTAATTACTTTGCCTTTTTCATAACTTTCGGGATAACCTCCGGCTACTAAAACAACAGTAGAAGCGGTTTGATTACTGATTTCAAAGTCTTCTTGGTTCAGCTTTTTGTTCTTCATGCTTTTGAAGATGGAAAGTAAGTCACTTTTCAATCTTGGTAAAACTACCTGAGTTTCAGGGTCGCCCATTCGCACGTTATATTCAATAACAAAAGGTTCACCTCCAACATTCATTAATCCAATAAATATAAAACCTTGATAATCTATTTTGTCTTTTTTAAGGCCTTCAACAGTAGGCTTGATAATCTTAGATTCTACTTTGTCCATAAAAGTTGAATCAGCAAATTTAACTGGAGAAATGGCTCCCATTCCACCTGTATTCAATCCAGTATCACCTTCTCCAATTCTTTTGTAATCTTTAGCTGCAGGCAAAATTTTATAATTTTCACCATCAGTTAAAACAAAAACGGAAAGCTCAATACCAGATAGAAACTCTTCAATGACTACTTTTTCACTGGCGGCACCAAACTTTTCTCCTTTTAGCATTTGTGTAAGACTTTGCCCTGCAGTTTGTAAGTTTTCACAAATCACAACCCCTTTTCCGCCCGCAAGGCCATCTGCTTTAAGAACATAAGGTGGTTTTAACGTTTTCAAATAAGACAATCCTTCTGATAAGGTGGCTTTATCAAAGCTTGAATAGGCTGCAGTTGGGATATTGTGCCTGTGCATAAAGTTTTTAGCAAATTCTTTACTTCCCTCTAACTCAGCTCCTGCTTTTCCAGGACCGATGATTTGAATATGTTGTAAAGTGTTATCGGATTCAAAATAATCTCTAATTCCTTCAACAAGTGGTGCTTCAGGTCCCACCACTATCATTTCAACATGATTCTTTAGGCTGAATTCCGCTATACCTTTGAAATCAGATAGCGATAAATTGATATTTTGCGCAAGTTGAGCGGTGCCAGCATTTCCAGGAGCTACAAATAATTTTTCACACTCTACACTTTCAGCAATTTTTTCGGTAAAAACATACTCTCTTCCTCCTGAGCCTAATATTAATATGTTCATCTATTCAGTTCTATTTGGTTGTTTCCTTAACGAAAACATGATTTTCCTAAAGTAAAATTAACGAAAAAATGTCCGCTTTTTAAGCGGACATCAGAATTAGTTTGCATAAGTAGATAAAAACTTAATGCGCATGAGTCTTAGATCTTCTTCGCTGAATTCATCATCAAATTCATCCATTGCATCTTCAATACTATCTGATTCTGCAGAGAGGAAATATTCAATTATTTCTTCTTGCTTATCTTCATCAATGATTTGATTAAGGTAATAAGTTAAATTAAGGGTTGTACCAGAATAGCAAATATGTTCAATTTCATCAATTAATTCTTCAAAAGAAATGTCCTTCATTTCGGCAATCTCTTCCAAATCCATTTTCTTATCCACTTGCTGGATAATGAAAATCTTCATTTTGGATTTGTTCACTGAAGATTTCACCATCACATCAGCGGCAGTAATGATATCGTTTTCTTCTACGTACTCTTTGATCAAATCCATGAAAGGCTTTCCAAACTTATGGACTTTCCCTAAACCTACACCATTTACAGCCGCCATTTCTTCATTTGTAGTAGGGTAGGTTGTAGCCATTTCCTCTAATGACGGATCTTGGAAAATTACGTATGGAGGTAGATTTTTAGATTTTGCTACCTTTTTCCTTAACGCTTTAAGTTGAGCGTATAACGTTTCATCAAATGCGTTGGCAGATATAGCATCTTTCTCAATGTGGTCTTCATCACCATCTTCTGTATAAACATGATTTACAGTGAATTGGATGTCAGTAGGTTTTTTCAAGAAATCTTCACCGGCTTTATTGATCTTCAGAACGCCAATATTTTCAATATCTTTTTCTAAGTAACCATAAAGCATGGTTTGCCTGATAACTGATTTCCAAAATTCTGGATCTTGGTCAGCACCTACACCATGAACTTCTAATTTGTTGTGGTCATAACTGGTAACATATTGGTCTTTAGAACCTCTTATTACGTTTACAAGATGATTAATACCAAATCGTTCTTTAGTAAGTTTTACAGTTTTTAAAACTGTAATCATTTCATCTTTTGCCTCAAATTTTTCTTTTGGATGTTTACAGTTGTCACATTTGCCGCAATAATCACTAAATTCTTCACCAAAATAATGTAGCAATTGCTTTCTTCTACAAACAGAAGATTCTGCGTAGGATGACATTTCTTCTAAGAGAAGTTTTGCGTTTTCTTTTTCCGTAACAGGTTTATCTTTATTGAATTTCTCTAGCTTAAGGATGTCATTATAGCTGTAAAACATTAAGCAATCACCCACAAGGCCATCTCGTCCTGCTCTTCCAGTTTCTTGGTAATAGCCTTCAACTGATTTTGGAGTATCATAATGAATTACGAAACGAACATCTGGCTTATCGATTCCCATGCCAAAGGCAATGGTGGCAACAATTATATCAATATCCTCATTCAAAAAATCATCTTGATTTTTCATCCGAGTATTGCTTTCTAGTCCGGCATGATATGGTGCTGCATTAAATCCATTTACATTTAGGAATTCAGCAATTTCTTCCACTTTTTTACGACTCAGACAATAAATAACACCGCATTTACCTTTTCTTTCATTTAAAAAGCGAATCAACTGCTTTTTGGCCTGATTTTTAGGTCGTACTTCGTAGTATAGATTTTCTCTGTTGAAAGAAGATTTAAACACATTTGCTTCTTCCATATTCAGATTTTTCTGAATATCCAATTGTACTTTTGGTGTGGCTGTAGCCGTAAGTGCAATAATTGGAATATTGGAAATCTGGGCAAGTATAGATTTTATTCTTCTGTATTCAGGTCGGAAATCGTGTCCCCATTCCGAAATACAATGTGCTTCATCTATTGCTGCAAAGGATATGTTCGCTTGTTTTAAAAACTCAACATTTTCTTCTTTGGTCAGAGATTCCGGAGCAACATAAAGAAGTTTTAAGTTGCCACTCATGACCTCTTTTTTCACTCTTTTAATCTCTGTTTTTGTCAGTGTTGAATTTAAAAATGCGGCATTCACTCCAAGTGCAACCAGAGTGTCCACTTGATTTTTCATTAATGCAATCAAAGGTGAAACAACCAAGGCTGTTCCCTCTTGGGAAATAGCGGGCAACTGGTAGCAAAGGGATTTTCCTGCTCCAGTTGGCATGATTACGAAGGTATTCTTACCGTTTATAAGGTTTTGCATAATCAATTCCTGATTACCTCTGAATTGATTATATCCAAATACCTCTTTTAATTTTTCTTTTAAAGTAGCTTCTTGCTCTTCTATCATTTCTTTAGCATAAATTGCTTAATTGATAATAAATTTATTCAAACTCATGTCAAATTTAATGTCAAATCATGAGATACCTTGAATTTAGTGAAAAATATTAAAAAGATTGTCCTTAATCTATTTTTAAATTGTGCGTCCTGTGTAAGAATATCAGCTTTTATGTTTCATTTTTTAAATTACTGCTTCTATAATTTTCCGGAACTTTATCAAAAGGTAGCTTATGCCAAAGTGTAAGTTTTAATTTTTAGTTTATATTTCTCATTTTTGCGATGCAAAATGGAGGCAATAACTTTTGTAGGATGTGTGGCGTTAGAGGGAAGATATGCCTATTAACCTACTTGACAAGGATTTTTTATCTCACTTGACTTTTCAATCGCTCGGAAACCTTAAAAATTATGAATCAAAATAACTATGTTATCATTATGGCTGGAGGAACCGGAACCCGCCTTTGGCCAGTTAGCACCTCTAAAAAGCCGAAACAATTTCATGATTTATTAGGAGTTGGAAAGTCATTATTACAAATGACTTATGAAAGGTTTTTAACGAAATTCCCCCAGGAAAATATTTACATTGTCACCAATAAGGAGTATGAAAGTTTAGTACATGAGCAAATTGCGGGAATAGGAAGTGAACAATTGCTGCTAGAACCTTACAAAAGAAACACAGCCCCTTGTATCGCTTATGCGGCTTACAAAATCGCAAGTAAAAATCCTGATGCGTCTATGGTGATAGCGCCTGCCGATCATTTGATTTTAAAAGAAGATGTTTTTCATCAGTCGGTGGCAGTAGCTTTGGATAGTGCAGCCAAAAATGAGCAATTGATAACATTGGGTATGCATCCAAATAGACCTGAAACAGGTTATGGTTATATTCAATATATTCCTGATTCTGCCACCATTAAAAAGGTAAAAACTTTTACAGAAAAACCTGAAATTGGACTCGCTAAAAAGTTTATTGAAAGCGGTGATTTTGTTTGGAATGCTGGGATCTTTATTTGGTCTGCCAAAAGTATTATTAATGCTTTTGAATCTTATTTACCTGATTTAGCTGAAGTTTTTGCCGAAGGAAAATCACAATATTTCACTACCAATGAGAGTTTATTTGTGAATAAGGCTTATACACAATGCGTTAATATCTCTATCGATTTTGGGATTATGGAGAAAGCAGAAAATGTTTTTGTGCTATTGACCGATATTGGTTGGTCGGATTTAGGAAATTGGGAAAGTTTACACGAAATCAGAGAGAAAGATAATCAGGATAATGCAACTCCAAAAAATGTAATGAGTTTTAATTCTACTGGAAATATTGTAACTACTGATAAAAGTGATTTAGTAGTTATTCAAGATCTACACGATTTTTTGGTTGCCGAACAAGATGGTGTGATTTTGATCTGCAAGAAAAATGCTGAAAAGGAAATTAAGGAAATAGTAAATTCAGTTAAAACTGAAAAAGGGGAGAGCTTTATCTAATCTCTCTTTTTGCTTTACTTTATTAAAATTAATTGGCTCGTAACGAAGGCTTCAAGCCAATGCTTTACATTTGCTTTAATATCATAATAATCACCTGCATTCAACTCATATTCATTACCATCTTGATCCTGATATTTAACTTTTCCTTCTACACAAATTAAAAATGCATCAGTTTTGGAGCTATGCTCTTTTAAGATTTCATTCTTCAATAATTGGATAGCCGTAGCATTACCTCCAAATGGGCTCTTGAAAATTGGTTTAGCAGAAACGCTTTTTTCACTTTCATGTAATGCTCTAATATTCTTCATTGTTATTTTATTCTTTGGTTAAAAAATACCTAAAATAGAAAGTCTATTTCACTGGTTCAAAAAAGTAACTTAGATTTATAAACCTAGATTTAAAACGAATTCTCGAAGCAAAAATTATTAAAGATTAAATACTAATCCAAAAAGCAATTTTCTAAAGGAAAGAAATCTCTTTTAAATATCTTTTTACTGAACTGTTTTTTAATTTTAAGCAGACGGATAAACTTATTATAATGAAGGATAATTTATATAAATAAAGAAGGGTGAGAATTTCTCACCCTTCTTTATTTTAAGCAAAATTGAGAACTAATACTATGATAATCATAGTAGCAATAATCCCAATTACTACTGGCCAGTTAACTTCTTCTTCTTGGTTATCTGTAGGAGTAAGGACTTTTTTATTAATTTCTTCCTTTTTCATTTGATGATAATTTATAAAATTCATAATTGTTAAAATAAGCCGACCTGATAATATGGGTTGTCCATAAATATCAGATTCGGTAAATCGAATTTTATAAAATTTCAAGGGGCATTAATACAGATTTTACTCCAATAGTAATTGACTTTTGTAGCCGAATTAAATTTAGGAGTAAGGCATTTTTTATATTTAAAAGAGAACCATTTAAAATTAAAGATCGGTACAATACTTGGGGTGAAATGGGAGGTTTTTCCCTCTATCTCAATGTAAGTATTGCTGCTATAAGATACGGGAATAGTATACGATATCTCTGCAAGGGAAACATTTGATGTGGTAAACTGAGTAGAATTTTTTGCACTGAGATTTGTAGAGAAAAGAGGTGTAGGCCAAACAAAGTTTGTCAGCAGGTAAAAGATCAGCAAAACACCAGCTATTGGCCTCATATTATAAATTCATGTATTTTTTAACTTTACAAAGTAACCATATTATTCAATAGAAGATTTCATAAAGACTATATTTATTTTCATGCGAATGAGTGAAAAGTTTTTATAGTTATAAACATTATAAAAGTTGAAATATATGTTGGCTGAAAAAAGCCCAATACTCTAGGGCAAGCCCATCATCTTCGGGTGGAGAGGCATTTTTTTGATTTATGTTATTTATTTTCTAATGAATTGCAGGAAGTAATGCAATAAGCTCCTTTACGTATAAATTAAAAAAAAAGCGAATGAGTTTTAACTAATTATTTTAGATTTTTAGAGCTTTGTAGTAATTAGTAAAAACGACAAAGTAGGCTTAACTTGCCACAAATATTCAATTGATATGAGAGAAGATTTCCTTACTGGAGATGATGAACATTTAAAGCCCGAGGATAAAGAGTTTGAAAAAGCCTTGCGCCCGCTCTCTTTTGGTGATTTTACCGGTCAGCAAAAAACCGTTGATAATATTCAGGTTTTTGTTCAGGCAGCTAAAAAGCGTTCCGAACCATTAGACCATGTTTTATTGCATGGTCCTCCAGGTCTGGGGAAAACCACACTTTCTCATATCATTGCGAATGAATTAGGTTCTAGTTTGAAAATAACATCAGGCCCAGTTTTGGATAAACCCGGTGATTTAGCTGGATTATTAACCAATCTGGAGGAAGGCGATGTTTTATTTATAGATGAAATCCACCGACTCAATGCGGTAGTAGAGGAATATTTATATTCTGCTATGGAGGATTTCAGAATTGATATTATGCTCGACAGCGGGCCAAATGCTCGTTCTGTACAAATCAGTTTGAGTCCTTTTACTTTGATCGGAGCCACTACGCGTTCTGGTTTGCTGACTTCTCCATTAAGAGCTCGCTTTGGCATAAATGCCCGTTTAGAATATTATGATGCGGAACTGTTAAAGAAGATTATCAAGCGTTCAGCTGATATTTTAAATACGCCTTTAGAGGAAGATGCTGCTTATGAAATTGCCAGAAGAAGCAGAGGAACACCAAGAATTGCCAATACGCTTTTAAGAAGAACCCGTGATTTTGCTGAAATTAAAGGAGATGGGACCATCACCAAAGAAATTGCGGAATTTGCCTTGAACGCATTGGATGTTGACCAACATGGACTGGATGAAATGGATAATCGAATTCTGACTACCATTATCGAAAAGTTTAACGGAGGACCTGTTGGCTTGGGAACAATCGCCACTGCAGTAGGAGAAGAAGCGGATACGATAGAAGAAGTTTATGAGCCATTTTTGATTAAAGAAGGGTATTTAAAAAGAACTGCTCGCGGACGTCAGGCAACTGATTTGGCTTACAAGCATTTAGGAAGTGTACCTCCGGGGAGACTAGGGACTTTGTTTGATTGATGTATTTGCCCATAGAGAAAAATACCAAAATCATCAAATCCATAGCCTCTGATTTGGGCTTTGATTTTTGTGGTGTGTCAAAAGCAGGGTTTTTAGAAGAGGAAGCTCCAAAACTAGAAAATTGGCTCAATAAGGGTTACCATGGAAAAATGCATTACATGGAAAACCATTTTGATAAGCGCCTTGACCCCACAAAATTGGTTGAAGGTGCTAAGTCAGTAGTTTCCTTAATGTACAATTATTATCCTGAGCAAGATTTAGCCAAAAGTGATTCCTACAAAATTGCCAAATATGCTTATGGTAAAGATTATCATTTCGTCATCAAGGATAAATTGAAAGATTTCATGTCCCGAATTCATGAAGAAATAGGAGAGGTGGACGGAAGAGTTTTTGTGGATTCAGCTCCTGTGATGGAAAGACAATGGGCAGCGAAAAGCGGATTGGGTTGGTTAGGAAAAAATAGCTTGTTGCTCAGTAAGCAAAGGGGAAGTTTCTACTTCTTGGCGGAATTAATCATTGATTTGGAGCTGAAAGAAGATGGTCCGATGCAGGATTATTGTGGAACTTGTACCAAATGCATAGATGCTTGTCCAACTGATGCTATAGTAGGGGATGGAATAGTGGATGCTTCCAAATGCATTTCCTATTTAACCATAGAATTGAAAGATGACTTACCAACTGAATTTTCTAATAAAATGGAGAATTGGGTTTTTGGCTGTGATATTTGCCAGGATGTTTGTCCCTGGAATCGTTTTTCAAAACCACATCAAGAAGAAGCCTTTCAACCTCATCCTTTATTAAACGAAATGGATAAAAAAGATTGGAAAGAAATGACTAAAGAAGTTTTTAACGAAATATTCAGGAAATCAGCAGTAAAACGTACTAAATACAGTGGCTTGATGCGGAATATTGAATATGTTAAATCTAATAAGGATTGAAGCAAATAATGTAGGATTCAATAAACCAAAATTTCATGAACTGAACCCTACATTTTTTTAAATCACATATTGAATACTGCTATTCCAGGATTATCATCTGTAGTAATCCCATAGATTTTAGATTCTTTTTCATCTACATGAATGCTTTGTACCGAAGTATCTAGCTTGTAAGAAGCAACCAAATCACCATCATAAGAAAATTTATAAATAATTTTAGCCACATCAGAATGGTTTTGATTGACGTTGATAAAAGTTTCACCTGAGTATAAACCATATATATAATTGTCACTTAGATATGCACTATAATAACAGTAAACGTCTTTTTGTCTGTTAGTTACAGCCATAGGATAACCAGAAGAATAGTCAACCCTGAATTCAGGAGTTATATTTTCAGGCCCTCTGATAGATAAAATGCTGGAATCTTTTAAATCAAGCACTTCTATCATATCTCTTTTGAGGCAAGCTAAAGCAAATTTATCTTGCCGTAGATTTGAATATAATTGCCCTTGATGAACTGCCGCTATCACATTTGGGGGTATTTCCTCAGATTTTTCGACAAAACCTTCCCAAGTATTAAATCCAGCAATTTCTTTACCACTTTCCGAAAATTCTGCAAACTGGTAAGAACCATCTGCTTTTAATCCAATAAAAGAATTTCTATAGCTGGGTGAAAATTGTGTAGCCAATACATCTTCTGATGTTTGTTTGTAAGTTCTATCGATTTCATTTTCCATTAAATTATAATGAGTGGATATTTTTGTTTCAGGACAATATATCCAAAAATGACCTGCTTTAGATGAAGGGTACAAATTCCAGATTTTATAAAATTCACCTGGCCCCATGCCTTCTTTACCGAATTTATAATCAAATGTCATCTCATTGGCGTCAATAACACTCATTAATGTATCTCCTGCCATCTCACTAACTATTAATTTCGAATCAACTTTTATAATACTATTTGGTACTCGAACTTGACTAAATACATATTTTTTGCCTTTTAAAGATTTGTATTGAATATTATTGTTTTCAAAAGTATTGATTTCATAATGCTTTTTATCCTGAGGGTTGCTATTCTCGCAAGAACAAATCAGAAATATGCTCATTAGAAAAAGGAAAGTAGATTTAACCAAAGCTCATAGATTTATTTTCAACATTTTATTGAAGTATAACTAAAAAATAAGTATAAGCATTAATTGAAATTTTGCTAACTATGAGGATAAATTACTAGGAGAAAATGTATTGTTGAATTCAAGTAACTGCACTTTTCAAGGCTGAAAAATAGCTGGAATCACTTTATTTAAATCCTTTGAATGCATCGCATACTGCACATAATCAGGTAAATCCTTTAACGGCATCATTAACAATCCGACTTTTTCGCTTTCGGCATATTCGTGATAATCGGCTACTGAGTGTAAGTGTAGCTTTATAAATCCCAATGGTTCAAAGTATTGCTTAGTTTGTCGCACCAATTTCTGTTCTTTCAATCGATTATTTTTGCTTAGCGCATAAGGTGAAATAATGGTGGCTGGAATAATGGTTGTAGGCAAAAAGGGTTTGATAACTTCAAAGGAATTTTCAAAGTTTTCATGTCCAGTGAATTTTATTAAAGCTTGCTCATTAATTGGGTGATTTAGATGGTAAAATAAAACAGGACGTTCAAATTTCGCTAAACTTTTAAGAAAATGCCCCAGGTCGATTTTGAAATCCTGTTCTTTTAATTTCGAAAGAGGTAATATTAGCTGTTTTTTATTTTCATGTTTAGCTAAGCAATCATTGCAAATTCCGTTCTTACAAGTATAAAATGAACGTGCAGAAACCCAGTCATCGGGCTGTGCTTGTCCTCCGTGATTTTGAATTGCTTTAGCTTCCATCTCTCCCAATAGTTTTTAACAAAATTCGAAAAATTGAGATTGCTCTACACTGAGATTAATAAGGAGCTAATATGATAAATGTCAGGGTTTTTTGGAGAGAGTCTAGAATCTAGAGTCAAGAACCGAGACAAAAAAATAGACCATTGACAATAGACAGTTGACAAAGCTTCGAGCTTCCGACTTCAAACTTCTAACTTTTTATTCTTTGCTATTTCTGGTCTGACCTATAGAGCTGACCTAATCAGTGAAGTTCAAAACTTCAATCCCACATCCATCACCCTTCTCATTTATAAATTAAATATTTCTCCCTCATCTCCTTATATTCCTCCAGACCCGCTTGCCAGCTCATTTTAATTTCTTCTTCTGAAAAACCTGCTTCAATCTGCTGGCGGAGAGATTCTGTTCCGGCTAATTTGGTCAGGAAACTATTGAAGTATTCATCTTTTTCTGGGAATGCTTTATAAAAATCAATTAAAGATTTTAAAGAAATGCCACCTTCAAAATCTTTAGATTGGAATTCAATTCCAAAGCATTTTTCATTTTCAAAAGGTGGATGAACGCTGCTTCCTTGCATGCTAACTGGCGTGAAAGTATGGTTAAATTCCGTCAAACTTGGATGTCCAATTTGCTGAAAAGGTTTTTTGGTTCCTCTGCCCACGCTAATCACAGTTCCTTCAAATAAACATAAAGAAGGATAAAGCGCGATACTTAAATCATTGGGTAAATTGGGAGAAGGTTTGATGGAGAGCGAATAAGAATCGCTATGACTGTAATGTTTATTCTCAATGATTTTTAACTCACAATGCAATTCATTTTTAAGCCATTTTTCTCCATTTATCATCTGTGCGAGCTCAGCAACTGTCAAGCCGTGCAAAATTGGAATTGGATGCAAACCCACAAAAGACTGATGTTCCATTTCCAAAATAGGACCGTCTACATACATTCCATTTGGATTTGGGCGATCCAGAATTAATAATGGGATATTATTCTCTGCACAAGCTTCCATTACATAATGCATGGTGCTGATGTAGGTATAAAATCTGGCTCCCACATCCTGGATGTCGAAGATAATCACATCCAAATCTTGTAATTGCTCATTCGTGGGCTTTTTGTTTTTTCCGTAAAGGGAAATAATAGGTAAACCCGTTTTTTCATCTAGGCCAGATTTTACGGTAGCTCCTGCATCGGCTTCTCCTCGAAATCCATGTTCCGGAGCAAAAACCTTTTTAATATTGATTTCATGTGTTCTCAATGTATCTACTAAATGGGTTTGACCAATAGTAGATGTCTGATTCACTACCATTCCAACTGATTTTCCTTTCAAATAGGGAAGATATTCTTCCGTTTGATAAGCTGCTGGCTGAGGGGAATTTTGCTGCGCCACGCAAGCATTTATCAAAATCATAAAAAATAGACCGTAAAGCGGAATGAGTTTACCAATGAAATTGTAATTTGCAGTTCTAATCATAAATCAAAAATAAAGTTAATTCTTGAATCTACCTGATTTTATAGCGAAACGTACGATTAATTCTAAAACCGGACAATTTTCCGGTAGTATTTATAAAATTGCTATAAGCAGCATTGCCATCGGTTTGGCCATTATGCTAGTTTCACAGCTTATTCTAGGTGGATTTCAGAAAACTATAAAAGATAAAGTTTTCAGTTTTGCCGGGCATATGCAAGTAACGAAATATACGCTCAGTAATTCTTTTGATGAATCACCCATTTCTACAGAAACGGACTTTTTTAATAGTTATCAGAATTTATCCTTCATTCGTCATGTACAAGGGGTAGCTTATAAAGCTGGATTATTAAAGACTGAAGAAGCGGTTGAAGGAGTGGTGATTAAAGGAATTGGAGCTGATTACGATACCGCAAATTTCGCCTCTAACTTAATACAGGGTAGATTTCCTAATGTAAATGCTGACAGTTATAGTACTGAAATTATTATCAGTAAAGAATTAGCTCAATTATTAAGATTGGACCTAGGCGAAAAAGTTCTCATGTATTTTGTGCAAAACCCACCTCGTTATCGCCAACTGGAAATTGTTGGTGTTTATGAAACTGGTCTGGAAGATTTTGATGAAAAAATAATCATTGGGGATGTGAAGATGATTCAAAGATTGAATGATTGGACAGAAGACCAAGTAGGAGGATATGAAGTCTTTTTAAAGGATGGTATTGATGAAGTAGAAGCAGAATCTATAATTTTTGATAAGGTAGAATCTGATCAGTTCGTGAACTTGACTAGTAAAAAATATCCTCAGTATTTCGAATGGCTAGAATTATTAAATCAGAATGTGCAGTTATTTTTAGCGCTGATTTTGTTTGTGGCCTGCTTTAATATGGTGGCAGTCATTTTTATCCTGACTATGGAAAGAACTCCAATGATAGGTATGTTAAAATCGATGGGTGCCAAAAATAAGTTAATCAGAAATATATTCCTGATGAGTGGCCTTCGATTAACATTTAAGGGCCTTATATGGGGCAATATGATCGCGCTAGGTTTGTCAGCTTTACAATATTATTTCCATCTCATCCCGCTTGACCAAGAGAATTATTACATGAGTTCTGTCCCAATTCTCTGGGATTTCCAAATGATATTAGGAATAAACCTTTTGGTTTTAGTTGTGGTCCTTATTTCGCTCTTCCTTCCCGTATGGTTTATTGCCCGAATGAAACCGATTAAGGCTATTCGTTTTGATTAATGGAATAAAATTCAATGAATTTTTGTTAAATTTAAATAAAAAGTAAATCGATATGGATTTAGCATTAAAAAAAATCGAATTAATTGATTGGTTGAAAGATCAGGATCAAAATATCATTGATCAAATTGATGAAATAAGAAAGTCTGAATTACTTAAAAGATACTCTGAAAGAATGGGGCAGGATGTTGGCTCCAAGTTGAAGCGTTCTAATTTGGATATTATTCAAGGTCATACAAAATCTCAAAAAGAGGTGGAAGCTCTTTTTAAGAATCGAAAATAAATGAAAAGGATAAGAGTAATCTGGACTGATGAGGCAATTTTTGATTTAGAGTTAGTTTATGATTTTTTGGTATTAAAATCTACTAAAGCAGCTGAAAAATTAGTTGATTCAATTTTATTGAGAACTAGGCAGCTCGAAGATTTTCCATCTTCTGGACCAACAGAAACAGAATTATCCACCGATCAAGAATACAGATATTTAGTAGAAAGTCATTTTAAAATAATTTATAGTATTAGAAGCAATTCTGTATTTATAGAAACGGTTTTAGATACCAGGCAAAATCCACTTGTGAATAAACTTTAAGAAGTATAGTTCTACTCAATTTCAGCACATAAATTTTTCAAACTTCGAGCTTCAATCATTTTTAACCAGACAATTCTATACTTCAATACTTCAGAACTTCCACATCTCTTCACCTTATAAATTTCCAATTTTTATCTTTCCATTGTTAGCGCCTTTCACTAATTTCAAATTCTGAAATTCACCATCTTCTCAGCAACAATTCTATGTATTTAATTTACGACACCGAGACCACCGGATTACCAAAAAATTACAATGCTCCCCTAAGCGATTCAGACAATTGGCCACGCTGTGTACAAATAGCATGGCAGCTGCATGGAGCTAATGGTGAGCTATTGGATTCACAAAACCACATCATCAAACCAGAAGGATTTGATATACCTTATAATGCGGAGAAGGTGCATGGAATTTCTACTGAAAGAGCCCAAAAAGAAGGTAAGCCGCTAATTGAAGTTTTAGAAGCTTTCAAAACGGTGCTGGGGAAAACCGATGTGGTGGTCGGGCATAATATCAGTTTTGATATTTCCATTATGGGTGCTGAAATGTTGAGAAAAGAACTTTCTGAGAAGGTTTTAACAGAAAAGCCCATAATTGATACTAAAGAAGCAGGAACTGATTTCTGTAAAATTCCTGGTGGTAGAGGAGGAAAATATAAATGGCCAACATTAACAGAGCTTCATAAAAAGCTATTCGGACAAGATTTTGCTGATGCACATGATGCCGCTTATGATGTTGATGCTACTGCCAAATGTTTCTTTGGGTTGATTAATGAAAGGGTAGTAAAGCCATTAGGTGAAACGCCAATTCAAGCTATCAATTATGAGCCACCTAAGCTAGATGCGGCCAACTTTGTTGCTAGCTCAAAAAATGAAGAAAAGGCAGCGTCTGATGCATTAAAACAAGCTAAAAATGCTGATATATCGGAATTAAGCGATACGAATTTCGTACACCTTCATTGTCATACGCAATTTTCCATTTTGCAATCGACCACAGAAATTCCTTCTATGGTCAATAAAGCGAAGGAAATGGGAATGCCAGCTATTGCTATGACAGACCATGGAAATATGATGGGGGCTTATAATTTTGTGCGAGATGCCAATAAAGCTGGAATTAAACCAATTGTAGGTTGTGAATATTTTCTCACGCAGGATAGAAACAATAAGAAAAATAAAGACGATGGTTTTCAAACTGTTCTCTTGGCAAAAAATAAGGCTGGTTATCATAATTTAGCCAAGCTTTCTTCCATCGCTTTCGTTGAGGGATTTTATTACGTACCTCGGATTGATAGAAAAGCATTAATTCAATACAAGGAAAATATCATTGCCACCACTGGTGGATTGTGGGGCGAGGTACCTTTTCTGATTTTGAATGATGGAGAAGCTCAGGCAGAAGAAGCTTTCGTTTGGTGGAAAGAGCAATTTGGTGATGATTTTTATGTAGAATTAAACCAACACGGGATACCAGAAGAGCAGAAGGTCAATGAAGTATTATTGAAGTTTGCCAAAAAGCATGATGTAAAATATTTCGCAGCTAATAATACTTATTATACCAATAAAGAAGATGCTGAAGCACAAGATATTTTGCTTTGTGTGAAAGATGGTGAAACTACAGGTGAAAATGGTAAGCCAAAAAAGTATGTAGGTAAAAGAGGAAGGGAATACCGATTTGGATTGCCTAACGATGAATTTTATATCAAGTCTCCCGATGAGATGAAAAAGTTGTTTGCTGATTATCCAGAAGCCATTGCATGTACGGCAGAGATAGCAGAAAAAATTGAAGGTTTTGAATTAGCTAGGGATGTTCTTTTGCCAAAATATGATATCCCACAGGAATTTATTGACCCTAAAGATGCTGAAGATGGAGGAAACAGAGGGGAAAATGCTTACTTACGCCATATTACCTATGAAGGAGCGAAAAAGCGCTATCCTGAAATAACAGATGAAATTAAAGAACGAATAGATTTTGAGTTAGAAACCATTGAAAGAACTGGTTATCCTGGTTATTTTTTGATTGTACAGGATTTCACTACAGCTGCCAGAAAAATGGGAGTTTCCGTTGGTCCGGGTAGGGGTTCTGCTGCTGGTTCTGCAGTGGCTTATTGTACAGCCATTACCAATATTGACCCTATTAAATACGATTTGCTATTTGAGCGTTTCCTGAATCCAGACAGGGTTTCATTGCCCGATATTGATATTGATTTTGATGACCACGGCCGCCAAAAAGTTATAGATTATGTAATTAAAAAATATGGAGCTAACCAAGTGGCTCAAATCACCACTTACGGCACAATGGCTGCAAAATCAGCCATTAGAGATACGGCCCGTGTGATGGAATTGCCATTGATGGATGCAGACAGAATTGCAAAATTGGTTCCTGATATTAAACTGAAGGCTTTATTTGATTTAGCTTCTGATAAAAAGAAGTTATCGATTAAATTGAAAAACAACGGGGAAGCCATAAGCAAAGCTGAAGAATTATTGATTTTGGCGAAAGCGGGTGATGCTTCTGCAAAGGTAATCAATCAGGCGAGAGTTCTGGAAGGCTCCGTAAGAAATACTGGTATTCATGCTTGTGGGGTTATCATCACGCCAGATGATATCACCAAATTTGTTCCTGTTGCCTTAGCAAAGGATTCTGATATGTACTGCACACAGTTTGACAATGCGGTGGTGGAAAATGCTGGTCTTCTGAAAATGGATTTCTTAGGTTTAAAAACCTTAACGCTAATCAAAGATGCGGTTAGGATTGTGGAGGAAAGACATGGAATTAAACTTGATCCAGATGAATTTCCAATTGATGATCCTAAAACATACGAGCTTTTCCAAAAAGGAGAAACGGTTGGTATTTTCCAGTATGAATCAGCTGGGATGCAGAAATATTTAAGGGATTTGAAGCCTACAGAGTTTTCGGATTTGATTGCAATGAATGCTCTTTACCGACCGGGTCCGCTTGAATATATTCCGAATTTCGTTAAGCGTAAAAACGGACTGGAGGAAATCAGTTATGACCTTCCGGAAATGGAAGAATACCTAAAAGAAACTTATGGTATCACCGTATATCAGGAGCAGGTGATGTTGCTTTCGCAGAAATTAGCTGGTTTTACCAAAGGTGAAGCGGATGTTCTGCGAAAAGCGATGGGTAAGAAAATCTTTGCTTTGCTGGAGGAGTTGAAGCCTAAATTTATTAATCAAGGAGCTGAAAAAGGCCATCCAAAGGATGTACTCGAAAAAATATGGAAAGATTGGGAAGCCTTTGCAGCCTATGCATTTAATAAATCTCACTCCACTTGTTATGCTTGGGTAGCTTATCAAACCGCCTATTTAAAAGCTCATTATCCAGCTGAGTACATGGCTTCTGTGTTGAGCAATAATATGGGCCAAATTACGGATGTTACTTTCTTTATGGAAGAATGTAAACGTGCGGGAATTGAGGTTTTAGGACCGGATGTTAATGAATCCAATCCTGGATTTACGGTAAACGAAAGTGGTCAAATCCGTTTTGGATTAGCGGCTATTAAAGGCGCTGGTTCTGCAGCGGTTGAAAGTATTATTCAGGAGCGAAAAGCTAATGGACAGTATAAAGATATATTTGATTTTGCTGAGCGAATTCCGTTAAAGAGCGTCAATAAAAAAACCTTTGAATCTCTCGCTATGGCAGGAGGCTTTGATTGCTTTAAAGAATATCATAGGAAGCAGTTTTTAGTCTCAGATAATGGAGAGGGTACTTTAATAGAGAAAATCATAAAGTATGCTCAAAAGCTGCAGCATGAAAAAGACAGTGCGCAAACTTCCTTATTTGGTGGAGATGGCGGAGTAGCGATTCCGCCACCGAGAGTTGTGGAAATGGAACCTTATTCCGAGCTGGAAAAGCTTAATATTGAAAAAGAAGTAGTAGGGCTTTTCATATCGGGACATCCATTGGATGAATACAGATTTGAAATGGAAAGCTTTTGCAATACGCAAGTTTCTGAGTTGAACGATTTAGAAAGTCTTCAGGCTAAGAATGAAGTAAAAGTAGGGGGTATTGTTACTGCAATTGCGCATAGACAAACTAAAACTGGCAAACCTTTTGGCACTTTAACACTGGAAGATTACGGAGGTTCTTTTACATTTTTTCTTTTCGGTGATGATTATTTGGGTAATAAGCAATTTTTTGAAAATGGTTGGTTCATCTTCATTTCAGGAAGAGTAGGCAAAAAACCATGGGGGGATCAGGCTTTAGAGTTTAAAATTAGTAAAGTAGAATTACTTTCTGAATTAAGAGATAAGAGAACCAAAAGTTTAGTTATTATGCTGGATTTAAATGCTATTACAGAAGATTTGATAGTGGAGTTGGATAATTTATGCCAAACCTTTAAAGGAGAGTGTGAGGTGAAGTTGGAATTGCAAGACAAAATCAACGGCTATATGGTGGAAACCAAATCTAGAAAATATAAAGTGAATCCTAGCAATGAGCTGATTGAAGGACTCAAAAGAATTCCAGATTTAAATTATAGGATTTTGACTTGATGGAGTAATGGATTTAGATAATCTAAAAATCCCAGTACGGTTCTGATTAAACCTTGCGGGTTTCATTAAATTCAACTTAATCAATAAAATTAGTAAATTGACAATGATTTAAATAAAGTAAAACCCGCAAGGTTTTTATCCAAGCTTCCGTAAGGTGCGATTAAAGGAGCCAAAGGAGAGTGAAGAGATGAAATCTTGCCACTATTTCAATTCCAGTATGGTGCGATTTAAAAAGACCTATACTTATACCTATACAATCAGATATTAATCACATAAACAAATCAAAATCAATGTAAAGAGACCTATACTTATACCCTTAGCTGACCTTATTTCGATTCCAATATGGTGCGATTAAAATTGCAAAAGTGATTTAGCATCTGTCGAGTTGCCGTATTTCAATTCCAGTATGGTGCGATTAAAAGGAGGATAATAGCAGAACACCTAGCCCTCATTGAGAAGATTTCAATTCCAGTATGGTGCGATTAAAAGAATAAGGGTTAAATCTGTTAATTCAGGAACAACCATATTTCAATTCCAGTATGGTGCGATTAAAAGAGACAATCATACATGGTGCTTTTCCTTTTTCCTTATTTCAATTCCAGTATGGTGCGATTAAAAGAATTCCTTATTTGATAACCATTAGTTAACCATCTTTATTTCAATTCCAGTATGGTGCGATTAAAAGTATTTTATCACTCATCTTTAAAAACATGATACCCTCATTTCAATTCCAGTATGGTGCGATTAAAAGATAAGATTACCGCTACAGTGCAAGTGGCTGAGGTGAATTTCAATTCCAGTATGGTGCGATTAAAAGCTCTTTAATGATCACTCCGCTTCAGCCGAAAGTGGAATTTCAATTCCAGTATGGTGCGATTAAAAGAATGGCTTTGGAATCATAAACAGGATGAGTTTGATAATTTCAATTCCAGTATGGTGCGATTAAAAGTGGTTACTTTGCCTTACTTGCAGTTCTTTTATTTCTATTTCAATTCCAGTATGGTGCGATTAAAAGCATAGCCTTTAAATGACCGCCTTGTATTTTATTCTTATTTCAATTCCAGTATGGTGCGATTAAAAGTGGTCAATTAAGAATACACGACCGTTAAAGCCTTGAATTTCAATTCCAGTATGGTGCGATTAAAAGATGACCCAAGGTGGCAAAAGATATTTCCTCCTAAATTTCAATTCCAGTATGGTGCGATTAAAAGTGTCTGATTCGTGCTTTCGGTCATCCTGTCCCTCAATTTCAATTCCAGTATGGTGCGATTAAAAGACCACAAAAGAAGTAGGTGTTGTTGTTGGCCAATTTTATTTCAATTCCAGTATGGTGCGATTAAAAGACTATTAGGAATTAAACCTGCATGTCGATAAGCTTATTTCAATTCCAGTATGGTGCGATTAAAAGAGCACCATTCACTTTAACTCTAATTGTTTGTGGAATATTTCAATTCCAGTATGGTGCGATTAAAAGTTAACCGCATGAACGTCCGTTGAATTAGGCTTACTGATTTCAATTCCAGTATGGTGCGATTAAAAGTTGCGTGAAAAAGCGGAGGCGGATTTAGTGAAATTGAATTTCAATTCCAGTATGGTGCGATTAAAAGTCAGGATTATTCATAACCAGCTTTGTACTTCTTTTGATTTCAATTCCAGTATGGTGCGATTAAAAGCATGATATTCATCCTTCCATTTTCCGACCAAGCAAATTTCAATTCCAGTATGGTGCGATTAAAAGCTCCTTCTGAGTTTTTATAGAACTTAGGCTCCATCAATTTCAATTCCAGTATGGTGCGATTAAAAGATTTCTCTTCATAGCTTAATATTGAGTAGTTCGTCTATTTCAATTCCAGTATGGTGCGATTAAAAGTTTAAGTTTAGCTAATAAATCATTTACGATAACAACATTTCAATTCCAGTATGGTGCGATTAAAAGAATTATATTCTATTATTTTTATTCCTCCTAATCTCAATTTCAATTCCAGTATGGTGCGATTAAAAGGATGAGAAGGGAAACGAAACCGTAGAAGGAAAACTGATTTCAATTCCAGTATGGTGCGATTAAAAGGTAGGTGATATTTCAGTCGATGCCGATGTTGACCTGATTTCAATTCCAGTATGGTGCGATTAAAAGTGCACTACTTGTAGGAATGGCAGTTGCTTTAATCGCATTTCAATTCCAGTATGGTGCGATTAAAAGGCTGTAAGAGTAGCTAATAAGCTATTATTATATTTATTTCAATTCCAGTATGGTGCGATTAAAAGGCTCAGATTGAAAGCGCATTTAAAGCTAATGCAATATTTCAATTCCAGTATGGTGCGATTAAAAGTTTAAGTTTAGCTAATAAATCATTCACAATAACCACATTTCAATTCCAGTATGGTGCGATTAAAAGATGAGAAGGGAAACGAGACTATAGAAGGAAAACTCATTTCAATTCCAGTATGGTGCGATTAAAAGTATGTCTTGATTAACATATTGGTCAGTTATAATGTTATTTCAATTCCAGTATGGTGCGATTAAAAGATTAATAAACTCTGTCAATGTTTGTGGTTTAGTGTATTTCAATTCCAGTATGGTGCGATTAAAAGGTGCTAAATTAGCTGGCGGCGGAATATTAAAAACTTATTTCAATTCCAGTATGGTGCGATTAAAAGATAAGATTACCGCTACAGTGCAAGTGGCTGAGGTGAATTTCAATTCCAGTATGGTGCGATTAAAAGTCGCTTATCAAGTATTTGAACCCTCTTAGCTAATTGCATTTCAATTCCAGTATGGTGCGATTAAAAGACTGATTCCTCATCCGTTGTTTTCCGTGGTAAGTCGAATTTCAATTCCAGTATGGTGCGATTAAAAGCGTGTCGTACAGCACGGCTATTTCTCCGTCAAACTTATTTCAATTCCAGTATGGTGCGATTAAAAGAAGGATGAACTACTTCATCAAAATATTGAATTCATTATTTCAATTCCAGTATGGTGCGATTAAAAGCGATAGCTTAGATGCTGATGCACTCACTCAGATTGGATTTCAATTCCAGTATGGTGCGATTAAAAGGCTGAAATGCTCGATTGGCAATATATGATTCTAAAAAATTTCAATTCCAGTATGGTGCGATTAAAAGCATTTTTATTGGAGTGCGCTATGAAAATGAAGCTTTATTTCAATTCCAGTATGGTGCGATTAAAAGTCCACTTAGGATTAGCAACTAAAATGAAGCTTCCAAATTTCAATTCCAGTATGGTGCGATTAAAAGACTCTGATTTCCAACGCGAACAAGTCCTTAACTTAAATTTCAATTCCAGTATGGTGCGATTAAAAGCATAGCCTAAAGGCGTACGCTTTTTAGCCATATCGTATTTCAATTCCAGTATGGTGCGATTAAAAGCCTTCACCTTAGCCCTGTGGTTATTACCAAATTTGATTTCAATTCCAGTATGGTGCGATTAAAAGTATGTGCTATTCACTGTATGGATCTACCAATTCAAAATTTCAATTCCAGTATGGTGCGATTAAAAGTTGATTTCGCATACTATACAAAACACCTGCGTCATTATTTCAATTCCAGTATGGTGCGATTAAAAGAGGAAATATTTTTAAGCCAAGAGATAGACAATGAGGAATTTCAATTCCAGTATGGTGCGATTAAAAGTATTGAAGTAGGGCAAACAGTTGTATTTGAAAGCGGATTTCAATTCCAGTATGGTGCGATTAAAAGAATCAATTTATGGGCTTCTTGTCCGCCTTTGTTCTTGATTTCAATTCCAGTATGGTGCGATTAAAAGTATCGGCTCTTTTCCTATTAGTTCACCGTAGGTCAAAATTTCAATTCCAGTATGGTGCGATTAAAAGGCGGCAAGGTTGCGTATAGGTGCTGTTGTGTGTCATTTCAATTCCAGTATGGTGCGATTAAAAGATTTATCCTTTTTTAAGGATTGAACCATTTCTTCAATTTCAATTCCAGTATGGTGCGATTAAAAGGAATCTGTGTTAATCATAATTTACTTGTTTAAATTGATTTCAATTCCAGTATGGTGCGATTAAAAGAGGTTAGCGGATTAGATGAGTACCTAGCTATATTCTATTTCAATTCCAGTATGGTGCGATTAAAAGGTGGTAATACAGTAGTTAAATATCCTACTATGGCTAATTTCAATTCCAGTATGGTGCGATTAAAAGTAACCTTATCAAAAAACTTATCCTTTACTTTATAGTATTTCAATTCCAGTATGGTGCGATTAAAAGCTTTAAAATTCCAAATGATTGATGAGGTTTAAGTAAATTTCAATTCCAGTATGGTGCGATTAAAAGAGGGGATAGGATTAACAGAGCTTTATTAGAACACGAATTTCAATTCCAGTATGGTGCGATTAAAAGAAAGTTTACCCTTTACAAAGTCAGGTGCCTTTTCGTATTTCAATTCCAGTATGGTGCGATTAAAAGCACTTAAAATCTATAATGAAAAACCCAATGAACAAATTTCAATTCCAGTATGGTGCGATTAAAAGACAAAAAAAAGACTGCTATTAACAGTCTTAACTAGATTTCAATTCCAGTATGGTGCGATTAAAAGTTAAGCTGTCCTTAGAACTTCAAGAGTTAGAACCAAATTTCAATTCCAGTATGGTGCGATTAAAAGAGTAGTTGCTCTATCAGTATCGAAGAACGTAGCTGGATTTCAATTCCAGTATGGTGCGATTAAAAGGAAAGAGATTTTAGCAAGTTGTTAAAACACAGTATTATTTCAATTCCAGTATGGTGCGATTAAAAGTATGTTTTATTAAGTCTATTCCTTTATTATTTAAGTGATTTCAATTCCAGTATGGTGCGATTAAAAGAAAATAGTCCAGAAGCATCTAAAGAACCGGAAGCAAATTTCAATTCCAGTATGGTGCGATTAAAAGTAAGCTTCATAATAAAGAAGTAAAAACACGTGTTTAATTTCAATTCCAGTATGGTGCGATTAAAAGACCGTAAAACTGAGAATATCCGTGTCTTATGGATTGTATTTCAATTCCAGTATGGTGCGATTAAAAGTTTAGTATAATACGTCTCATTATATTCAATTGCTTTATTTCAATTCCAGTATGGTGCGATTAAAAGTCAAAGCTTCTTTTTTACGGCTTTTAGGAATACGAAATTTCAATTCCAGTATGGTGCGATTAAAAGTGTCTACTCTATTATTTCCGTGCCTAATTCCCCCTTATTTCAATTCCAGTATGGTGCGATTAAAAGGGGGGCTACTTAATATGAAAAACTTCTTTGAACACCATTTCAATTCCAGTATGGTGCGATTAAAAGTGAGGCAATACCCAATGTCCTGTAATCGCTTTTATAATTTCAATTCCAGTATGGTGCGATTAAAAGTCTATGCGGTCGGTCAGCTCCGGGCTTTCTTCCCCATTTCAATTCCAGTATGGTGCGATTAAAAGTAGACGGTAACCCACAAGATCAACGTTTTATTAATTATTTCAATTCCAGTATGGTGCGATTAAAAGTACGCTTCTATTAAATTCATCTATTGCTGTTTCGGTATTTCAATTCCAGTATGGTGCGATTAAAAGAGGTATTAAAATTCAATTGGCTGAGGGTTCTGATTTTATTTCAATTCCAGTATGGTGCGATTAAAAGTTTTGTTTTTTCGGGTAATGCGGATATTATTCCTTTATTTCAATTCCAGTATGGTGCGATTAAAAGTGTCATAGTTTTGCTTGTAAAGCCCAACCAACACAAATTTCAATTCCAGTATGGTGCGATTAAAAGTCATGCCAATACTTCAAAATTGAAGTTTTTCACTTTATTTCAATTCCAGTATGGTGCGATTAAAAGTATTTTTATATTCGAATTCAACTCATCTGTAAGCCCATTTCAATTCCAGTATGGTGCGATTAAAAGGAGTGCTCCAAGCATAATCGCTTACCTTGCCTTCCAATTTCAATTCCAGTATGGTGCGATTAAAAGTAAGTAGGCTTTAACATGCGCAAAAGAATCATCCTTATTTCAATTCCAGTATGGTGCGATTAAAAGCCGTTGAGCTGTTGACAAAAGTAGCTATTTTTTGTGGCTATTAAATGATTGGAGGGTTAAAATTTTATGCTCTAGTTGTCTACCAGCAATAACCGATTTTTATTGGGGTTTCGACAACCTGCTTTAAGCTAGAGGGAGAGTAGATTTTCTGGTTAAAGTCATAAAGTTTTAAATTTAACTAGTTTGTATAATAGATGTTCGACAACTTAAAGTTTTAAAGAAAGGTATCTAGATCATTTTTCTCTTGGCCTATTATTTCCTTCTCCAGCCATCTTTCTTCCCTGCTTTTGAAAATTATTATACTGTCCTGCTCTGTATTCATAAATAATTTGGCTCGGCTCAATAATTCTTTAAGCTTAACTTCAGTAATTTCTCCTTCAAATACTGAATTCTGAATCCAATTTAAATATCCCCTGCAAAGCTTCAACATTTTGCTTACTCGTTTCTTTCCCATATCATAAACTAAAATAACGTACATAGTTTCAAAATTATTTCATAAACAAACCCACAAGGTTTTGGAAACCTTGCGGGTTTACAATCTGTGCTACCACCAAATTTTAAAAGGCTTATAAGTTTCAATCCCTAGCAAATGCTTACTCAATTTATAACATTCCAATTTTACCAAATGCTTATAGCTCACACTTTTATTTAATGTCCTATGCTTTATGGTTTCATTAAGTCGCTCCTCAAATGCCCTAATAAAAGCTTTCTTCCCCGACTCCTTCAATACTACCTTATTCACATGGAAATCAAAATCTTTTGATTGCACTTCCCTTTTATTTAGAATACGAAAAATTGTTCTGTCCACCAAAATTGGCTTGAAAATTTCAGCTAAATCCAATGCCAATGAATATCGTCTAAAGCCAGGTTCATGTAAAAAACTGATGGTAGGATTTAGTTGGGTATGATAGATTTGATCCAAACAAAGGGTGTAACACATCATATTTCCAAATGAAATAAGTGCGTTAATTTCATTCATCGGAGGCTGTTTACTTCTTCCCTCCATAGCATGATCTTTAACAATAATGTTAAAAGAATCATAATAAATCTGCCTGATATTGCCTTCTATTCCCATTAGGTTAGGAATTTCGGTAGTATTTTCAATTTGCTGACTTAATTCCAGAATACGTTCAAGATGATCATTTACCTCTCGGTCTCTGTTAAGATAATATCTAAGGTTTTTAGTGATATTAAAAGATGCCCCCTCTATAAATCTTTTGGCAATTAATTGTCGCTTATAGGTGTCTAAATAATGGGAAGTTTGTTCAATTTGCATTTTGCCAGCCAATAAATATTCCTTGGGCTGAAAACTACCAGTATAATGCTCGTAATAATCAAAAAAGTGGACACTTATTCCTTGTTTGCCCAAGAAATTGTACATCGCACTGTTGGTATCCAAGGAACCAAAACAATATAAATCTGAAACACCCTCTACGGGAATATATTTGGGCTTATCTTCTTTTCCATTTTCATCTACAGGCGTGAACTTTAAGGTGTTGTCTTTGCGGCTCAAACGACCTGGGTTAAATAAGTAGTAGGTTTTCTTCATTGACAGAATTTTATGTGTACCTCTTATTCCGTTAGCTCACCGGAATAGCAAAAATCATAATAGCTGCATTTTTTACATATTTTTAATTTCACTAATGGCGGACATTCGTTTTGATGCATAATTTCTTCTACTCCTTTTATCCATTCTTCTACTTCCGATTTGTCTTCCTCCTGCCATTCCACAATTTCTTTTTGCCTCATTTTAGGATATTCAATTATAGCTGAAGCATCCGGTATCCCATTTTTAGCCAGTATATACAGGTAATACTTTACCTGAGCTATGTGAGCTTTTTCTACCTTGTCGGATTTCTTTACTTCATGTACTACTTTATTTTTTGAATCGTAAAAATCTATTTTAATGCCGTCAATGGCTAGTTCAGTATATTTTTGAGCTCTTTCGGCATAAGAAGTTTCTCCTATCAACTTTCCTTCTGCCACTACCTGAGAAGTATGCTCCATTTGTATGCCATGAGCAAATAGCCATAGCTTTCGATGGCAGGTGTGGTAATAGGCGATATGGGTACCTGTGATGGGCATTTTTTTCTTTTAAACCCGCAAGGTTTTGGAAACCTTGCGGGTTTTTGGGGTAATCATATGAATTTCATTCTCTTTCTAGTTGATTTTCGTAGTCGAATGCTTTCATTAGCGCTACAAGCGTTTTTTCTGCTGACTCCAATGCATCAACTTTTTCGCTTTTGGTATGAATATATGCCCCTGCTTGAAGTGTCACAAAAGTATCTACGCCATTAATACTTTCATCAACAATTGGATCAGCCTTTCTTGAATCTTCTTCAGAAAGCTTAGCTCGAATACTCCCTGCTATTAAATTGGCATTATCACTAATGGAAAGAGCTAGAGTATCCATTAAACTGAAGGTGCGTGATTGGTTAGAGGTAATTCTCCAGTTGATGATTGCTTTAGCCAAACCAGGAATCCATTTTTCACGCAAAGCCTTTGGTGCTACTAAACATTTACCAAACACATTTTCTGATTCAATCCAACCCTCTACTTTTAGCTTTTCTATTGTCTCATCGGACATTTCAGGCTCTAATTGATTGATGCTTACAGAAAAAAGACGTCTGAGATCAATTGCAACATCAAAAACGAAAAGCCCAGTTGCTCTGCTGTTGTTTGGTATCCATTTACGACTTATGCTTCTATCTTTCTCTTCAAGTAAAGAAACTATTTCTTCCTCGTTGAGCTGATTGCCTTTTTCATCTCTAATTATTACTTTATTATTTGGTCTATCACTTCTATCAAAAGAAGCATTTTCACTATCTAATCCTGCAAGTAATGGATGCAATGCTCTCATAGCTGAAATTGATAAAGGACTTCTTCTTTTTAAAGTTCTCTCTTTACCTCCCTTAGAAGCTTTCATCCATCCCCCAAATAACTGATCTGCATAGGTTGGATCGCAAGTTGCATAAACCTCTCCTTCCTTCAATTCTTTCTGTTTGGTAACATCAAATAGGAAAGTGGTGGGAGAAGGAATTTGATTGATAGTTTCACAAAGTGCATCAACCAAAGATCGTTTAACTTGTTGACCACTTGAATATGGAATCCTTCTTCCAAATTGGCTGTCAAAATAATATTTTTGCCCATCTGAAACATTGAAAACTGTATGCTCGGCTCTTTTTAATGTTCTTATATATATTGTGTTCATAATAATATTTTTAATTGTTCTTTTTGATAATAATTCTACTTAAAATGCTTGGAAAGAATATTAAGATTGTTTTTCGACAAAAGCATAGTCAAATTTGAGTAAAGTACAGAAATAACCATACTCTTCATTTGTCATTAGGTGCACTTCGTCTTTAAGCTGTTTAATATTGATAAGGTTTTCTCCGTCCAAATCCTTAATCATCTTAGTGAGTGCTTCTATAAATCCTTTTTTTGAAGGAGAAGCAAACAATTCCTTTTCAATGAGGGTTTTTCGATCTAATTTTGTGCCCCCTGCTCTATACTTTTGGATTATTTTGGCTAAATCCATAGTATAATCTGTGATTTCTTCTTTGTTTTTTGTTAACATAGCTACTAACCAGGTTTTATATGCTTGATAATTGATTAATTCTTCTTCTTTTTTAAAGGATAGATTTTTATCTTCCTTCATATATTTTTTAAGACCTTCGGGTCTTAATGCTTGCAATCCAATACTGCCTAATTCACAAGCTCTTTTGATATGCATACCAAATAGGCTTTCGAATATATTTTTATCTACTTTTTGCCCCCCGAACAGTTGTTGATAAATCTCCCAAAGTTTTTTACCAGACTTTAGTTGAAATGGAATGAAACCAATGGTTTTATTGGTTTGTCCAAATCCATAAACATAGCCCATCATTTCTTTATCTGGAAATGCTAGTGATAGACTGAAAAACAATCGAGACCAGTTTACAGTATTTACCTCCGCCAAGGATGTTTCTACCTTAAAAACCTTATAATCAGTAAGCATTGAAAAATCAAAATCTTCTCTGTAATCCTTTGAGTTGAATGAATAAGTTAACCACTGACCATTCCATGTATTGATTTGGTTTCCTCTTAATTTTTGCAATACGGGATCATTTAAATAGTCACGATATATTTTCCACCCTTCATAAGTTTGTAATGTAATGACAGGATCATCAAAAAGAATAGTAAATCCTCCTGCTACACCTATTCCTAGACTGCTACCAATCCATGAAAGAAAAACTTCTTCTTCATTCACAGGAATTAGCACTTCACTTACTAAACCTGAGGTACTGGCAAATTCTTTCGATTCAGAGGCAGGAAATCCTATAGCAAAGCTTGCATCAGGAATCTCATTCTCCGCCTTCTCAAATAAATTTTCCAATTTTTCCTTTCTGTCAATTTCTGTCAATAGATGAGGCTTTTGTCCCTTCTTCATTTGAACAAAAGGAGAGTTTGTTACCCATTGGAGATATTTAGGATGGTTGTAGAACAATTCCCAATATTCCTCTTCAAAAAATTCTTTTGGAGAAAGTTGTTTATTGTACTTCTCATTGTACGCCTTCAAAAAGGTTTTCCCAATTACTGATGGTATCATAGTAGTTGATTGTTTACGTCAAAATTCTTTTCTGAAATCTTTCTTACATCTAATCCTGAATGGTATTCATAAGCTTTGTCTGGGATAACAAAAGGTTTATTTCCTTTTTGGGCTTGATTAAAATTGCGTACAGCATAATATCTAATAGGTATTTCTAACTCCAACCTTCTCTCAAAATAGGAGTTTTCATATTCCTCTAAATCACCCTCACAAATGCAGGAAACAGAATCAATTTCTAACAATTCAAAAAGTATTGATTTACTTCTGTGCGTTAACTGATCAATAGAAATCTTTCCATCTGCTTTAAATACAGCATGCTCTTCTATATTTAGAAAATCTATAGTAGGAAATACATAATCGATTTTCACCTGTAATTCTCTTTCCTTCAATACTTGTTTGTCAGGCAAAATTTCAAATGATCTTTTTAAAACCTCTACATCGTAAGGCAGAGCGTCATTTTTATTCTCTGGTGGCGGAATCACGTAAATAGGCTTATTTTTGCCAATTGTAGCGGCTGTTCTTTTCCTGTTTACTCTGCCAAAGCGCTGAATAAGTGAATCGATTGGTGCAGTTTCAGTAATCATTAAATCAAAGCTAATATCCAGACTAACTTCAACAATTTGAGTTGATACTACTATACAAGCTTTGGATGAGGTATTGAATTCCTCAAGAGAATTTCCTTCTTCATCTAACCCCATTAATACTTTTTCCTTTTCATTGCGATCTCCACGTTTGAATCTACTATGAAGTAGTAAAATAGGAACATCCGGATATTCATTTTTTAATGACAAATAAGCTTCCTGTGCTCTTGCTACTCTATTAAATACAATTAGTGTCTTTTCATTTTTTACAATAGCTTGATCAATTCGTTCAGTAGCATCATTGAATGATTTAATTTTATGAATTTCATGTCGATCAAATTGATCCATCTCTTCATCACTTAACTTGATCTCTAAAACATCATCCCCCAACACTTCCAAAATTTTGGCATATAATTCAGTAGGCATAGTGGCAGTTCCGATATGGATGCCACAATCAAGTTGATTTAATATTTGTACCAACTTTAATACGATAGCCTGTGAAACACCTGTATAGGTGTGAATCTCATCCAGAATAATATCACAGCCTTTTAAATCCAATAGCAATGCTTCAAACCCTCTCATTCCAAAGGCAATTGAAGCTAACTGGTGCGGTGTTAATATTTTAATAGATGAACCAAAAAGTGATTGCAGTGCAGTTTCTTCCTCAGCTCCTTTCCTTTTAACTACCATTGAAGCCGAGTGCAATACACGGATATCCAGATCAGGATTAGTTGGTTCTAAATCTTGTGCAAGACGCTTAAACATTGCATTGATGGAAGCTTGAAAAGGAAGTGTGTAAAAAACTCTTCCTTTCGTTCTTTTAAACAGAAAGTCTGTTTTGCCCGCTCCTGTACTAGCAACCACAATAGTGTGTTTTTTGGGAGAATTGGTATCTTTTAACGATAAAGGATATAGCTTATGCGTTCTGTTGAAGAAAGCCAGATTAGGAACTTTGAAAGCCTTTTCTAATTTATTTTGTGTTTCATCAATCAAAGCTGATGCATAATGGTCAGCGCCCATGAGTAAACCCCTCCATTCTGAAAATCCTCTCTCTATTGATTTTTTCTGACAATAACTTACTGCAATGAATAAGTTTTCTCTTGCCACATCTTCTGAGAAAGGCTCGCAACTGATTCGTAAATCATTTAGTAGTTCAAATGCAGCAGGACTCCATTCTTTCCATTTACCTATGTGATAATCTTCATAATCATAGCCGTCCTCCAAATCCAGCAACCCTTTATCACCTGCATCATTCTTTATAGATTTATGATGTCCTGCAACCATTTCTATTAATTGAGCTTGCTGATCAATTGGAAATGCAGAAAGAAATAGTAAGGAGCTTATTTCATGCCTGAAAACCTTTGAGCTTCTACTTAATGATGTCAACCTTTTTTGAAATTCAGTATGTGCCTTGCCAATATCATGAAGAATAGCTCCATTGTAAGCCAATACTTCATCCATTTTCAGATAGGAGGCAAATGCCTTAGCTGCATAAGAGACATGGAGCAAATGATCTTTGAGTGTAGTCCATTCAGGTCCTGATTTTGCTAGGAGTCTATTCATTATACGGCATTTACAGGTTGTCCAACTACGCGTATCCATCCATACATTGGTTCATTACTTACTCTATGGTAGCCCACTAAAAAAGATTTCTCATTTTTCTCAAATACAAGCTCAAATCCGGTATATTTTTCATCATTTGTTTCAAACTCTTCTTTTGTACTCTCAGAAACTAATTCAGGGAATAACAAGTCTTCATTTCGACACAGGCAAACATGTTGTTTTGCAGTATTTATTGCATCTTCTTTATTCAAAAATGCAAGGTGAAGAATTGGGTTTTGAAGTACTCCTCTAATTAAAATAGCCTTGGGACGGTCAAAAAGAAACTCCTTGCCTTTTTTTGTAGAGTTCCAACCACGGGTTTGAATAACTTCTTGTTGTCCAGATACTTGATCATAAGAAATGCGATGCCCTGCGATTTTATTAATGCCCGAAATGCTTAGTGTTTCAGGAAACAATTTCTTTTCAATCCCCTCAACAATAGAAGGGGTCAAAAATTGCTGACTGAAAGTTTCACTATCCCGTACTGCCGTCCATGGTTTGATAAAACCAAATGGACCTGAATATTTAACTACATAATAGTTCATAATTTCTATGTTTTAAACCCGCAAGGTTTTCAAAACCTTGGGGTTTGTTTAATTTCTATTTTAAAGCACCAAATCCTATCCCTGTTGAATTCCCAATCCCAACATTCCATGCAAATGCCAATTGTTCCTGACTCCCTTCTATAATGACCGGACACATACTTGCCCTACAATCAATCCCGTTAAAAGAGATTTTCTTTGTTTTAGGATTTTGATAATTAGGATCAAAATATACCTTTAACCCTTCTTGATTAAGACCAGCTTTTTTTAGTTTACTTTTTAATGTTGAAGTCATTAGGTCTCCACTTTCTTTATCTGAAAAGAGATAAAATTTTGTTCTTTCTCCTTCTTGTCTTTTAATAAAAACTGGGCTAGTGAGTATAAATCTTTGTTTCGTTTCAAATTGTGGCTCTTGGCAAATAGTCACTCCTTCTACTTTCATTCCAAAATTGATTTCAGGGTCATCTTGAATATTTTGGATCAACTTTTTAAGCAACCCCACATCATAAGTGCTAATCGCCCATTCTGCACCATTTTTAAAATCAAGTCCATCTTCAACTCTCTGACCTCCCTGTAACCAGGATAATGAGTAAAGTGAAACATCATCATGTAAATCATTTTTACCAAGCCATTTATGGAAAGCTCCAACCAAATATTTTTGGTAATCAAATGGCACCGAGCTTGTGTTAGCTGAAATTCTTAGTATTAATCTCATAATTTTAATCCCATCCAAACCCGCAAGGTTTTCAAAACCTTGCGGGTTTTCCTATTAGGGTTTTTCTTTTAAATATTTACAATTCTATTTCAAAATCTACCTTAGGTTTCCATTGATGGAATTTTTCAAAATCATTTTTTCCTCCAAACCATTGCAATACATTTTCCCTTTCTAACCTTGTCTTTTTCTCACTTAAAAATGCATGGTAGCTGCTATATTTCCAGTCATTTAAGTCCCTCACAAATCCATGGTGAACAGGGTTATAATGGATATAGTGAATTAAATGAGTGAAATAGTTTTCATCTTTTATTTTCTTCCTTTGAATATTATCCAAGAACAAACTCCCTTTTCTTTCGAACATCTTATTAAATGCTTTGGCATAGGCATTTAGCAAATTGCTGAAGTTTCTGCTTATCAGACCCGCAAGGTTTTCGAAACCTTGCGGGTTTTTTGACAGCTTATCCTTGAAATGCTCAGTCAATTTGCTTTCCTCTTTGATGTAAAGCGCAAAATGAAAATGATTGGGCATCAGACAATAGGCGAAAGTATCCGCTATGGGAGATATGTACTGATTAAATTTCATCAAAAAGTAATGATAATTTCCTTCGCTTCGAAATATGTTTTCATCCCCATTTCCATGATTATAAACATGGTATAAATTATCCGGTAAAAAAGGTTCTCTCTTATTTGCCATTCTTATTTAGTTTATTTTTAAACTTGTAAGATTTTTATACATAAACCTTGCGGGATTAGCTGTTATTCAAACAGTACTCATGAAATAATATTAATGCTACTTTAAAATAACTGAAACCCGCAAGGTTTTTGAAGCCTTTGCTATTTCCATCCTAGACCCGCAAGGTTTATCAAACCTTGCGGGTCTTTATAAAAAATCTATTTCACCTCCACACACCCAAAACCCTGACTGTTCAAATGCCCAATGCCAGCATAATAGCCAATTTCGTGTAACTCTGGCGGTGCAGTGAGTTCAAATTCGTACATATAAGCAATCATATGAGTGGCAGCACTAGTATGTTGTTTAATTAATACCCCATTTTTATATACTTTTCCGTTTAGCTGAAAATCAATCTGAGGTGTTTGGTGTCCTAAGTTTAATTCATCGGCATTTAAGGCGAAAGCTTGTGCCTTGCTGCATAAATTGTAAGCTAAGATTTCAGCATAATCTTTATCTTTTGGTTGTAAATAATTTTCGCCACCATCTGCCCGCTTTTGTTTTATTAAAATAGGGGAGAGGCATCTATACCTCATTTTCTCCTGAAAAACTGGACGTTCACAGCTTTCAATTCCACTTACTTCATAATGAATTTGTGTGATTTTATCTCCCAGTTGAAGCTGCTGATTCATAAATAACCCTTTTATAAATTCCTCAGCTGCTCTGTCCACTAAAAAGCTTATATAGAAACTAGCGAATTGCCCTTGGTGCTCTATCCGTTTTTCATCTCCATACACTTTATATTTATCAAAACTTAATCGTGAGAAATTGAATAACCGAAATGCTTTTCCAGCAACAGTATAGCCGTTATTATGTAGATATTGAGCAAAATCAGTATCAGCCCGATCTATAATTTTATAAATTAATGAGGAAAGCTCATACTGATAATTTATCGGTAAAAATTTACCACTTCCGCTTCTATTAAGGTTAATCTTAAATCGCATAATTTTAATTTATCTGTAAATTTTATAAAGATCATTGACAATTAGCGTCATACCCACTTTTCTACTGCTCTTTTTTCTTTCATATAGTTTAATAATTTATCGTCTTTCACTTTTTTGATTTCACCAGGAAGTCCCAAAATAAACCTTCCTATTCCTTCATTAGCTCTGATTGGACCATGGAAAAAATAGTTATCATTTTCATGATGAAGATAATCTACAGTTGCCGGAAATTCTTCTCGCATTAAATGATAGGCTCTCATACTTAAATGGAGTTCTATCCATCTTTCATGATCACCAGACATGCCAAATAAATCTACTAAAGGTTTTTGATAATGGGAATGGTGTTGGGTTTTAGTCTTTAGAATGATGACATCCGCCATTCGCTCCAGTTTGAATATTTTAGATTGTTTACTTTCAATTTCGAAGCCTAAAAGACTTCGGTAATCTGGTTTTATTTCTATGATTTCCAATAAACGGTCTTTAATTTCACCACTTTCTGCTGAATGATAATTTTTAATCAAAACCTGGTTGTTATCTTCTAAAGCATGTTTGCATTTTTCGGCTAATTGCTGCAGTCGGGCTTTCATCAATATTTCCTTAACAGCAGGGAGCTCACTATCCTGAAAGAGCTTAAGCAAAATGCTATTCATGGTGGGGTGTTCTTTTAGTGCTCCAGCCCACTGCCTGATGTATTCCAATTCCTCAGGACTAAATTTTGGATGTAATCTCGATTCTAGATTTTCATGTAGAAAATACTGATCTTCAAAATCTTTATCTAACAAAAACCCGGCTTCTTCCAGTGTGTCAAAAGCTCGATAGACACTTCTTGAGGTAACTTCTAAAAATGCTGCCAGTTTTTTTACAGTATATTTTCTTCCAGAAGATAGAAGGCTAATTAAGCGTAATAGTTTAAGGAAGCGGGGTTGTTGGCTCATTTGGTTGCAATTGAAATATATGTAAGGTAACCGATAATTTTATAGGAAAGGAATTGTTTTCGATAAAAGTAGGATTATTAAGGATAGAAGATATGCTTTTTACAATAGTTTGGTTTATTACAAACTGTAAACCTCAGTTTCCTCATTCCAATGCTCTCAAATTCATTATATGACTCGAGTCATGGCATGAATAGCAATGAATTAATAGAGGGACTTAATCGTATTCCAGATTTAAATTATAGGATTTTGACTTGAGAAATCTCTGTCCTAATTAGTACACTGTCCAAATTTTGAATTGTTTGTGGATAAAACTTGTTTTTTTTGTTTAAATAAATAACCAATAAGATGATAACTAATAATTGAAATCGAGTCAGGTTTGATTGATAAGATTATGGAAAGAGGAACAATTAGAACTAAAAAAGCTGCAGTTCAACAAGCACTAGAAAATTACCTGAAAAAAATTAAAAGAGATGAATTAGCTGCTTTGGCAGGTAAAGTGACTTGGGAAGGCGATTTAAATAAAATGAGAGCAGATTAAAATGGTAATAATTAGCCCTAGCATTTGGATTATTTTCTTAATGGGACTGATTTAGAAACCAAAAATAAAGTTCTTAAGTTACTCGAAGAAGATAAGGTATGTATTTGTCCACCAATTTATCAGGAGATTCTGCAAGGCGTAAAACACCAAATGGATTTAAATAGATTAAAAGATTTGTTAAATGGATTGATAAAACTTCTATTTGACCCTTTTCAAGTCTCGCTAAAAGCCGCTGAATTATATTTTAATGTAAGAAAAGAAGGAATAACGGTCAGAAAAAGTTACGATTGTTTAATTGCCGCCTATGCTTTAAATGCAGATGTTTACCTTTTTCATCGAGATAAAGATTTTAAAGCAATTTCTTAAGGAACCACCCTTTAACGGTTCTAATTGATTGGTTGGTTAAAGTAATGATACTTTCAAAGCAGGTTTTAGGATAAATAAAAAATCCTCATCTCATAACAGTTTATGTTAAGGTGAGGATTTACTACATATGAATTCAATGCAGACTTAAAGCCTGCACGCAGGTTTATATTTGTTGAATTTTAATTTCTTTTTTACTGCTAGTGCTGTTTTTACCTATCGGTACAAAAATTTCCAAACGACTATCATGGTGAACTGCATCAACATCATCCGTATCTGCAAAAATTGGTAAATCCACTTTTCTATAAAATAATGGGATCATAACTCCAAATTTCTCTGACGGATGATTTATAGTCGCAAAGATTTGTAATGAACTACGGTCAGAAATAACTTTCAATTGTTCTGCTGCAATTCCTGGTGCCTGAACTATAATAGAGAATCCATCTTCTAGATGTTCAATTTTAAAATCTATTTTTGCAACTCCACCCGCCAAAGTGTTTAATTGGTCGCCTTGAAAAAGTAGATTTCTTAATACGTCTTTGTTTTTTAGTAAATTCATAATTTTTGAATTTTATAATCTATCAACTGTGGTCAAAACTTATTCCAAAGTAGATTGTTTAATTTATTAAGCCATTATGGCGTAGTGGACAAGGTTGTACTGACAATTATTCCGTTTTATTCTTGAATTTTGTCTATACAGAGACATATTAAAACTAGCGAATTTGTACTTTTGCAGTTTAATTAAGTAAATGGATTCAAAAATAGTAGTCATCATTCCTGCCTACAATGAAGAAAATGCCGTTGGTAAGGTGGTGAAGGCCATTCCCAGAGCGTGGGTGGAAGAGATTGTGGTAATTAATAATAATTCTACAGACCAAACTCGACAGTCTGCAGAGAAAGAGGGAGCATTGGTTTTGGATCAGCCTATAAAAGGCTATGGTAATGCTTGTTTGAAGGGAATTGAATATGTGAAGTCCAAAACTCAACAACCTGATATTATTGTTTTCTTGGATGCGGATTATTCTGATTATCCAGAGCAATTACCTGATTTGGTGGAACCGATTTTGAAAGAAGAAATGGATATGGTAATTGGGTCACGAGCACTTGGAGAAAGAGAAGGGGGAAGCATGACTTTCCCGCAGGTTTTTGGAAATTGGCTTGCGACAAGGTTAATTAATCTATTTTATGGTTATCGCTTTACAGATTTGGGTCCATTTCGTGCGATTCGATTTGATAAATTGATTGAATTGAATATGCAAGATAAAACCTTTGGCTGGACAGTAGAAATGCAGGTTAAAGCAGCCAAAATGAAATTAAAATGTTCGGAAGTGCCGATGGCATATAGAAACCGAATTGGGAAATCTAAGGTTTCAGGCACAGTATATGGAACAATTATGGCAGGATATAAAATTTTATATACCATTTTTAAATATTTATAAGCATGATTTGGGAGTGGTTTATTATTGTACTTTATGGGCTCAGCTTATTTTTTATATTCTTTTTTAGTTTAGGACAACTGCACCTGACCTTTCATTATCTGAAAGCTAAGAAAAAGCAAAAGAAACAAGCTGTAGAAACACCACAAATGAAGGGAGATTATCCAAAAGTTTGTGTGCAGTTGCCTATATATAATGAAAAATATGTGGTCAACCGACTGGTTGATGCAGTTTGTGAATTAGATTATCCCAATGAATCACTTGAAATTCAGTTATTGGACGATTCTACTGATGAAACAACTGAAATGCTAGAAGCTAAAGCCAACTATTGGGAATCAAAAGGTAAAAATATTCAACTCATCCGAAGAGCCGACCGGGTCGATTTTAAAGCAGGTGCTTTAAAATATGGTATGGAAATGACGGATGCTGAATTCATAGCAATTTTCGATGCTGATTTTTTACCGCAGCCCCATTTCTTGAAAGCAACCGTTCCTCATTTTCAAAATGAAAAAATTGGGGTGGTTCAAACTCGATGGGGTCATGTCAATAAAGATTATTCACTTCTCACTCGCTTACAAGCTTTCGGATTAGATGCACATTTCACAGTGGAACAAGTGGGTAGAAACACAGCGGGCTCCTTCATAAACTTTAATGGAACAGGCGGAGTATGGCGAAAAAAAACAATAGAAGATGCTGGAGGCTGGTCAGCCGATACCTTAACAGAAGATTTGGACTTGAGCTATCGTTCGCAATTAAAGGGGTGGGAATTTCTTTATAGGGAAGATATAGAATCTCCCGCTGAATTGCCGATCATAATGCCAGCCATTAAATCTCAACAATTTAGATGGAACAAAGGAGGAGCAGAAACAGCACGAAAGAATTTTCTGAAAGTTTTGAAAGCACCGATTGGATTCTTTAATAAACTACATGCATTTTTCCATTTATTCAATAGCTCAATATTTATTGCAATTTTGATTACTGCTGTGCTTAGCGTTCCTATGCTTTGGATTAAAAGTATTCATCCTGAATTAGCAATTTTATTCCAGATTGGAAGCGTATTTTTATTAGGATTTTTCTCAATCGCCATTTTCTATTGGGTTGCCAATAAGCATCTCATGAAAGGGAAAGCACACGGTAAATATTTTTTTAAAACTTTTCCAATTTTTATCACGGTATCCATGGGCTTGTCTTTGCATAATGCCTTGGCAGTAGCTGAAGGTTTGCTCGGTTTCAAATCAGCATTTATACGTACGCCCAAATTCAATATTTCTGACAAGAATAAAAGCTGGAAGGATAATCAATATATCAAATTGCAATTCAGCTGGCTTAGTGTTTTAGAATTGTTACTGGCCTTGTATTTTGCTTTTGCCATCTTCTTAGGATTTAGCTTAGGTGATTATGGACTAATCATTTTCCATTTAATGTTGATGATGGGGTTTTTAATGGTATTTTATCATTCGGTAAAACCACAACTCAAATAAATTGAAGACTTATTGGAAGTATATAGCCGTTGTGATTTTTGGCACATTGCTCATCAGCATCAGTTATTTTACTTTTCGATACGAAAGCACACTTCTGATTGGCCAATTTGTAATACTTTTTGCTCTTTATTTATTTTCTGCGGATAGAAAAAATGATTTCACCTTAAAAGAAATAATTGCTTTTGGAATCATTTTCAGATTACTTTTATTGCTGTTGACTCCAAACTTATCGGAAGATGTGTATCGCTTTCTTTGGGATGGAAAATTATGGTGGGAAGGAGTGGATGCCTATGCTTATTTACCTTCAGTCATTTCTAAGGAAAATATTTTGAGTCCTGAATTATTCGCTCAGCTTAATTCACCTCATTATTACAGCATTTATCCGCCACTCAATCAATTGATTTTTGCTATTGGAGGTATAGTTGAAAACACAATTTTGGGTATCCTCACTATTCGATTGTTTATAATATTAGCTGAGATTAGCACTTTAATTATGCTTCCCAAAGTCTTGAAACAGTATGGAAAAGACTCAAAATTATTGATTTTATATGCTTTCAATCCACTTGTGATTTTAGAATTAACCGGAAACCTCCATTTTGAGGCTTTTGTGATTTTCTTTCTGGTTTGGTCTATTTATGAATTTGAAAGGAGAAATGTTTTTAAGAGTGCTATGGGGCTGGGATTGGCTATAAGCTTTAAATTAGTCCCCTTAATTTTGCTAGCAAGTTTTTTCAAAAAGTTAGATTTGAAGCAATATATAAAGTTTGTTTTATTGGTATGTTTAGTGACAATCATCAGTTTTCTCCCCTTTTTATTTTCTGATGCAATTGAAGGAATTTTGACCAGTACTTCTCTCTATTTCCAAAATTTTGAATTCAATGCAAGCCTTTATTATTTGATTCGTGAAGTTGGTTTTGCTTTTAAGGGTTATAACATAATTGCCACTGCAGGCCCATTGATGGGTATTTTAGCATTTTTTGGTATGGTCATATTCAGTTTGATTGCTTCATCAAAAATGAAATTGCCCGAAAGAATGTTGTGGACTTATATCATTTACTTTCTATTGGCAACCACAGTTCATCCTTGGTATGTTCTACCAATTTTGGTTTTAGGGATATTAAGTAATTATAAATTTCCCGTCTTATGGAGTTTTACCATTTTCTTCACTTATTGGGGTTATTCTCAATCAGGTTATCAAGAACATTTAGGTATAATTGCGGTTGAATACATCTCATTGATAACTTTCATCGTATTTGAACTTATACAGAAATCTAATATTAGGAAAACACTACATGCTTAAAATCTGGCTCAATATTATGTTATTTTCATTTTTACAATCCTTAGTGGCTTGTGGCCAGCAGTCTTACGACCAAAAGCTACAATCGCTTTATAGCAATACAGTGCCTCTTGTAAAGCCACATCAAGTAAAAGAGAAACTGATAAACAAGGATGTAGTGATTTTAGATACTCGATCAGCAAGAGAATTTACTGTTAGTCATTTACCCAATGCTAAATTTGTAGGATACGACCACTTTGATATTTCTCAGGTGAAAGACATACCAAAGGATAAAGAAGTAGTCGTTTATTGTTCTGTGGGTTATAGGAGTGAGAAAATAGGAGAGAAGCTTAAGAAAGCAGGATATGAAAATGTTAGCAATATGTATGGTGGCATTTTCCAATGGAAAAATCAAGGATTTGATGTAGTTAACCAAGAAGGGGAAGTAACCGATAGCGTGCATACTTACAATAAGCGGTGGGGTAAATGGTTGGAAGAAGGAAAAGGAATCAAGGTTTATGAATAAGAAGCGATTACTCATTATTTTTGTCAAAAATCCAGAATTGGGAAAATGTAAAACCCGATTAGCTGCCACCATAGGCGATGTAAAAGCATTGAATTTTTATCAAAACATGCTTATTCGTACCAAGGAAGTGGTTGAAAATGTAAATGCCGATAAAGCAATCTATTACTCTTCTTTTATAGATGAAAACGATTTATGGCCTAATATAATACCGTTCTTCAAACATTTACAAAATCAAAATCCTGATTTGGGAATAAAAATGAAATCAGCCTTTGAAGAAGCATTTGAGGCAGGCTACGAGTCAGTCTGCATCATTGGAAGTGATTGTTATGCTTTGGATGAGAAAGTCATAGAGCATGCTTTCAAATCCTTAGAAAATAAAGATGCAGTTTTAGGCCCAAGTAATGATGGTGGATATTATTTGCTAGGCATGAATCAATTACATCCTGAATTTTTTCAAAATAAAGATTGGAGTACTGAATCCGTAGCTCTTGATACTCTTCAAGATTTCAAAAATTTACACTTAAAATTTGAATTACTGGAGGAGTTGACCGACATTGATAATGATGATGATTTAAAATCAATTCCTGATACCATTGTAAAGCAACTTTTGAACTAACACCTTAAACACAAAAAAGCCTTTGAATATACTATCCAAAGGCTTTTTATCTTATATCTAAAATCTAGAATCTAGGTTCTAGAATCTTGGATCTTAATTATCCAATCGCTACTCTCTTGAATTCAGTAACAGTCATCCCTTTGTTAACTGTATCTAAGTATTGAGCAATAGAAGTTTTATTATCTTTTACGAAAGCTTGAGGTAATAAAGTACTTTCTTTGAAAAATTTATTCAATTTTCCTTGAGCAATTTTTTCTAACATTTCTTCTGGCTTACCTTCTTGACGCGCAGTTTCCTTTCCTATTTCGATTTCTTTTTCGATTATAGTAGAATCAACTCCATCTTTATCAACAGCAACTGGATTCATAGCAGCAATTTGCATTGCAACATCTCTACCAGCTTCAGTTACATCAACACCACCAGTGTTTTTCAAAGCAACCAAAACGCCTAATTTAGCTCCAGCGTGAACGTAAGAAACTACTTTCTCACCTGCTAAAGTTTCGTAGTGGCTGATTTCGATTTTTTCACCGATTTTCCCAACCATTTCTGTTACTTTTTCTCCGATAGTAACATCTTCATAAGGAATCGCTTTTAAAGCATCAATATTTGCAGGCTTTTCAGCTGCAACTTTAGAAATAATTGCATTACCGAATTTCTGAAAGTCCTCATTTTTAGAAACGAAGTCAGTTTCACAAGTCAAAGAAATTAAGAAAGCCTGAGTTTGGTCATCATTCGTTTTGATGAATACGTTCCCTTCGGTGGTTTCTCTATCTGCTCTTTTTTCAGATAATTTCTGTCCTTTTTTTCTTAAATATTCAATGGCTTTGTCAAAATCACCATCAGCTTCAGTTAATGCCTTTTTGCAATCCATCATGCCGGCACCTGTTATTTCTCTTAGCTTTTTTACTTCTTGTGCTGTAATAGCCATGCTTAATTGATTTTAAGTTTAATAATAATTTTATGGAAAGGGTTAAATAAAAATTGAACACCGAAACGAGTCCGATGTTCAATTACTTATTTATTCAATATTGTTCATTAGAAATTCTATTCAGCAGATTTTTCTGAAGCTTCCTCTTTTTTAGATTCTTCTTTAGTATCTACAGCTTTTTTCTCTTCTTCAGCTTGTTTCATTTTAGCATCATCTTTCTCAGCTTTTCTTTCCATCAAACCTTCTTCAATTGCTTTTCCGAAAGATTTCAGAATCAAGCTGATTGATTTCCAGGCATCATCATTAGCAGGAATTGGATAATCAACTTGAGTAGGGTCAGAGTTCGTATCCACCATTGCAAAAACAGGGATGTTTAATTTCTGAGCCTCTTTGATTGCGATGTGCTCTCTTTTAATATCGATAACAAAAAGTGCAGATGGAAGTCTGTTCAAGTCAGCGATACCGCCTAAAACTCTCTCCATTTTTTCTTTCTCTCTCTGAATCATCAATCTTTCTCTTTTTGCAAGATTAAGATATGACTCTTCTTTTTGCATCTTATCGATGTTAGCCAATTTTTTCAATGACTTTCTGATAGTTGCAAAGTTGGTCATCATTCCACCTTGCCATCTATCCACTACATAAGGCATATTTAATCTTTTTGCCTCTTCCATCACAATGTCTTGTGCTTGTTTTTTTGTAGCAACGAATAAAACTTTCTTTCCAGAACGAACATGGTTCTTGATAGCATGACATGCTTCATCTAAAGCAGCCAACGTTTTATTCAAGTCAATGATATGGATGCCATTACGCTCCATGAAAATGTAAGGAGCCATTTTAGGATCCCACTTTCTTGTTAAGTGTCCGAAATGGACACCAGCTTCAAGTAAGTCGTTGTACTCAAGCTTAGCCATAAGTTTTTAAATTTATAATTGTTGTGTAAAAAATTAACGTTTAGAGAACTGGAATGCTCTTCTCGCTTTTCTTCGTCCGTATTTCTTACGTTCAACCATTCTAGGGTCTCTAGTAAGGAATCCCTCAGCCTTCAATGCTGGTCTGTGTTCAGGATCAAGTTCGCAAAGAGCACGAGAAATTGCTAATCGTACAGCTTCAGCTTGACCTGAAACACCACCACCATCAACATTAACTTTTAGGTCAAAAGACCCCTCAGTTTTTGTTGTAGCAAATGGCTGGTTAACGATTGCTTGAAGAATTTCAGTAGGGAAGTAATCCTTTATGTCTTTTGTGTTAATGGTAATAGCACCTTTGCCCGACTGCATATACAATCTTGCAACAGATGTTTTTCTTCTACCAATGGTGTTTATGATTTCCATCTATTGATTTTTTAGATTTCTTTAACTTTAGGTTTTTGTGCATCATGACCGTGCTCAGCTCCTTCATAGACATAAAGGTTTCTGAATAAGTCTCTGCCCAATCTGTTTTTTGGCAACATACCTCTTACAGCTCTTTCCACTAGTAAAGTAGAAGATTTTGCTTTCAACTGGCGAGGAGTGATTTCACGCTGACCACCAGGATAACCTGTGTAGTGTTGGTAAACTCTATCATCCCATTTCTTCCCAGTCATAAGGATTTTGTCTGTATTGATAACGATAACATTATCACCACAGTCCACATTAGGTGTAAAACTTGGTTTATTTTTACCACGAAGAATTTTGGCTACATCGCTGGCAAATCTACCTAATACTTTTCCTGCAGCATCTACTACAACCCAGTCTTTTTCAACTGTTGCTTTATTTGCCGAGATGGTTTTGTAACTAAGCGTATCCACTATTTTTTCTTTTTGTTAGTTCTTAACTCCTTATTAATTAGCTTTTTACAGATAGTGAACATTTGTGATCGGGCGAACTACCTGCTAAAAGGGACACAAAGATAGAAGCTTATTAATTGAAAAACAACATCCTACGAAAAAAATCGCATTGATTTACCCCTTGTTTTACGCTTTTTCAAAATAAAATGCCTTTTTAAGATTATCTATTTTTTCTCAATTGCTTAAGTGCCACTTCTATGTCTTTAGGGTAGGGTGCTTCAACTGATATAATTTGACCATTTAAATCCGCCAAACTTATGGTAACTGCATGTAGTGCAAATCTTTTAATTATAGGTTGTTCTTCTTTTTCTTTACCCTTCACAAAATTCTTTTTAAAGGAGGATAAATACAAAGCTTCCCCACCATAAGTTTCATCTCCTGTGATGGAAGCATTTAAAGAGGCCAAGTGTACCCTGATTTGATGCATTCTACCTGTTTCGGGTTTACAAGCTATTAAGGAATGTTTTTTGTAAGTTTCAACTGTATTGAAAATTGTTCTAGCATTTTTTCCCTGTCTATGAGAAATCTTTACATAACCTGATGCCGTGGTGTGCAATGGTAAATTCACTTCTTCCTCCTTAAATTGATGCAGACCATCGACTATCGCATTGTATATTTTCTCAACCTGTCGGTGCTCAAATTGCATAGAAGCATTTCTATAAGCTTCAGCATTTTTTGCAACCAATAAAACCCCAGATGTTTCTTTATCTAATCTGTGACAGATTTGATAATCATTATTGTGTTTTTTTACTAATGATAATATGGTTACAGGGTCATTTCTATCCGCTAATGTGGAAACAAAGGGTGGTTTATTAATAAATATATAATCCTCTGTTTCATCAATGATGAGAGGTTTTAATGATTTGTAATACATTCTAAAATTAAATTAATCTATTCTGATTCTTCTTCCTCGTCCTGAACCGGAACATAAGGTTCAGGTGCTTTTTTAACAGGAAGCTTAAAACTAAATAAGGAGCCTTTCCCCACTGTACTAGTCACGGATACAGATGAACCATGCGCTTCTATAATATGCTTTACAATTGCTAATCCTAAGCCGGTTCCGCCTCTTTCCTTGGATCTACTTTTATCAATTCTGTAAAACCTTTCAAATATCCTTTTAATGTGTTCTGGTGAAATTCCAGCGCCATGGTCTTGTATGGCAATGGTGACATCTTTTTCAGTTATTTCAAAACCAACCACAATTTCGGTATTTTCATCGGAATATTTTATTGCATTGGATATCAAATTAACAATAACTTGATAAATCCGCTGATAATCCGCTATTACATTTATAGGAGATTCATACGTCTTATCGAATTGGATGACAATATTTTTTTTATCTACTTTCCCTTCAAATTGGTCAAAAACATCTTCTACTAAGGCTAGTAAATCTAGTTCCTCAAAATGCATGGTGATTTCTCCAGCTTCAATGTGTGAAAGTGTTAATAAATCATTAACAAGCATTTCTAGTCCATCCAAACTTTTAGCAGCTTTTTTAAGAAATTTACCTCTTACTTTTTTGTCTCTTACTGCTCCATCAATAAGGGTATAAACAAAGCCCTGGGCTGCAAAAATAGGAGTTTTTAATTCATGAGATACATCGGCCAGAAATTCTCTCCTGTAGGTTGCCATCCTTTTCAAATCATCAATCTCTTGCTGCTTATTGGCAGCATAGCTAAAAATTTCTTGATTAATTTTTCTTAAAGGATTAAATGATTGTTGAGTTTCAATATCATTCACAAAGGAATAATCTTTTTCTCCTAGCTTGTTAAAAACTTCATAGAGTTTATTGATTTCTTTGAAAAAAAGAAATTCCAGCACGATGCTAATCAATAAATAAGCAGATGAAGACGATAAAATAAAAGTTAGAATTAAGGCTGTGTTGCTAATTCCTTCTAACAAACTTAAAAAAGCAGTGGTAACAATAGCAATTGTTATAGCCAATAAAACAGAAACTCCTCTGGAATTAAAAAGCATAGATTATTTTACTCCATATCAAATTTATATCCTACTCCTTTAACAGTAGAAATATATCCATCTCCCACTTTTTCTCTGACTTTACGAACATGAACATCCACAGTTCTAGCCAAAACGTATACATCCGAACCCCAAATGTTTTGCAATAAATCATCTCTATTAAATACTTTATTGGGATTTTGGGCAAGGAAATATAATAATTCAAATTCTTTTTTAGGCAATGACACTTGTTTGCCATCTACCGTTACTGTATAGCTCGTTCGGTCTATGGTTAAATTGCCAATTGTGATTTTGTTGCTGTCTTTTTGTTTTTTAACATCTCGCCTGAAATAAGCATTTATTCTACTCATTAACGCTCGTGGTTTAATGGGCTTAGTGATGTAATCATCTGCACCATTTTCAAAAGCAGCAACTTCTGAATATTCTTCCGAACGAGCTGTCAGAAATATAATAAATGCATTAGCTGATTCAGGATTTTCTCTTAATTGTCGGCAAGTTTCTACTCCATCCTGATTGGGCATCATGATGTCAAGCAAAATAAGATGTGGCTGAAATTTTTGAGCTTTTTCAACTGCCGTCTTGCCATCTTGAGCTGTTTTTACCTCATAGCCTTCTTTAATAAGGTTATATTCTAATAACTCTAAAATGTCTGATTCATCATCAACGACAAGCACTTTGTGGCTTTGCTTGTTTCCCATGGTTAGTTGTATTTTGTTTTAGGCTAAATTCGATAAAAATATTTATAAATTAAGCGATTAAAATGGTAATAACAATTTCTTAATATCTAATTAAACTTAAAGATATATCTATTATAAAGAATCGTAGTTCTTTTGATAAAAATCCAACATTTTTCCAATGTCCCCATCAAATTGAGTTTGTAATTTTCTTTCCAAAAGTTCTTGATGACCAGAATAACGTTTATAGGAAAGAAGAAAAGCATTGTTCACATCAATTTCACTTTTTATAAAGTCTGTATACTTTGGATTTTTAAATTTTTGATTTCTCAAATCTTGTTTAAATTTTTCAATTAAATAAAATTTTTGATTTTCCTTTTCGATTGTGCTCAACCCCTCTATTTTTTGATAAAGACTATCGAATCTTGGTAAATAGTTTCTAACAAACTTATTTAAGGTGTGCCTATCTTCAAGGTGGAGTAAGTAATCATAAAGCTCTGACGCATAGCGTTCTAACTGTTTCTTGAAAAACTTTTTTGTAAATTCTTGACCAAAAAATGAAGCTAAATTTTCGTTGAACTCAATGCTATCTTTTATGAATATCTCATCGTGCGTTAGTTCATGCAAAATTAATTCTGCTAATCTGCCATTGCTTAAATTAAGGACATTACTTAACAAAGGATCATTCAACCAACCTAATGTTGACCATGCGCTGGCTGTTCTAACTCGTACATCATATCCTTTTTTGGTGAGCTGTTGAGCTAGTTTAATAGCTTCTTTTTCTATAAAAAATCCTTTATAACTGACTTCCCCCAAAACAGGAAAATTCCATTTATAACTTTCAAGGCTGTAGGGCAAGGCTGCTGTGACAACCCACATCAGTTCTTTTCCTTTTTGGTCAAACATTTTTTCGTATTGACTTTCGGAGGAGAATCCTAATTCAGCATTAGCAAAAGTTTTAACTTTTTCTACCAGTTTAATTTTTGCTTTCAATGAATCAGGATAAGAGGGATTTTCAAGAAAATGAGCTAGTGGTTCAGCATTATACATTATAGCGATCTGACCTCTGGCTTGCTGCCAACCATATCGAATTAAATCCCATTTTAGTACAACAAAAAGAGTGCAGACCGTAATAAAAAGCAATAATATTTTTCGAAAAACAGACTTCACTTATTTTTACTTATGGGAAGAGTCTTGAAAATATTGAAATATATAGCATGAGAGAATTCAAAGAGTTGATTTTTAAAATCCCAATAGGGCTCGAATCGTAATAACAAAGTGGTAGACTCGCCAATTTGGAATTCATTCATTACTCTCAAAATCAATAGCTGTCTTTTATCTTCAAAATATCTTGAATTTGGATCAGTAGTATAAGATTGATACAATCTTCCGCCCTTATAAGAATAAAAATGATCACCATACCAATAACTCAGCATAAAATCCCCAATTTTTGTCTCTAACGTTCCATTTAGATAATACCCATAACCTTGTGTGTAGGGCAGTCGGAAATTACTACTGTTGTCAATATAATGTAGGAAATAGCCTTCCCATTTATGACCGTGAATAAATCCTGAGTTACTTTTTTTATGAAATGAAGCACCAACAGCATTATTAAATCGTGTTACCAAAGGTTGTCCTCTTAAAGCGTCTATTTGCCCAGCACGATGATATCCTCTAAACTGATAATGCAAAGCAAGAGTATTTCCATTGTTTTCAATTATATTATACTTGCTGACCAATCCACCAGAAACTTCTTCCTTGAATGGGGAATCTTGGTAAATCATTTTCTCCCAGTTTATCCATGCATCAAAGAATATTTTATCAGTATTATAAAGATATTGAATACCATTTTCAGGATCTTCAACTAGTAATCTTTCGAAATCTTCCAAAGGTTCGAGCATTCTATGATGAATGGATCCATTATAATTTCCAAAAATCAATTGGCTATTATTCCAATCGTATAAAATACTGAAATAGGGTATGGAATAGGTTAAATTATTGTTCCCAAAATCTTTCTGAAGAAAAATACCTGCTTGTATGTTAACTTGCTCATGTAGCTGATATCCAATGCTAGGTGTAAATCTGGTGCCAAATAATGTATATCCTTTCACAATCCGATTAAAGTATTCATTATTCTTATTAAAGGAAAGAACCCTTAGTGAAAAGCTGAAGGGTGTATTTAAGCTACTATCTTTTCTAATTTTCTGCTCTAAACCTGAATTGTCTAATTGGGCTGTCAATGAATTAACACAAAAGGTTAAAATAATGATAAAAAAACTAATAAATTTGAATTGCATAAAATTTAGTTATAAAGCACGGCTAAAGCATTTGGCAATTGTTTCTTTTCCTGCTAAATTCGATGCAGCAAGTTACGAATAAGCCCTATACAAAATATTAAAGATGAGCGAAAAAAGCGAAAAATTAAAAGCATTACAACTAACTATTGATAAACTGGACAAAACTTACGGGAAAGGTTCTGTCATGAAGTTGAGTGATGAGAAAGTAATGGATGTTCCTTCCATTCACACAGGTTCTTTAGGTTTAGATATAGCTTTAGGAATAGGTGGTATCCCAAGAGGAAGAGTAATTGAAGTTTACGGCCCTGAATCTTCAGGTAAGACAACTTTAGCAATGCATTGTATTGCTGAAGCTCAAAAAGCTGGCGGAATGGCTGCAATTATTGATGCTGAGCACGCTTTTGATAAAGGATACGCGGAAAAGTTAGGCATTGATACTGAAAACTTATTGATATCTCAGCCTGATAGTGGTGAGCAAGCATTAGAAATAGCTGAACATTTAATTCGCTCTGGAGCTTTGGATATAGTAGTTATTGATTCAGTAGCTGCTTTGGTTCCTAAAGGTGAACTAGAGGGTGAAATGGGAGATAGTAAAATGGGACTTCAAGCAAGGTTGATGTCTCAAGCTTTGAGAAAACTGACCGGGGCAATTAGCAAAACAGGCTGCTCATGTATATTTATCAATCAGTTAAGAGAGAAAATCGGAGTAATGTTCGGGAACCCTGAAACTACTACTGGTGGTAATGCATTAAAATTTTATGCTTCTGTTCGATTAGATATCCGAAGAATAGGAAGCATCAAAGAAGGCCCTGATAATATCACTGGGAACAGAGTAAAAGTGAAAGTGGTGAAAAATAAAATGGCTCCTCCATTTAAAGTAGTAGAGTTTGACATCATGTATGGCGAAGGCATTTCTAAAGTAGGAGAGATCATTGACTTAGGTGTAGAATTAGATATTATTAAGAAAGCAGGTTCTTGGTTCTCTTATATGGATAATAAATTAGGACAAGGTAGAGATTCTGTTAAATCTTTAATTTTGGATAATCCAGAATTGATGGATGAATTGGAAGCCAAAATTAGGGCAAAAATAAATGGAGACGAGCTGGAAAAGAAAGCTGTGAAAGCGGAAAAAGCTGAGAAGGCTAAAAAATAAGTTCATCTTGATTCATGAAAATTAATGGAAGCAGCTCTGGAAACATAGCTGTTTTTTTTAGTCCATTTGCATATAAAGTTCATCAAAGCTTAACATGCTTTTTGAATTTTCGCTCTGTTTTTAATGTAACTTTAAATTATGAGTCCAGAGTTACTGAAAAATAATCGTCACTATAAAAACATGCTTTCCATAGTGGATAGCTCAGAATGGCTGCTTTTTATAGCTACATTCATTCGAAGAAAAAATCTTGTCACTAAAATTTATGGGGTTTATTTACTTATTGGTTTATTTGGAGTCTGCTATCTTTTTTTTAATTACGAATTGATAGCAATTGAATCCAGATTATGGATAGTAGGTATTACAGGTGGGTTATTAATCTCTCTGTTAATTAGCCCAGTTTTGCATGAGTTAATTCATTCGCTGGCTTTTAAATATTATGGTGCGAAAAGTATTCGCTTCAAGTGGAATTGGAATTTATTTCGATTCAATGTGCAAGCAAATGATTTTGTTCTTAGTAAAAGAAAATATTATTTGATTTGCGGTTTTACGTTTATACTTTTTTCCATACTTCCGTTTATCTTAGCTTTTTTTGCAGATCGAATTTTACTTTTCACCTTGCTTTCGCTCTCCTTTTTTCACGCACTTTATGCTATGAAAGATTTAGCAGTTTGTAGTTATTTGTATAAGTTTCCAAATTGCTTCATCTACAGTTCTGAAGAAAATAAAACTGTTTTTTATAAGTCAATTCCTTAACTTAAGATTAGGAAACCTACATCTCTTGTTACCGTTTTCGAGTTAAATCATTTTACTATGTGATATGAAAATTGTTATTAATTTAAGTTTGTTTTTAGTCGGGTTATTAATAATCGGCTGCGATTCAAAGGAAAAAGAGATTGATAATCTTAAAGCTGAGACTATTCAAGTTCATGATGAGGTAATGCCTAAGATGGATGTTATTATGAATTTAAAGAGTTCTCTAAAGAGGAAGCAAGATTCTATCGATACAAGAGAAAGTGAAAAGATTCAAGAGTTAATTAATTCGCTGGAAAGTTCAGATAAAGCTATGATGAATTGGATGCGGAATTACGATCCTCGAATGGAAGACATGTCTGATGAGGAAAAAATAGAGTATTTAACTCAACAAAAAGCTTCTATACATGAAGTGAGTGATGAAATGAAAAATAGTATTTCAGAAGCCGAAGCTTATTTAAATCAATAACTCAAGTTATGGACAGTTGGAGAGTGATTCTTTAATTGTTTTAATTTCAATCATACCTTTTTCATTCCCCCAACTATTATAGATATAAGTTGAAATTTCGGCTATTTCTAAATTACTTAATCTATCCAATGCTGGCATGGCTTGATTATAAGTCTGACCATTCACTTCAATTTGACCCTTCAAACCGTATTTTATACCACAAATAGTTCTGGGAATATCAGCTAACATATAGTCTGCCTTTGCTAATGGGGGGAAAAGTTTTCCCAGCCCATCGCCATTTTCTTGATGGCAATTGCTGCAATGTGTTGTGTAAAGTTGTTTGCCTTGAATCATATACTTTGCATACTTTTGCATTTTTGCATCAGGATAGTTCTCAGTAGCCGAATTTTTAAATTCCTCATATCTTCCACAGGAAAATAGAGCAATACTAAAAACGATAATGGAAAAGTACGCTGCTTTACTCCTCATAAGTAGCTAAAAGTAATTCAATATCGGTAATGAGTTTATCCACTTCTTCTGAGCGAGTGCCATCATAAACGCCTCTTATTTTTCGCTCTTTATCTACTAATAAAAAGGCACCGCTATGAAGAAATCCACCTTCTTCATTCTCATCTTCCATGGCTGTGACCATGTATCCTTTTTGACCGAGTTCATAAATAATTTCTTTCTCACCAGTTACGAAATTCCATTTTGGAGCTTCAACATCAAGCCTTTCTGCAAAATCTTTCAATAAAGCAACAGTATCATATTCTGGATCTATAGTATGAGAAATAATGCCAACTTCATCATTATTTTTATATGCTTCATAAACTCTAAGCATTTCCTTCTTCATAGTAGGACAAATAGTAGGGCAGGAAGTAAAAAAGAAATCTGCTACATATACTTTTCCCTCAAATGTTTCTGGTGTTACCCAATTGCTATCCTGATTAACCAATTTGAAATCTGGAACTGTATGGTCTACAGTATCCATTACCGTTTTGCCATCCACAATTTTTTCAACATACTGCTTTCTTCCCAATACTGGAAATTCTGCTTTTTTATTTTTTTTATTCTCTAAACCACAGCTAAAAAGAATTAAGGTTAGTAGTGCAAAAAGAAGTGTCGATTTTAATATATTCATGATTATCTATTACAAATTATGATTTTTCTCTTAAGGCTTTATAAATTTTAATAGCTATCATTAAAAGAGCGCCAAATCCTATAAAACCTATAGTTCCCCAAATCCAGTTCAATTCATTTTTCAATACTATTAAGAATACTACGGCAACCAGAAATAGAGTTGCAACTTCATTCCAAATTCTTAACTGTGTTGAGCTATATTTGATTTCTCCTTTCTGAAGTTTTTTATAAATATAATGGCAGGAGAAATGATAAAGATATAGCAAAAATACAAAGGTTAATTTGATATGCATAAAAGGCTGCTGCAACCAAAATGGCTGCAAAACAAGTAAAGTAGTCGCTAAAATCAATGTTATGATGGCGGAAGGCCAGGTAATAACATTCCATAAAAGTCTTGACATTTTGCTGAGCTGATTATGCAATATGGATTTTTCAGGTTCCGCTTTTTGTAGCGCCTCAGTTTGGTAAATGAAAAGCCTCACGATATAAAATAATCCTGCAAACCAAGTTACTACAAAAATGATATGCAAAGACTTAATATATAAATACATAGTGTGTAAATATGGATTTCATTGGTAATGAATTAGGAATATTATTTTTCCATGATGCAAAACTAATGAATATGATTTTAAATTTGGTTGGTTATGGAAAGTATATAATACTTCTTAGTGAGATATCACTTATAAGTTAGTGGGGTGAATTTTGTTTGCTGGAATTTTAATGTTGTGGAAATAGGATCCTAAAATTTTTAAAACTTTATAGACAAAGTCATTCAAAATGAAGCATTTCTTTTCACTAAGAATTACATGAATATAAGTATATCATATAGTTTTAAATAAAAATTCTACTCATAGAGGAAATATTTTAGGCATAAAAAAAGGAAGCGTTTTAATGCTTCCTTTTTTTAATAAGATTTTACTTTAATTAGTTAGTGAATCCATTTCTGATTAAAAAGTCTTCATAGGCCTTTTCAAAAACAGGAACATTAGGGGCTGCTTGAATGGCTTGTTCATAAGCCGTTAAAGCATCTAACAATAGATCATTGTCTTCATAAAATGCTGCCATTATTAATTTATCCATCGCAGATTTACCTTCGATTTCACTTTTTAATTCCGCTAAAATAGCTTTTATTTCAGCAGATTCTTCCTCAGGCTTGATAGTAATTGCGTAATCATCTGATTTTAAGTCTTTATCTTTTACTTTAACTTTCACTTTTATGAAAGACTCACCTTTGAAAGGTTCTTGAGATCTATCTAATAAATAAGAAGTTTTATCAACAGAAATGGTTTTAATAGTTTCATCAAAAAGGTTACTGAAGGTTAATTCATATTCTAATTCTTCAATTTCACCTTCTTGTTTAGGTTCATTCCATCTCAGGATTACCTCATCATTGATGATTTCACTTGAGCTTAAAGCCATTATTTTGATTGATGCTCCACTTGCAAGAGCACGATCAACAGCTCCTGTTGCCCCCATGCTTTTTCTGTAATCGCCACTTCCTTCATCATCACTCATCTTGTTCATTACAAAATCGGCATATTTACTTGCTACGCTTGAGTTTTTGCTTTTTAAGTTTGCAGCCAAACCGCTTACAGTATGAGTGCCTGCCGTTTTAACTTCTAAGGTTTTCCCGGAACTGTGCATTAAACCAAGATACGCTTCTTCTGATAATTTTAATTCATCACCTGAATTTAAAGATTGACCAGTTTTTAAAGGACTCCAATCTGCACCTTCAATTTTAACAGAATTTTCTCCTTTGTTTGCCAATACTTTAAATACATAACTTTGGGCATTAGCTGCGTAATTACCAAGCCATAATGCCACAACCAAAATTTTAATAAAAGATTTCATAATTCTAAATTTAATTGATTTCTATTTTGTTTTTCTCTCTTTTGCTTACACTAAATAATTCTTTTCTTCCTTCTTTAGTAAACATGTTTTTCACTACTCCATTGTAAATTTCCAAGGAGTCACCTACTACTGCTACAGTACCCATCGCGAGTGTTAATTCTAAATTCCAATTAAAAAAGTGGTAACTATAAATTATGATACCGATAATTAATAATAATTCTACTAACTGAATTAATTTTGTTATACCATCATACCAGTTTTTTAAAGCATAATAGATCCACATAAATAATAAAACATTCAAATAACATAACACAAATGCGATGATAAATTGAGTAGTTTCATCTATCTTATATACATAATCTTCATCTAGGATCATTGAGATGATGTTGGCATGAATTACTACTCCGTACATATCTGGTTCACCACGACCCGCATATTTTAAATTTAAGGGAGTATAATATTTATCTTCTACATTGTATCTATCACCAAAGTAGTTCCCTAAAAAACCGAAAATTACAATTTTATCTTCTATCATTTCGGGTACAAAATTCTCCGATAAAACGGTGTGGTAATCCAACGCAAAGAAAGTTGTAGCGAAATTAGATTGAGATCCTAAAGTATTCCCTTTGTAATTTATAATTTCTACTTCATTGTTTCTGTCCAATAATTTCTGAACCTTTTCTGGTGCATAATAATGAGCAACTTTCACAGCAAACGCTAATTGTGTTGTGTCTTTGTATGGTTGAATAGGATTAAATGAACGACAGGTTTTTACATCCTCTTGCTCAACACCTTCTTCTGTTATAAGGTTAGCAAATGCAAAATCTGCATTGAATCTGAATGCTGGGGCTGATATTTTTAGGGAATCAAACGCTTGTTTTTCTTCATTAAATTGTAATAGTTTAGAAGCCATGACTAAGTTATCAACTTCTAATAATGTAGAGGCTAGAGCACTATCTTTTTCCCACCCTCTTGGCTGAGGAAAAAATGTATCAAGACCAATTACTTTTGGATTATACTTATTGATTATCTTGATTTGCTTAGCAATTTCTTCTCTTGATAAATCTGCAATGTTCACTAGAACAATTTCTTCTTCTGCGGGTGGAGCATCCCGCAAATTGGAATAAACAACATCAGTAAATTCCACGTCTTCTAATGCTTCACCGACTACATCGATTGCTTCAAAAACAGCTAAAAATGAAGATAAACCTTTTATTACCACAAATATAAATATTGTAGCTAATAGAGAATCTACCCATCTATTTTGTAAAAACTTCATCTATAAACTATATTGAAATAGTACATTTTTTTAGTTGAATAGTAAAATTAATTCAATTTATTGAATATTACAATTATATGTATTAAAAATTGTATTTTGTGTTAATACAGTCTTATCTTTTCATTTTTAAAATATTAAGCCCTTGAAAAGAAGGAAAAGATTATCAATAGAGGATTATAAATCAGGTGTATTATCAGGTGATAGAGTAGCATTGAGTAGAGCTATAACATTGGTTGAGAGTACTTTAGAGTCAGATAATGAAGTTGCGGCAAAGCTAATTGATGAAATATATGATTTTACTGGAAATTCTTTCAGAGTAGGAATCACTGGAGTTCCTGGAGTTGGTAAAAGCACTTTTATAGAGTCTTTTGGGAACCAAATTTTGGAGATGGGTAAAAAATTAGCGGTTCTAACGATTGATCCATCTAGCCAGAAAACAGGTGGAAGCATATTAGGTGACAAAACCCGTATGGAAAGATTAAGCCAGTCCAAAAACGCTTTTATCCGACCTTCGCCATCAGGAGATGCTTTAGGAGGAGTTGCGCACAAGACCAGAGAAACAATGCTGCTTTGTGAAGCAGCTGGTTTTGATGTGATTTTTATCGAGACTGTTGGCGTAGGCCAATCTGAAACAGCCGTAAAAAATATGGTGGATTTCTTTTTATTATTGATGTTGGCAGGCGCAGGAGATGAGCTACAAGGCATCAAAAAAGGCATAATGGAAATGGCTGATGCAATTGCAATTAATAAAGCTGACGGAGAAAATATCAAAAATGCTAAGAATGCTCAAAGAGAATATCAAAATGCACTTCATCTTTTTCCGGCAAATGAAAATGGTTGGATACCCAAAGTAAATATTTGTTCAGCGCTGCAAAACGAGGGATTGAAGGATATTTGGAAAACGATGCAGGAATTTCTGCTGCAACAAAAACAATCCGGGTCTTTTAATGAGAATAGAAAAGAGCAATCCATCCATTGGATGCACCAAACAATTCATCATTTTTTAAAGCAAAACTTCTATAAAAATCCAGAAATCAACAAAAAAATGAGCAAATTTGAAAACGAAGTAAGGAGTGGCAATAAGCATTCTATGCAGGCAGCTAGATTTCTACTTAATGAATATTTCAAATGAAAGCGACATTCGTCTTAAACCATATTAAAAGAATTACCCCGAAATATTGATCATTCAGCCAATTACATCGTACAATTAATTAAAAAACTATCGATGACCAGATTTTTATTTTCCGTCAGTATTTTATCCTTTGTTTGCTTTCAAGTTATTTCACAAACGCCCTGTGAAAATGCCTCTGCGGCAGGTTTTCCGTGTAATCAGATTGACATGGTTGCTCATTTAGATAATTTTGATTTAGCGGGAGAAGGAGGCGTGGAAGGAAATGATATTTGGGGTTGGACTGATCCTATTAGCGGAATAGAATATGTGCTTATGGGTCAAACAAATGGAGTCGTTTTTATAGATATTAGCGAACCATCAAATCCGATAATTATTGGGAGAATGCCTAGTGAATCAGGAAATTCCAGCCCTTGGAGGGATGTTAAAGTTTATGAAAACCATGCATTTGTCGTAGCTGATAATAATAACGGACATGGAATGCAGGTTTTTGATTTAACTCGCTTAAGAGATGCAACTGATTCTCCTATTACTTTTGAAAGTGATGCTGTTTATGATGGAGTATCGAGTGCTCATAATATTGTAATAAATGAAGAGACTGGTTTTGCTTACATAGTGGGAGCAAGGGGGGCTGCAAATAATTGTGGCCAAGGTGGATTGCATATTGTAAACATTCAGGATCCTAAAAATCCAGTTTTTGCAGGATGTTTTGATGTAGATGGGTATACTCATGACGCACAATGTGTGGTTTATAATGGGCCAGATACAGATTATCAGGGTAAAGAAATTTGTTTTAACGCTAATGAAAATACCATAACCATTGCGAATGTGGATGATAAGGCTAGTACTAGCCTCATTTCAAAAATTGGTTATCCCCAATCGCAATATGCTCATCAAGGTTGGTTAACTGAAGACCAACAATATTTCATTTCAAATGACGAATTAGATGAACGAAATATTGGATTCAATACACGAACGCTAATTTGGGATGTGAGAGATTTGGATAGTCCAAAATTACTTACGCAATATTACGCTGAAAATGCATCTATTGACCACAATCTTTATACTAAAGATAATATGATATTTCAATCTAATTATACGAGCGGATTGGTGGTTTTAGATGGTTCCAGAATTGCAGAAGGTAATTTGAGGGAATTAGCTTCATTTGATACATATCCTCCTAATGATAACAGAGGCTTTGATGGAAGCTGGAGTAATTATCCTTATTTTGAAAGTGGAATAATAGGGATAAGTGATATCAACAGCGGGTTATTTTTGGTTCAATTGAATATAAAAGACGTAATTATAACTCATCCTGAAATTGTTTCTGAGGCAGAGAGGGTGAAAATTAGTATTAAGGTTGATGAAAGCTTTGATATTGAGAGCTATCAGTGGCAACAAATTCAAGACGGAATTTATTCTGACCTAACAGCAGGAAGTATTTATTCCAATGTTAATACTTCTGAACTTTGGATAGAAACGAATTCTGAGGCTCGAGAAACCGAGGTAAGATTTAGATGCAAAGTCACTTTAGCAGATGGTAGTGTAGCAACTAGCTTTACATCTGACAACTTAGGTGAAGATTTTGTGTTAGATGCTGATGAAAAATTAAAGCAATACGTTTCACTTTATCCAAATCCAGTTAGAGAGAAATTTCAGATTGAAGTAGATGAAAATTCAAATATCACCTCAATTAAAGTAATTAATTTAGCTGGAAGGACCATTTTGGAAGATTCTATGTCCTCCATCTCTAAAAGAATAATTAATACAATCGACTGGAAAGCAGGAATGTATTTCATCATTTTTAAAACCACAGATGGGGATACGCATTTAAAGAAAATTATAAAAAACTAAGATTTCCGATGAAAAAGTAACTCAGTCGAATTCAGCGAAATAAAATTCGCTTTTTATATTCTTCTTAGTGCCATTCTCCTCAATTTCATATTCATAAAAACTTGAATGAATGGATCGTAAACTGATTTGAATTGCTGTTTGAAATAAAGAGCCATCATACACAAAGGTGTGAAATTCACCGTTTTCTCCGCAAGGATCAACAGTTGTAGGTAATTGATTTATAAGTTCTTTTGTTATAGTTTGCCCGACTATGCTCTTCTTTACTTTTGAAGCATCAGCAGCACAAATTTTGGTTTTAAAACCTAAATCTAAAAACTCATTTATCACATTTTTAGTGGATTTTTCCCATAATGGAAAAATACATTTTATACCTGATTCACCCATTTTTTCTTCTCTGTACTGCTTTAAATCTTCAAGAAATATATCTCCAAAAGCTATAGAGTCGATATTTTTAGATTTACAGTATTCGGCATATTCACGCATTACTTGCTCATAGGATTTATTGCTTTTATCAGATGGTAAATAGCTGATTTTGATTGGGATATTTAATGCTTTTGATTGAGCTTCTATCAATTCCTTTTTTATACCGTGCATGCCCACTCTGTTGGTTTCTTCTCCAATTACGGTATGAAGATGGTCTACTTCATAATCTTGAGACTGAATTAAATAATACAATACTAGGCATGCATCTTTTCCTCCACTCCAACTTACAGCAATTTTCTTTTTCATATCAGAGGGTTAAAAATGAAATGTACAGTTCACAAATGAATCCAACTAATAAGAGGATTAAATAAAGAAATCCTAAAGTAAAGAATTTAAATATAGATTTTGACCAGCTGTTTTGATATAGTCTTTTGATTGAAAAAAGGGTGTAAGTGCTTACCCAGATAAAGCTTAAGAATATGAGCCATCCTTCTCCTATAGAAAAAAGGCTCATTAAAAGTATTGCCAGCCCATAAATAAAATAAGCAAATGCATGCAAATGCAAACCATGAATGAGGTGTTCTATATAAAACCTTTTCTTCATGAAAAGGAGGTGAAGTATAAATGCAAAAATGGGTAGAAAGAAAAACATCATTATGGGCAAATTTCTAATTGCCTGATAAGTGAACATAGATGAATTGGCGATAAAACCTCTTTTATAGGCAGTATCAATTTCTTTTAGGTTCAAACCGACACTTTGAATATTCTTTTCAAATTCTTCATCGCTGAGTGACTCATCATTAGCCCAGTACTTTAAAGTAGCCCAATTATCATCAGGAATATTGTTTTTTAGTTTGGCTTTATTGTTTCTGGCTTTTAAAATTAGCTGTTCTACTGTTGAGCTGTCTAAATCCTCTACTTTTACCGAGTCAAAAATATCTTTATTATTAACCATGGCCTGCAAGCTAGAATCTATGTAATCCTTGGGTACAGTGAGACTAATCATAAAGAAATAGAATAGAGAAAAAATTAAATATAACCTGATAGGATTAATGTATTTCCTTCTTTTCCCCTTATTGAACGCTTTAGTCAGTTTGCCAGGCTTGAAAACGAAGGGTTTTAAGGTTTTGAATAATATGGTGTCAAAACTTAAATAATTAGAAATAAAATCTTTCAGAAAGACTCCTAGGGGTAATTTTTTATCAGAATTTTCTTGACCACAATTCGGGCAATAATTTTGTGTATTGTCCAAATTTTCACCACAATTCAGGCAGTTCGTAAGTTTGTTTTTCAATCTAGCTTTCGGTTAGGTTGCTGCGAAAGTAAAAAATATTCTTAAAGTTTGGGCTATTTTTTTTCTTTGACATTTTTAAATTGATAAGGACAGTGCCTGCATTTATTCCCGCAGCAATAGCCTCTTTTCAGATGGTATTTTTCTGTAAATACGAAAAAACCATTTTCCACATAAAAATCTTCTGGCTTTATTTTTATATCATTTGCCCTCATAAAATAGAAATTGGTTTTTTGTTTTCATCTATAGCGACCATGGTGAAACGACCAGAAATAGATTTTTCTCTATGATTGGAATACATTTCCTCGGTAAATACATCTACTCTTACTTCCAAACTAGTATTGCCAATTTTCTCAACTTGTCCAATTAATTCAACTATCGTTCCAGCCGGAATAGCTTTGTTGAAATCTATTTTATCGCTGCTCACCGTCACCATTTTTTGTCTGGAATAACGAGTGGCCGTAATAAATGCCACTTCGTCCATCCATTGGAGGGCAGTTCCTCCAAATAACGTATCATAATGATTAGTTGTATTTGGAAAAACTGCCTTAGTTACTTTAGTGATTGCGTTATTTATTTTATTTTCTTTATTTTCAATCATCTATCTCTTTCGATATTAAATGTAAATTGTGTCGGAATAATGCCTGATGGGAACATATCTAATAATTCACCTTCATTGCTGTATCTAATCATCAAGCCTTCACTCGAATAGTCTAAAGCATCACCTAAATAAAAATCTCCTGAAACTGGATCTACAGCAAAAGCATAGGGTGTTTGCATCTCCACCTCAATACCAGTATTTGAAACTGTATTGTCTGCAGTATTTAGAAATGAAATTTCATTAGCAGAGTAGAAATAGATAGAATTTCCGTCAACATCAATATCTCCCAAAACCTCACCATCTAAATCTATTCGATTTTCAATACTAGTTAGAGATGCATTTAGCTGTATTAAACTTCCGCTAGTGCAAACGATCCAAATGCTTCCATTTTCATCTTCAACAATTTCTTGCGGTCCGTTGGGAAGGGCAATGGTTTGTTCCACTTGCAGGTTGTTCAGGTTGATAATTGAAATTTCACTTATGCTTCCGTCAAAACTGGAATGACTTACAATTAATTGGTTATTTTTTATGAAAAGATGCTCTGGATACTCCTGCACTTCGATTCGCTCAATAAGAGAATTAGTACTTAAATCCACTACGAATATTTCACTGGCAAATAATGAGAAATTTTGGTCGTAAGGACCCCAATTAGCAATGTAAGCTAAATTTCCAGCCACTGCTATATCTCTAGGTTTGTCTAATTCTGGAAAGCTAATTTCTCCTTCTGATTTTAAATTTGATCCCATAATTTCGATGGAATTACTTCCATTTAGGACACTATAAATGGTTCCGTTGTCAACTAGAATATTCTGCTGAACATCTCCCACAAAACCACTATTCTGGCCTCCATATAAATTAGGGTTGTATTCCAAAGTTTCAGGATCATAACTTCCTATAGTGGCATTATTGCTGCCAAAACCTCCTTCATGGAAAATATAAACACCAGCCGTTTTGAAATTAATATCTTCTGAATCTTCACAAGCTGAAAAAATAAATAGAAGTGAGAATAGTACTAGTAAATTTGAATAATTTTTAGTCATGCTTATTTAATGTTAAATGTATGGGTTATATTGAATTGGTAATTTCTACCTGGCATGGCATAGCCAGAATAGAGATAATATTCTGTATTGAATAAATTTTTCACTTTGGTCGATAGAAGCCAGTTTGATGACTTCCAGCTTAATCCCAAATCAGATAGCAAAAAAGGCTGAAGAGCGAATACTTCTGAATTTGAAGGAGTCGTAAAAACTCTTCCTGTTAGTTGCTGGAAAGTGTCTAAGGAAAAACGTTTCCATGAAATCGATGCAGAAAAATTCGCTTTATGTAAAGGAGTATATATTAATTGATTACCAACTTCCCTTTGATTATTTTCAGAAGCAGTAACAATTGATTGTGTAAAGCTATACTGTAAGTCAGTTTCGAATTTGAAATCATTCGCTAATGGTAATTGAATTCCTAGTTGGGTTTCAATTCCCTTAGCCAAGACCTGTTTAATATTTTGAGGCCTCCACTGATTATTTTCATCTGGCACCCACTGAATCCAGTTATCTACTTCATTGTGGTAAGCGGTAACCGAAAAATTTGCGTTGGTTTTATCCCATTTATGGTTGGACTGAATAGAAAATTCTTTATTCCAAGCGGTTTCTGAATTTAGCCTTGGATTTCCGTCTTCATTCCAAAATCTATCATTTAAGGTGGGCAGTCTGTAATTATAAGAAGTATTAAGTTTTAGATAAAGCCGATGATTTTCTGTACCCCACATTTGATTAGAAATTCCGATATAAGGAGAAATTGGAATATTAACACCCGGCACTAGTTGTTGTCTGAAATGAACTGCATAATCCATTCCTTTCCAAATTTTTCCTTCAAATAATGCAGCTAAGCTGTACCGTTCCTCAATAGCACCTCCGCCATCGTAATTTTGATTTTTTGCATTAATATAATTATACCTACCTGATAGTTTTACTTGATGTTTAGAGGAGTAATAAAACTTGTAATCAGTAAAACTTTCCCATCTATCCACTTTGTAATAGGAAATAGCTTGATCTAACTGATAATCCATTTCGTCCATGAAGTAGCCTGATCCGATATTCAAGCTGCTTTTTTCACCTATTCTCTCATAGTTAAGATAAGTTCTGACATTATAATCACTTTGTTTGTTAATATCTCTGGTGGATCCAATGGAGGGTTGTATTTCTCGGAAATTGTCATTGTACCAAATGGCCAGTTTTAGCTTTTCAGCATTATTAATTTTATAACCAATACTTTGGTTTACTCCCCAGCGTTCAAAACTTGCATTTTCTTGTTTTTCACCCGTTTGCAAAATTTCAAAATCATTTTCAGCTTTTCCCCAGTAAATTTTGGTGTCATAAGCCCATTTTCCGACACTACCATTTGCATTCAAATAACTATTTAGCTGTCCAAAGCTGCCGATTTGCTGCCCAATTGAAAGTTTATTTCTTGAGTTGAAAGAAAGTGGATTTTCTAGTAATACGGCTCCTCCAAATGCACCACTTCCTCCCATGCTGCTGCCGCTTCCGGGTATAATAGAAATTTCAGAAATAGCCTGAGAAGGCAACAATGAAAAATCTGTTTGGCCTAAAGTAAAGCTGTTGATATTAAAATTTTCCCAGAGTACTGCAGTTTGACTAGCGTTGGTTCCTCGGAAAGAAATGGTTGTGAGCATTCCATTTCCATATTCTTTGAAGTAGATACTGCTATTTTGCCTTAAAATTTCACTGATATTATCACCATTGTAGAAATTTAAAGTTTTTATTTTGGGCAAAATGATTGTGTTGCCAGGCAGAAATTGTTTTTCAAAACTGCCTTGCACAGAGATTTCCTCCAACACAGGAATACTGTCCTGATGGCCTTGTGCTATTAGTCCATTTGTGAACCACAGCAATAAAAATAGTGTACCTAATCGCATAAAATTTAGTTTAATGCGACCACGGTCAAAATCAGATGTAAAAAAGTTAGCTTATAGCTTTCGTACATTCCTGACCTTTCACCCGAAAGTCGAAATCAATTATGAGCTATGGCAGGTCTCCTGACTCGTCCTGTGAAGTTGCGGCCTTCCCGTCAACCAGAAGATTGACAGTGGCAAGGGTATTACAATTCACTTAAAAATGGACTTACAGTTGCGGGGACAGTTTCGGAATATTGGATTCAAAAATTAAAACCAAGCACCGAATTCCCTTTTAATTCTGAAGGAATGAAATCCATCAGAAACCATAATTCTATTGCAAATGTAGAGAAATGGTGATTATTAGCAAAGGAATATATTTATATTTAGAAATGAATTATCGAATTATTATTTCCTGGATGATTTTAGTAGGCTCATTTTCATGCCAAAGAATATTGGAGCCTGAAACTGATAATTGGGAATCTGGTATCCATCAAATGACTTTAGCCCATGATGGATTAGATAGAACATATACAGTTTATATTCCGGAGGGTTTTGATGAAAATCGAGTTTACCCACTGGTTCTAATTTTGCACGGTGGAGGAGGAACTGCGGATTTAGTAATCGAAAATGATAATTGGCTTGCAACGGCTGATGAACAAAAATTTATTGCGGTTTTTCCAGATGGTAGTCGTAATGATATGGAATCATCAGCCAGCTTCAATACCAACCCCCAAACTTGGAACGATGGTTCAGAAAGGACAAGTATTGGTGCAGTAGTCAGGCAAGTAGATGATGTAGGCTTTATAGAGTCTTTGATTTTTAAAATGAAAGACACTCTTTCAATTGACAATGATATGATTTTTGCTACTGGGTTTTCTAATGGCTCAAGTATGACTTTTAGATTGGCGAGAGAGTTGCCCAATGTATTTGAAGCGGTAGCTCCAGTTGCAGGTTCGGATTGGATGCAACAATTAGTGCCCGATACGAATCCTCCACGCCTTCTCTATATTACTGGGACAGAGGATCCTTTGAATCCATTTGAAGGTGGCGATATTTTTATTGGCAATACTTATATTGGCACAAAGCCTGATGTGGAGGAAATGATTTTGCCATGGACAGATCTGCTAAGTTGTGAAAACGGATTTACAACTGATACTCAACAAGATATTAGAACCTACCAATTTGATTGCACAGAAAGTGAACAATTAAAAATGTTGGCATTAATAGGTCACGGTCACCATTGGCCAGGATCGGAGTCTTCGCTGCCATTTGCTGTGGTAGGGGAGAACGCTACTAGTTTGAATGCTAATGACGTGATTTGGGAATTTTTTAGTGCGTCTTTCTAAAAGTTAAAAAATAAACGCTATTTCAAAGTCAGCACAGGGTGGATTAAATTTAAAATATGTACGGATTTGGGGTTTAGTTTTTTTGGATAAGTAGGTGCTTTGCAACTACTTTTATAAAATATTAAAAAATCAACCACAAAGATTTCTAAATGGATAATTTAAAACCTCCTTTTTTCATACTTTTTGTAATTTTGATTACGCTATTTTCTTCTTGTAATCCTGAAGAACCAGAACCCGAACCTTCTTTCACTTCTTTGGATTCATTACGCATTCAAATTAGTTCACCCCAAGATGGATCCATAATGATGCCTGGAGAATCTGTAAAATTTATCGGTTACTTATTTGGCGAACCGGAAAAGGAGGAATCTAGTCTGAGAGCTGAATGGACAAGTTCTGTCGATGGGTTGCTAAAGGAAAGCGCTATCAATCCAAACGATTATGTTTCATTTGAACTGGACAATTTATCAAGAAATATCCATGAAATTAGCTTCAAAGTTTTTAATGAAATTGATTCTGTTGTAGAGGAAAAAGTTACAATTTTTAATTTAAGTAAACTGGATACTTTAAATAGAACTGACAAATCTATAACATTCTCATGGGATAAGGTAAGCATCAATAGCTTTGCAGGGTATGAGTTTTATAGATCCAGAAATACTTATAGTCTCGATTTTGACGATCCTATTTACACCACCACTAATCCAAATGATACTGTATTTGTAGATTCTACTGCTCGTGTAGGAAGAGAATATTATTATCAAGTAAGAATATTGCTGGACGATCGAGACCATGTTCCAACTAATATTATTTCTGCAGAGCCAGGTTTTTTCAATTATTTAGATTTCCCATTGCTTAAAATAGAGGTTGATCAGGAACGTCAAGTTGTTTATGGCCTAGTTGCACCTAAAGATTTAGATGATAACCTAGAAGATGGCTATGGAATTACCTTAATTGATGGGGACAATCTTGAGGTGCAACAAAGAATTCTAACTTCTGAAAGATTCGTGGATTTTACCATTTCAGCAGATAATCAATTTCTATACGCTGCGACTAGAAATACGATTCATAAAATAGCATTGGATGGTTTCAATGAGGTATCCACTATTTCAGTGTACGAACCGATTGATAAAATTGAAGTGGGAAGTAATAATAGATTGTATTATAAAATATATCCCGGTCGATATTGCAGTTGTAGTTCTGAATTTAGAATAGTAGATCTGGAAAATGAATACGTGCTTGCTTACAATACCGAGATTGCACCAGCGTATTCCAGTTATTTCTGGGGGGAATTCACTATTGACGCTGAAACTAATACTATTTATCATGTGGAGCATTTATCTTCTGCTACTATTTACAAATTTTCAACTGCAAACGATACCTTTTCAAATCAGGTGAGAAAAATTGGAACAGGTATCCTAACAAATTTCATTTTCTTTAGAAATGGAAAGCTATTTTGGCATCATATCATTATGAATTCTGAATTAGAGTGGATAGGTGTATTTCAAAATGAAGGCAGGGAAGCTGTTATCATGGATGTATCTCCTGATGGACAACTTGCTTTCGGTTATGAAGGATTTTTTAATGTTGATGACCAATCTTTTATCAAAGAAATCCCAATTCCAAGAGATGATGCCAAGTTTATTGAAAACCGCAAATTGATAATCGTTAGCAGCGATTATGACGGACTTCGATCGACTCTCTACAGATATTCATTTTAATTGAAGCTGCTTTGAAATAAAAGAATTGAATTCTTTTATGTATTATAGAAGTACTAACAACTTTTATCTTGTAACTAGATTAAAAAATGTATTGGTAAAGATAATCTAAGTAAATATGAAGTGAATGATTTATTGAATAAGTCTATATAAAATTACTGATTGAATCTATCTTTATTGATATATTTAGTTTAGCTATTTATATTCTTGATACCACCTGAATTTCTTATTAAGGATTTCATTTTTATTCAGCTTAATAAAATCAAGGTAAGCTTGAGAAACTGGTGAAATTCTTTTGCCCTTTAACCAAATTAATCTCCATTTTGATATAACAGGTAAGTCCTTTGTTGGTAAAATATGTAGTTGTTTATTTAATAGTTCATTTTTGATACCAATTAGAGGCATAATAGAATTCCCTAGCCCTGCAATAACCGCCTGTTTTATGGCTTCATTAGATGTTAATTCTAATCTCTTTCTAATCTTTGAATTGTGTGTACCATAATAATGCTCCATAGCAGTTCTCGTGGCTGATCCTTCTTCCCTGTATATTAGTGGTTTCGAATCATCCGGGTTTGAATCATTGCTGACTAAATACAATTTATTATCAATCAATAGTTCTTCTTCAACATCTAACAAATCGGGAAGCACACTTACGAGAGCAAAATCAATTTCATTATTTTTTAAGCTTTGAATGACTTTAGTTTTATTGGTAACATCTAATACCAAATCAATACCAGGGTTTTTGGACAAAAATTCTTCTAGAAAGTAAGGCATTACATATTTCCCTGTTGATGCTGAGGAAATCTTTAATTTCCCAGTCATCATTCCATTATAGGCTTCTGTCTTATAATTAATGCTATTTAATTCTTCTATTACCCTCTCCGCAATTTTGGCAATTTCATTACCAAAATCTGTTATGAACAATTTTCTTCCAACAATCTCATACAATGGTATATCAAATTGGTCTTGAAAGTTTTTTAGCTGGATTGATACCGCTGGCTGTGACATAAAGAGCTCTTCAGAAGCTTTTGTGATACTAAGTTTCTGTACCACTTTAAGAAAAATCTGCAGCTGATGAATAGTGTAGTTCATAATAATAATTTATGATTCATATAAAATATATAAATAAAAATATATGAATAATGTTTTTCAAATTTGTAGAAATAAATTTTAAGAGCATTAAACAAAATCAATAATTATGGAAAAAACATTAAATAAAAATCAAACGGAAGCCTTAATGAGAGGAGAGTATTCAGCCAGTGACGCAAAAGAGATCATTTTCAATCTTATCAAGCAGAAAATTAATTTTCACAATTTCAGGAATTTTAGTTCACAAGAGAGATTTGGAAAACCTGATGAAGAATCAGTGCAAAGAATGGAAGAATTGAGAAAAAGTAGAGAGCAAATGTTGGAATTAATAAACACAGCCAAAAAAGAAGGTAAAACGGTAAGGTTAAAGTCCAATATATCTATTGAATTAATATAATTCTGTTACAGATGAACACTGACTTACTTATACTATCGGTTTTAATTTCTCCACTATTTTTTGCTACCGTTGCCATTTCATCATGGTTTTTGCCAGGTTTTCGACCTTATAAATTGATAGTGCTGAGCAAAATCTCAATTACTTTGGCGTTAATAATGGCTTTAGTGAGTTGCGGTATAGTTTATCAATTTGGTTTGTTGGAAAGTAAAAGTCTTGATTATAATAATATAGGCTTTTCACTTCGACTGGATGCGTTAAGTGTACTTATTTTCAGCATGATTAATCTCATTAGTTTCATTGTAATGAGGTTTAGTTTCAATTATATGGATGGAGACAAACGGCAGGGTATTTTTTTAGGTCAGCTTGCTGCGACCATCGCTTCCGTACAATTGTTAGTGCTTGCAGGAAATTTAGGGATTTTATGGATTGCATGGGTTTTAACGAGTATCGCTTTACATCGATTGCTTGTTTTTTATTCAGAAAGGCGCAGATCTAAATTAGCCGCAAGGAAAAAATTTATTGCGGCTCGCTTAAGCGATTTGTTTCTATTGGGAGCGGTGATGCTGATTTATAATTATTTTGGGACTGGTAATCTAGAGGAAATAGTAATTGGTGCTAAAAATATGGTCATTACCTTACCATTTGCTATTGAATTAGCGGCTATTTTTATTGTTTTGGCCGCCATCTTAAAATCTGCCTTGTTTCCTACTCAAGGCTGGTTAGTTGAGGTGATGGAAACTCCTACGCCCGTTTCTGCTTTGCTCCACGCTGGTCTATTGAACGCAGGTCCATTTTTAGTGGCAAGAATGTCCTTTATAATGATGGATACTACTTATGCACCAATTATTTTAATACTATTTGGTGGGTTTACAGCTTTATTTGGTTCAGTTGCTTATCTCACTCAGCCTTCTGTAAAAACCGCCCTTGGTTATTCGAGCATATCTCATATGGGATTTAGTCTACTTTTATGTGGTTTTGGTGTTTATGCTGCTGCCATGTTACACTTAGTAGCTCATTCATTTTATAAAGCACATGCATTTCTTTCTTCAGGAAGTGTAATAGATGTAAAAAGAGCATCTAAGGTTTTATTGCCTGGAAGAAAGGCTAATCCGATTATCCTTATTATAAGTATAGTTCTGGCTTTTATCATTTTTGGAAGTTTGGCTCTGTTGTGGGGAGTTAATCCAGTAGAGGAATTGTCATTATTGGTGATAAGTTGCATCATCGTGATGGGATTATCCTTGCTCATTGGAACTTCACTGGATTCGTTAAATAGCAGAAAATTAATTCCAAGGGTGATGCTAATGGCTACAGTTGTGGCTTTAGCATTTTTCAGTTTGGAAACGCTAATGGGCGCTATTTTGAAAACTCAAATTCCGGTAATTAGTCAGCCATCTACAGGAGTTATCATCTTATTATTCTTTTGGCTCATTATTTTCGCAGGATTAGTACTTATTCAAATCTTTTCGCCACTTCTAAAAAAATCAACTATATGGAGAAAATGGTCTATTCATTTCAGAAATGGACTGTATGCTAATGTACTGTACGATCGCTTTGTGGGTGCTTTGTATATTCAAGCGAGAAGTTCTAATGCAAAGATTGTAAAGGGATATGATTAAGGGAAGCAGATTCCCTAATAATTTAAAGCAAATTTTGTGTATTTAAACAATCGAAAATGTTAAATAATATCAAGAATTCTCAGATAAAATTGAATAGGAATATAATTAGGGAAGCTTTACTTCATGCTTCCAAAAAAATTGCACCTCTTTGGCCTTTGGAGAATTTCGTAGCCGTAAACCCATATTTGGGTTTAAGCGATCAAGGATTCGATTCTGTAGCTCATACATTATCTTTAACAGATGGAATTCAATCTACAATGCCTTTAGATTATTATCTTAAAGCAATTGAGGAGCATAAAATAACAATCGAAGATTTAGAAATCACACTTGATAGGAAAGCAGCGCATCAATATAAAGATGCACATTCTTTTATTGAAGAACTGAAAAGGAAAGGCCTTCAAAATAGTGAAACTTCAAAAGTAAATACAGTTGCGGAAGTAGCAAAGAAAATAAGCACTGCTGACTGGCCCGATTTTATGATTGACTCCATTTCTTCCTGGGCTTCCTCATATTTTGATGAAGCTCAAGGGCAGTGGAAAGAGGAGGGACAAACTCTGGGTTTATTTACTGCATGGAAAATTGAAGCTGAAACCAACCGGTCACCCACTTTGATGGGGCTAAAGGGATTTCATAAGCTGATAAAAGAACTGCCAGATAATCATATGGAAGCCGTAGCTATTGCGCTTTATCATTTGGAAGTGGAAGAAAAGGCACTACCAATTTATTTGCACAGTTTGTTGCTAAGGGTAGGAGGCTGGTCATCCTACATTGCACATTTTGATTGGGATAGTAAGCGATATGGGAGAAATGAAGAAAAATTAGCTCAATTTTTAAGTGTTTTAATCTGTTGGGAATATGGTATATATAATGCTTTAAGAAATCCACTTCTGGAAAGTCAGTGGAAAAAAGCTAAAGAAAGAATGCTAAAATATGATGAATCAGAGACTGCAGATTCTGCTTTAAATGATTTGCTCCTTTTACAGGAAGCATATGATTTAACAGCTCAAAGACACTTAATAGGGAAGTTTAAAAAACGGATTTCCTCAACTCAAAAAAGAAAAGAACCTAAAGTCCAAGCTGTTTTCTGTATTGATGTTAGATCAGAAGTATATCGTAGAAATTTAGAATCAATTGCTCCAGAAATTGATACGCTAGGTTTCGCAGGCTTCTTTGGATTCCCTATAAATGTTAGGAAAATTGGACATGACCAAGGATATGACCAATGTCCGGCATTAATTCCATCTGGCTACATTGTGAAGGAAAAAATACTAAATAAAGAACAGCACGAGAAAGTAATTTTAAAAAGAAAGCTGAACAGATTATTCAATTACTCATGGAAATCCTTTAAATCAAGCGCTATCAGTTCTTTTGGCTTTGTGAGTCCCATTGGATTGTCTTTACTACCTAAACTTTTTACCGATTCTTATGGAATAACCAGACCTGTTCCGCATCCGCAAAAAAATGGGCTTAGGAAAGAAGAGATAGAAAATTTATCAGTGGATATTGAAAGCAATACAGATGAACTGACAATCGGGATTCCACTTGCGGACAGAGTGAAAATGGCAAAAGGAGCTCTTCAGGCCATGTCATTAACAGGGAACTTTGCAAGAGTTGTGATGATAGTTGGCCATGGTTCTACTTCAGTCAATAATCCACATGCTTCTGGTTTGGATTGTGGAGCATGTGCGGGACAGTCAGGTGAAGCAAATGCAAAAGTTGCTTCCATTATCTTAAATGATAGAGAAGTAAGAAAACAGCTTGCTGAAGAAAATATAATTATTCCTGATTCAACCTATTTTTTAGCTTGTTTGCATGACACCACTACTGATGAAGTATCACTTTTCAATACCAATCAGATTCCAGCATCTCACGAAGAAGATTTAGAAAACATTAAAGCGAGAATCTCACAAGCAGGAAAAGCCACACGTGCGGAAAGAATATTGAGAATGAATATAGAAATTGGAAAAGATGTTGACTCATTCATAAAATTAAGAGCCAATGATTGGTCACAAGTAAGACCTGAGTGGGGGCTTGCAGGATGTTCTTCTTTTGTGGTGGCGCCTCGCTCCATTACCAGAGGAGTTAATCTGGAAGGACGTTCCTTTTTACATTCCTATAATTGGAAAGAAGATAAAGGTTTTAAGGTTTTGGAAGCTATTATGACTGCTCCGATGATTGTGACTAGCTGGATAAATCTCCAATATTATGCGTCCACAGTCGACAATAAGCATTTTGGTTCAGGCAATAAGACTTTACATAATGTGACTTCTGGAATTGGGGTTCTAGAGGGCTTTGCAGGAGATTTAAGGTCTGGTCTACCGATGCAATCTATTCACGATGGAGAAAACTATCAGCATGAACCATTACGGTTAAATGTAGTAATTAATGCCCCTGAAGGGGCCATGACTAAAATTTTAGAAAAGCATGACTCAGTACGGCAGCTTTGTGATAATCAATGGATTTTTCTTTTGGCTATGAATGATGAAGGGATAATTACCAGTCGCTATAACGGTGATTTAAGTTGGGTGAATCTTGAGGAAAGTAAGGAATCTTTGAAATCAGTAAGCAATGAAGTGATTGAAGAGCTGGTGTAAATCAGAAAGGTTTTGTTTAGTTTTAGGTGATTTATTAAAGCCTCATTATTAACTTAATGAGGCTTTTTTTAGCGATTGTCTCGTCCTAAAATAAGTTGACACAAATTTGGCTTATTATGAAAACGGATGAATCAATACTCAAATATATTGAAATTGGTTTTTTACTTTTCGTCTCCTCTAAAGTTCAATTAATCCATACATATAAAAGAATACTTAAATCATGTGAAGTTTAGATATATTGAAGCTCAAACATAAAATTCTAACATCCTATGAAAAAATTAATATTAATATTTATGATGTTTGGTGCCTTAACTAGCACTATAACATTTGCTCAGTCCACTGAAGATGTCATTCAGGCCATAGTGGAGGAGGGAGAGGAAAACTCACAACTGGAACCACTTGCACATGAATTGATGGATGTTGTTGGACCTAGATTAGTTGGAACTCCTCAAATGAAAAATTCCAATGACTGGGTGGTTAGCACTTACAAGAAATGGGGAATAGAAGCAGAAAATCAAGAATATGGAAAGTGGCGAGGCTGGGAACGTGGAATCACGCATGTTGATATGATTGAACCTCGGGTGGTGAGCTTAAGCGGAATGCAGCTTGCTTGGAGTCCGAGCACTTCAAAAAGAGGCGTTACAGCTGATGTCATCACGCTTCCAGAAGTTGAAGATTCCATTTCTTTCCAAAAATGGTTGCCAAATGTGAAAGGTAAAATTGTTTTAATTTCTATGCCGCAGCCAACTGGTCGACCAGATTATAATTGGGAAGAATTTGCAAAGGAAGAATCTTTTGAGAAAATGAAAGAAGAGCGTTCTGCTCAAACAGAAGCTTGGAGAGAAAAAATCAATGCTACTGGCTATAATTATAGAAGCATAAATGAGGCACTTGAAAATGCAGGTGCGGTTGGATTGATTCAATCTAGATGGTCCAACGGATTTGGAGCTAATAAAATATTCAGTGCCAACACAAAAGAGATCCCTGTAATTGATTTATCATTAGAGGATTATGGCATGATTTATCGCTTGGTAGAAAGTGGCAATACTCCAAAGTTAAAAATCGTAGCCGAGTCTAAGGAGTTGGGAACGGTACCAACTTTCAATACTATTGCGGAAATTAAAGGCACTGAAAAACCTGAGGAATATGTGATTTTATCCGCACATTTAGATTCATGGGATGGTGCAACAGGAGCAACTGATAATGGAACAGGTACCATTACAATGATGGAAGCTGCTCGAATACTGAAAAAAGTATATCCAAATCCCAAAAGAACTATTTTAATAGGGCATTGGGGCAGTGAAGAGCAAGGATTGAATGGCTCACGTGCATTTGTGGAAGACCATCCCGAAATTGTAGACAATGTTCAAGCGGTTTTTAATCAAGATAATGGAACAGGTAGGGTAGTAAGTATTTCTGGGCAAGGATTTTTACATGCTTATGATTATATAGGAAGATGGCTTGCTGCGGTTCCTGATGATTATAAAGATGAAATAGAAACTACTTTCCCAGGAACACCTTCAAGAGGAGGCTCAGATTATGCTTCGTTTGTTGCAGCTGGTGCACCTGCGTTTTCTTTAAGCTCACTGAGCTGGAGTTATTGGAATTATACATGGCATACCAATCTAGATACTTATGATAAAATCGTATTTGATGATGTTCGTAATAATGCGATTTTAACTGCCATCATGACTTATATGGCTTCTGAAGATGAAACAAGTACTTCTCGTGAGAGAGCTGTTTTGCCTATGAACTCACGCACAAATGAACCATATACCTGGCCTGAGCCAAGGTCACCAGAAAGAGATGGGGGTAAAGATTAATCTATCATCTAAAAAGACATTTCAAAAGTAAAATTGGTTGAAAATTTAAAAAGCTGTCTGCATTATCAAATTAGAGGGAGTATCTCATAAACTGTGTAAGTTCTAAATCAGGGCTTACAAAACAGTTATTGAGCCTCGGAAATTTAGGGAGTGATTTTGTAAAAATCGCTACTTAAATTTCGAGGAGCCCGCGGCAGGCGCTTTTCTCAATTTGT
>NZ_DASSWQ010000082.1:0-131960 GCF_035704835.1 Marivirga sp. | reverse complement strand
TCAAAAGGATGATGAACATATGGAAATCATCTCTTTGGCTCTATTTACAAAAGATGTATCAAAGCTGTTTCATCTGTTATCAAAATTTTTTACCATTAAAAGGGATATATTATGGGGTTTTTAAGGGCTGACTAATTATTTTTAAAATAATTATAAAAACTTACACTAATTTAACATAGTTAAAATGAACTGGCCTTACATTCAAATCAAAAGCCGAAATTTCTGGAACGATAAGGAAGAACTGATGGAAAGAGTAGTGCAATTTGTAAAAAGGAATGATTGACAAACCAATTATCAACAACTTCGAATAATTTTGAATCACATTAATTTTTATATACGAAATAAATTACCCCTTTCCGAAGAAGAAAACTGCACTTTATGCGACACCATAAGCCCCATATTTTACATTAATGAAGATAGATATTACTTAAAGTGCCCCAATTGTCATGGAATATTTATGTCGAAATATTTCCTGCCAAATGATGATATTGAGATTGATCGGTATACCACACACAATAATGATGTGAATGACCCTAGGTATCGAACCTTTGTTTCTCCTATCACTAATGGCATTCTCAAACATTTTGGTGGAATCCACCATGGGTTAGATTTTGGTTCCGGGACGGGGCCGGTGATTACCGTAGTTTTAAGAGAAAAAGGCTACAGCATCGATTCGTATGACCCCTATTTTGATAACCGACCAAAGGTTCTAAAGGAAACCTACCATTATATTGCATGTTGTGAAGTAGTTGAGCACTTCCATGACCCTTCTTTAGAATTTCAAAGATTAAAAAAATTATTGAAACCAAATGGTAAACTCTTCATCATGACGGACCTTTACCATGAAGATATAATCTTCGAAAACTGGTATTACAAAAATGATCCTACTCATGTCTTCTTTTACCAAGAATCTACTTTTGAGTGTATTAAAAAAAAATTTGGGTTTAAATCTGTAGAAATAACAGGAAGATTGATTACTTTTTCTTTGTAGCCTGAATTTAATATTTAAATACTTATGTTGTAAATAAAGAAAAATTAGTGTATATTATGTTACACTTAACTATTTTTCACTCATGGTAAAAAGCTATCAAGGAGCCTTCATCAAAAAAGAATCGAAGCACGAGGAACCACAATGCATTTCGGTATCAGACTATATGGCTACAAATCTCATCACGTTTAACCAGCATCAAACCATTTATGAAGCCATGGATATCCTGATGAAAAAGAAAATTTCGGGTGGACCAGTGGTAGATGAGGATAATAATCTTATTGGGGTAATCTCGGAAGGGGATTGTTTGAAAGAAATAGTCAAAGGGAAATATAACAATTCTCCTAAACTTCCAGGTTTGGTAAAAGATTATATGGCCACCAATATTATTCATATAGAACCAGAAACAAATATTTTTGAGGCTGCCAATATGTTTTTGAGAATGCGCTTCAGAAGATTTCCAGTATTGAAAGAGGGAAAATTAATAGGACAAATCAGCCAGCGAGATATTATGCGTGCCGTTAGAGATACTCAAGAAGTAAATTGGAAGCATTAAAAAAGCCGAAAAAATATTTTTTCGGCTTTCTTTATAACATACAGTGTGAAAAATTATTCTGCTGCTAAAGCTTCCGCACCAGCTGTAATTTCCAATATCTCTGTTGTGATTGCTGCTTGGCGCGTTCTGTTGTAAGTTAATCTTAATTCTTTCAATAAATCACCAGCATTATCAGTTGCCTTATCCATAGCTGTCATTCTAGCTCCGTGTTCGGATGCATTTGAATCTAAAAGTGCTTTAAATAATTGGGTTTTTAAAGACGTTGGAATCAATTCCTTTTCGATATAATCTCTAGATGGCTCGTAAGTATAATCGATATCAGAGCCATTACCCTCTTCCTGTGCTTTAGCAATAGGAAGATACTGTTCTTTATTTAAGATTTGTGTAGCTGCGTTTTTAAACTCATTGTAAATAATCTCTACTTTATCATAAGTTCCATTTTTGAATTCGGACATTACAAATTGAGCAGCTTCACTTACATCGCTAAAATTCAGTCTATTAAATAAATCTATATAATCGTCATTGTAAGACAATTTATTTCTTCTTAAATAATCCGAAGCCTTCTTACCAATTGTCATGAAGTGCAAATTCCCTTGCTCTGCAATTGATTTATATTCTCCTTCCATTAAGCTTTTCACCTTACGAGTTACAGTACTATTAAAAGCACCGCAAAGCCCTTTATCAGAAGTTACCAAAATTAAAAGAACATTTTCTACTGGTCTTTCCTCTGCATATGGATTATTCATTTCTCCACTACCACTTACGTTTTGTAATATAGTCGATAGTTTTTGTGAGTAAGGACGCATCATGGTGATTCTGTCCTGAGCACGTTTCAACTTCGCAGCTGCCACCATTTTCATGGCTTTAGTAATTTGTTGAGTTGAAACAACCGAACTAATCCTATTTTTTACTTCCTTCAGATTTGCCATACAGCCTTATAACTTTTTATACCTTTAATAAAAAAGGAGAAATTAATCTTAAAATGTAGAGAGGAGCTATTAAAAAGCTCCTCTTAATATTAATATTTTGATGCTAAATCGTCAGCTACTTTTTTCACCACTGCGATTAAATCATCACTTATTTTTCCGGCTTTGAATGCATCAAGTGTTTCTCTTTCCTGATTTTCCATCATCATAGAAAATTCTTTCTCAAAGGCACGAACCTTATCAACTGGAACTTTATCTAAAAATCCTTTCGTTGAAGCAATAATGATAGCTACTTGCTGCTCAACAGAAACAGGAGAGTACTGCCCTTGCTTCAAGATTTCCTGATTACGCTTACCTCTTTCGATAATCTTTTTCGTAGCTGGATCTAAGTCAGAACCAAATTTAGAGAAAGCCTCTAATTCACGGAACTGCGCCTGGTCCAATTTCAACGTACCAGAGACTTTTTTCATTGATTTAATCTGAGCATTACCTCCTACACGAGATACAGAAATACCTACGTTAATGGCTGGTCTTATACCAGAGTTAAATAAGTTAGTTTCCAAGAATATCTGACCATCCGTAATTGAAATTACGTTAGTTGGAATATATGCTGAAACGTCACCTGCTTGAGTTTCAATAATTGGAAGTGCTGTTAATGAACCACCACCTTTTACCTTACCTTTTAAAGAAGGAGGTAAGTCATTCATATCTTGAGCAATAGTATCATCATTGATAACTTTTGCAGCCCTCTCCAATAAACGAGAGTGTAAGTAAAATACATCACCAGGATAAGCTTCACGTCCTGGAGGTCTTCTTAATAACAATGACACCTCACGATAAGCAACCGCTTGTTTAGATAAATCATCATAAACAACCAATCCTGGGCGACCTGTATCTCTGAAATACTCACCAATTGCTGCACCTGCGAAAGGAGCAAAGAACTGCAAAGGAGCTGGATCAGCTGCAGAAGCAGAAACAATAGTAGTATAAGCCATGGCTCCAGCTTTTTCTAACTCAGCAACAATTTGTGCTACTGTAGAAGCTTTCTGCCCGATGGCTACATATATACAATAAACTGGCTCGCCAGCATCATAAAATTCTTTCTGGTTGATAATGGCATCAATCGCCACAGCAGTTTTACCTGTCTGACGGTCACCAATAATCAACTCACGCTGACCCCTACCTACAGGAATCATCGCATCAATAGATTTAATACCTGTTTGCAAAGGCTCACTAACAGGCTCACGGAAAATTACACCTGGTGCTTTACGCTCCAAAGGCATATCGAAAAGCTCGCCTTCGATAGGACCTTTTCCATCAATTGGCTGACCTAATGTATCCACAACTCTACCTGCGATACCATCACCCACTTTAATGGAAGCAATTTTTCCTGTTCTTTTTACAGCATCCCCTTCTTTAATTCCTTGGGAACTACCGAACAATACAGCTCCAACGTTATCCTCTTCCAAGTTCAAAACCAATGCTTGTAAGCCATTTTCAAACTCTAACAACTCACCTGATTGTGCTTGTGTTAAGCCGTAAATACGTGCCACACCATCACCAACTTGAAGGACGGTACCAACTTCCTCTAATTCAGCTTCAGTTTTGAAGTTTGAAAGTTGTTCTCTTAATATTGCTGAAACCTCGTCTGGTCTAACCTCTGCCATTATTCTATTATTATAGGTTAATTAATTTTTTAAATCTGCTTGATATATTGATTCTGGGTTAATTCCCTTCTTAAATCATTTAATTTGCTTTGAATAGTTTCATCAATTTGCTTATCACCCACCCGGATTAAAAAGCCACCAATCAAAGACTTATCTATTTTTTCAGTTAATTCTACTTCCTTACCTGAAATTTCTTTTACTATTCTTATGACTTCCGAACGCAAACCTTCATCTATAGGGAATGTAGTGCTTACATCAGCGCTTATAACTCCTTTATGTTCATTATAAAGTTGTTTAAAAACTTTAGCCATTTCTGGTAATACAGATTCTCTACGTTTTCTGGAAACAATTTCGAAAAATAAAGAAGTCATGTCTTGCACTTTACCCTTAAAAACTGCCTTAATGATGGCTACTTTCTTCGAGCTATCCAAAATTGGATTGTTTAGCATAAGAACAAAGTCTCTATTCTCATTACAAACTGAAGAAAAAAGTTCCATATCCGACTTGATTTCTTCCAATTGATTTTTCTCAATTGCAAGATCAATGATAGATTTGGCGTATCGTGATGCTATTCTATATTCTGACATTTGATCAGATTAATTGAGTTTTAAATCTTTCATAAAATCTTCCGCTAAAGCTTTTTGAGCCTTGTCATCAGAAAGATTTTTTCTAACTAATTTCTCTGCTATTTCTAAAGATAGTTGAGCCACTTTAGTGGTAACTTCCTTCAAGGCTGCATTTTTCTCGATTTCAATTGCGCTTTTAGCATCAGCAATGATTTTATCTGCTTGCTTAGCTGCATCTGATTTTGCCTCCTCTTTAATTTTGTTGGCAATATCAGTTGCTTCTTTCAATAGTTTATCTCTTTCCAATCTTGCTTCTTTCAACAACTTTTGATTATCAGCCTGCAATTTGGCCATTTCTTCTTTGGCATTTTCAGCTGACTTTAAGGCATCTGCAATGCTTCCTTCTCTTGCTTTCAAAGCAGAAAGAATCGGTTTCCAAGCAATCGCTCTTAGTAAGAATACTAATATTAGAAATACTAAAGTAGTCCAAAATATTAATCCATAATCAGGAGTAATTAAATCCATTTTTTCTAATGTTTTTTTTAATGACTTAAAATTTAAAAGAAAGCTCAGCACCTAACGTAACTGAGGCTTTCCTTTAATCTTTTGCAGATTAACCCTGCAATAAGGCTACTACTATACCAAAAAGAGCGGCTCCTTCAATTAGGGCTGCTGCAATAATCATTGCACCCTGAATTTTACCTGCTGCTTCTGGCTGTCTTGCGATACCTTCCATCGCAGAGCTACCAATTTTACCGATTCCGTAACCTGCACCTATTACTGCAAGGCCGGCTCCGATTGCTGCTAACGTTCCTGTCATTTTACTTTATATTTAATTAAACATTGAAAATACTTACTATAATTAATGATGCTCATGTTCAGCTACTGCCTGCCCTATAAAAAGAGCTGATAATAATGTAAACACAAAAGCCTGTAGGAATGCAACCAATAGTTCCAATACATTTATGAACAATGCTAAAGGAACGGAAGCAAAACCTGCTAAGGCTGTCTTCATTATAAACACTAAAGAAATTAAACTTAATACCACAATATGACCTGCTGTGATGTTTGCAAATAAACGAACCATCAAAGCGAAAGGCTTAGTAAAAATTGAAATCACTTCTATTGGAGCTAATAATATTTTGATTGGAATTGGCACACCTGGCATCCAAAATATATGTTTCCAATAATCTTTACTCGCACTAAAGTTTGTCACGATAAGTGTCATCAGTGCTAGAGTAAAAGTAAATGATATATTCCCACTTAAGTTTGCACTTCCAGGGAAAAAAGGAACCAGCCCTATTAAATTATTAAGCCAAATGAAAAAGAATACTGTTAATAAGAATGGCATAAAACGCATATATTTCTTATCTCCAATATTAGGAATCGCAATTTCGTCTCTAACAAATATAATTAAAGGTTCAATCAGAGACTGAAGTCCTTTCGGAGCACCTGGTCTCTTTTTATATGCCCTTGCTACAGAACCAAATACTAAAACGATAATGATTGCTGACATTATCATCGAAAATACATTCTTAGTAATAGAGAAATCAAGTGGCTGTTCTCCATGGCCATGCCCATCCTCACCTTCTTCATAAGTTCCGGCATAATAAATCTCATCATGAATTAATTCATAAGAACCTATATCAGTGGTAACAGTTTCTTCTCCATGATGAAACTTGCTAGACAAGAAAACATCAAGTCCATTATCAGTGATTAAAATTACTGGCAAAGGAAGTGAAATGGAATTCTCCCCTTCTCCCATTATATGAAATTCATGCGAATCCGAAATGTGATGCATGATCATTTCAGTAGCGTTAAACTCTCCACTCTCATTTTCTTCTGCTGCACTAGCGATTGAGGCTACCAAAAATAATGATAAGAAAGAAAATAATACTCTTAATGTATAACCCTTCAGGTATTTGTTGTTCATTTTTAACACTTTATGTAATCCCGCTCTAAATCGCGCGCAAGTTAGTTATAATCGTCTTGATTTCAAACACCATATAGACTAAATACATGATAATAAAATTGAAAGCAAATACAAGTCTGTTTTCAAGTCCAGAATATACTAGCAGTAAAACAAAGGACAAGCCCAATAACATTCGGAATGTTATTGCAATCATAAAGATTCCTCCTCTAGTTTCTGGTTTGAACTTAAAAGCAAAGAAGTTCATGATATGAACCACTAGCATTGAAAAAAACAAAAAGCCTGCTGTTAAAATTGCTTTTTGATGAATGTACTTTTCCAAGTTTTCATCATTCAAAAAAAGAAAGATAATGACAAACTGTACGGAAGCTATTAGTATAATTTGTAGAAATGATTTTAACGAATTCAATTAAGCTCCTTAATGATTTGATATAAAGAAATTGCAATTCCTACCAATGATAAACCCATTGTATAATAGGGCTTTTCAGTTTGCTGTAAACTATCAACCCATTGCCCCAATAGAACAAAGGCACCGATTGTTGCCAACATCTGAAAAGCTAATCCTGTAAATTTTAAATAATTTTTATACGGCTTTTGCTTTTTCAATTTTTGGATTTGATTGTCCGTTTGAAGCTTCTTCGCCTATCTTAATGGTTTTATTGGACACTCCCATTTTGCATTCTCCATTAAATGTGGCTCCTGATTCTACAATAAGCTTATTGGTTATAATATCCCCATGCACTACTGCAGAAGGCTTTAGAATCAATAACTCAGTTATTTCAACTATTCCTTTTACCTCTCCCTCTATCTCAGCATTTTGAGATAAAACATTTCCTTCAATGTGTGAAGTATTACCTAAAACCAATTTTGATTTAGTTTTAATATTTCCAATCACCCTTCCATCAATTCTGATGTTTCCGAATGTTTCTAAATCTCCATTAATCGTAGTTCCTTTTCCTATAGTATTGCTAGAACTTGTGATATCTTGTGCCATTTGTATTTTTTCTTGCTTGTTATTAAACATTTCCGTTTCCGTTTCTTAATTGTTAAAAGGTAATAAATTCTTCTGGATCCACCGGATTACCATTATACCATATTTCTAAGTGAACATGAGGTCCTGTAGTTAGTTCCCCAGTATTCCCAATAATGGAGACAACCTCTCCTGCATTTACAAAATTACCAACTTTTTTCAATATTGCCGAATTATGTCGAATTACTGAAATTAAATTAGCTCTATGCTGTATCGCTATAACATAACCTCCATCTAGTGTCCAGGAGGACAATATAACGGTTCCATCCGCGATAGATTTTACAGGTTCATTAGTTTTTGCCACTATATCTATCCCATAGTGGTCTATGCTAAGGTCGTAAGGTGAGCTTACTATACCTTGCAGCGGTGGAAAAAAGAAAATATCCTTCAGCTCTTCAGAATAATTTTTGGTGGAATAACTTGTCAAACTAAAATCTTGCTCTTCAAATTCTTGTCTAATAATAGAGTCTCCAACATTCATTTTCCGAGGATTCATATCTCTATTTAACTCTTCGGTTTTTACTTGACTTGGCTTGCGATAGGTTTCACCTTTAGGAACGTCTCCTTTTAAAATGGTTTGCACATTGGCTATAAATCGGTCTTGAGATCTAAGTCTTGCTTTTAACGAATCCATTTCTACTGTTAAATTCAGTAGTTTTTGATTATATTCCATAGTCGTATGCCGTGGATCAAACCATTGTGACAATAAAGACTGAGATAAATATAATGCCCCCACAAATATTAAAATAAAAGTTAAGAGCGTAATTACTACAACTTTTGCATAAGTGAAGTTGATCGTAGATACTTCAGCTAAGTTTTCTTCGTTTCTTACCACCATTTGATATCGAGTGGTAAGCCAATTGGACATTGTTTTTCTTATTCGCAATTTTGTAATTATTTATTTTATGCAAAAATACATATTATCAACAACTCTCAATACTTTTCTTATATGAATCGCTTAATTTAGTCGTTTCAAATTAAATTGATAAAATCCTACATTAAATATCGACTTTCCTTAATTGGCTTTTTGATGCTTTTAGCCGCATGTTCTCCTGAAAATTCAGGCTTCTTGGGCTATCAATATCATAATATTACTGCCAAATACAATGCATATTTTATCGCAAACGAAAAATTGGAAGAGGTATTATTAGAATTAGAAGAAGCTCACGAAGATAATTTCAATAGAGTATTAAAAGTAAAAGCACCCATCGATACCAATATCGTAAATGCGAATCAAGAAAAGATTGAGGACGTTATTAAGAAAGCATCTATTGCAATTCAGAGACATAAAGTTAGTAAGTGGGTTGATGATAGCTACATATTAGTTGGTATCTCTAGAATGTTAAATCAAGAATTTGAGGAATCAATTGAAACTTTTAAATATGTAAATGTAAATAGTGACCATGAGCCCACTCGCCATTTAGCATTAATTCATCTAATCAAAACTTTCACAGAATACGGTGAGTTAAACAATGCTTTAGCAGTTATCGACTATCTAAATAGGCAAAAATTAACAAAGGCAAACAAAAGAAGACTTTACTTACAAGCGGCAGATTATTATCAAATCACCAACAATCCTAATAATGTTATCAAATATTTAAGTGCCGCAGCAGACATCATGAACAAAGGCCAAGAAAAAGCTAAAATTCACTTTATACTAGGTCAATTATATCAAAAATCTCAATTAGATGCCGTTGCTTATACAAATTATAATGAAGTATTGAATAATCGTCCTCCATATGCTTTGTCATTTTATGCTAGATTAAACATGGCGCAAGTGACAGAATTATCAAAAGGAGAAGACATTAAGAAAATTCGAAAATACTTCGAGCAATTACTCAAAGACGGGAAAAATGATGAATTCAGAGACAAGATTTATTATGAAATGGCTGAATTTGAACTGAAGCAAAATAATATCAGTAAGGCGATTCCTTTCTATAAGTCATCCATAGAGGAAAGTGAAAACAACCCACGGCAAAAGTCTTTCTCTTACCATAAACTAGGTCTTCTTTATTTTGACGAATTAAAAGAATACCGCTTGGCTAAAAACTATTACGACAGTGCTTTTAAAATAATGCCAGAGGATGAAGATATTTATCAAGAAGTGAAAACCAGACAGGCTGTATTATCAGATTTTATTGAGCAAATAGATATTATCCAATCAAATGATTCTCTTATAAATTTATCGAAAATGGATAGCACATCGTTAAATAAGCTATTTATAAAATTACGCGATGAAAAAATTGCAAAGGTGGAAGCGGAGAAGAAGCAGTTAGCTAAAGTAGAAAGAAATAAAAAAGCAAATTCCAAAATTGGAGCTTTTGAACAAGTGCCAACTTTGAAAACGAATACCGCTCCTGGAGGAGGATTCTATTTTTACGATGAAGGAACCGTAGCTCAAGGTAAAAATATTTTTAAACGTACTTGGGGAGATCGCTCATTACAAGATAATTGGAGGACTGAGCGAGGGAAGATTTTTGAAGAAAATGATGTTCTAGAGGAGAAAAAAGTAGCTGAGATTAAAAAGGAAGAAATTAACGAACTCCCTTTGGAAAATAGGATAGCCCAAGAAAGAACTGCATTTTATAATTCAATTCCATTCGAAAAAGAAAAACAAACTGCCTTATTGAGTGAAATGGAAGAAGCCTATTATAAATTAGGTAATATCTACAATTTCGATTTAAAGGAAAAGGAAGATGCTATTGAAACTTATGAAACGCTCTTGGGCAGATTTCCTGATACCGAATACCGAGCAGAAATTCTTTACTTATTATACATTTATCATAATGAAAGAGATAGCGAGAAGGCCAAAAATTACGCTAAAGAAATATTGAAAAGATATCCTAACACGATTTTTGCGAAATTAATTGAAAATCCTAATTATCAAGAGGAAAGTAATTTGGCCAGTGCAAAAGTGAAAGTTATTTATGAAAAAGCTTATCGGCTTTACCAGCGAGATAGCTTTAACTTAGCATTAAAAGAAATTAATCAAGGATTAGAGGAATATCCTGAAAATGATTTCGAAGATAACCTAAAACTACTAGAAGCATTAATATCTGGCGAAATGGATGGAAAAAACACTTATCGATATAAACTTCAAAGTTTTCTGGAAGACTATCCTGAAAGTGAATTACATGAATTTGGAAAAAAATTATTGGCGGCTATTGACCAATTCGAGAAAAAACAACAACTAAAAGATAAAATAAAATATATCCCATTCTTTGAACAAGCTCATTATTTTGTAGTGGTCTATGAACAAAACAAAGCATTATCAGGTATTTTGCCTGATGAGATTGAAAACTTTGCTGCAAAATTTTTCCCAGAAGAAAATTTAAATGCAGGTAATCTTGTTTTCAATGATGAATATTCAATGATATTGCTTAGTGAGTTTGGAGATAAAAAAACGGCTGAATCTTTTTATAAAAAATTTAATAGTGATTTATCTCCATTAAAAAACTTTAGCAGTTTAAATTTTAGTAATTTTATAATTTCTAAAGACAATTTTCAGATTTTTTATCAGGCAAAAATGGTGGATAGTTACATGGAGTTTTTCAATAAGAATTACCAATTAACACCCTAATAATTTAATCTAGTACATCTTTTATTGATTGAAGTAAATTAAGCATGAAAAATTCAAAATATTTTAAAGCCATTGTGGCGATTTGGTCAATATTTATACTAAGTATAATTGGCTTTTCATTATTCATTTATAGCATCAGCATTAATTTCAATGGCTGGTATGGTGAACTACCTGGCTTAAAATCACTAGAAAACCCAAAAAGTGACTTATCATCAATCCTGTATTTTGCAGATAATAAGGAGATGGGTAAATATTACCGTTATAACAGAAGTCAAGTAACCTTTGATGAATTATCTCCAAATGTTGTCAATGCATTAATCGCAACTGAAGATATTCGATATACAGAACATTCTGGTATTGATTTATATGGCCTAGGCAGAGTTTTCTTTAAATCCATTTTAATGTTTAATAAAAGTGCTGGAGGAGGAAGTACCATATCACAACAGCTAGCCAAAATATTATTTAGAACTAGAAGTGATTTATCCAATGGTAGTTTAAATGATGTTCCTGTACTGGGTTTGGTCATTGCAAAAATGAAAGAATGGATAGTAGCCGTAAAGCTGGAGCGTTCCTACACAAAAAAAGAAATTATTGCGATGTATCTTAATACTTTTGAATTTGGGAGTAATGCATTTGGAATAAAAACAGCTTCTCAAACTTTTTTTAATACAACCCCAGACAAACTTACAATTCCTGAAGCAGCAGTTTTAGTAGGGCTTTGTAAAAATCCAAACTTGTATAGCCCTGTTTATGAGCCTGAAAATGCTTTTGGAAGGAGAAATACTGTATTAAGTCAAATGAATAAGTATGGTTACATTAATGACCAGCAATATGACTCACTATCCAGTAAGCCTATTGAATTAGACTATGATGTAATCAATCATAATGATGGATTAGCTACCTATTTCAGAAGTGTTATTCTATGGGATCTTCTGGCCTGGTCAAAAGAAAATGGATATGATTTATATGAAGATGGCTTAAGAATTTATACAACCATAGATAGCAGAATGCAAAAATATGCAGAAGAAGCTGTAAAAGAACATATGACTTTTCAACAAAAACTTTTTGATGAGCATTGGGAAGGAAAAGCTCCTTGGAGAGATGAATCTGGCAGAGTGATTGAAGACTTTATAGAAAATCAGGCGCGCAGAACAAAGGCTTATGATTATTGGGAAAATCAATTCGGAGATGATGAGGAAAAGATTTTTGAAAAAATGAGAGAACCCAAACCAATGACTGTATTTAGTTGGGAAGGTGAAATAGATACCGTTTTAAGCACTATGGATTCTATTAGATATTATAAACATTTTCTTCATGCTGGTTTTATGGCTATGAATCCTAATAATGGCCATATAAAAGCTTGGGTAGGAGGTATAAACCATAAATATTTCAAGTATGATCATGTTAAGCAGGGTCGCAGACAACCAGGCTCCACATTCAAACCTTTAGTTTATGCCGCTGCAATTGATAATGGATACTCACCTTGCTATCAAATTCAAGACGTGCCAGTTACATTTGAAGTACCTGGTGATCCTCCAACCTGGACTCCTTCCAATTCAAGTGGGAAATTCACTGGAGAAACTATGACACTTAGAGAAGCCATGGCGCGCTCTTTAAATTCAGGAACAGCCTACGTGATGAGTAAAATAGGCCCGCAAATGGTAGTCGACTATGCAAGAAGATTAGGAATTGAAAGCCCATTAGCTGCAGTTCCTTCATTATGTTTAGGGACTTCAGATGTATCAATTTATGAGTTAATCGGAGCTTACAGCACTTTCGTTAATGATGGATTCTATAATAAACCATTTTACATAGACAGAATTGAAGATAAAAATGGCAGGGTGCTACAGCAATTTGTACCAAAAACTAAAGAGGCATTAAGTTCAGAAACTGCCTATGTCATGCTACATATGCTAAAAGGCTCAACTGAAATAGAAGGAGGAACTGCATTAGGATTAGATAAAGAATTAAGAACAGACAATGAAATAGGAGCTAAAACAGGAACCACTCAAAATTATTCTGATGGTTGGTTTGTAGGAATAACAAAAGATTTAGCTGCAGGTGTTTGGGTTGGTGGAGATGATAGAAGCATACATTTCCGAAATATAGGGCTTGGCCAAGGTGCTAGAATGGCAATGCCTATCTGGGAAATTTTCATGAAAAAGGTTTATGCAGATGAAGAACTAGCCGTTTCGAAAGGAGAATTCCAAAAACCTTCCAATTTGTCTATAGAGATTGATTGTCAGGATTACAAAATGCAGCAAAATAATGTAATGGACTCAACAGAACAAATCCAGAAAATGGATGTTGACGGCATACAATAAATTAGTCTAAAATGTATGATGCTGTATTTTTAAATACTCATGAAATTAGTGAATTACCCAAATTACCGGGTGTTTATAAGTTTCACAATTCAGACGGCAAAATAATCTATGTTGGAAAGGCCAAAAACCTTAAAAATCGAGTTACAAGTTATTTTAATAAATCAACTACACACAACCGAAAAACTATTCGGCTAGTAAGAGAGATAGAGAAGATTGAAATTTCCATTGTTAATTCAGAATTTGATGCACTATTATTGGAAAACTCGTTAATAAAAGAGTTACAACCAAAGTACAATATCCTTTTAAAAGATGATAAATCATTTCCTTATTTATGCATCACGAATGAGCCATTTCCAAGAATAATTTCTACCAGAAGGCGAACAAATAGAAATGGTACATATTTTGGTCCTTTTGCAAGTGTTAGAGCGATGAACAACGTATTGGAATTAATACGAAAATTATATACAATTCGAACTTGTAAATTAAATCTGATTGACCAGAATATAAAGGCAGGAAAATTCAAAGTTTGCCTTGAATATCATATTGGAAACTGTAAAGGACCCTGTGAAGGATTACAAAATCATGACAATTATCAAAATGATATAAATCAGGCCGCTGAAATATTGAAAGGAAATCTAAATATTCCTAAGCAATACTTTAAAGAAAAAATGCAAATAGCTGCGGAAAATTTAGATTTTGAAAAAGCTCAAAATCTAAAAGAAAAATTCCTACTCTTGGAAAAATTTCAAACAAAATCTTTAGTAGTTAATCCTAAATTAACAGACCTTGATGTTTGTACAATTATTTCAGAAGAAAAACATGCGTTTGTAAATTACATGCGGATTAAAAACGGAAGCATAAACGTCACCAAAACCATAGAACTTAAGAAAAAGCTAGATGAGAGTGACCAAGAGTTGATGATTTTGGCTTTAATTGATTTGAGAAAACTATATGAAAGTAAAACCAATGAAATATTAACAAATATCGAAATTGATAACCTTCCTGAAAGCTTCCATTTTATAAAACCTCAAATAGGAGATAAAAAGAAATTAGTGGAAATGAGCTTGAAGAACGCTCTATACTTCAAAAAAGAGAAACTAAATCAAAATGAATCCTCCAAAATAAAAGAATTAAGAGTATTAAAACAATTACAGGAAGATTTGAGGCTAAAAGAGCTACCAATCAAAATAGAATGCTTTGATAACTCTAATATGCAAGGTACAAATCCTACAGCCTCTATGGTTCATTTTAAAAATGGTAGACCTCAGAAGAGCGAGTACAGACATTATCATGTAAAAACGGTGATTGGTCCAGATGATTTTGCCTCTATGACTGAGATTGTTGGAAGGCGCTATAAGAGATTACTTGATGAAAATGCAAGTCTGCCTAATCTTATCGTTATTGATGGTGGAAAAGGACAATTAAGTTCGGCTGTGAAAGCACTTCATGAACTTAATCTATATGGAAAAATCCCTATCATCGGAATAGCTAAAAGGTTAGAAGAAATTTATTTCCCAGATGATTCTTATCCTATCCACATTAGTAAAAAAAGCGAATCATTAAAATTACTCCAACGGTTAAGAGACGAAGCGCATAGATTTGCCATAACTTTTCATAGAGATGTGAGAAGTAAAAATAGCTTTAAATCAGAATTAGAAGAAATAGCAGGAGTAGGGGAAAAGACAATTAATGATTTATTGAAATACTTTAAATCCTTAAGAAAAATTAAAGAAGCCACTTTCGAGGAACTAGCCAAAGTAGTTGGTTATAATAAAGCAGAATTAGTAATGACTTATTTCAAACAAAAAAAGGAAAGCTAAACCTTCCTTTCTTTGTTTAAAATATTTTTAAGATGATTAAAAGAATATTAATAAGACCACAATTCATGTTCTTTTTCCATCAATTCATACTCCATTTGCTGTGATTGAATAATACCCATTCTAGCATTATTATCATAAATATCAAGTATGGTTAATCCATCAGGATTGGAAACCCTTGTAATTCTAGCATCGAATAACCTTAAGGCAAAAGCATCAGCTAAGTTTTTATGTTCAGCAGTATTCTGACGATTAAACCATATCATTTGTTCTGGATTACTTCTAAACAAATCAATTAGATCTTTATATTTAAAAACTCCAACTGTCCGTTCAATACCTCCAGGAATTAAATCACCTGGGATAATTAATCGAATTGATTGTATATCCCACACTAATACTGACCTTTTTTTATCAAAAATCATGTCTTCCATAATTTCCAACGTACTGATTTCACTAACTCTAAATTGAGTTAAAGAAGGATCAGATTCAGTAGCTGTCCCACTATCTTCATTTTCAGTTGCATTAGAATTGCCAGTATCACCCCAACCGTCATTTCCTCCACTAGTATCGCCCCATCCATCATCACTAGTATCGCCCCAACCATCATCAGCACCTCCGCCCATATCCAAATCTTGTAAACGAGGATTCTCTAAGTTTTCTAAAAACTCTTCTTTTGTCATTCTATTCACCAAAGAATCACCTTTGTAAATAGGTAGAATGCCTGCTTTTGCTGCATTAACTATATGCTTAGAAATTTCATTGCCTTTGGCAAAAAATGGTTGATTTTGTTTTTCTTTAAGAGCCATTCTTCTCCATACTCTCATCTTAAACATGATATCGTCTTCATGGATTGGATGCACAGAATTGGGATTATAGCCATTATTGGAGGATTCTTGAGCAATTGCAATATTACTCCAAGAAGCCAAGGCCAAAACAAAAAATATTAACACAAACTTTTTCATAACCTATTTTTTTTAATTTCTAATTAAGATTTACCGAAATTGTTTGCTCACCCATAGCAACTTCTTCAGTATTTCCTCTAAAATTTCTTCTTAATACCTGATCAATTGTAACCACTAACCTATCTCCAGGTCTTGCATTAGATAACAATTCTGATACATTTACAGTTTCACTTGTTGCTCTTATTGGCTGACCTACAGCCCTTTGACCTCTGGCCAAAGTAATAGTCCATCTTGTTATTTTATATTGAGCATCTTTAGGGAGCTGTGCTAGAAAATTTTCATCAGGTATAGCATCTGCTCGTAAAACTCTTAAACTATTCGCATCCTCTCCTTGCTTCAAATTCACTGGTTTAGAACCATTAAATATTTGAATATCCGGTCTAGGAATCTTCTTTACACCAAATTCTTTGGTTCCGATTCTATTACCATTTGAGTTTACTACTAAAGTAACTTTTGGGGCATTTGGTATAATTGTAACTCTACCTCTTGCTTGACCTGCAATAGTTGTTGCTCCTGTAGCAGAAAAAGAAGGATTATAAGAAGTACCTAATGCCGGTACTAACACATCTAATTCATTCCCACAATTAAGATAAAGTGAACTTAAAGCAGCAGATTGAACTTGGATAACAGGTTGCGCAACAAAATATTCTATTTCCTGTCTGTAAACACTGTCTTTAAGTTTCGCAGTTGCCTCATAAGTTTTCCTAGCAGTTCCTTCTGGCCCATATGCACTAGCTGGCGTAACCGTAAATTCAATTTTTCCAGAACCATTTACAACTGTTAGCTCATTACCATTAAATGTCATTTCTGGATCTTCTGCTGTAGAAGATGCTGCTACAATCAAATCAGCTTTGTATTTTGCACCTGCCGCAACCACTTTAGATTCAGGCAATGCTACTAATTGTATTCTGTCAAATTTCAGATCTCCAGCTCCCACTCTTCTTGCTAACACATCAAGAGCTTTTGCTTCATAAGCCATTACTTTATTTTGATAGTCACTCATTGTGGCCAAGGCTGCTGGTGTTGGAGCTCCCATAAATTCTAAAGTAGCCCAATCTTTTCCTTTTTGATTTGGATTATTTTGGAATCGTGGATTTTCATCCGCATCTAAGGCAAGAGGAGGGAATTTAGCAGCTGAATCAGCAACAGTTTCATCCATAAATTGAGCGTATTCATTTAATGATTTTTGAAGTTTAATACCATTGTTTTTGTTCTCTGGCATCATGTAGTCCCCAACTTTATCATAGTCAGTTTTACCTTCTAATTCACCTTCTTCGCTGTAACCACCAGTAATTTCAATGAAAGTCTCTTTATATGACTTCAATTCATCCACCATAGCACGAGTCTTCTCACGAATTTGTTGGGCTTTATTTAATATTTTAACATCATCTGGTCGTCTCCCAGATTCTTCAACAGCATTTTCAATTCTGCGTAAAGTATTACCGTTTTGTTCTCTTGCAGCGTCAACAGAGACTTCAAGTGAATTATTTATGTCGATGAATTTGTCGAGTACCGTAACTGATACGTTAAGCGCCAAAAGGGCAGTCAGTACCAAGTACATCATGCCAATCATCTTCTGTCTTGGGGTTTCTTTTCCTCCAGCCATAGATATTAATTTTTAAGCTTTTATATACAAATTAACCTTTCATTGCAGAAAGCATATTTCCATATACCTTATTTAACTGAGAAAGATTAGTTGTCAGGTTTTTAACTTCAGTTTGGAATTGAGCAGTATCTTTACTCGCTTCTGTCATACTGTCTAAAGCAGTTGCTAAATTCTTATAAAATTTATTCATTGCTTTAACATGATTTTGAGAATCTTGCAATTCCATTTCATAAACTTGATTTAATGCAGTCAAGTTTTTTGTTACAGCTTGCACCTGTGAGTGGTAAGATTTAGCATCAACCGAAGCGTTTGACATTTCTGACATAGCTTTTACAGTTGAGTCATAAGATTTATTCATCTCTAATAATGACTTACTCGCTTGTTTCACATTCTGAGCATAATCATTAGTAGCTACTGCTGCATTGCTTAAGTTAGACATTTGTTTAGCCGAGTCAGCCATACTTTTCATTCCTTCACCTAGGCTTTTAATTAATTCAGGACCCACTTTACCTTCTTCTAACACTTTATCTAATTGTTGTGCAGTAGATCCAGCATTTTTAGATATTTGCTTATTAGATGCTTTGGCATCTAAATCTTGATAAGAATCATTGTCATCAAAGTCACCAGCTAATTCAGGGTAAACTTTACTCCAGTCAACTTCTTTATGTTGAGGTTCAAAAGCACTTAATAAAAATATTAAAGCCTCTACTCCAAGACCTATACCAAGCATGGCACCTGCACCTGGTAAGTGAAGAATCTTAAATAATGCGCCAACAATTACAACTGCTGCACCAATACCATATACCTTTGGCATGATGGTTTTAAATAGTAACTCCTGAAATCCGCCTTTTTTATTACTCATGTTTGTAGTTTTAAATGGTTAATGTCCTAAATATTGTTCTATTTTTTTAAAAAGTCAATTAAAATTCTGCTCCAGATGATCTTCCTAGATAAGTCATCGCACATCTGAAACCAATATATGCTCTTGTTGAATCTTTATGTTCGAATGACCTGGTACCAGTTTCTAAATAATAAGCTATATCTTTCCATGATCCGCCTCTTACCACTTTTCTGGGCTCACTATCATCATAGAATGTTGGATTTAAATCCCATACTAATGGAACTGAAGCAGGATTGAATGCATCTTCACACCATTCAGAAACGTTTCCTGACATATCAAATAAACCAAAATCATTTGGAAAATATGACATTACTTGAGCTGAGTAGGCATTACCATCATCAAAATAATTCCCTCTTCCAGGCTTAAAGTTCGCTAACATACACCCTTTTGCGTTTCTTATGTAAGGGTTTCCCCAAGGATATTTCGCCATATCTCTTCCGCCTCTTGCAGCATATTCCCATTCAGCTTCTGAAGGTAATCTGAATGCAGGCATTGAGAATTCTCCCATAGACTCACGATATGCATTGAGATAATCTGTTCTCCATTGTGAGAATACCTTTGCTGCTTCCCAATCAACACCCACAACTGGATAATCATCGAAAGCAGGGTGCATATAATAATATGCTTGCATTGGATCTCCATGATGATTGGTGAAATCTTTCATCCAAACTGTTGTGTCAGGATAAATTTCAGTCATAATATAATCTCTACCTAATGTAGAAGCGGAATCTTCCATCATTCTTGTTATAAACTGACGATACTCATTATTAGTAATTTCAGTTTCGTCCATGTAGAAGCCACCAATAGTAACCTGGCGGTTAAAATTTATTTGACTAGCAGCAATATCTTCATCTGCCTGACCCATGTGAAAAGTTCCTGCTGGAACTGCTCTCATACCATAAGGAGTGGCCATATACCATCCTTCTCTACCAGCAACACCTACCAAATTGCCTCCATCGCCTGAACCTCCTCCAAAAAGACCACAGCCTTCAAGAAAAAGAGTTGCAACAAACACAATTGATAGGGTTAATTTTTTCAAAACACCTTTATTATTCATAACACCTATTTGTTTCTAACTTAACGCTAATATATTGTTAATTCTTAAATTTATCTTTTACACCTAAATAAATTAACCTCTAACTGTAAGGTTTTATTGTATTTTAAATAATTTTTAGAAATATCTTCACAATTTTGATAAAAAAGATCTATTTCGCAAACATTTTACGATTAATGTCTAAATCTAGGCGTTCGCACTACCTTTTTACCCGATGTAGATATTGCAGGAAGTCTATAACTCAGCATAACTTCATGGGAGGTTGCACTTTTTGCACTTTGAGCTACAAATGTATAATCAAACGCATAACCAAATTTTAATGTATTTTCCTTGAAGAAGCTATATCCTAACATAACAATTGCGGCTTCTTGCTGTCTGAAGGAAAGCCCACCCCATATCTTCTCTTTATAGGTCGCTACAGCTGAAACATCAAATGTGTAGGAAGTGAATTCAGTAGTTCTAACCAAGAAACTTGGAGTTAAAGTAACATCGTAATTGACCGGAAACGTGTAACCTGCAGTTACCAAAAAATCTTTAGGATAAGCATTTCGAATTGCATCTGAACCAAAACCGAATTCAGCTTCAATCAAATGATTAAAAGCCGCCCCAACATAGAAGTCTTTATGTTGAAAATTTACTCCTAAAGAAAAGTCAGGTCTAACTTGAGTGGCTTGGAGATTTTCAATTTCTGGGTCCGGGTCAATGTAGATATAATTATCTTTATTGATGTTTTGTGTAATAATTCCACCTCTAAAACCAATACTTATTTTTGAATCTTTAATTCCTAGATGATAAGCACCTGATGCTTGAATCTGTATATAGTTTAATTGATTTACTATGTTTTCATTCAGTACGTAAAAACCGAATCCACTATTATACCTCATAATAGGAGAGGTTAAGGATATAAGCTGCGAATTGATTCCGCCAACAGATCCATTAGTTGGCGCATAACCAGCCCATTGTGTTCTGTGCATCGCTGTTAGTTGAGTATAACCTTCCACCCCAGAATATGCCGGGTTATTGAATAAGTTATTAAACATATAATGAGAGAACTGCGCATCTTGACCATAAGCCGAATTTACGACCGTAGAAATGAAGACAAAGCTCAATATTTGTACTAATTTTTTCATATCCTCGACACTTTAGAAGGATAAATATAATAAAAATAACTTTTGTTCAAGCTTTTATGTAATTAATTTAAAGTTATTATAGAATAATATATATTTAAGTAACTAAATATCAATCACTTAAGCCCATTAGCTTTTTTTATATAAAGTTCTAATGCTCCTGTCATTGAAGGAGCGTTTGGCATAGGTGCCTCTATATCTATAATCAAGCCCGCATCCCTTGCTGCCTGAGCAGTTGTGGGACCAAATACTGCAATTCTTGTTTTATTCTGTTTGAACTTAGGGAAATTCACAAGTAGTGAATTAATACCCGATGGACTAAAGAACGCTAAAATATCATAGGTAATATTTTCTAAATCAGATAAATCTGCTGCTACCGTTTTATAAATGATAGCTTCAGTAAAATTATAGCCATTCTTTGTCATGAAAGAAGGAATATCATCTTTTCTGATATTAGAACACGGGAACAAATACTTTTCGTTCTTATGTTTTTTAATTACATTTAAAATATCTTGAGCAGTTCTCTCACCAACAAAAACTTTTCGTTTTCGAACCACTATATATTTTTGCAAATAATTAGCTGTTTGTTCTGAAATACAAAAATATTTCATTTCAGGTGGCATTTCCACTTTACTATCCTTACAAATTCTAAAGAAGTGATCTACCGCATTTCTACTAGTAAAAATTACTGCCGTATGCTTTAATATATCAATTTTCTGCTTCCTAAATTCTTTAGAATCAATAGGATCAACTTTGATGAATTGCCTAAAATCAATTTTGATTTTGTATTTATCCGCCAATTTATGGTACGGAGAATTTGAAATATCTGCCGGCTCAGGTTGTGAAACCATGATACTTTTTACCGGATAAAATCGGTCTTTTACAGTTGTTGACATATTAATCGGTCTACTTTGAAAAGTTTTATCTCATGAAATATTTTAGTCCTATTAAAAATGGGAATATTTCTGTGGTGCAAAAGTAAGAAAATAAATAGAGATTAGTGAAACTGCTTAATTTTAATATTTTAAAATATAATAATATTAGCCTCACGAAATAGAATAGTAGAAGTCCATATATTGCCGTACTTAACCAAATCGGTGGTATGTCTCCTATAAAAAGGTAAATTAGGATAGAACTAAAAAATAAAATCATTAAGAAAAATAGATTGATATTAAGCATTTCCTTTATGTAGAAAGCCGAAATTTTCCCATTTCCAAATAGATTAGAGGCAATGGCTACTACCACAATTTTCAAAATTAAGCCCAAAGCAACTATTCCAAAAATTTTTAAATATTCTAATATTCCATTCGGGTCAATTCCTAAAAAATCCATACCCTTACCTAAACTCAAAAAATATATGAATCCGGAAGTAAGAAAAGTATAAAATCCAGCAAAGACCAAATTATCTTGATCCATAATTCTAACCCTCGATTGATCACCTTCATTTAAGCGAAAAGTGAAAATTTTACTTAATGATAATATATTTATATAACGCTTATCATAATTAATCTTTATAATGGCCATGATGGAGGATGCTACTATTCCTAATATCAATAGAAAATTATCCACAATCCAGTTCGTTTCCCTATTCTCATTATGTAGTCTATAATACTCATCATTATCGGAAGATTTTTTAATAGAATAAATTCCATAATTCAGTTTTTGAACATCATCAGCTAAATTCAAAAACGCAGTTTCATTTTGATTATTCGCAAACGAGTATTTCAAAAATCCTTTTGAAGATTTTTTAATGAGGGTATCTCCAATAAATAAGTATATTTCAGCATCAGTTTTAGCTTCTAGATAGGTTGGGGAAGCATAATTAATATTTAATTTAATTTGCCTTACACTATCCATCGACCATTGAGTTGAGTTCAATAAAGTGTCTCTATAATGCCAAACGCGAATTTCTTGCTCAGAAGTAGCTTGAAAATTTTCCTTTGCTGAATTATCTTGACTGCAAGAAATTAACAAAAATATATATAAGAGGAATACAAACCTTTGCATTAATACAAGATGATTTAATCCATTATTTCTAAAAAACTGCAATATAGCCAAAATGCACTTTCCCTTGAGAAAAATCCGGCATATTTCCTGCTTGTTCGCCTAATGCATAAATTATTCTGAACCATCCATTATTACTTTTAATATCAAGGCCTGCTCCCGTGCTAAAAACCCATCCAATATTGGATTGTAAATTCGCAAAATCAGTCAACAAAAAGAAACTTGATTTTTGGTCAAGAAAGTATCTATAATTCAAATTTATTAATCCAAAATATCGAGTGTAGAAAAAATTCCGGTCAAACCCTCTCAGATTTTGCAATCCACCTAAGCGTAATAAGTCATTTTGAGAAAGAGCAGGATTTTGAATAGCAGCGTATTGAGGAATAGCTTCTATTAAAAATCTTCTACCCAATACCTTTTGTAAATGAAATTTAAATCCTCCTCTGATAGTATTGCTGTTTTCTGGCACATTCTGCCATGCTGCTGGTAATCCAGAGAAATTGGTTATTTGTTTATTTCCTACACTTAAATTTAGCTGCGCAAAAGTATAATCTTTTAACTGTGGGTAAGTCAATGGTATTTTCCATTTAGTATTTATCATAACTGCATTAATAGATGAACTTCTCAGCGGATTTATATCAGATAAATCTATCTCAGAAAAATCTCTAAGCACATTACTATTTAATCGCTGGTAGGATATTTCTAGGCTTACGGATTTCCTTAGGGAATATTGAGTACCTAATTGAAAATCAGTTTGGAGAAACGTACTGTCTTCTTGTAGCAACTCAAAGCCAAAATTAATACCTAAAGGACTTTTAAAAGCATTCAATTGGTGAATTCTAGTATTTAGAAATTGAGAATTAGTTGAATATTTTTGCCAAAACACATCCATTGCAATTCCTCTTTTAAATAAATTCCGCAAGCGCGCGTCTACCTGACCAGTGAAATTCGTGCGAGAACCTTCGGGTATTATTCCAATTAGAGCATCAAATTGATTGGTTTTCTCAGGCTTCACATCTAGCGTAATCATTGCTTTATTATTAGCAAAAGACAAGGCAGGTTTAGTGGATAAGCTTATAAATTCCAATTGCTCAATCTTATCTGAGATATTTCTAAATGCTTGAATATTGAATGGCTCACCATATTTTAAACCTAAATAATTACTTAAATAGGACTGATTTACAGCTTGACTATCTCTTTTTATTAAGAGAGAATCATATGAAATATAATTTTGAGGAAGGATCTTTACCTTAGCATCGATTTTATTTTCCGTAAGATTATCAATGAATAAATTGGCTTTAGCCAAAGGATATCCATTTTCGTGATATTTCAACTTTACATATTCTGTCAATACTTCATTTAACTGATACTGATTGGCAATTTTTCCTACTAATTTTTCAATCTCTGGAATTTCTGAAAGTACTTTAAATTCCTCAACGGCAATAGTACTCCAAAAATAAGGTCTCCCTTTCTCTATTAAAAAGTTATTTTCAGCATCAATTTTAACTTGAGCTTCCCAGTAGCCCGATTTAATTAAGGAATCTTGCAGTTCTCTTTTATGTTGAAAAATACTATCAGATGGGATTTGAGCAAATGAAAACAAATAACCCCAGAAATATAGAAGAGGTAGTAGCAGGTACTTCTGTAAAATTCGAGCTAAGTTTGCATTAATTTTGGCAGGCATATACATACATATTCCCTTTTGTAAGCAGGCATGCTTCTACTGTGACTTTCATTTTTCTACCAATATGGTGATTAAAAACGAAATGGTGGAAGCAATCTGCAAAGAAATTACTCTTCAGCAAGATTATCTGGATAAAGAGCCAATCGAATCCATCTATTTTGGTGGTGGTACTCCTTCCGTGTTAGAGGAAAATCATTTAAAGTCTATTTTAAATAAACTCCGGCAGCATTATAAAATTTCATCAGATGCCGAAATTACTTTTGAAGCCAATCCTGATGACATCACGCCTGAAAAATTGAAGATGTTATTTCAAAACGGTATCAATAGATTAAGCGTGGGCATCCAATCTTTTGATGAAGATATTCTGAAATGGATGAATAGGGCGCACGATAGTAAAGAAGCTTTTCAGTGTTTGGAATGGATTAAAGAAAGTGAGTTTAATAACTTCAGTTTGGATTTGATTTATGGAATTCCTATTTCTACGCATGAAATCTGGGAAAAGGATTTAAAGACTTTGGTTGATTTCCAGCCTCCACATATTTCTTCCTATTGTCTGACTATTGAGCCTGATACTGTTTTTGGAAGATGGCAACAAAAAGGGAAACTAAATGAAGCTTCGGAAGATTATGCTTCGGAACAATTTCTTCATTTATCAGGATATCTAAAAAAAGCTGATTATGAACATTATGAAGTTTCCAACTTTGCCAAGGAGGGTTTTCATTCCAAACACAACAGCAGTTATTGGCAGCAAAAGCCTTATTTAGGAATCGGCCCATCTGCGCATTCCTATGATGGCAAAAACAGGCAATTCAACATTTCTAATAATGCTAAATACATGAAAGCCCTTAAGAAAAATGAAATCCCAGCTGAGATGGATATTTTATCTGCAGAAGATCGCATCAATGAATATTTGATGACTTCGTTACGAACTTCAGCGGGTTGCAATCTTCAATATCTGAAAAACGAATTGAATTATGATTTAATAAAAAATGCAAAACCTCAAATTGAACAATGGAAAAGTTCAGGGCTTTGTATTTTAGAAAGTGATAATTTAAAACTAACTTTAAAAGGTAGGCTTTTGGCTGATAAGTTGGCTTCCGATTTGTTTTTAGTAAACTAGTTACAAAAAAAGGATTCTGGATTGTTTTAAATTACAGTCTTACTTTTCCTATTTTTCTTATGCCTCAAGAAATTAATTGATTGAAAAATTAATTTCCTTTTGTATTGATTTAGAAATAGTATTTCCATTGCTCTGAAAACTAAATTGTAAATCTAGGGAAGTAGTATAAATTCCTTGAGTTAAGGAATCATTATCAAAATTATAATTGCACAAAATGCTGGGGTAATTCTCAGATTCACCTTCTTTTGGTATCCAAGGCAAAGTCACATAGAAGGTCTCATCTGAATTGATTGGATAACCTCCGATAAATTCGCAGCCTGCATTTTTAAAAGGTTTACCAAAACTTAAAGGTTCGGAATTTTCATTCAACTCCGTAGTCGAAAATACTTTAAAAATATTCTCGTCACTTAAATTGTGAGAAACTAAGTAAGTATCATCATTTGAATTATTGATTATTTGAAGATTGAATATAGGTTGAGTGCTATTTTTAAATTCAGTGGTAATAATGCCTTCTTGATTTATTAGATTAAATTTCAGCTCTATACGATCTTGATGAATTTCTTCAGATGTACAATTAAGAAATAGAAAGGATGAGAAACAGATTAAAAAAATTGCTTTCATAAGTCAATAAACGTTTATTAAAATCAATTTAAAAAAATCAAATTTAACTTACTAATCATAAAGACACTATTCTCATGAGATGGCTCATTGACCGGAAGCAGAAAAGCCCGCTATAAAAGTACAGGGACCTAAGGGACCCCTATCGTGGGCGACTTTAGAATTTAAAGACTCATCAAATCCTTAAACTTTGTGGCTTGTCTTCGACTTACTTCTACTTTTTCTCCGCCTTTTAATTTTACCATTAAGCCACCATTGAACCAGGTTTCAATTTCATCTATCCATTCCAAATTGATAATATGCTTTCTGCTCACTCTGAAGAAATGTTTATTATCCAATTTTTCATCCAAGGCATTAAGTGATTTATGAATCATTGGCTTATTTTTATCAAAATAAACTTTGATATAATTTCCATCAGACTCGAATAAACGAACATCTTTCAACTTTACAAACCAGCAATTATCACCATCCTTGACAAAAACCTGATCGTTAACGGTCAGTTGATTACCACTTTTTTGTTTTTCTGCCTGGGCTTCTACCTCTTTTCTAATTTTACTAACTGATTCTGTCAGCCTCTTGGGTTCTATTGGTTTTAAAAGATAATCTAACGCATTAAATTCAAAAGCTTTCAATGCATATTCATCATAAGCAGTTGTGAAAATAACTTTTGGAGTTTTTTCCAAGGTTTCTAATAGCTCAAAACCGGTCCTTCCGGGCATTTGTATATCTAAAAAGATAAGGTCTGGGTTAAGCCTATCAATCATTTCTTCTGCTTCATCTGCATTAGCTGCCTCTCCTAATATTTCAATATCTTTATATTCAGCTAATAAATTACTCAATTCCTTGCGAGCCAACCTTTCATCATCAATAATTAATACCTTCATATTTATAATTTAAAATTTTTAATAACTGATTTGTGGAATCTTCAAAGTGGTTAAAACCAATCCTTCTTGCTCATTTTTGATACTAAATGATGCGTCTTTATCAAAGATTAGTTTTAATCGTTGCTTTGTGTTTTCTAAGCCAAAACCTTTACGGCTTCTTCTCTTGTCTAACTTAAAATTCCCTGAATTTCTGATACAGATATTTAAACACTTTTTTTCATCTACTTGAGTTTCTATCGATAACTTTCCACCGTAAGTTAAATTAGAAATACCATGCTTAATTCCATTTTCCACTAAAGTTTGAATCATTAATGGTGGCACTTGATATCTGTAAGAGTCAGGATGAATCACAAACTCTGTTGTCAGCCTTTCTTCATATCTTATTTTTTCCAAAGCCAAAAAGTCGATCACCGTATTCAACTCATCATTAAAGTTAATCAATCTTTTCTTATCCAATATTAAGGAGTTTCTGAGAATATTGGATAACTGTGTAATGGAATTTTTTGCTTTGGCTGGATCTTCATCTACCAAAGCACGCACACTATTTAATGCGTTAAATATGAAATGTGGGTTAAGTTGAGATTTAAGATTATTTAACTCAATTTCATTCATAGCTGCATCAAACTTCAGCGAGCGATTATAATTTTCCACATAATGATACATAAAGTAAACTAAAGACCAGAGAAAATATAAAATTAAGTTGGCAAGAATACTAAGAAAAATTACGATTGGATTAAGATCGAAAGCTGGATCCAACAGCCCTAGAATTGAAGATATACTAAATAGAAACCCGTAATTAATTATACTCAAAATCAAACAGGCAATTATTACCCGCACCACAAGTTTCTGGATGATGATTTTTAGCCAACCATTTCTAATGATAAAATTCCTGTAAAGATGGGTAATGGTAATATAAAAAGGCACTAAAATGAGCTGACCTATAGCTTGCTCTGTTGAAAGGCGCTCTCCAAGATATGCCAAATAGATGTTAAGCAACCCATAAGCCGTCCAACCTATAATTTGCAAAGTCCAATAGAGTAGCTTTTTATTCATCTCACTAAAAAAATATTTAATTCATATTTACTATAACACAAAAGAAGCTCCTTTTCAGAGATTTAGAAAACCGTCTGTCAAATCTAAACTCTTTAAACCTTCTCTTTTTGACTTTTTACTTTCGGTATGAATGGTCTAATGATTAAACGCGTCCCTCTATCGTATGTAAAATAATTCCAAATCCAGTTGCTAAGAATCACAATTTTATTTCGGAATCCAACAATTGAAATTAGATGCACGAACATCCAAATAAACCAAGCAAAAAACCCACCAAAATGCAAGTTTTTGGGCAGATCAACAACTGCCTTATTACGGCCAACTGTTGCCATACTTCCTTTGTCTAAATATTTGAAAGGCTTTTGTTCTTTTCCTTTTAAGGAAGCCAAAATATTTTTTGCAAGTCTTTCTCCTTGTTGCATGGCTACTGGCGCAAGCATTGGATGTCCTTTAGGGAAATCTTTCGTTTCCATTAACGCGATATCCCCAACGGCATATATATTTTGTGTACCTTCTACTAAATTAAAATGATTTACTCTATATCTACTGTTTTTCACACTTTGTTCTGAAAGGCCATCAATTACATTTCCCATAACACCTGCTCCCCAAAGAAGCGTAGCAGCAGGAATAGTTTCTCCATTACTAAATACCACTTTCTCTCCATCGTAACTATTGACCATCGTATTCAACTTCACCTCTACATCAAATTTCTTGAGATATTCTTGTGATTTTTTATCTGCAAAATCTGACATACCACCTAACAGTCTACCCATTCCTTCCACCAAGTAAATATTTAATCTGCTAAAATCTAAATCAGGATAATCATTAGGCAAAACATGTTTTTTAAGTTCGCCTAATGCACCAGCTAATTCAACTCCTGTAGGGCCACCACCTACAATTACAATATTCATTAAACGTTCAATCTTTTCCTCATCAGAACTTAAAACTGCCTCTTCAAAATTTTGCAAAATATGACTTCTGAAGTCCAACGCCTGTGGGATTTGCTTCAATGGAAATGCCTTCTCAAATTTATCGCTTTGTCCAAAGAAATTAGTTTTTGAACCAGCCGCTATTATCAAATAGTCATAATAAAGTTCCCCGACATTACTGTACACTTTACTTTCCTCATGGTCGATTTTAGAAACGGTAGCCATCCTAAAATATATATTCTTATGGTTCTCTAGCAGTTTTCTCAATGGCTCAGCTATAGAATCAGGTTCAAGTCCTGCTGTTGCAACCTGATAAAGTAAGGGTTGAAAAGTATGATAATTATGCCTATCCAGTAGCACCACTTGCACATCTTGTCCAGCGAATTTTTTTGCCATGGTGATACCCGCAAATCCTCCACCAATTATTACAATTCTCTTTGTTTTGATATTGGGAATTTTAAAAGAATTAGGCTTATCCATAAATGATTGTTTTAAAAAAAAAGTAGCTACATTATTAACTCTTCCAAAATTATTTGGTTTTATCGGTTAAGTTGCCCTCAAATTAGTAGTATCGGTCTAATATTCTTACATAATTAAATTAAATTTTGATTTAATATTTCGCTATAAAAAAGTACAACAAACATTCTTGGAGTTGTACAAGATCCAATTAGACTTTCAATCTTAATTATCAGTTTAAACCATCTAAATCAATAAAGAATTTAGGATTAAGAATTTCAGTACAATTTTTAAAGATGTGTAAATAAAAAAAGAAAAATATAGAAAATCATAAATAATTGATAATCAATTATTTATTTAATTTTAGTTTTCTTTAAAGCCCAGGTTTAAATCAAAAAATAATCTTAATCCAATCGCTCATAAATTGAATTTAAAATCTTAACAGCTGATTCTAAACCTAATTTTCTAATTATATATCGAATAAACACAAAATTTTATATCGTACAATCTTTTATTGTTTTATTACATATTTCTTACACATAAAGTACGTCTACCAAATAATATTTTAATTTTTACGTGCAACTTTTCGTAATTATTCTGCGTCAAGCATACAAAAGAACCTAAAACAAAATATTATGAAAAAGGTAATTATAACTTTATCGATGATTCTTGCATTCGGCAGTGCGTTTGCAAATGAAAAGAAACTGTCTAGTGATGAAAAACTAATTAAAGAAGTAAAGGCTGAAATGGAAGAGCCAATATTTTTTATAACAGATATAGAGCAAAAAGCCGATGTGTTAATTTATAACATTGACGGCCAGCTATTACATAGCTTTCAAAAGGATAAAATCGACTATATCGCCATGAGAAATGTTGACTTAATTATGGAAACTAAAACACAAAAAATATTTATTAAAGTAAAGGAACTAAATCCTACTATTTAAGCTTAGTAGATTATAGTTTAATTCATAGTGAATGGTTGATGTTTTGGTAAGTGAAAGCCTCCATACTGAGAAGTAGGAGGCTTTTCTTTTCAATTGTAATAAAGTTAGTTTAATTTTCTTCAGCTACTGAATCGAGCAATCTAAGTGCATTTGGTCCCAAATGCTTGGCAATAATTTTTCTATAACTAGGGCTATTTCTGTAATTTTCAGTTAAAAATTCCTTAAACGGTTTATCCCAATCACTATTTTTTGGCATTAAAATGCCGAATTCCTCTGCAGTTTGGTCTCCAGCAGGATGTCTTTTAATAGGCTTATTAGATTGTACTGCTTCCAAATAGTAAGTGAAATCAATACTGATAAAATAATTTGGATCTCTTGCAATCATCACCATTCCCTCATCAAAGTAATTAACATATTCAATCTTTAATGAAGGAAAATGCTTATTCTTAATTTTCATAATTTGTTTTTCATTTGTTGTCCCTTTTATTGTGATAGCGGTTTTACCAGCAAACACATCAGAAATATTAGAGATATCATTTAAAGTAGGAACAGATTCGTTAGAAAGCAACATGGCAATATTGGTGATATAAGGCGGACTAAAATTATATTCCTTTTTACGTTTAGCGGTGATTGTTGTATTACTCAATCCAAATACACCATTAGTAGAATTCTTTACGGCCTGTAAATAATCTGTGAAGTTATTGGCGTGTTTCTTCTCCATTTTAGAATTCACTGTAATACCATACTTATCTAGCAAAAAGAATTCGAAATCACTCATTATATCTACACATACTCCCGTAACTTCACCACCAATATTAGCAGCAAAGCCTGGTGCCTCTGAATAAACATAGGTTAAGTTGGCTGTTTTACTCTGCTTTGCCTTTGCAAAAGTGTCTCCCGAAAATTGCGCTTGTGCATTAAAGCCCATAATTATCGCAGAAAACATCAAAAATGAATTGAAAAGTAGGTTTTTCATAGTTTCTATTTTATGTCTAATTTGAAAAGTAATTAAAGCAACTTGAAATAAGAAGCAATTTTCTGTAAAACAAGTACTTTTATCGACTAAATAAAATTTATAAAAGAATGAATACGTAAATCATGAACTTATATCGTACTAAATATAACTATTTTAATATTACATCATTTTTAATGAAATAGCATAAAAAAAGCGCAGTCTCATGTGAAACTGCGCTTTCTTTACTAAAATCTTGATTTTTAAGTATCAATAGAACCCATTACCCTTTTCATAAAACCATTCAATGCTTCTTTTTTGGGGATTCCAGCTCTCACTTCTTTTTGAACTTCCAATGCCCCAGAGAAATTAGATAATAGTTCACCAATCACTTCTAACTCTTCGTCTTTTATACCTTTTGCTTCAATTAAGTCCTCAAGCAATTCCATGCTTTCTACAACATAATCTTCATCATTTTTCTCAATGAACTCTACTATATGCTTAATTATTGGTAACCTCATTTAATAAATCTGTTATGATACTTGGTTTATTTCCTGAAATTGAATTTACTAATTTACCATTTTTAAAACCTGCGAAGGTTGGCAAATTTTTAACTTCTGCCAAAGATCTTGAATTAGGCAATTTTTCAGCATCAACATAAACAAACTTTATATTTTCATTCTCTCCTGCCAATCTTTTAAACTTAGGCTTAGTAATTTTACAATTTCCGCACCATGTAGCTCCATATTGCACCATTACCAATTCATTTCCATCAACTATTTCTTTTAAATTATCTTCTGCTAATTCTATCATTTTCAAATTCGTTTAAATCTTATTGTATCTGAACCACAAATTTACGAATAGGTTGCGATTAGTTAAATTGATTGTTTACATACTAGTATAGATAAAATCTATACTGGAGTCTCCAATTTATAATTGCTCGTATATCCTATTAAAGGAAGTTGTTTTACTTATATAAGATTCCAACTCGCTTATTGGCATTCTTTCCTGCTCTGTAGTATCTCTGTGACGGATGGTAACCGTTTCATCTTCTAGGGTTTGATGGTCAATTGCAATACAATAAGGGGTTCCTATTAAATCCTGGCGAGTATAGCGCTTTCCAATCGATGCAGCTTCTTCATAAACAACATTGAAAGACCCTTGTAATGATTTATAAATCTCCTGACCTTTTTCTGCTAATCCGTCTTTTTTGGTTAAAGGAAGAATAGCTGCTTTCACAGGAGCCAACGCAGGATGCAACTTCAAGTAGGTTCTAGTTTTTACATTATCTCCTTCTCCTACTTCTTCATTTTTATAGGCATTACAAAACAGCATCAAAAACAATCTATCGCAACCAACAGATGTTTCTACTACAAAAGGAATATAATTCTTTCCGACTTCAGGATCAAAATACTGTAATTTCTTTTTGGAAACTTCCTGATGACTTCTCAAATCAAAATCAGTTCGACTATGGATTCCTTCTACTTCTTTAAAGCCAAATGGAAATTTGTATTCAACATCTACGGCTGCATTTGCGTAATGTGCTAATTTTTCATGTTTGTGTAGACGTAAATCTTCTTCTGCTATTCCAATTGCTTTATGCCATTTTAAACGCATATCTCTCCATTTTTCATACCAGCCAATTTCTTCACCTGGACGTACGAAAAACTGCATTTCCATTTGTTCAAATTCACGCATCCTGAAAATAAATTGACGCGCTACAATTTCATTTCGGAAAGCTTTTCCTATTTGAGCAATCCCAAATGGTACTTTCATTCTGGCAGTTTTTTGAACATTCAAGAAATTTACAAAAATACCCTGAGCAGTTTCAGGCCTTAAATAAATTTTACCTGAACCATCTGCTACACTGCCAATTTGTGTCGAGAACATTAAATTAAACTGACGAACCTCTGTCCAATTTGCTGTTCCTGAAATTGGACATTTGATATCTTCCGCTATAATCAATTCTCTTACCGCATCTAAATCTTCCGCCTCCAGTAGTTGACCTGTTTTTTTCAAGAGCGCATCAGCTTTCTCCTGCTCACCTGCATTTTCATATTCTGCAGCTTTTTCCTCTAACAAAACATCCGCTCTATATCTTTTTTTGGAATCTTTATTGTCAATCATCGGATCGTTGAAACTCTCAATGTGACCTGATGCTTTCCAAGTATCAGAATGCATAAAAATAGCAGAATCTAAGCCTACAATATCGTCATTGAAGCGAGTCATGGTATTCCACCATAATTCTTTTATATTTTTCTTTAATTCTGCTCCGTAGGGTCCGTAATCATATACAGCCTGCAAACCTTCATAAATTTCACTAGAAGGATATACAAAACCATATTCCTTCGCGTGAGCAACTATATCTCTAAAAAGTGTATTTTCCGTAGTCAATTCTTTCTTTGCCATGCCGCAAAGATAAATTAAATAGAACCTATTAGGCAATTACAAGAGGAAATTTTACAACCAATTGACCATCACCCAAATGGCTACTATCTTTCATGTAAAAGATTACAAGAGAATTTAAGATTTAGGTAATTTGATAAGGAAAGTAGTCCCTTCACCTTTCACAGATTCCAGATTTATGGTCCCACCTAATCGCTCTACCATATCTTTTACGATATATAAGCCTAAACCTGAACCTTTAGAATTTTCTGAAGCTCTGAAAAACATATCGAAAATCCTGGACTGTGCTTCTAAGGGGATACCTTGGCCATTATCAATCACCTTAATGACAACATTTTCCCCGAAATCCTCGGTCTGCACTGCTACATATTTTCCTGGATGATTATGACGATGATACTTAATAGCATTATCTACCAAATTATTGAGGATAACACCAAGTCTGCTTTGATCTGTCTGTAAAACTGTTTCTGGATCAACCCTCATTCTGAAATCAATACCGGCTGAAAGTTCTCTGTATCTTGTATTTTCAAAGGTTTCCTTAACCAGGTCAAAAAGTTTTACATCTTGTTTTACAATCTCTGTTCGAGTATTGCGAGCAAAACTGATAATTTCGTCAATAAACGTATATAACTTTTTCACCCGGTTTTTCATCATTCCGAGTAATTGTTTAAGCTCCTGACTATCCTCTGTAGTATCACCAATGTTTATTAAACCTTGAATTGAGTTTAGTGGGGCTCTTAAATCATGTGAAACACTATATACAAATCTATCTAGCTCTGCATTAGTGTGTTCTAAAAGCTGATTTTTCTCCTTGATTTCTTCTTCTCTGAGCTTTTTATCTGTGATATCTACTAAAGAGCCCACCATTCTTACCGGTTTTTCATCATGAGACCATTTTGCCTGGCCCGACCCTTGAAACCAACGATAGCTTCCATCTTTGCATTTTAATCTGTACTCAACAGAAAAAGGTTCTTTGTTTTGAAGATGACGTTTGAAGTCTTGTACTAATCGAGGATAATCAGATTTTTCAGCTAATAAATTTTTAAAACTATGTTGATCTGGTGAAAATTCTTTTGGGTTATAACCTAATAATTCATACAATTTTGGGGACCACCATTGTTGGTCTTTATTGATGTTTTCCCAATCCCAAATACCAGCATTTGTACCCTCCACAGCTAATCGAAAACGTTCTTCGCTTTCTTTCAGCTTTCGCTCCTGTTCCAAAATCTTTTGTTCAGATTTATATTGAAGTTTTACCTGAAAATAAATTACTATCGTAAGTCCTAGAAATGTAAACAAATAATTTAAGAAGTAAATTTTATCTTCTTTAGCTTCACTAATAGTATCAACTGAAATGATTTTATAAGTGGTAAATTCACTGACAACAAAACATGCGAATGCTATAAATCCATAAAACAACCAAATTTTCACTTTCTTATAACCAAACAAGGTTATTGAAGCTACTAAAATCGGGAATAAGTAGAGTTGCGAACCATAATATTTCCCCTCATTTGACATAAAAATGAAGACGAAAAATATAGCTATAAGTAATAGACTATGTTTGGACAATTCGTATTTGCCAAATCGGTTGAGTACAAATCCAAAAACACCTCCAAAGATACCTACCATGAAGGATGGAGTTAAGGAAATATCCCAGAGAAATACATTTAATAATCCGTTAACTGTACTTATTACGGTCAAAATTAGGCAGCAAACTCCTACTAATAAAGCTTTACGATAGTCTGCTTCTGATTCAATGCGGGCACCTTCACCCAATATAATATTTCGAAAAGTGAATTTTTTCATACTGATAATCAGTAAATATACTTGTTTTCCGAAATATCTTTAATTAATCAAGAGGTTGTGAATAAATGCAAATGTATTATTTATCTCAATTTTAAAGATTTAGTTGTGGGTTTCCTCTGTTATTCCTCTTAAAAAGGATTTAATCAAAAAACAATGATGTAATAAATCACATATAATTTATTTTAACTTTTGCAGCATAAAAGTACCCATACTATGCCGATTCTGAACTACAACTTCCTTGAAAGGCTCTATCAACTCCATATTACGTTCTTTCATATTTTGGACAAATACTTCTGCATTTATGATGTATCTTATTTGTTCATTGGGTAGCAGATACAAGTTTTCATCTATTAGAAGTTGATCCTGAGGCAAATATTGGTCTGTCATTGTTCGTATAAAGATTTTACCACTTGGGGCTAATACACGAAGAAGTTCATAAATCATCGAATTAAAATGTTCAGCATTTCTAGCAAAATGCAATACCGCACTGCAAATGACCACATCAAAAGTATTGTCAGGAAAAAGAATCTTTTCCATTTTCATGACTTGAAATCTGGCCTCGATATTATCTATTTTAGATTGTTTGGCGTACAATCTTAAAAAATCAATGGCTTCCGAGTTTTGATCAAATCCGAAAACATTCATATTATTTTTCAGACAAAAAATTATATTTCGACCTTCACCAGAGCCTGCATCCAATATTTTGGCTTTATCGGGCAAATATCCCTTTAAAATAAAATCAAGCCAATAAAGATCTATATTACCTAATTCATTATTTAGTTGTTTCCAGTCCATTTTTATATTGGCTGTAAGATTTTTCAAAAGCTATTTTACCTAATTCTACAAGCTCATTGCTTTTATAAAATTCAAATGTACCGCAGGAATTTCTGGAAATCTGAACTAACATATCAGGCTTGATTATTTCCATTTGCAAATTGGTCATTTTTTCCTGCATCAAATCAATAGACCTATTGAGCAAATCAAAATAACCGAATTTTTTGGGGATTGTCGAGGAGTCTTTTGTATTGTAATAAGGTAGAAAGTTTTTAATACGCGTTGTAAAATCCTCTAAAAACTGCTTGTTTTTTTCATCTTGTTGAACTTCTTCTGCGGTAACGGCTATTTTTTTTTCAAAAGGCACCGCTGCGTTTACATCTACAGCGATTAAAATATCCCCTTTAGTTCGTTTCACTCTATCTAATGGAATAGGATTTAAAACACCTCCATCCACAATTTCTTCATTTTCATGATAAATTGGGGTCATTACGGTCGGAATGGCACAAGAAGCACGCAGAGCATCCATCAAATTTCCTTCTGAAAAAAGCACTTCATTTGAAGTTCTAATATTAGAAGCAACCGCAGTGAATGGTATTGAAAAATCTTCAATGTTAAACTCGCCTAAAAGCTTTCTCATTTCCTTAAATACTTTTTCTCCTCTTACGATTCCCTGAAAGCTAAGCGTAAAATCTAATAATTTGAAAACATCAATTTTATCGAAATGAGTGACCCATTCTTTATACTCCTGCATTTTACCAGCAGCATATAATCCACCAATTACAGCTCCCATACTAGAACCAGAAATTGAAGAAATTTCAAAGCCATTTTCTTCTAGGGCTTCAATAACACCGATGTGTGCAACACCTCTAGCGCCACCGCTGCCTAAAACTAAGGCTACTTTTTGCTTCATCAATTTAAAAATTTAGCTGATCGGCAAGTTAGGAAAATTAGGAATTAGAATACAAAATTAAATAGACTGATTGATTTGAACTGAACTATTAAAAAAAATAAAACACTAATTTACCCCTATATCTAATTGATAACCAGTCTTTTGTTTTTAATATGCCCCATAATTATATCGGCATGAACTCTGCTATTTTCAATAAACCATTTGTTAGTTTCCATTCCACCACAAATTACGCCTGCTAAATAAATTCCCTCTACGTTGGTTTCCATGGTTTTAGCATCATATACAGGAGCAAATGGGGCTTCGTCTCTTTTTTCAACTCCCATATTATTTAATAATTCATAATTAGGTTCGTAGCCCGTCATAGCCAACACAAAATCATTTTCAATGGTAATGTTTTCTTCGGGAGTTTTGATATCGATCTCATTTTCTCTAATAGCCTTTAGTTCACTATCAAAATACGCTTTTATACTCCCTTCTTTAATTCTATTTTCTATATCTGGCTTCACCCAATATTTTACTGTTTCACGAATTTTTTCTTCTCGAATCACCATGGTGACCTCCTTTGCTCCTTTTCTGAAACATTCCAAAGCAGCATCCACTGCAGAATTCGCAGCTCCTACTACTGCCAGTTTCATATCAAAATAAGGGTGTGCTTCTTTATAATAGTGAGTAACTTTAGGTAAATCTTCACCTGGAATTCCCAGTTTATGTGGTAAATCATAAAAACCTGTAGCCACAATAATATTCTCAGCTTGAACATCAAATTTGTCAGTATTCACCTTAAAACCATTTTCATTTTTCTCTACTTTATTCACGGTATTGTAAAGCGATGTATTCAATTTATGAGAACTCGTAACTCTTCTATAATATTCTAAAGCTTCCATTCTGGTCGGCTTCGGATTATGAGAGATAAATGGAACTCCACCAATTTCTAATTTATCGGAAGTACTAAAAAATGTCATGCTAAAAGGATAGTGATAAAGTGAATTTACCAATGTGCCTTTGTCAACTATTAAATAGGATAACCCTATTGATCTTGCCTTTATACCACATGCAAGACCTATCGGACCAGCTCCAATTATTAAAACATCTATATTTTGCATCTAATTAATATCTTGAGTTGTAATCAATACCTATTTAATACGAGAAGTGGGGCGAAGGTTTTGAGAATTCGGGATTTTATGAAATTTAAGAAGCTTGGAAACTACACAAACCTGTCAGTTTATCTAACTTTTAAGCTAGTCAGTGAGCTACCAGCTAGGGTAGAATGGCCTCAATGCTATTAAGTTACGCTATATTCCAAACAGTTTTTCGCTTAAGCGAAAAACTGTTTGTTTTCCCTGCCTGCTGCAGACAGGTTTTGCCTCTCGTATGTTTTGTAGTTTAAAGTAACCTTTCCTTATTATTCTATTAACAGTGGTAAATTGCTACCACGACATGTTCCGTATTCATCGGGAAAAGAAGCAAGAGCACACAAAAGAAAAATAACCTTGGTTTTTTTTGAATTGCAGTGAAACATGACCTTCAAAGCCTAACACAATACCATTATGGCTGACCCCATGGTTGGTTAAACACCCACCATTTTTCTAACCAAACTTGTGAAATTATTAGAAGTATATCACTTTTAATCAATCCACTCAAAACCAGTATAGGCTTGTAATGCTTTTGGAACTCGAATCCCTTTTTCAGTTTGATTATTTTCCAAAATGGCTGCTAAAATCCTTGGGAATGCCAATGCACTGCCATTTAAAGTGTGCAGTAAATGCTTTTTCTTATCCGCATCTTTATAGCGCAATTTCAATCGGTTGGATTGATACGTTTCAAAATTGGAAACAGAGCTAACTTCCAACCATTTTTCCTGTGCCGCTGACCATACTTCCATATCATAAGTTAATGCAGATGTAAAACCTAAATCACCACCACATAATCTTAGAACCCGATAAGGCAATTCTAATTTTGTCAGCAAACTTTGAATATAATTACTCATCTCCTCTAAAGCCTGATATGATTTATCAGGATGCTGAACTTGCACAATTTCTACTTTATCAAACTGGTGTAAACGATTCAATCCTCTTACATGGGCTCCCCAAGAACCTGCTTCTTTCCTAAAGCAAGGCGTGTAAGCAGCTAATTTGATAGGCAAATCTTCTTCATTAATGATTTCATCTCTCAACAGATTGGTTATCGGAACTTCCGCTGTAGGAATCAGATATAAATCTGTATCTTCAATATGATACATCTGCCCTTCTTTATCAGGTAATTGCCCAGTTCCGATGCCTGAAGCTTCGTTTACGACAATAGGGGGTTGAATTTCTTTAAAGCCTTGATTATCCGCTTCATCTAAAAAGAAGTTTAATAAAGCGCGCTGCATTCTAGCTCCTTTACCTTTGTAAACTGGAAATCCTGCACCCGTTATCTTAATACCTAACTCGAAATCAATGATGTCATATTCTTTAATCAGATCCCAGTGTGGTTTTTTGCCTGCATATAATTCAGGTTTATTACCATGCTCAGAAATGATTTCATTGTCATCTTCCCCTTTTCCTTTTTTGACATCCTCGTGCGGAACATTTGGTATTTGGTAAAGAGTATCGGTTAATTCCTTTTCAATTTCTTGGGATTCTTCTTGCAAAATTTTACTGCGTTGCTTCAATTCAGCGGTTTTAGCTTTCACTTCTTCTGCCTCCTCTTTCTTGCCTTGCTTCATTAAAATGCCAATGTTTTTGGAAATTTGGTTTGATTCAGCCAAAACTGAATCCAGTTCAGTTTGTAATGCTTTTCTTTTATCATCCAAAGCGATCACTCCATCAATTAGAGATTCCGCATTCGCAATATTCCTTTTCAATAAGCCTTTAACTGCTTTGGCTTTTTCTTCACGCAAATTTGCAACTTGTAACATTTTCCAGATTTTTTGGCAAAATAAGCTATTTTTAACGGTATTATAAACAGAATCCTATCTTAAATGCCAATTTCTATTTTATATTTCTTAATTTGCTTGACAATTAAAAATGCTTGGCATATCATTGTATTATCTAAAGAAAGACTAAGTAAAGTTCAATTGCTTCGTTTTAAAAAATCCAAAAACATAATATCAAATTTATCATACCAACACAGAGTCAGGTTCTCAAATCCTGAACAAGTAAAAGTCCCTTTATGTATAACATTGAAGAATTAAACTTAAAGCTACTTTCTGAACTTAAAGAAATAGCAGAAAAACTGGGAGTATCTCAGTACAAGAAATTGCCGAAGAAAGAACTGATTTACAAAATTTTGGACCAACAAGCACTTTTACCTGAAAGTGATTTGCCAAAAAAAGAAGTAGAAAAATCAACTCCAAAATCTTCTCCGGCACCAAGAAAAGAATCAGCTCCAAGTGCTAAAACTCCCGAGAAGAAAGAGGAAAAGGTTGAAGCTAAAGCCCCTAAAAAGGAGGAAAGAACAGAATCTAAGCAAGATAAGGAATCTGAAAAAACTGATTCCAAGCCACAATCTGAAGCTGTCGATAAGCAAGATCGCAAGCCTCGCCTTGATGCAAAGGACAAAAGACCGAGACCAGAAAGAACAGAACGTTCGAATGAAAAAGGCGAAAGACCTCCTAGAACAGAGAGACCAGAAAAAAATGATAATCGTCCGAAAAAAGCAGACATTAAAGATTTTGACGGCATTATAGAAAATGAAGGTGTATTAGAAATGATGCAAGACGGATATGGTTTCTTGCGTTCATCTGATTACAATTATTTAGCGAGCCCTGATGATATTTATGTCTCTCCATCTCAAATCAAATTATTTGGTTTAAAAACAGGAGATACTGTTAAAGGACAAATAAGACCCCCAAAAGAAGGTGAAAAATATTTCGCTTTATTAAGAGTTTCATCTGTAAACGGAAAAACTACAGAGGAAATCAGAGACAGAGTTCCATTTGAATATTTAACTCCGCTTTTCCCTGAAGAAAAATTCAACTTAAGCACCAAGCCTAACAAATATTCTACTCGTATTCTAGACCTTTTCGCTCCTATTGGAAAAGGACAAAGGGGTATGATTGTAGCCCAGCCTAAAACAGGCAAAACAGAGCTATTGAAAGAAGTGGCAAATGCCATGGCTGAAAACCATCCTGAGGCTTATTTATTGATTTTATTAATCGATGAGCGTCCGGAAGAAGTAACAGATATGGCTCGTTCTGTAAAAGCAGAAGTAATAAGTTCTACTTTTGATGAGCAAGCAGACCGTCATGTGAAAGTTGCCAGTATGGTGTTGGAAAAAGCCAAAAGAATGGTAGAATGTGGTCATGATGTGGTAATTCTTTTAGATTCTATCACTCGTTTGGCAAGAGCATACAATACAGTGGTTCCTTCATCAGGTAAAATATTATCCGGAGGTGTGGATGCCAACGCATTACACAAGCCGAAAAGATTCTTTGGTGCTGCCAGAAATTTAGAAAACGGAGGTTCTTTAACCATTTTGGCTACTGCCTTAATCGAAACTGGTTCTAAAATGGATGAAGTTATCTTTGAAGAATTCAAAGGTACAGGTAACATGGAATTAGTACTAGATAGAAAATTAGCAAACAAACGTATTTATCCTGCAATTGACGTTCCTGCTTCTGGAACAAGAAGAGAAGACTTGTTGATGAGCAAAGAAGAACTACAGAGAGTTTGGATACTACGTAAATTCATGGCCGACATGAACTCAGGTGAAGCGATGGAACTTTTATTAAATAAAATGAAAGGCACTGTTGACAATGACGAGTTTTTGATTTCCATGAATGGATAAATTAGCAAAGAAAATAATCAATATACCTAAGCGGCTTCTTGTAGAGGAGCCGCTTAATTTATATTCGGGCATTCGTGGAATGTTCGGTGAAAGTTCTAAAATCGCAGGACTTCCTCCCGGAAGTGCAGTATATACAGGCTTCAGAAAAGACACCCCTTTTAATATTGACCTTTTTTCTTATAGTGAAGGTCAATTGGAAGAAAAAACCAATGTCCTATTAGAAGAGGTGATTAATTTGCCAAAAAATGGCGATTTTCATTGGGTAAACATTGAAGGTATCCATCATGCCGAAAAGGTAAAGGAAATTTGCGATGCGATTCAGATTCATCCTTTAACAATGGAAGATATTCTTTCTGTAGGACAGAGACCTCAATTAGATGATACTGAAAATTATCTTTTCCTATCCTTAAAAATGCTCCAATTTGATGAAAAGAAAAAGAAAACCCTTAATGAGCAAGTTAGTTTCATCTTAACCAAAGATTTACTAATTACTTTTCAGGAAAGAAAAGGCGATACATTTGAAGCAGTTCGAAACAGATTGAGAGCCGGTAAAGGTAAAATTAGAAAAGAGGGTCTTGATTATCTGCTTTATGCCTTGGTTGATACCGTAGTTGACAATTATTTTGTTGTGCTAGAGAAATTCGGAGATATTTTAGAGGAAATTGAAGAACGCATTATGTTCCAAGGGCAGAAAAGAGACTTTGATTTGCTCTACACGCTGAAGCGTGAGTTAATCCATATTCGAAGATCCGTTTGGCCACTTCGTGAGGTAATTGTAAAATTGGAGCGTGATGAAATCAGATTGATTCGGAAGCAGACCCGTATATATATTCGAGATGTTTACGACCACACCATTCAAGCTATTGATTCAGTAGAAACCTACAGAGATTTCATCTCCAGTTTAGGAGATTTATATCAATCCGTTATCAGCAATAAGTTGAATCAGGTCATGAAAACACTCACCATCTTCTCGGTTATTTTCATTCCATTAACTTTCATTGCGGGAGTTTATGGGATTAATTTCGAGAATGTTCCCGAATTCGGTTGGGATTATGGCTACGCATACTTTTGGTCCCTTATAATCGGAATGGCTGTTGTGACTTTAGCTATTTTTAAATACAAAAAATGGATGTAGATACTTCATCTATAGCTTAAACCAACTCATTACTACATTAATTTAATGAAAAAAGGAACTCTATATTTAATTCCAACCGTGATAGCTCCTGACACTGAATCGAAAGCTTTACCCGCTGATTTAGTGGAATTATGTAATCAATTGGATTATTATTTAGTTGAAAATGTTCGCACAGCCAGAAGATGTTTAAGTGCCATGAATATCAACAAACCCATCCCAGAAATTACTTTTCATGAATTAAGTAAAAACACGGAAGATACTGATATTGCGGAATTGATGCAGCCTCTTTTGAAGGGCAAATCTGTTGGTATCATGTCTGAAGCAGGCTGTCCTGGTATTGCTGACCCAGGTGCCAGAGCGGTAGCATATGCCCATGAAAATAATATTAGAGTGGAACCTTGGGTTGGGCCTTCTTCCTTATTTTTAGCTTTAATGGCTTCGGGTTTCAGTGGTCAGTCTTTTGCTTTTTCTGGTTACTTACCCATTGATAAGAAAGAAAGAACTCAGGCTATCAGAAATTTGGAGCAGACTTTTTTTAAAACTGGTCAGACTCAGATTTTTATGGAAACACCTTACCGTAATAATCAGTTGGTGGAAGATATTTTAAGAATGTGTGCCCCTCAATTGAAGTTATGCATTGCCAAAAATATCAATGCAGAAGATGAGATGATTAAAACGGATACTATTCAGAATTGGAAAAATAATAAGCCTGAATTGCATAAAGTGCCCTGTATTTTCCTATTCGGAATGAATTGATAAATGGCTGACATTTATCACTGATAAATTAAAATTATTGTAAATAGTCTGTTAAATTTGCCCCTTGAAAAATTAAAACGTTATGCCATATTTATTTACCTCAGAGTCGGTTTCGGAAGGACACCCTGACAAAGTAGCCGATCAGATATCAGACGCATTATTAGATAACTTCTTAGCTTTTGATCCACAATCGAAAGTGGCTTGCGAAACGCTGGTTACTACTGGCTTGACTGTTTTAAGCGGTGAGGTTCGCAGTAATTCTTATGTGGATGTACAACAAGTGGCCAGAGACGTGATCAATAGAATCGGTTATACCAAGGGTGAATATATGTTTGACGGAAATTCTTGTGGTGTAATTTCTACTATTCACGAACAATCTCAGGATATCAATCAAGGTGTTGACAGAGGTAATCCTGAAGAGCAAGGAGCTGGTGACCAAGGGATGATGTTTGGCTATGCCACTAAAGAAACTGAGAACTACATGCCTTTAGCATTAGATCTTTCCCATAAGATTTTAATGGAACTGGCTAAATTAAGAAGGGAAAATAACGATATACAATATTTAAGACCTGATTCAAAATCGCAGGTAACCATTGAATATTCTGATGATAATGTTCCGCAAAGGATTGAAGCCATAGTAGTTTCCACTCAACATGATAGTTTTGATAATGATGATGAAAAAATGTTGACTAAAATCAAAAATGACATCATCAACATTTTAATTCCTAGAGTGAAAGCGCAATTAAAGCCTGAATTACAAAAATTGTTTAATGACGATATCAAATATCATATTAATCCTACAGGCAAGTTTGTGATTGGTGGCCCACATGGTGATGCAGGGTTAACCGGAAGAAAAATTATAGTGGATACTTATGGTGGAAAAGGTGCACACGGTGGAGGAGCATTTTCTGGAAAAGATCCTTCAAAAGTGGATAGGTCAGCAGCTTATGCCACTCGTCATATTGCCAAAAACTTAGTGGCAGCTGGTGTGGCGGATGAAATATTGGTACAGGTCTCTTATGCTATTGGAGTTGTAGAACCAATGGGTATTTATGTAAGCACTTATGGAAGTGCGAATGTAGATATGACGGATGGTGAAATCGCTAAAAAAGTATCTGAAATATTTGACATGCGCCCATACGCTATCGAAACTAGACTGAAATTAAGAAATCCAATGTATAGTGAATCTGCTGCTTACGGACATATGGGGAGAGAACCAAAAACTATTCAAAAAACACTTGTTGCAAGCAATGGAGAAGTTTTTTCTCAAGAAGTAGAACTTTTCACTTGGGAGAAATTAGATTATGTCGAGAAAGTAAAAAAAGCGTTTGGACTATAATATTCAATTCCCTTTTTGATAAAATTAATTATGGCACGCGTTGAAAAACGGGTGTCTTTTTATTTTTGAAAATAAATGGAATTCAATTAATTCTTTCTCATTTGTATTTACCTATATAAAAATCATTAATTTCATTCCGTATTTCCTAAAAAACTGACAATGAAAAAAGCTTTATTTATTATTATACCACTTATTATTATTTCTTTAGTAGCCTATTCAATTTTAGGAGGATTTAAAAATATTGAGAAATCCATTGAGAAAGACGTAATGATACATATTGCGGGAACAGAATATAAGGGCAAAATTGGCTCTGACAGTTTGCAAATGTTGTTTATGCAGGCTAAAAACCTGGTGGAATCCGAAGAAACCGCTAGTTCAATTGCAATTGCTTACTATGGTGAAGCGGATACTAAAACGGGTATAGTTCATAATTTTATAGGCGTGGTTGTAGGAGATGAGCCAATTTATAATATGCCAAAAGATTGGGAAATTAAAACCTTTACTAAAACAAACTCCGTGAAAGGATGCATTGAGGCAAATGTAATAGCGATGCCTACTCCAGAGGATATGCTGCAAGACTTAAAATTATATGCCGAGGAGAAAAGCTTAGCTGTAGATTCAATGTTTATTGAATTTTATCCTGGTCCTAATGAGCTTTGTGTACAACTATTTGCAAAAGAGTAAGAAATAGAAAAACAGTTAAGAATTACAGTTCCCACTGACTGACAATATCACTTACTCCTCATAAATAACCTGCAGTAATGTTTGTCCCACTGCCTTTAAGGTTTCTTGTGAGATAACATCCATATTATCCTTATGTGTATGATGAAAGTCTGGAAAGAAATCACCTGAAGTTGGGTCATGAGCTATAATATCTATCATAGGGATTTTGGCAACTTCATTGACAAAATAATGATCATCTACTATCGGTATCACTTGGTTATTTATAAAAAAATTACCGTATCCAATTTTGTCAGCAGTATTCCAAACTTTTTCTACAACACTTGGTGCGTATTTCATAGAATATCCTTCTTTATGAAATTGCGCATTGATTCCTCCTACCATATCTAATAAAATTCCATAATAAGCAGAATAACCTGGGGTATGTTTATTTGCACTCCAATATTGAGAACCTAAACACCACCATGTTTTAGAAGGATCATTACTGGATAGTCCATGCGGCTCCCCATTATCTTCACCGTCAAAAAATATGACATCTATCCCTACATCTGGCTTGTTTTCGGATTTCTGAATGGCATTTATAACTTCTAAAATCACACCGACTCCACTTGCACCATCATTAGCACCATCAATCGGTTCGTTCTTTCTTTCTGTATCTTTATCCGCAATTTTACGAGTATCCCAGTGTGCTGCAAGTAAAATTCGTTTGGTTTTCTCAGGTTGAATGGAAGCAATTATATTAGTTAAATTCCAAACTTCCCCATCGTAAGTATCCGCTTCAAAATTTTGGGTTTGAACTATAGCTCCAAAACTTTTAAGCTTCTCAATGAGATATTCTTTCGTTTCGGTATGTGCTGGTTTATTTGGCACTCTTGGTCCAAAATCCACTTGAGCCTGAATGAATTGATAAGCATTTCCCTCATTAAAGGAAGGTACTTGTAAGTCCATCTTTTTAGTCTCTCCTTCTGCATCTCCCTTTTTTTCCTTAGAGGAATCACATGAAACTATGAAAATAACAAATGATAGAAATAAAAATATATTTTTCATGTATAATTATTATTTTAATATTGCTGAATGGAACAGTATAGTTACCTAAATGAGCTTGATAACTTTAGTGAATGACCATTTCATTTTATTATTATTCAAAATTAAAAATTAAGTTACTATTTGAAGTTTACAATGAAGCAAAAATTTTAATTCATATTAAAAAAGCTAAAATATTCCATAATCAGATGTATTGTTTTGGCACCATTCACAAACTTTATTCGTCATAAGAGAGACGAAACCAAGTTCTTACAAGTAAAAATGCTGTTTTCTCTTTTTTGGTCTATCTATTTCTATGCTTTATTGAAGAAAATTTACGGTTTGTCGATTAAATATTCACACGAGCGTTAAAAGAGTTAAGAAGTAACAAATAACGATATACGTCTTTTTTATAAAATAATATCAACTTAAATTTGTATCAACATTAATTTAATAACAGTGAGATGAAAAAATCTATAAAATTATTCGCAGCAATTTCAGGTTTAATACTTTTTGCCTCTGCTTGTGCTCAAAGAACTTGCCCTACCTACGCTTCCGAAGAGATAAAAAAAGACAGCGTCATAGAAGCAACTGTATAATTTCTCTTTATTCTCTCTATATTTCATATTTAAAAACGAACAGTAATAATTTAGCTGTAAAGGTTTTTTAAATCTCATTAGTTAGTTAAAGTGATATAAGAATATCAAAGATGCAGTATATGCATGTTTTTTCTCGCCTTTAACTTCCATCACAATATCTATTTGCGCTTTACTGACGCCTCTCAGATCCACAATTGAATTCAAACTTGCTTTTAATCTAACAGATGAGCCAACTTTTACGGCCTGATTGAATTTCATTTTTTCAATTCCGTAATTAATCATCATTTTGAGATTTGTCACATTAGCAATTTGTTCCCATAAATAAGGTGCTAAAGAAAGTGTCAAATATCCATGCGCTATGGTGCCTCCAAAAGGACTTTTAGCTGCTCTTTCTTCATCCAAATGAATCCACTGGTGATCAAGAGTTGCATCAGCAAATTTGTTTACTTGCTCTTGGTCAATAGTATGCCAATCAGAAACACCTAATTCTTGTCCTTCGTAGGCTTTAAAATCTTCAAAATTACTGATTTCTATAGGTTGCATTGTAAATTCTATTTTAATTCCAATTGCAATATATAAGCTTATTTACAATTTACTGAATCAAAAAGACAATATGTACTTCCGCTGTAAGCTTGATATTTTTAAAATCCAAGTCAGACTCCATAGAAGCACTTTCATCTGCCGATTCTGACATCATTCTATTATTTTGGAATGATTTATAATAAATAGGTTGAAAATTTTGCTGATTTTCAGAAACCTCCAATACTTTTCCTACTTTTTCATTTAGAGGCGCTAACAATGCATCGGCTTTTAATTTGGCATTTTTAACGGCTTCGACTTGCAACTCTTGGTTAAGTGCTTGCAAACGAGAATGTGTGTATTGGCTTACTCTTACATATTCAATCGCTTTAGGATCTATTTTGGAAAGAATAACATTTAACTTTTTGGCATCGGTCAATTTGAGTTGGAACTGCTTCCTTGCCAAAAAATCTTTATTCTCACTTTTTTTATCCCAGCTATAGTTGTAGCCGTAAACATTCTCCACAGTTAGGTTCTCTTTATCAATACCTGCTTTCTCAATGGAATTAATCAATTGATTTTCAAGTTCACCAATTTCAAATTTACTGCCCGTTTTTAGCTGATATTCTTTCAGACTAATTGTAAAATAAATAATATCCGGTTGAATCTCTCTTTCTGCCATTCCGCTTACAGAAATAGTTCTTAAATTTTTATCGGCTGATTTTTCTTGAGCTTGTAATTTTGGCGCAATACAAATCAATAAAATGACGAAAATAAGTATATTTTGCTTTTTCATATTCAATAATATTTTAAATAAAATGATAAATCTTCATTATCAAATGCCGTGCCCAATTACATTAAAGCAAGCTTAAGTGAATTGAAGAAATGCTGTAGATGAATTTCCAGAAAGGAAGATGACCAACTTATTTTAAGTATTTATCTTTCCAGTTTAGCTTTAAGATTTTCAATATGGTTAATCAGTGCTTCTTGCCAAGTTTTCCCAGCGTCCCAACTGTCTCCTAAATAAATATCTTTCGTATAAAGATGCTGCACATAATATTTATGAACATGCTGCTCTATTCTATATTTCATTACTTTATCATTTTCTCCTTTTCTTACTGAAATTAAAAGTGTTTCTCCTTCTGCTAAATCGTAGCCTAGCATTCTACGTAAGCTTTCTCCATTATTTTGGAGTTTTTTCAGTACCATCAAATAGCCTTCATTTATCATTTCCTCCGTACTCATTTCAGGATCAATTAATCCATATTTAAAAGGATAATGTTGCTTCATAATGGAATCTAATTCAGCATTAGCCTTGTCCACATCCATATCAAGCATTATGCTACTTTCAAATTTGGGTACGGCTAGTTTATCAATTCTAATATCTGGATTAAAATTTGCAACCCTTCGCGATTTGATAACATTAGTTCTCTTGAATGTCTCAGGTACATCGATAATTAGGAAATTTTCTCTTTCCAAATCTGATTTATTAATTAATAATTCCAGATTATCCCCTAACTCTGGTAAGCTTGGTGCATCTAGAAAAAAAGCTTGCATATCGTTCTGAAAGAATCCACCTTTCTCCGGAATTTTAGTTGCATAAAGCTCAAATGCATTATTGGTCTGATGAATAATTAGCATATTTTCTATGCTACGCTCCGTGATATCAGAATAAAAAGCTGTAGTAGCATCCACTCCCGACATAATATCAGATAGTGAATAATACGCTACTGCATCTACTCCAATTTTAATAAAACTATCATGGATTTTTTGTGCTTCTTTATCCCATTTTAGAGCATTAACATTCATGAAAACAACTGCTCTCTTGCTCAATAGGTCTTCTGGCAATTGATTACTATTATTGAAGAAAGGAAAAGACTCCTGTGAAAAGCCATTTAGGCTAACAAAAAACAGTAATAACAAAAATATATAGTATCTCATAAAAGTAAATTCACAGGAAAATTAAAGATTTTTGAATAATCGCCTGAATCTTAACGCCATTATCTATAAATTTATTCTTTGTCATTCAAAATGAAACCCCTTAACAGAACTTTTTTATCATGAAATCATTTAAATTTTGTTTAATTTTTATTTCGTTATTCTACTCAGTGCAAAGTCTTGCTCAAGAAGATTCCACTATTGTCTTTCCTGACTCGACCAAGGTAATGAATGATTTGTATTTGTTAGCATCAGATTCTTTGCAAGGCAGAAAAACTAATACTGCAGGGAATGAAATGGCACGGAACTATATCATTGAAAGACTTCAAAAGCTTGGTGTTTCCGCATATGTACAAGATTATACACAACCTTTTACATTCGGTGTAGATACTATTCCAGCTGTTAATATATTAGGATTTGTTGAAGGATTTTCTGGCAAGCACTTTATTGTAATTTCTGCACACTATGATCATGTGGGTATGAAAGACAGTACAGAAATATATAATGGTGCCGATGATAATGCTAGTGGGGTTGCTGCGCTTTTATCATTAGCTGAATATTTCAGGGATAACCAGCCTGAAAACAATTTACTTTTTGCCTTTTTTGATGCCGAAGAAATGGGATTACAAGGTGCTAAGCATTTTATGCAGTCTGTAGTGATGGATACTAGCAGAATTAAGATGAATGTGAATTTAGATATGGTAAGTCGCGGAGATAAAAATGAATTATATGCAGTGGGCACCTATTTTACACCATTTTTAAAGCCTTTGATTACAGAAGCCTCAAAAGATAAAAGCATTAAACTCTTATTTGGAAGGGACGATCCAATGAAAAAACCTAACTGGGTAACGGCTTCTGATCATGCTCCTTTTCATAAAGCTGAAATACCTTTTATCTATTTTGGGGTAGATGACCATGCCGATTATCACAAAACTACTGATACGGTTGACAAAATAAATCCTAATTTCTATCTGGAAGCCATTCACCTCATTAAAGATGCAATCGAGAATTTTGATGCCAACCTAGATGAAATTGTTTATGGTAAATAATATATGGAATCTTAAAATTCAATAATCAAATGATGATGAATATCAAAGAAAGACATACCTACGACTTCGGAATGATTGGAAATTGTGCTTATCTGGCACTGATTGGTAAAGATACCGACATCAAGTGGATGTGTATGCCTCGCTTTGATAGTTCCTTTATTTTCGGAAGCTTGATAGGAGGTGAAAAAGGAGGTGAGTTTTCTATTAAGCCCACTTCAGAGCAGTACAAAATTAGTCAGACCTATATCACCAATACTAATGTGCTGGAAACTATTGTTGAAACAGATGATTTTGCTTATAAAATCACAGATTGTGCTCCAAGGTTTCGTCAATTTGACCGTTATTACCGACCACAGATGTTGATTAGAAAAATCGAGCCATTAAGGGGATTGCCACAGTTAAGAGTGGTTTGTAATCCCGTGGGTGATTATGGACAAAAAAAACTCACCAGAGAAAGAGGAAGTAGTCATATTCGTTATTTTGGCTTACCGGAAACTTTAAGACTTACGACCAATATCCCTATAAATATGGTGATGGATAGCAGCTCATTTGTGCTAACTAAAACGCGCTACATGGTCATGACTTATGGCGCACCATTGGAAGCTGAATTACAAGAAACTGCAGAAAATTTTATTACTAAAACCGTCCTTTACTGGCAAAATTGGGTGAAATCTACCAGTATTGGTCAGCATTATCAAAAGGAAGTAATCCGCTCCTCTTTAGCTTTAAAAATCCATCAATATGAGGATACAGGGGGAATTATTGCTTCACCAACTATGTCTTTACCTGAATCTCCTGGAAGCACCCGAAACTGGGATTATCGCTACTGTTGGATGCGAGACACTTACTATACTCTTACTGCCTTCAATAATATTGGACACTTTGAAGAAATGGAGAATTATTTTCTTTATCTCACCAACATTCCCATGAGAGGTAAAGAAAGAATTCAACCACTCTATAATTTGGTTGGAGAAGGTACAATTATTGAAAAAGAATTGGACTTACCAGGATATTTGGGCAACCAGCCCGTGCGGATGGGAAATGATGCTTATACTCATATTCAAAATGATGTTTATGGGCAGATACTACTAGCAATTTTGCCACTTTATACCGATAAGCGTTTTGTCAATATGGAGAAATCCCAGTCTTCATATCTTATAAAAACCATTTTAGATAAAATTGAATTCACCATGGATGAAGCAGATGCCGGACTATGGGAATTTAGAAACCTGAAGCAGAAACATGCTTACACTCATCTTTTTCAATGGGCTGGGAGCCACGCTGCTATGAAAATATCAAGAGAAATTGGTGAAATGGAACTGGGCAAAAAAGCTGAGAAGTTATTAAAGCAAGCGGCTGCACATTTGGAAAAATGTTATTCTCCAAAAAGAAAAGCTTATGCTCAAGCTGAAGGTGTGGACAGAATGGATGCAAGTACTTTGCAACTAATCATGATGAATTATATTCCTCATAATAGCCAAAAAGCTAAAGATCATTTAAAGGCATTGGAGAAAGACTTACGAGTAGGAAAAGGATTATTTTATCGCTATAAACATGCCGATGATTTTGGAGAGCCCGAAACCACTTTCTTGATTTGTGCATTTTGGTATGCGGAAGCATTAGCTTGCGTAGGTAGAACAGAAGAAGCTATGGAAGCCTTTGAAGAAATAATAGGTTATTCGAATCATGTCGGCTTATTAAGTGAGGATGTAAAATCATCCGATGGCTCTATGTGGGGAAATTTCCCGCAAGCTTATAGCCACGTTGGTTTGGTGAATGCAGCTTACAGAATCAATAATAAATTGAACAAGCCAGATTTTTTGCCCTAGCCTATTGTGTCCGAGATTATTGTAATTGCCATATTATTCCTTTTGGGATTCTATATCTTCAAAAATATAGGAATGCCGATCTTAGAATACTTGGGTATTATTAGGTCTAAAAAACTAAATGATGTTCAAATCAAAAATTTGGATAAATATTCTCCTTATTATAGAAGATTAAATAGCAAACACAAAAGAGAATTTAGAAGCAGGGTAGCCAGATTTATTCATTCCAAGGAATTTATTCCACGTAATCTAGAGGTTATAACAGAAGAAATGAAAATAGTAGTGGCTTCTTTAGCTATACAAATGACCTTTGGGCTGCCTGAAGTTTATCTATCACATTTTGGTAAAATCTTGATTTATCCTGATAACTATTATTCCACAATTAACAATGATTATCATAAAGGCGAAGTGAATCCACGGTTTGGAATTATAGTATTGTCTTGGAAGAATTTGGTAAAAGGCATTGCAAATGAAAATGACGGCATCAATTTAGGTTTTCATGAATTGGCACATGCTATTCATTTAGAAAACAGAATAGCCAATCAAGAATATGGTTTTATAGACTCAAGGTTATGGGAGAGATATAACGATTTGGCTACTTATGAGATGTTGAAAATTAAGGAAGGAGGTATCTCTTTGTTTCGGGCTGCAGCAGCTATTGACCATCATGAGTTTTTTGCTGTTTTGCTTGAAAACTTCTTTGAAAAACCAAAAGCATTGAAAGCTTATAGTCCTAATTTATACAAAAAGACGACTTTATTATTGAAGCAAGACCCTATAAAGTTATTAAAACTCTGATTAATTATACTTTTTTATTGGAAAGTATAATTAATTGAAACCATCGAAAATCGAGACAGTTTTTATAACATTAATCTTAATTTTAATTTATCCGTTTGTCCTTATATTCAAAAACTAACCAGAAAATAATAAAAATGACCAAATTTTTAAAAAAATGGTTTAAGATATTTAAGAATGCAGGCAGTAAATTTATAGCTGAAAACCCTTTTCAACACAGTGCCTCAACAGCCTATTTTACAATATTTTCTCTGCCTGCTATTGGGTTGGTAGCCATTACTTTAGCAGGCTATTTTTACGAAGATGAGGTAGTGAGAACTCAATTTTTGGAACAAATTAACCAACTAATGGGTGAATCCAGTTCTGAACAAATAGACAGTTTATTGTCTTCAGCCACGGTTCAAACTGATAGAGTTTTATTTCAAATAATAGGTATTGCTACCTTACTTTTCAGTGCAACTACAGTATTTATATCTTTACAAGATAGTCTGAATACTATCTGGCGCATAAAAGCAAAACCAAAAAAAGGAATTATCAAATTCATTATCAATAGACTACTCTCTTTAGCTATGATAGCTGCTTTAGGATTTTTATTGCTAGTTTCTTTATTAGCTGATGCAATCATCTCTTTTATTCAAACCCACATCAGTACTATTTTTGAAGGTGGCGCCATATATATAATTCAAGTAATGAACCTTGTGATTTCCCTTGGGTTTATTACCGTTGTTTTTGCTATTATTTTTAAAGTATTGCCAGATGCCAGACTAGAATGGAGAGATGTATGGGTTGGTGCCTTCGTAACTACTGTTCTATTTGTGGCAGGAAAATTTGCTTTGGGTTTCTATCTAGGTCAGGCAAATCTCACCGATTCTTACGGAGCAGCAGGCTCATTTGTAGCAATTCTAGTTTGGGTATATTATTCAGTGCTTATCTTATTATTTGGCGCTCAAGTTACTTTTACCTACTCAAAGGAAATGGGACGCATCATATTGCCAACAGAAGAAGCTGTAGCTGTCACTATTACAGAAGTTGAAAGGGAAAGAGGTTTAACAGATTAAAATTGTTTTGAAGATATTTTAATTAATTCTTTTCCTCCAATAGCTTGAGCATAATTTTTTCTTCTGCACTCAAGCCATAATTCTTATCACTATCTTGGTAAGAACTTAATTTAGGAATTGATTTATTATTTATATGATGTAGTATTTTGGGGTGAATATAATACGTTTTACAAATCGAAGGGGTATTACCTAATTCATCTGCTACAAGCCTGATGAGAATATTGTCCATTTTCTTTCGACTGTCTTCTTTCAACTGAATAGCTTCAGGATAAAGTTCAACTGCTAATCTAGTGCCCGCCCAAGTCCTAAAATCTTTGCTTGAAAATTCATCTCCCAAATATTTAGTGATATATTCATTGACCTCGCTACTATCCACCGTTTGACTTTCATTATCATCATCAGTATATCTGAAAATTTCATATCCTGGCATTTCTGCAGCTTCATGAATAAATTGGGAAAGTTGATCATCTTCAATCGTTACACTTCTTTCTTTTCCACTCTTTCCCTTATAATTTAACTTTAAATTTTTACCTTTTTCAGATAAATGTTTTCTTCTTAGAGTAGTAAGCCCGTAGGTTTCATTGTTTTCTTTGTAATAATTATTACCTATCCTCACACCATATTCATCTAGTAAACTTACAACTAAGGCTGTTACTTTATCTTTATCCCACTCTTGATGATCCAGATCATCTTGACACTGTTTTCTTATTTTTGGAAGTTGCTCTCCAAAAGACAATAGTCTTTCAAATTTCTTCTCTTGTTGCTGTCTTTCCCAATCCGAATGATAGATGTATTGCTTCCGTCCCTTTGCATCCCTACCTGTTGCTTGAATATGACCATCATCAAATTTGCAAATTTTTACCTCTGACCACATTGGGGGGATTACTATTTTTTTAATACGTTTTAAGAGTGACTTGGAAGTGATTTTATTTCCTGATGAATCAAAATAAGTATAGCCTCTACCAGAACGCTTCCGTTCGATTTCCAAAGCGGAGTCATCAATATGTTTTAGTGTTGTTTTCTTAGATTTCAATATCGGTAAGCTAGTTGTTTCAATTAATTTTAACGCTTATACATGCTAATTGTTAGCCAAATATTTCTTAACTAACTCTTAATTTGTATCCATTTTTATTATCAACTTTAATAAGTTAGCAACGCATTAATAAAAGACTTCAATATGATTCGAGTTTTATGGATCGGCCTGTTCTTCATCCTATTAGCATGTGATTCAAATTCTAAGAAATTTAATCACTTAGAAAATGACCTGAGAACAGTCTCATCAAATTTTAATCAACTTGAGGGTAGGTGGTCTGGAAATTTTCAAAAGTTAAACCCAACTTTCGATACGGTTTATTATATCGATTTAAAGGAAAAAATAGAATACCAATTATCAGGTACTATTTCGGATTCTTCTCTAGTTAAATCTATAAGCTTAAAAGATACTTTTGATATTCTGCCTATTACTATTCATATTTTCAACATCGATAGTATGAAGTTGACAGCCGAAGCAAAAATATCATGTGAACTTTTTGAGCGCCAAATTCCATTAAATGCTGATATTTCTCAAAATTTGAGGGGGTTGAAAATCATTCATTTTGGAGAAATCGAAAAGGTTCATAAATCTCAGGACGCTCTATCTACTGAAATAAGCACCTATCAGTATAAATCTCTTCAATCAGCACTTACCAGTAAAGCATTTCAACTTGAGCTAAAAAAGCAAAGTAACGATTCATTGGTTTTTGGTCTTCCTTATGGCTATGGCTTAATAAAAGTGAGCAGACTGTGAAGAAAAATTCAATTCTAATTACTAAAAGCGGACTGAAATTCAATTTTATTTGTGGAGCATGAGAAAAAACAATTGATAGAAGTAATCCAGATTATTGATTCTATTCTTTAATAAATTTGAAGTAAGTTTTCTGCCTAAATGCAATAATAATAGAATCCTCATAATTCTATCCTTAGCTATTAGATTCGTAACTTTGTAATCAATACGAAAAACATCTATGAACAAGATGTTAAAAGAATTTTAAGATAAGGAAAAATGGCTAAAGTGGAGAAAAAAAAGGAAGAAAATAAAAATACTTATGAATCACTTAAAGCTTTATATTACTCTGGAAAAGTAAAACCATCTCTCAATAAAATTACAGCCGAATTAGAAAATGATAATGACAACCTAGAACTTACACTTTTGGCTTGTCAGGTATTGGAAAGAACAAAAGAATTTGACCGACTATCCTCTTTTGCTGATGCAGTCATTAAATTATCCCCTGAAATTTCAGCTGGATACTATTACAAAGGTGTTGCGCTACAGCATGTAAAAGGTAGCGAGCAAGAAGCATTAAAGAATTTCAATAAAGCTCTTCAAATTGATCCTGAAAATACGGTTTATCTTAAAAGCAAAGCTACTACTCACTTGCTACTTTTTAAAGACTTTGACCTGCCCTTAAAGTTTGCTGAACAACACAGAGTAAAAGCTGAATCATCCTTATTGAAAGTAGTAGAATTAGTTGAGCAAAAAGAAAATCCTAATTATATAGAATTTTACACACTTGCGGAAGTGAATATGATGATGGACCAAGCCCTAAATGCAAAAATGTATTATTTAAAAGCAGTTAACGCTTATGAGGTCATGGAAGACGAATCCGAACAGGATAAAAATATTTATAAAGACATCATTAAAGCTCAAAAGAAATGCATCAAGCAATTAGAGAAGTTTACGGAGTAATCTGATTAAAAACAGTTTAATTCAATTCCTGAAATCACTTTTTTCTAATTCTGACAACCTCAAGTTTCTACCTGAAAAAAGTCGTATATTTGGGTCAAGCTATACTAAATTATTGATTATCCGCAGCTTCATTCTTTACTGCTTTAAAAAACTTCTTTTGGAAAATTAAGATTACCGCTACCCCTGTAAAAATAGCAGCATCCGCCACATTGAAGATCGGCCAAAGGGAAATGTAATCACCACCCCAAAGCGGTACCCAATTGGCTACTCTTCCCTCCCAAATATCAACATAAAACATATCCACTACTTGGCCGTGAAACCAAGGAGACATAGCATTGTATGGTGCGTTGTCAAACCATACACCATAGAAAATACTATCTATTAAATTACCGATTGCTCCGGCTAAAACTGCTGCCATGCTCCAAAGAACCCCTGGATGTGTTTTTTCCTTCGCTAATTTATAAAGGTAGTAAGCAATGAAAAACATGGCTACTAAGCGAAATAAACTTAAGCCCAGTTTGCCGTATTCTGAACCGAATTGCATGCCGAAAGCCATGCCAGGGTTAAGTGTATAGTATAATTTAAACCAGTCGCCAAAGACTTCAATTTGTCCGGCTATGCCCATTTCCATATTATAATGAACCCATAGCTTTACAGCTTGGTCAAGAGCAATTAAAACAAAGCTTAATAAAAAATATTTTGCGTATTTCACTTTTAAAGATTTTTCACCACTACGGACAATTCAACTTTTAAATCGTCTATTTCTATTTCTGTGGTTTCGGTTAAATTTTCAGCCAAATCTAATGAAACTGCTTGAGTTTCGGAACAAATGTAATCCTTGTTTTGCAAAATGGCAGCATCCACTAATTCATTTCCTTGTTTTACTACTACTGCTATCTTATCCTGAACCTCTAAGCCTTGTTCTTTTCTTAGATTTTGGATACGATTCACCAAGTCCCTTGCAAAACCTTCTTTGCGCAAATCATCATCTATGCTGATATCCAAAGCAACAGTAATGCCAGCTTCAGAAGCCACTGACCAGCCAGGAATATCTTGAGAGGTGATTTCCACATCTTCCAAAGTCAAAGTGTGCTTTTCGCCATCCACTTCTATTTCAAAAGCATTGTTTTGCTCAATCTTTGCAATTTCTTCCTGTCCCCATTGATTGATGATTTGGGTAACCACTTTCATTTTTGGTCCAAATTGCTGCCCCAATTTACGGAAGTTAGGTTTTACATTTTTCACCAAAACACCGGAAGCATCATCAATATATTCAATTGATTTTACATTCACCTCAGAGATAATCAAATCCTCCACAGCCTCAATTTGCTGGCGATTTTTCGCACTTAAAACGGGCACTAGTATTTTATGTAGTGGTTGCCTTACCTTGATTTTCTGTGCCTTACGGATGCTATGCGTCAAGGAACTGATATGCTGAGCTAAATACATGCGCTCTTCCAAATCCTTATTGATTACGCTTTCATCTGCTTGTGGGAAATCCACTAGGTGAACAGATTCTTCTTTCATTCTCCCACTTATAGTATTTAAGCTTTGGAATAAATTATCCATATAGAAAGGAGCGATTGGTGCACCTAAGATGGCAATGCTTTCCAAACACTCATAAAGCGATTGGTATGCAGCTTTTTTATCCTCATTATATTCACCTTTCCAGAATCGCTTACGATTCAAGCGCACATACCAGTTACTCACATCATCCTGAACGAAATCTTGGATTAAGCGAGCGGCTTTGGTTGGCTCATAATCATCATAAGCAGCATCTACTGCTTTCTTTAAAGAATTTAATTTTGATAAAATCCAACGGTCACTTTCGGTGCGTTTTTCCAATGGAATGCTTTCCCCTTCAAAAGTGAAACCATCCAAATTGGCGTAAAGCGCAAAGAAATTATAAGTATTTTGAAGGGTACCAAAGAATTTTCTTTGAACTTCTTCAACCCCTTGCAAATTGAATTTCAGGTTGTCCCATGGATTGGCATTGGCAATCATATACCAACGAGTGGCATCAGGACCGTATTTCTTTAAAGTTTCGAATGGATTGATGGCATTACCCAATCTCTTGGACATTTTATTGCCGTCTTTATCCAAGACCAAACCATTAGCAATTACATTTTTGTAAGCCACTGAATCAAACAACATTCCTGAGATAGCATGCAAAGTAAAAAACCAACCACGGGTTTGGTCAACTCCCTCAGCTATGAAATCAGCAGGATAGTTTTTATCGAAAGTCTCATTATTTTCAAAAGGATAATGCCATTGTGCGTAAGGCATGGCTCCTGAATCGAACCAAACGTCAATCAAATCTGGCTCTCGGAACATTTTCTGGCCAGATTCACTGGTTAAAATCACATCATCCACATATGGACGGTGTAAATCGAAATCTTCTGCCAGTTCTTCCTTCATAAAACCTGCTTTCACAGATTTATTTACTTCATTTCTTAATTCTTCTAAGGAACCGATACAAATTTGTTCCTTTCGATCTTCGGTTACCCAAATTGGCAAAGGCGTTCCCCAATAACGAGAGCGACTTAAATTCCAATCCACTAAGTTCTCTAACCAGTTACCAAAACGACCTTCACCAGTTGAAGCAGGTTTCCAGTTAATGGATTTATTCAATTCCACCAATCGATCCTTCATGGTCGTGGTTTTGATAAACCATGAATCTAACGGATAATATAAAATCGGCTTATCTGTTCTCCAGCAATGTGGATAGGAGTGTTCGTATTTTTCTACCTTAAAAGCCTTATTCTCTTCTTTTAATTTGATGGCAATTAGGACATCCGTTGGTTTAAAGTCAGGATCGTTTCGTGTTGCATCATCATAATATTCTTCTTTCACATACTTCCCTGCAAAATCTGTTACCTCAGTCACAAATTTTCCTTGTTTATCAACCAATGGCACATCTTTTCCCTGCTCATCTTTCACCATTACGGCTGGCACATTGTTTTGCTGTGCAACCCTAAAGTCATCAGCACCAAAAACAGAAGCGGTATGTACTATCCCAGTACCATCTTCCGTAGTCACAAAATCACCAGGAATTACGCGGAAAGCATTTTTCTCCAATTCCTCAGAAGTTACATATTGCATCAATTGTTCATAGCGGTTTTCCACTATGTCTTTTCCCTTGAAAGTTTGTGCAATTTCAAAAGGAACTAATTTGTCACCCGCTTTATAATCTTCAAGCTTTAAATCTTTGGCTTTAGCATTGAATTGTTTACTGACCAAATCTTTCGCTAAAACAACCGAAACTGGTTCGTACGTATATTGATTGAAGGTTTTAACCTTTACATAGTCAATTTTCTCCCCCACTGCCAAAGCACAGTTGGAAGGCAAAGTCCAAGGAGTAGTTGTCCAAGCGATAAAGCGAACATCTTCCTTCTCGTTTTCAAAAAGGAAAGCCGATTTATCATCTCTTTTCACTTTAAATTGAGCGGTAACTGAAGTGTCCTTTACATCACGGTAGCAACCAGGCTGATTCAATTCATGAGAACTCAAACCAGTTCCTGCAGCAGGAGAATAGGGCTGAACGGTATAACCTTTGTATAATAAATCTTTATCGTAAAACTTCTTAAGCAAATGCCAAAGGGTTTCCATGTATTTGCGGTCGAAAGTGATATAAGGGTCATCTAAATCCACCCAATAACCCATTTTTCGGGTCAAATCATCCCATTCACCTTTGAATTTCATGACGGCTTTTCGGCATCTGTCATTATATTCGGCCACAGAAATTTTCTTCCCAATGTCTTCTTTGGTAATGCCTAATTCTTTTTCTACTTGCAATTCCACTGGTAAGCCATGGGTATCCCATCCCCCTTTTCTTTTTACCTGAAATCCTTTTAAGGTTTTGTAGCGACAGAAAATATCTTTTACAGCACGCGCCATCACATGGTGAATACCTGGTGTTCCATTAGCGGAAGGTGGTCCTTCATAAAAAGTAAAAGTGGGTTTTCCCTCTCGGGTGGTCACTGATTTTTGGAAAATGTTATTTTTGTTCCAAAACTCAAGGACTTCATCTGCCAGCTCGGCATAGTTTAAGTTTTTATATTCTTTGTATTGACCCATTTTTATGATTTTTTCTGCTCCTCTGCCTTAAAAGGAACTTTAGGTTCTGCTTTTTGAATTTTTTTAATATTGATTTCTTCGTCCTCAGCTTCTAAATAAAAGTCATCATCGTATTGCTCAATTAAAGGATGGCTGCCTTTTCTTCTTTTACCATCATCAAAACTGAGCAATAAAGAAGGCAAAACTAATAAATTGGTGAACATTGCCAGTAAAAGCGTGGTAGAAGTTAAAGCTCCCAATGCCACTGTACCTCCAAAACTTGATGTCACAAAAATGATAAAGCCAGCAAAAAGAACAACAGAGGTGTAAATCATACTTTTACCAGTTTCCTTTAAGGTTTTAGTAACAGCGAGTGGCACGAAGAAATTATTGGCAAATAACTCTTGCCTGTATTTAGCTAAAAAGTGAATAGTGTCATCTACTGAAATACCAAATGCTATGCTAAAAACTAAAACCGTACTTGGTTTTAATGGCACTCCCAAATAACCCATCAAACCTCCAGTGATAATTAATGGGATTACATTAGGGATTAAAGAAATCAGGATCATTCTTAAATTTTGAAACAAAATACCCATTACTAAGGCAATTATCCCAAAAGCAATTAACAAGCTATACCTTAAGTTTTCTACCAAATATTCATTCCCTTTTATAAATATTGGAGTTGTCCCTGTGATATGAATATCAAAGTCATCCCCTTCAAAAATTTCATTCATTCGTGGCTTAATGGAATTTTCTATTAAGGTATTCATTTTGTCTGACCCTATATCCGCTATTTTCAATGAAATCCTCATGGTGGATAGATCCTCATTCGTGAAATTATTCATCACAGAAACATCATCTTCATCCTGCTGCAGATATCGCATAATAAAATTATAATCTCTTGAAGTCGGTAAATCATAAAATGCTGGATTTCCGTTATAATAAGCCTGTCTAGCAGACTTCACCATACTGACAATTGAAATTGGTTGGCTCATGGAAGGTATGCTGTCCAGATATTGTTCTAGCTGGTTTACTTTTCGTAATGTATTTTTTTGGACAATCCCTCTCTTTTTCTTTGTATCAATTACTATTTCCATTGGCATGATACCACTGAAATTCTCCTCAAAGAAACGTAAGTCTTTTATAGTTCTACTATCCTTTGGCAAATCGTCCACCATATGGCTGATCGAGTTTAACTGAAATCCTCCAATAAATGCAAAGGTAACAATGATTACAGTTACGAGATAAATTACCGTTCTGTGGGAATGAACTGACTTGTTGAGCCAAGTTAAAGCATTGTCTGTCATTTTGAAGTTCATATGCTTCAGTTGCTTTCTTCCAGGCTCTGGTAAATAAGAGAAAACCGCTGGAATTAGTATTATACTCACTACAAAAGTGGCGAAAATGTTGATTCCAGCAACGATACCAAATTCTGTTAAAAGCTTAATATCCGTAAAAGCTAAAACCAAAAACCCAACTGCAGTTGTAAAATTAGTAATCAAAGTAACCACTCCAATTTTCCTGATGATGGTGCTAATCGCTTTTATCTTATTTCCATGACTTTCAAATTCTTGATGATATTTATTTAACAAATAAATACTATTCGGAATGCCAATGACGACAATTATTGTTGGTATTAAACTGGTTAGAATAGTAATCTTATAACCTAGCAAATCTAAGGTCCCGACAGACCAAATCACCACAGAGAAAATGACTAGTAATGGGAAAAGAACGGCATCCCAAGATCGAAAAAAGGCTAGTAAAATAAGTGCGGTAACTATTACTGATAAAACCAATAATTGAATGATTTCCTGACGAACTTTACTCATCATGGTAGATCGAACAAACGGTAATCCTGCATAGTGTAATTCTATCCCTGTAGTTTCTTCAAAAGCTTCACCTAATTGGGTAATATCAGACATCAATCTTTCACGCTCGGGTGAATTAAAAATTTCTTCGTCTAAGGTAATGATGACAGCAGTTGCTCCATTCTCTTCATTTAATAATTGAGAAGAAAAGAATTTCTGATCTTTTATTTCTTGTAATAAACTATCAAGCTCGGCTTGCTCTTTAGGCAAATCTGTAATGAGAGGTTGCAACTCGAATTTACGCTTTTCAGTATTTTTTTTAAGCTTTTGTAAATTTCCGATAGAAAGGATATTATTTACTCCTTTTACCTCTTTTAAGGCATTGGAAAAATATTGAAGTCTTGCAAAATTTTGAGGTGTGTAAAGAGCACTGTCTTTAATTCCTAGCGCAAGGATGTTATCATCAACTCCAAACTGGGCTTCAAAATCAAGTAATGCTTGGTAATCTTCATCGGTCTCAGGAACCAATTTGGCCAAATCATAATCAAGTTCTACATTTCGAGCACGATACCCCATGAAAATGGTCACCAAAACCAAAACGATGATGAGAGGTAGTCGATATTTTATTACGTTATGCGCTAGTTGTGTCCACATATTTTTAAACAAGCCACAAAGGTAATGATTTTTCTAGTCGACACACTCCTAAAACCATCCTTTTCAGCCTTAATGTAGTATTTTGATGAATTTTATATTTAGATTGTAAAACTACTTGACGAAGAGAGTGTTTAAGAAGTATATAAAATTTAGATTTTGGACAAAAATAAGATTCAGGTAATTGTAGTAGGTGGCGGCTTGGCAGGACTAATTTCTTCCATTTGTTTGCAAAAAGCAGGAGTTAATACTCTATTATTCGAAAAAAAGGAATATCCTTTTCACCGTGTTTGTGGAGAATATATTTCCAAAGAGGTAAAGCCTTTTCTTGAAAGAATGGATTTATTCCCAGATCATTTAAAACCTTCTGAACTTACCCGATTCCAATTATCTGATATTAAAGGTTCCATGGCTGAAGTTGATTTACCACTTGGCGGATTTGGAATAAGCCGCTTTCAACTTGATGACTTTTTATATCAAAAAGCTTTAAATGCTGGAGTAAAAGTAAAAACAAAAACAGAAGTAAGCGATATTGTATTTCAGGACAATGAGTTTAAAATCAATCTAAAAACCGGAGAAACCCTTACTTCAGAATTTGTAATTAATGCATATGGCAAAAGATCGAAATTAGATAAGACATTTGATAGACCTTTTATTCAGAAGAAATCTCCATTTTTAGGAGTAAAGTATCATGCTAAAGTAAATTTTCCGAAAGATCTAATTGGCCTCTATAATTTCAAGGGGGGGTATTGCGGAGTGAGTCATATTGAAGATGACAAAGTAAATATTTGCTACTTGGCCCGAAGGGAAAATTTAAAAGAATATAGAGGAATTGCAGAAATGGAAGAAGCTATATTACATCAAAATCCACTACTAAAAAATATTTTCGAAAGTTCTGAAATGCTATTTGACAAACCTGAAGTTATTAATGAAATTTCATTTGAACGGAAAGCTTCGGTTGAAAACCACATGTTGATGGCGGGTGATACAGCAGGTCTTATCACGCCACTTTGTGGGAATGGTATGGCTATGGCTATTCACAGCGGATATTTGGCTAGTTCTTCTATCATAAAATTATTCGAAGGGGAATTAAAAAATAGAAATGAGGTGGAGACTGAGTATCAAAATATTTGGCAGAAAAACTTTTCTAAAAGGCTTTGGGTAGGTCGAAAAACTCAAAATTTATTCGGTAATCAAATGAGGGCTGGTTTATCGGTAAAATTTCTTCGGAACTTTCCATCAATAGCAAAAAGCCTGATTCAACAAACACATGGAGAGGTTTTTTAATACTTGTGAAATTACTACTTAATAAATAAGCTTCCAACGAAAGGCCCATCTCCAACCTAGTTCATATTTCTGGATTTCCGCCAATTCTAAAATCTCCTTCCAATCTTTTTTAGTAAAGGCCCGCCATACAGATAGACATGCATCGTTTTGCACCATGGGAGATTTACTAAAAAATCGTGTAATCCACTTTATTGAATAATAAGCGAAGTGGTGCCGATGTAAATCATTAATAATTATTTTGTGAGATTGCTCGCGAAACTGTCTTAATAAATTGACCAAATCAGTTTGTGAGAAATGATGAAGAAAAAGTGTGCAGCTTAATACATCAAAATTTTTGGATTTAAAGCTCTCCGAAAAAATATCTTCTGCATGAAATGATATTTCTGGGTAGTCTTTGCAATGATTTTTGGCATATCTGATCACATTCGGGTTGGCATCAAATCCATGCAACTGAACCTTAATTTTTTGAATACGGCACCATTTGGCTATTTTCAAAAGCATTTCTCCACTTCCGCAGCCCAAATCTGCTATTTTCCATTCCTTTTGAGGATCGTTTTTAAAGATTTCCTTTACGGCATTAAGCGTTATGGCATTTCCACCCAGCAAATGATTTATAATATCTAATTCTTTTAGAGCACGATAAAGAGAAGGGCTGTCATCAGATAAATCATCCATGATTTCCTGTTCTTCAGATCGATAGGATAAATCAACTTTTGTCATTTCTCTACGCGCTCTAAAAGCATACTTTCCATCGTTAATCCGGGTCCAAAGGCAAAGCTTAAGATTTTATCTTTTGGTTGAATTTTTAGCCACATTTCTTCCAAAACATAGAGCACAGTTGGAGAGGACATGTTTCCAAATTCTCTTAATACTTTATATGCTGCTTCGTTGATTTCTGTAGGTAATTTTAAGCCTTTCTCTACAGCTTGTAATATTCTTTTACCACCAGGATGTATAGCAAATTGATTAATATCTTTTAAAGTCAATTGAAGTTTATCCATGAGTTCTTCACTCAATTTAGCAATATTTTGAGCAATTACTTCCGGTACATAACTGCTTAGCTTCATCTCGAAACCAAAATTACCAATATTCCAGGCCATTTCTTGCTCAGAGTTTCCTTCCACCACACTTTTAAAAGCTTTCATTTCAAGTGCTTTATCCGTTTTTTTATTACTGACCACTACAGCACAAGCACCATCGCCAAATAAAGTATTTGCCAATAAATTATCTTCCGTGTAGGTTGATTGAAAATGTATGGTGCATAGCTCTACGCAGACAATCAATACTTTTGCATCTTTCTCGGACCGAGCAATGTGATGAGCTGTTTTTAATGCATTAAAAGCCGCAAAACAACCCATAAACTGAATGGATGTACGCTCAATATCTGCATTTAAACCTGCGTTTTTAATCAATTGTATATCCAATCCAGGTGCAAACATTCCAGTGCAGCTTACCGTGATTAAATGTGTAAATTCTTTTGGGTCATATTTATTAAAAACCTTTTCTAAACTTTTTTGGGCTAGCGGTAAGGCATGCTTTTCAAATAATTGCATTCTTTCCGATGTATTGGGTAAGGCTTTACGGTCTTCCAACTTAGGATAAAACAACCAATCTTTATCATCAGAAAATTGGTAATCTGCAATTACTGTATGTCTTTTCTGTATGCCTGACATCCTAAAAATAGCTTTTAATTTTCGGCTATTTTCTTCATTTAGTTGCATGGCTTTTTGCATGAAGCCTGCTATATCATTTTGAGCAATGCTTATTTCAGGATTAGCAGGAGAAATCAGGTTGATGTATGGCATAGATAGTTCGTGAATGCTTATATTAACCGAAATTTTCGACTTTTGTTCCATGAAGAAAGCTATTCATATCCTTAGACATCTAAGAATCCCATTTTCCTTCTTTTTATTACCGGTTTATATATTCGCTTTGGGTATAAGTCCAAATTTTGGTGAAGATAGAATTTTATTAACATTTATACTTTTACATTTCTTTATCTATCCTGCAAGCAATGCATATAATTCTTACTTTGACAAGGATGAAGGCAGTATTGGACTGATGAAAACTCCGCCCCCAGTTTCTATTGGATTATACTACACCAGCTTAGTTTTCGATTTCATCGCGATAGCTTTAGCCTGGTTGATAAGTATGGAATTTGCACTTTTGGTTTTTGTATATGGACTAGCCTCCAAAGCATACAGCCATCCTGGTGTTCGGCTTAAAAAATACCCGTGGCTGGGCTGGTTTGTAGCTGGCTTTTTCCAAGGAGTATTTACATTCTATATGGCTTATGTCGGCATAAATGATTTCGGATGGGAAATAGCTTTAAAATGGAAAGTAATTTTGCCTGGCTTATTGACTTCAGCTTTTTTATGGGGTTCCTATCCTATGACGCAAATTTACCAGCATAATGAAGATGGAAAAAGAGGCGACCATACCCTTTCTATTTTGCTAGGAGTAAAAGGTACATTCCTGTTTACTTTAATTGCTTTTCTTTTGGCAACATTAGGGTTCGAATATTACTTCCTGAATTACCATACTGAAAAAATGGCCATTGCATTTCTACTATTTATGGCACCTACGGTCATATATTTCTTAGCCTGGTTTGCCCTCGTTCACAGAAATGAAAAATATGCTAATTTCGGCTGGACAATGGGGTTAAATATAATTTCTGCAATTTGCCTTAATGCATTTTTCATTTATTTCTTTATTCAGATTAGCCATTTATATCAGCTTAACCTTTAACCTCTGACTTTTGGTGAATTGCATCACCTATATATTTCAATACTTGCCTCAAAGCGGCTTTTCTAGTATCCTTTTCTCTCACGCTTGAATGGCGATGTAAAACAAATTGAAACTTTAAAGATGTGAAATTCTCATTGATTTTTATTATCCGTAATACGTAACTATCATCTTTAATATATTGATGATATTCGTGTAAAACATCAATAATATGTTTCTCAATAGATGCCACATCAGTTGCAAATTCATTTTTTAAATCAAAATCAAAGCTTACCTTCCTTATTGCTCTTTTGGTGTAGTTGAAGATTTGTGTTGTAAAAACCAGAGAATTAGGAATATAAATTAAGTCTTCATCATCATTGACGATGTGCATATTTACTAAAGTGATGTCGGTAACTGTTCCTTTTACATCTCCAATTTTAATTTCATCACCAATCATAACCTCTTCTGAGAACATGATGAGCATTCCATTTATCATATTAGCAATATAATCTTTCGATAAGATTGCAATTGCGGCTGCTACTATACTTAAAGAGGTGATAAGGTTTATAGGATCGATAGTAAATAAAAGGAGAATTGCCCCAATTAACACGAAAGTATGAATGATATTGGCAATATGATTTATGCCTAAAATAAAATTGCTTTTTACTCCTCTTGATAGTTTATGCTTCTGCTGATAGTAAAAAACAACAGCAAGTCTTATAAATGAAATCCAAAGGTCCGCATTAAGATAAAGCCGTAGTGCTTTGATGTAATGAGGGGGAATACCAATTTCCAGAAGTTGTGCTTTAAAATTATTTATGGCAACTAGGGCAGCAATAAAAGTTACTGCTTTAACAATAAACCATATTCTTTTCTTACGCTCTAGATTAACTGTGGGGGCAATGGATTTTTTATTCATTTTGCAAAGTTATAACAATCTAATAACACTATAAGTAGGTGCTCTCAGCTACATCCCTTATTTTTGTAAAAATATTTTACAAATTTAAGATGATAGATAAGAAAAGAAACCCTTGGCACGATATCCATTATGGAGATGAGGTGCCAGAGTATGTAAATGCCGTAATTGAAATTTCTAAAGGCAGCAAGGGTAAATTTGAATTGGATAAAGAAACAGGTTATTTAATGTTAGATAGAGTACTTTTCAGCTCTGTGCATTATCCTGCAAATTATGGATTTATCCCGCAAACTTATTGTGATGATAAAGATCCATTGGATATAATGGTGATTACTTCTATTGAATTACCCCCACTTTGTATGGTGAAAGCAAAAGTACTGGGTGTAATGAAAATGATGGATCAAGGTGAAGCTGATGATAAAATCATTGCAGTTGCCGCTAATGATATGTCTGTAAATTATATGAATGATATTGATGACTTACCTCCTCATACTTCTAAAGAAATGCAAAGGTTTTTTGAAGACTATAAAAAATTAGAAAACAAAAAGGTGGTAGTGGAAGATTTCTTTGATAAAAAAGAAGCACACAAAGTGATTCAGGATAGTATTGACCTGTATGATAAAACTTTTAGGAAATAATAGACTAGAATTTAATTTAAGTGAAAAGGCTATCTAATTTGAATTTTAGATAGCCTTTTTAATTTTTATTGGAAGGTGGTGAATCAGATTTTTGATATTTTGCCTCCTGAACTAGTATTTACATCCACCACAGATGGTTTTCCTCCATAGCTAATTTTTCCTGATGAAGATGCTTTTGCAATTAGCTTTTCTTGTACCTTTAATTCTATTCGGCCAGAAGAGCTTGCTGCTAAATCGGCATTTTCACAAGTGAAGTCGGAAGCAGAAATTCTACCTGAGCTGCTTACTTTTGCCTCAAAATTCTCTGCACTCCCATTTAATGTAAATTTACATGAACTGCTTACCTGCGCTTCTATATTTCCAGATTCAGCTGATAATTCAATTCTTGACGAGCTTGAACCTGATACCTCAATATTTATAGCTTTAACATTCAAATCCATTCTAGCTGAACTTGAACCTTTAATTTCTAAATTATTTGCTTCAATTAAATCTTCCGAAGTCATTCTTGATGAGCTGCTTGCCTTTAAGCTTTCCAGGTCCTGAAAATAAACTGTAACTGCTACTTCTACATTATTATACATTTTATTGGAAGCCATTCCAATCTTTAATGCTCCATTTTTTACTTCAGTAATTACATCCTCTAAGTCTCCGGAAGTACTAATTTCTACTTTAGGTTCACTTCCTTTTTTAAGTGTTACTCTGATACTGGCAGAGGAAGAAACTGAAGTAAATTCCGATAAAGATCGTACTTCCGTTTGCTGAGCTTGTGCTTGAATTGCAAAAATAGCAATCAATAGGACTAATAATAAGTTTTTCATTTTTCCAAAGGTTTGTTTCTAAGTAAAGATGCCAAGAAAAAAAATAAGTTGCATGGACATGCAAAAAAAATCATCTACTCCTTAAAACCATAAGCATAAAAAAGGACAACAAATAAAATTTTGATGTGCCTTAAGCTGATTTATTAAGTTAATTCCTTTTAGAATTTGTTCAACACTTTGTTTACCTCAGACTCAGGATTTGCACACTTTTCTCCCGGTTGCTTTCCGCAAAAGCCACAAGCCTCACCATCTTTATTGAGGAAAGGACTCTGTGAAGCACAGGTGCCTTTAAATTCTCCGTTTTTTATAAATATCAATCTTACAGACATTAAAATAAAAAACGCTCCTATTAATCCTATAGCAAATAAAAAAGTAGTCATAATTATTAATTTTTTAAGCTTTTTTCAGCTTAGCTCTACTGAGTTGCAAATTTAACAATCTATGTGCACAACGCCTATAAGGAACGCAAAGTTTCTTCCACTAAAATAAATCTCATATAATACGCTAGGCAATAGTTATTCTGTCCTTTCATCATGGGGATATTACTTATTCGCCTTAAATTGCATTTTCCTCATTCAATTATTGAAGCTATGAAAGAAGTACAAAAATACCCAGATCCAAGAAGAGAAAAGAAGCTAGCAGCCTTTGACAGACTACTTACCGTCATGGATCAGCTTCGTAATTTATGTCCGTGGGATAAAAAGCAGACTATCGAAAGTATCCGACACCTGACAATTGAGGAAACTTTTGAATTATCTGATGCCATTTTGGAAAATGATTTGGAAGAAATCAGAAAAGAGTTAGGAGATATTATGCTACATATCGTTTTCTATGCTCGAATGGCAGATGAGCAAAAAGCTTTTGATATGGCCGATGTGTTAGATGGAATTTCTGATAAACTTGTCAATCGTCATCCTCATATTTATGCTGATGTAGAAGCCAAGGACGAAAAAGCAGTGAAAGAAAACTGGGAAAAAATAAAGCTAAAAGAAAAAGGTAATAAATCAGTTCTTGGAGGAGTTCCAAAATCTCTACCTGCTTTAATTAAATCAATCCGCATTCAGGAAAAAGCAAGAGGGGTGGGTTTCGACTGGGATAAGAAAGAACAAGTTTGGGGAAAGGTGGAAGAAGAAATGCAGGAATTCAAAGTGGAAGAAGAATCTGGAAATAAGGAAAAAGCCATAGAGGAATTTGGCGATTTAATGTTCAGCTTAATTAATTATGCGCGCTTTGCGGGTATCAATCCTGAAGAAGCGCTTGAAAAAACAAATAAGAAGTTCATCAAACGATTTAATTACCTTGAGGAAGAAAGCAAAAAAGAAGGGAAGCAAATTTCAGAAATGAGCTTAAAGGAAATGGATGTTTATTGGGAAAAAGCTAAGAAGCTGTAGCTCTGCGTATAAAACAAAATAGAAAGTATTATTTGAATGCTTATTCCTAAAAGAATGAGTAAAGAACTTCGCTAAAAAACAACATACTTAATATTCCACTCAGCATGATAACTTTGCAAAAGTTACTTAAGAAATGATAATGCTTGACGGTATCAGCCAGACTTAATTTATGAATGAAATATATGACAAAAAGTGTCAATCCCGAGAAGTAGAAATATAAAATATCATTCTCCAAAAATTGAGTCATATAGAAAATTAGGAAGTAAAAACCAGAAATAAGAACATATAAAAGCAGTTTCGTTTTCCGGATTCCCCAGATGATAGGTAACGTTTTACAACCAAAATTAGCATCTCCTTTCCAATCTTCCATATCCTTTACAATTTCGCGTATTAAACTAATGGCAAATGCAAATAGTGCATAAATATGAACCAAAACGGGTCTTTGTCCAAAATAAAGGGAGATAATCGAAATTGAAAGTCCTGTTAAAGCCGCTACAATTAAATTTCCAATTAACGGTAATCTCTTTAATTGATTAGAATATAACCAGAGCATAAATGCCGCTATAAAGTGAATAGCTCCAATTTTCCAATCTAAAAAAGTTCCAATAATGATGGCTGCAAAATTTAGGAAAGAGTGCCAAAAAAGAACTACTCTTCGCTTGATAACTTTCCCAACTATGACCTTTTCTGGTTTATTGATGTAGTCAATTTTCACATCATAATAATCATTGATGATATAACCAGCTGCAGCTAAAAAAACAGTGCTTAAACTAAGAAGGAAAAGTTCAAGGTTAAAAACACGTATCCCCTCCAATAAAAATAGTGCCGTGAGGTATTGGGTAAACACTATAATCAGAAGATTTTGGATACGAATCAGCTTTACAAAACCTGGAAATGAAAAGTTCTTGGGCAACTGCTGTGTCATTTTAAAGCTTCAACTGATTTTGAATTAAATTTCACCAATCAATTGCGTTTGTCCTAATAGGGCGTCTTTTATTTTCCTAAAAATTATTTTTTCCTAAAAACTTTAGGTGAAAACGCCCAAACTGAGGAAGACATTTTTTGTATTTATTTTCGGTTAAGCGAAAATTCTTTTGTTTTCTTTTGAATCTTTTCCCGATGAATACGGGACAAGTAGTGGTAAAAAATCATGTTTGTAAATCCATACTAATGGCAGCAAATTTCTACCACAAAGAATCAAGAGGACACAAAAGTAAAATAATCTCAGTTATTATTAATCTTTAAAGCCATTTATCACTGATTGTCCAAAATATTCTGACTAATCAATCTGTAAATCTCCTGTACATTTTCATCACTTTGGAGCATTTCCATGTGCTTATCTAAAGTTTCCAAATCACCTCTTTTGGCAGGGCCTGTTTGCACAGATTTTGGAGAATGTTTTAAGGATTTTTCAATGGTTTCCGAAATCAGTGGATGAAGTAAAGAAAAATCCAATTGAGCATTTTTCATGATTTTCTCCGAAATACTCATCATGTGGTTGGTAAAATTACAAGCAAATACTGCCGCTAAATGCATTTGTTTTCGCTGAGCAGTAGAAACTATTTGAATATTCTTACTTAATGATTTAGCAAGGCTATTCAAAATCTTTAAGGCTTCCTTATTTTCGCTTTCCAATAAGAACGGAACATTTTCGAAATCAAGCTTTTTACTTTTTGAAAAGGTTTGCAAAGGATAAAAAACCCCAGTTGCAGCTGCTGATGAATACTCTAAAACATCCAGTCCTTTGCTACCGGAAGTATGAACCATCAGACTTTGTTCTGGCAACTTAATTTCTTGCGCAATACTTTGAATAGCATCGTCAGGAACTGCTAATATGAAAATTTGAGAAGGGCTGTCTGAGAAATCTAAGCTTTCTTTAATTTTAGCATTATATAAATTTCCAACCAACTTCTTAGCAGATTTTCCATCAGGTGTATAGACTTCATTTACAAAATGCCCCACGTTTTCAAGAGCAGGTGCCAAATGCCAGGCTACATTTCCTGCTCCTATAAAACTGATATGGTAAGCTGCATTTTTCACTCTAAGCCTTTTCGCTTCATTTTATAAAATTCAGAATATCTTCTGAAAATTGCCATTCCAAACCCAAATGTCAAGACGAAAGTGCCAATCCAAAGAAGATTTATCAATGGCTTTTCTAAAGCTTTCAAAATCACATAATCTTTCTGAGTAGTTCTTACTGATAGTGTGAAAGTATTAGATTCAGGTTTAATGTTTTCAATATTAATTTTCACACCAATTTCCCTATTTTCATCAGGAATTCTACCTGCCATATTATCACGAATTAAATAATATGGATTCAAGATATAATCTTCCCCATCTCCATACACTTTTATTGTAGCTCTAACAGCTAGGTCATCTCCTTTTAATTTCTCGCCTTCAATTTCTTCTACTCTTTTTACATCTTCTAAAACAGTGACAAAATCATTCAAGAAAAACTTCTCACCAAAAGTGACCTCCATAGTTTTTGGTTCTGACCATTCAATTTCCTGAGTTGGGTCAGGTACAGAAGAAACGTGAGTATATAAATCTTTTGTCAGTGTCCTTCTGATGTCTGGCGAGGAAATCAATCCACCCATATCGGCATTAATTTGAGCACGAGGGAAAAGAGAAAATTTATCACCATCTGCATGAAGGTAATCAACTTTATAATAGTGATTTGCTCCATAAACTTTTAAAGTATCTCCAACTTTTAAGATCTCATCATCTCTTTTGATTTCTCTTTTGACAATTTTAGAGTTCACATCTTGAGTATCTTCCACATAAGAAGCCTTCACATAACCGCCATCATGGCTTTCATAAAAACGACCTCTATAGGTAAGCGTATATTCCCCCATGGTTTGAGGGTCATTAATGAAAAGCGGAATATTTTCCTGATTAAAATTATCCTCTACTTCCTCCGAATTAGTTAATAATAATCCAGTTTTATTCAATGAAATAGTTTTAGAATAGCCGGTTGAAAATAAAATCCCCAAAAGCATCATACCCAAGCCCATATGCGCAATGGCACCGCCTGAAAGTTTATAATTACTTTTAACAATTTTGAAAAAGATTTTAGCATTTGCCACTATCGTATAAACAGATGCAATTACTAAAATTATATAGGCTATATTGCTCATCCCAGCCAAAACAATGATTAAAGCAGAAATCAATAAAGTGATAAGTATTGGAAATAAAAGTGATTCTTTTACTTCCGATTTTTTCATCTTCTGCCACCAAAAGAATTGTCCAGTTCCAGATAAAATAGCTAAACCTACTGCAAACCACATTTGCCATTTCGTATAAAATTCAATTTGATCAGCCGGAGGAGCTAAATTTGAAATACCGCCAAATGATTGAATAATAGAATTATAAACTGGAATAGAAGTCGGTAACAAAATTTGAAAACCCATTAAGCAGAGCAAAGTAGCACCCATAAAAATCCAGAATTCCCTTGAATAGGTAGAAACTTCTTTCTCTGTAGATGGGATATGTTTCCAGCGAACAACTGCTAATACAATTGAAATTATTAAAAAGCTTAATAAATATAGTAACAATTGACCTGACAATCCTAAATCAGTGAAGGAGTGAACAGATGTTTCTCCCAGCACTCCACTTCTAACCATAAAAGTGGCATATAAAACCATCAAGAAAACCGAAAGCACCAAAATGATGGAAGCTTTCAAAGCAGTTTCACTCTTTTTGTAGGTAATCATAGTGTGGATACTTGCCACTAAAACTAACCATGGCACTAAAGAAGCATTCTCTACTGGATCCCAGTTCCAGAAACCTTCAAAGTTCAAAGTTTCGTAAGCCCAATAGCCACCCATTAAAATTCCAACTCCTAAAATAGCAGCTGAGAATAACGCCCATGGTAATGCTGGTCTAACCCATCCTTTAAAATCCTTTTTCCATAATCCACCAATTGCATAGGCAAATGGAATTAAGGTTGTAGCATATCCTAAGAATAAGACTGGTGGGTGAATTACCATCCAGTAGTTTTGCAATAATGGATTCAATCCTGTTCCGTCTTCAGGAACATAATTAGGATTGATATTGAAAATTGGCGCATCCATTGCATCTCTTAATAAAATGAAAGGAGAGCTACCGATTTTGAAATCACCAATTACCACTCCTAATATCATGGAAGCAAGGAATGCCTGAACCACTGAAAAGCTCACCATTACGGAAGGTGCCCACTTTTTATTGGTCAATAATATGACAAAGCCTAAAAGCACATTCCAGAATGTCCATAGCAAGAAACTACCTTCCTGACCTTCCCAGAAAGAAGAAATAATATATTCCACAGGAAGTGCTCTGGATGAGTGACTCCATGCATAGAAGTACTCGTAATAATGATTGGAAATAATGGTAAAAAGCGTAGTAACGATACCAAAAACAGCTAAACCATGTAAAACAAAAGTAATTTGCCCATTTTTCAACCAGCCTTTTTGAAATTCGGGCAGGGGACTTTTTTCTGCTTTGTAGAAATTAAATATAGAAATAAGGGCAGTTACAAAGCTTATAATAACAAAAAGGTGACCAATGTCACCTATTGTGGTATGTATCATATTTATGAAATCAGATTAAATAACAGTTTCTTCTTGATATTTTGACGGGCACTTCATTAAAATCTTATCCGCAACGAAAGTCTCTTTTTGGAAGGAGCCAATTACAACCACTTGCTCAGATCGTTTAAAATCAGCAGGCATAGGCTCATTGTAAAATACTTCTTGTTCTATCCCATTTTCATCCACCATCAAGAAAGTGAAGGATAATTTATCATCAGAAGGATTTAAACCAATAATTTCGCCTTCTGCGCTTTTCTTCAATTCACCCACTACATGAATTTTTGTATTATTACCATCCATTGCCATATCATGAGCATCATTGAATGTAACATATGAACTGGCATCACCAGCAGTGGAAACAATCATCATAATAGCTGCTGCGATTACAATTATGCCAAAAATATAGGATTTTTTCATAATTAATTTTTTTCTGCGATTGAAACAAAGGTACTACCCAAATAATTCTTTATTCCCTCTCTTTTAAGGATTTTTCTATTTTTTTTACTTTTTGTTCCGTCATAACGGCATATATTGTGAACCCAACAAAAAGTGTAACGATAATGGCAACTAAAACATATATTTTTCCTTCGGATCTCATAGTATCTGCCATTTCAATTCTATCGTTTTCATAGTCTTCTTCTACTATTTCAGTTTTCTGGGCATAAAGACCCAAACTCATCGTCAGTAAAGTCAAAACCAAGAAATATTTAATCTTCTTCATCAATTTTTGATTTTATAAATGATAATCTAATTCTTAATTCCGTTAACCAAACGCCCAATAAAGTCCAACCGATAACGGCAGGATAAAAGACCATTCTTAATCTTCCATCTAATTCATAAGCATTGAAACCTGGGTTACCACCATTTCCTGGATGTAAAGAATCCGTTAACCTTGGCAAAATGAATAATAAGGGAATTAATGTGGCGTAGGCAAAAATATTATATACCGCACCGATTTTAGCTTTTTGTTGTGGGTCAGTAATGGAATTTCTTAACAGGATGTAGGCAAAATAAATAAGCATCCCAATTGCAGAGGCATTTTGCTTTGGGTCACTACTCCACGGTGCTCCCCAAGTATAATTTGCCCAAATCATGCCAGTAGCTAATCCTAAAATTCCAAAAAGGATAGAAGTATTGACTAACTCTATAGCATAAATATCAAATTTTTGATTGCCTGTTCTCAAGTAGCGGATCGAGAAAATAACAGAAGCAGTCAGCATAATAACCATTCCGAACCACATCGGCACATGGAAATGCATAGCACGAATGGTCTCATTCAAAATAGCTAGTCTCGGGGCATCCATGAGTAATCCAGCTATGAGTGTGTAGAACACCAGCGCAACCCCTATAATTTTCCACCAAGTTTTTCTCATTTCTTAACTTCTCCAGATAAAAGGAAATAAAATAAATGCCGTAGTAATTACAATTGCATCTACGGCTATTAAAGTAAATAGTTTGTCATTCATTAAACTAATGTCAATCCCATCTATTGCGTTATTTGAAAGCCTCACTGACATCAATAAAATGGGTAATAAAATCGGGAAACTTAGCACCGCCATCAAAGCTGTACTGTTATTGGCTTTGGAAACAATTCCCGAAACCAAAGTTAAAACACCTGAAAAACCAATTGATGCAAAAAGGATTGTCAAAAGGAAATAAATATAATTTGAAACAGGATTCCCTAAAATAAGCGCATAAACAGAAAAACCGATTAAGGCAATCAAAACTGAAAGCAATACATTGAAAATAAGCTTCCCACTTAGAATAACCTGTGGTTTGCATAAAGTGTAATAATACAACATTTTGCCTTCCCCTTCTTGTAAAAAACTTTTGGCTACTCCGTTTATATTAGCAAAAACAATAATAATCCAGAAAAGTGCATTCCATGTTAGCGTTTGCATTTGCCCTGTTTTCACATTAAAACTTAAATAACAAATGAAAATTGTACTAACCAAATAAAGCACTATCCCATTAAAAGCAGTTTTATTTCGCCACTCTAATTTTACTTCTTTATCAAAAATGGATATCACTTGTTTTATCACACTGCAAACTTAAGATATAAAGGCTAATAAGACATGGTAAAAACCGATTGTTGTGTGTAATTTGCATAAAAAAATGAACATGAATATTACACGAACCGAATTTGACGATTTATACATCATAAAGCCAACTGTTTTTGAGGATTCTAGAGGCTATTTTTTTGAAAGTTTTCACCAAAAGAAATTTGAGGATGCAACAGGGATTCAATGTGAATTCGTTCAAGATAATCAATCTCGCTCTACTTATGGCGTAATTCGAGGCTTGCACATGCAAGTTCCTCCTATGGCCCAAGCAAAATTAGTAAGGGTTTTAGAAGGTGAAGTTCTAGATATCGCTATTGATTTAAGGAAAAATAAACCTACTTTTGGCAAATCCTTCTCCATTCATCTTTCAGCCGAAAACAAGCATCAATTATACATTCCAAGGGGTTTTGCTCATGGAATTGTAGTGTTAAGTAAAGATGCAGAATTCTTTTACAAATGTGATAATTATTACAGCCCAGAAAATGAAAGAGGCATCATGTACAATGACGCCTCTTTAAATATAGATTGGAAAATTGATGTTGAAAAAAGAATTATATCTGAAAAGGATAAGAAAAATTTAGACTTTTCTAGTTTCCATTCTCCTTTTTAATCCCTCTTTTGCAGCCCTTGTTTTTTTCTCTATTTTATCTAAATATTGAAAGAATATACTTACAATGATAATTATTGATGCTATTCCTAATCCTGCAAGACCGCCAAAAAACCCTAACTTTATTAAACCTGGGCTTGCTGGTTCGGAATAAACTGTAAATCCATCAATTAACTCAAATTGGGGTTTAAGAAATAATTGTCTTTGTATTTCAAGTTTCTTCATGTAAGCACTTCTTGATTCATTAAATACAGAAATTGGATTAGTAATCTGGTCGTCAGCTAGTATAACATTATTAGATCCATCTCGATTTCTATCTCCCATTACTTTGATATTGTTGAATAAAATGTCTTTAAGGCTGTCTAATTCTGCTTCCTCTTCCTCTATAAGTGCATACTCTAACCTTAAAGTTGTATCAGAAATTTGTAGCCTTTTTTTGACGAATGGATTATTTCTAAAATAATTCAAAATTGGCTCTTCTAATTTAGGGATAGCCGAATTGTCATATACTTGAATATAAATCCTATAAGTAGATTTATTAGCCGCGCTAAGTTGTTCTACAAACCTATTAATTACCTCCTCATCTTCTATCTCATTTTTAAGTTGCTCTTTAAAGATTTCCAGCTCAATTATTTCTTCTTCTGAAACAAAAGGCTCATATCTGAATCCTTTGATATTATTCGCTAAAGCTGTATCGATATCTAACGCTATTGCTAATGAACCCTTATTTTCATCCTCAGCTAGCTGGCTCAGTTTATCAATTGAACTTTCCATAAGTCTGCTATTCAGATAAGTTGACCTTAAAAGAAGTGAACTCTCATAGTATTTTGGAACAAAAAAATGGAATACAATTCCTCCGAGACCACCTAAAATACCCAGCACAATTAATAACTTAATGTTATTAACTATTGCGTTTTTAATGCCGACTATAAACAGTATAAAATTTAAGAATATTCGATTGAAGAAATTTCCGATAGCGGAGAACAACTCTCTTAAATCTATTTCGTCTGAATTAGGATTGTTGTTTTGGTTTTTTTCTATCTCTGACATGATATATTAAAAATTTTCACAAATTAACAGAAGTTTTACAAACTAATGAAATAAAAACAGCAATGAATTCTATAATCTATAAGACAATCTCTATTTTTGACACAAAATAAAACCTTAAAATCTTGAAAACTATCTTAATTACCGGAGGTGCGGGCTTTATCGGCTCCCATGTTGTCCGCTTATTTGTGAACCAATATCCTGATTATAAAATTGTTAACCTGGATACATTGACCTATGCAGGTAATCTAGAGAACCTTAAGGATATTGAAGAAAAACCGAATTATATCTTTGAAAAAGGGGATATTACTGATGAAACATTCATCTTCAACCTATTTGAAAAATATGAATTTGATGGGGTAATTCATCTGGCTGCAGAATCACATGTGGATAGGTCCATCAGCAACCCGCTAGAATTTTTAAAAACCAATATATTCGGCACGGTCATCTTACTGAATGCAGCAAAAGAAAGCTGGAAAGATAATTTTGAAGGCAAACGCTTTTACCATGTTTCAACAGATGAAGTTTATGGCTCTGTTGACGATGGCGGTTTTTTCACCGAAGAAACTTCTTATGACCCGCAATCTCCTTATTCAGCTTCCAAAGCTGGTTCGGACCATTTCGTGAGGGCCTATGCCAATACCTACGGATTGCCTATCGTGGTCAGCAACTGCTCCAATAATTACGGGCCTAATCAATTTCCCGAAAAACTAATACCTCTGTTCATCAATAATATCAGGAATAACAAAGCATTGCCTGTTTACGGGAAAGGTGAAAATATTCGCGATTGGCTCTATGTAATTGACCATGCCACGGCCATTGATTTGGTTTATCATAAAGGGAAAAACAAAGAGACCTATAATATTGGTGGGTTCAATGAATGGAAAAACATAGATTTGATCAAAGTCATGTGCAAGGTGATGGATGAGAAGCTTGGAAGGGAAAAAGGAACTTCAGAAAAGCTGATTACCTATGTAAAAGACCGTGCCGGTCATGATTTAAGATATGCCATAGATGCCAACAAAATCATGAACGAGCTAGGTTGGAAACCAAGCCTCCAATTTGAGGAGGGGATTTCCAAGACCATCGATTGGTACCTGGATAATGAGGAATGGTTGAAAAATGTCACCTCTGGTGCTTATCAGCAGTATTATGATGAAATGTATCAAAAAAGAGACTAGAGCCTAGATATTAGAACCTAGACTTAAAAGTTATTTAGTCTAGACTCTGAAAATATTTTTAAATAAGCAGAACTAGTCTAGAATCTAGATTCTAGACCCTAAAAATCTAACATAATGAAAGGAATAATATTAGCAGGAGGATCAGGGACAAGATTACATCCATTGACCATTGCTTTGAGCAAGCAGCTAATGCCAGTTTACGACAAACCGATGATTTATTATCCGCTATCAACCTTGATGCTTGCCGGGATAAAAGACATTTTGATTATCTCTACACCCGAACATACTGGGCTTTTCAAACAATTATTGGGAGATGGTTCTCAACTCGGCTGCAATTTCGAGTATGCCGTACAGGAAAAGCCAGAAGGCTTGGCCCAGGCTTTCATCATAGGTGAAGAATTTGTCGGAAATGACGATGTGGCTCTGATATTAGGAGACAACATTTTCTATGGTTCTGGCATGTCTACTTTGTTGCAATCGAACAGCAAACCAGATGGTGGGATTGTGTATGCCTATCATGTGCATGACCCAGAGCGATATGGTGTGGTAGAATTTAATGAAGAAGGAAAAGCCATTTCAATAGAGGAGAAGCCCGAGAACCCGAAATCATCTTTTGCGGTGCCAGGAATTTATTTTTATGACAATCGTGTTATTGACATTGCCAAAAACATCAAGCCAAGCCACAGAGGAGAACTGGAAATCACAGATGTGAACAAGAAATATTTAGAAGAGGGAAAGTTGAAAGTGAGTGTTCTCAATAGAGGAACGGCATGGTTAGATACAGGTACTTTCTCATCTTTAATGCAAGCATCTGAATTCGTACGAGTAATTGAAGAGAGACAGGGATTGAAAATTGGATGCATAGAAGAAGTGGCCTTCCGCATGGGCTTTATAGATAAAGCCAAATTGCAAAAACTGGCTGAACCATTGGTTAAAAGTGGGTATGGTGAATATTTGATGCGTTTAATTAAGCAATCAAAATAAAAAATAATCAAAAGAACTTTTAAAAAGGTTGTCCGTAAGTAATATCTTTCCAAAAAACTTATGGCACAGCAAAATCAAACCTCTAAAACCACATTAGCTACAGCCTTCAAGACCATTATTTGGCCAAGAAGAAAATATATTTTTATCGGTTTAATTCTTATCATTATCAGCAGAGCCGCTTCTTTGGTTTTACCTGGTTCAAGTAAAATTCTAGTCGATGAAATAGTTCCAAATGGAGATTTGGAAATGCTAAAATACCTGATTTTTGCAGTAGTAGGAGCAATTGTAGTCCAAGCAGTTACTTCCTTTGCATTAACACAAATATTGAGCGTAGAAGCCCAAAATCTTATCGCTCAACTCCGCTCAAAGGTTCAGTCACACATCTTAAAACTTCCGATTCGCTATTTTGATAATGCCAAAACAGGGGAATTAGTCTCTAGAATTATGACCGATGTTGAAGGCGTTCGGAATTTGGTGGGAACAGGATTGGCTCAAATGGTGGGAGGAATATTGACTTCTATAGTTTGTTTAATAATTCTCATTACCATCAGCCCCATGATGACACTTTATGTCCTAGTTCCAGTGGCAATTTTCGGATTTATTTCTTTAAAAGCGTTTGGGAAAATCAGGCCTATATTCAGGGAAAGAGGGAAAATTAATGCTGATGTTACCGGCAGACTGACCGAAACCTTAGGTGGCATAAGAGTAATAAAAGGGTTTAATGCAGAATTTCAGGAAATCAGGGTTTTTGCAGAAGGAGTGGATAGATTGTTCAAAAACATCAAATCAAGCTTAACGGCCACGAGTCTAATTACCAGTTCGGCCACTTTACTTTTAGGTCTGGCCTCAGCCGGAATTATGGGCATTGGGGGGTGGATGATTATGAATGATGACCTGACTTTTGGTGATTTCCTTGCTTTCACGCTTTATCTAGGGTTTATGATTGCTCCAATTGTGCAGATGAGCAATATTGGAAGCCAACTAACCGAAGCTTTTGCTGGCCTGGACAGAACAGAAGAAATTATGAGTACCCCAGTGGAAACCGATAATCCAAATAGAACCATTGAATTGAAAGATTTAAAAGGGCATATTCAATTTCAAAATGTATCTTTTGCGTATGAGGAAGATAAAGATGTGGTCAAAAATATCAGTTTTGAAGCTTTTCCGGGTTCAGTTACAGCTTTTGTAGGAACTTCAGGTTCAGGAAAAAGTACAATATCAGGACTCGTATCTTCATTCTTGAATCCTGATGATGGTCAAATATTAGTGGATGGTCATGATTTAGAAAAAATTACGTTAGACAGTTATAGGAGTAAATTAGGCGTTGTATTACAAGAGGATTTCCTTTTTGAAGGAACGATTCGTGAAAACATATTATTCCCACGACCGAATGCGACAGAGGCAGAACTGCAAAATGCCGTAAAATCTGCTTATGTTAATCAGTTCACTGATAAGTTTGAAAAAGGACTTGATACGCAAATCGGTGAAAGAGGCGTAAAATTATCTGGCGGACAGCAACAAAGAATAGCAATTGCCAGAGCCATTTTGGCTAATCCAAAGATTCTTATATTAGATGAGGCTACTTCTAATTTGGATACAGAAAGTGAGCATTATATACAAGCAAGTTTAAAAGAGTTAATGAAAGGGAAAACCACTTTTGTGATTGCTCACCGACTAAGTACCATTAGACAAGCAGACCAAATCCTCGTAATAGAAGATGGTGAAATTGCCGAAAGGGGACAGCATGAAGAGCTCATCTCTCAAAAAGGACGATATTTTGACCTTTATACTTATCAAGCGCGAATCTGATTTAATAAATAACTAAAGTATTTAATCTATGTAGGAAAAAAACAATGGTTAACATAAATTTTAGATTGAAAAGGGCTTTTTAAGGAAAGAAATTAATATTGTACTATTTTAATATTAAAAATTAGTATAAAATTCTTGTATTGTTTCTATACAAAAGGAAGAATTCATTACGATTAAACTGCACAAAGTTTAAATATTACGCTTTACTTTTTTAGCCTTTTAGTAAAATAAATGAGGTTTAAATAAATTTGTAAGTATGATACCGAATATATTTAAACTAATAAAAAACTCTAGACTTAATGACAATCTCATTAAGGGAGCAATTTTTGTACTGCTATTTGTAGGGATGCTTATTAAATCATTTTTATCTAGCTAATTGTAAATTACTAAGATAATTCAAAATTCAATTTAGTTTTTTATTTAGCTTTGGCATATTTTTTGGTTACTTTGAGATAACTAAACAAAATAACCATGAAAAATATAGCATACTTCTCCTTAATTATTTTAGCAATAATTCAAAGTTGTACTTTCGGAGGTCAGGATGGAGAACCCGGACCTGTTGGTCCAGTTGGTCCTCCAGGTGTCGATGGACAAGAAGCATTCGTATTCGAATATATTGACTTAACCTTTTCGTCATCAAATGATTATAGTCTTCTTTTGGAATATCCCAGTGATTTTCAAATGTTAGAATCCGATAAAGTATTAGTCTATTTTCTATATCCTAATCCTGCAAATGATGAGATTGATTTATGGCGACTTTTACCTCAAACAGAATTTACTAATTTCGGAACGTTAGTTTATAATTATGATTTCACCATGTTTGATACTGTTCTGTTTTTATATTCTAATTTTGATCTCAACTTGCTAGATGCTTCATATACAGATAATTGGATAGCAAGGGTAGTGGTGATACCAGGGCAGCTTCAAACTGGAAGAAGTGTAGAATCAATTGATTATGAAAATTATCAAGAAGTAATTGAATATTACAATATTAAATCTGTGACTTCAGTTAATTAAATAAAACGAATCATTTAGGACTACGGATAATCTAATCCAATTTTATCCTTAGTCTTAAATTATATTTCCTTCGTCTTCTATTTGCCCCAACTCATCTAAGAACCATTTCTATTTTTTTTAAATAAATATTACATCAGATATTTCCTCTTCATACTTAGTAAGGTTAAAAAAGAAAAGAATATTATAAAAATTCACTTATTTTCGATGTAAAATTTAAATAAAAGTTACAAATAAATTATCTTTCGGTTTGAATAGGATAATTATCGTATGATTTTAAGTACAAACATCTTCGATAACACTGAATTTTTGCTGTACGCAATATTTGGAATTGTTATCATTATATTTTTAATTTTCGACTTAGGTTTCTTTAATAAAGATGCCAAAAAGGTATCCTTAAAGGCGGCCTCATATCAATCTGTATTTTGGGTCGTAATTTCTGTAGCATTCGGATTTCTTATCTATAAATTTTACGATGATACTGTATTAATGCTAGAGTTTTTCTCCGCTTATGTGGCTGAATATGCTCTCTCTGTTGATAATATTTTTGTTATACTTCTAATACTTCGCTATTTCAAAGTAAAAGAAACTTACTACCATAAAATACTATTTTGGGGAGTTTTAGGTGCCATCATTTTCAGGGCAATTTTTATCTTCCTCGGTGCATTTCTAGTTGAACAATTTCATTGGATACTTTATATATTTGGAGCCTTCCTTGTTTATAGTGGAATTAAAATATTTTTCCAAAAAGCAGAGGATGATTTAGACCCTGAAAAAAATGTGGTTATTCAGTTTGCGAGGAAACATTTAAAAATTACAAAAGGTGATTTTAATGGAAAGTTTATTATCAAAAGAGGTAAAAAGTATCTTTTCACTCCTTTGTTTTTGGTTATATTACTAGTAGAATCCACAGACCTAATCTTTGCTGTTGATTCAATCCCAGCAGTATTCGCCATCTCTCAAAACGAATTTATACTTTACACTTCTAATATCTTCGCCATCTTAGGATTAAGAGCAAAATTTTTCTTACTAGCAGGTATTATTGATAAATTCTACTTATTACAAAAAGGGCTCTCATTCATTTTGATTTTCATTGGAGGAAAAATGCTTTTAGAGATTTTCAATATTCATATCAGCACGCTGGTTTCTTTTAGTATTATTTTCTCAACCTTATTATTATCGATTTTACTTTCACTGGTAATTCCTCAAAGAAAAAATTTTAAAGACTTGGTTTAGTCTTGAAATCCAGAAGGAAAAACACTTTTTGGCAAAATCTTCATTAATAATGGAAGGGTTAGGAAAGAACCTGGTAGCGCAATAATGACAAAGGCAGGAATAGATTTTAGAATATCTATTAACTGTGCCCTCATTTTCTCTTGTTCCTCATCTGTTAGTGTCTGGGTTTTCGATTTTTCGAACAGATGCCATAATTCCTTGCTTTCCTTTATCTCCTGAGCAATACTTCCCTTATGCTTTTTCAAAACATGGGTGATTCTTTGCAAAATAGTTTCGCTTATAACTTGAAAGGAATGTTTGCTTTGTAGAAAATAGACTTCTTTCCAATTCTCAATAACGAAAGCTTCTATTGCTATTAAGCTAGTATCCAACTCTTCTTCGGTAAATCCTAATTGCTTTGCTAATTGACATAAAAAATTACGTTCATCTGTACTAACTACTTTATCTGCCCAAATCATTAAAATTGATAGTTCTAAGACATACTTTTTCAGTAACCAAGTATCAGCTTGTCTTAAATCAATTTCTTCCAAAGTAATTCCATCCTTAAAAGCATCCATAGCAATTTTACGTTGTGACTTCGAGAGATTTGAAGAAGAAAGGAAACTTAAAAACATGTTTTTTTCCTCTCTTTCTATAATTTGATTAGCATGAGCAGCTGCTGCGATTACTTTTAACAGCAACATTTTCATAGCATCTTTATGCCACTTTATGTTATTAAAATTCCCAGCCGACCATTCTCCAAAGTAATAAGTGTCTAAAAATAATAAACTGTTTTGAAATAAACTGGCCCAGAAATAATCCCATCTGGATTTTAGAAACAGTCTTTTATGTAAAACATGTTCAGTAAATTTGAAATTATCTTGGTTTCGTCTGCTAAAAGAAAAAATATTCTTTTTTGAGATATTCGGATCTAATATTTTATAAAAACCACCAATTGATTGGCTGGTTTGCATATAAAAATCTTTCCAGTCATTTTCAGAATGAAGCGTATCCGTTAAGTTTAATCTTGCGCTATGAATGAAGCTCTCTCCAGTAAAACAATTTTCATTTTACCTAAGCTATTCCATCGCTGCTCTTTAGGATGTTTTATTCCTGGAGCATGTAAAGGATGTCCATAGATTAATCCAGTTGGCTGCACAATTTTATATAATAAACTATCGTGATCTTGAACCTTATATTGATTCAGATCAATTGGATGTGGACTCCGAAAATCAATATATTCTTTTAGCCAACCTTTTTCTGCAGGATTCATAACTTGGAGTTTAGCTTTTACAATTGCTTATAAATTAGCTAATTATTTCAATAAATTGAACCTACAATTATGTTTTTCGACTACTGTTACTCTTTTGAGGATAAAATTTTATCCCCTAGGCTTATATTTTGACTTACTAAATATTTGTTGCGCATCAGTATTCTCCATTAACTCTTTTACTGTCACATCCGGATTATTTCGCATATAAGATTTAACAATTTGCCAACCAACCCAAATACCAATTCTGCCAGGACACTGCTGACTGATTTCATAAGTCTTAGGTCGTTCTCCTATAAACTTATTCTTCATGAAATGACTTGTTTCATATAGTAAATCATTCTCTAAAAAATTAGCCCAAATAATGTGCTCGTTTTCATTAATATCTTCAATTTCCTGAGAAGTATAGCCTATTATTAAAGAGTCTGGTGTGCACGGAATCGTCATTTTAGTGAGGTAATATGATTTTCCATAAAAAACCATGTCCGCCAGAAGACTTTGGTCGCTTGGATCTGTTTTATTTTGCTTTTGAGTAAGCAAAAGCATAATCATTGGAACAATATATTCCTTCTGATAACGCATTAAAATATACTCTGGAATTCCATTAGGAATATAGGCTGCATCTGGCCCTAAAAAGTAATCTGCCGCTATACTGATTAAACTATCGGAAACAAAAAGATCTTTTTGGAGTCCCGCTAAAACAATTTCTAATTCCGGCACTACTACAGTTGGATAATAATACTTGTAATAGCTAAAAGCTTTTTCAAAATCATTTTTTAAATCACTAAAATCACCAAAAGTGTTTTTTACTTGCTGATAAAGTGTGTCATTGTAAGATGGATTAGAAAAAATATTAACCATTCTTTTGGCCACAACTGAATCTGCACCAAATCTTCTGCTTTCAAAAAAATAATCAGCTACAAAGGGGTTTTCCTGAATAAATTGAAAAGCTTCTTTTTCAGAGCTAAGCCCTGCCATTTCCTCTGTCAAATCATTTAAAGGAATATTTACTTCAATACCACCAACATTAGGTGCTTCTTCACAAAATTTATCTTTGTGGCTGCATGCTGATAAAACAATCAAGCTTATTAAAGAAGTTAATACACAATATTTATTACTTTGCATAAGTCATTAGTTATCTTTGTCCTGAATTCTAAACCCAAAATAAATGAAAAAATTGTTCTTTTCTGTCTTATTCCTGTTTTCAGTTTGCATTGCTCAAGCGCAAGTAAGATTTGGATTTAAAACCGCACCGAATATATCTTTTAATAGAATAAATGCTGAAACTGATAATACTGAATTTAGTACTGATGGAGCAGGATTACGGTTTCAGTTAGGGCCTATTTTCGATTTTGAGTTTAAAGAAAATCATTATTTCAGTACTGGATTAATTTTTACTTCAAAAAGATCTGCATTCATAGCTGATTCAACAGGGGCCACTCCAGAGCGATATAATGAGCATTATAATCCTCAATATCTACAAATCCCATTAACTTTAAAACTATATACAGAAGAAATAGGGTTAGACAAAAAAATATATTTCCAATTTGGAGGTACAGTCGATTTCAGAACAAATAATCCTGGTGATGAAGAAAAAATTGTGAAAAGCTTCAAATTCATGGATTTAAATTCTCTGCTAGCAATAGGATTAGAATATGGAATAGGCATCAAAACCAAAGTTTTTGGGGGTCTGATTTATCAGAGAGGTCTTCTAAATGTTATTAACGAAAATATTTATAATGACAATTTCAATTTGAGAAATGATTTTATAGGCTTGGAATTAGGTCTTACTTTTTAATTCCTTGCTGGTAGACTAACCACATAATAATCATCTCCTGTTATTCTTATATCATCATCTTGAATCCAGGGATTGTAAATTCTCAAGGTTTTGTAAGTTAGGTTTTGTTTTATGGCGTAATCCACCCAATCTATAGATTCCCTTAAGGTATCATATTGATAAACATATGGCTCATAAAGGTGCTTCTGTAAAATATTGAGCCCGTAATCTTCAGGGCTTTCAAATATTTGTTTTATAGCCAAAATCCTGAATACATATCGAGAAGTTTCATCATTCAACCTTAAATCATAATAATTATCTACCTTTTGATGGTCAAGTGCATTTTGCATTCCTCTCATTCCTCTGTTATAAGAGGCAGCTACTAAAGTCCAATTACCGAATTTTTCATAGGAGCGTTTCAAATATTTACAAGCTGCTTCGGTGGATAGGACTGGATGATATCTTTCATCTACATCTCGATTAATCTCCAAACCATATTCCCTTCCAGTACCCTTTAAAATTTGCCAAAAACCTGCTGCTCCCGCATAGCTATCAACATTCTCCAAACCACTTTCAATCAAAGCTAAATACTTGAAGTCGTCTGGAATTCCATGTTTCTCTAATATGGGCTCAATCACTGGAAACCAACGATTTGCACGTTTAAATAAAAAAATTGTATTGTTATGCCAATAAGAATTTATGTGCAATTCCTTATCTAATCGCTCCTTCACATCATCTATTTCTAAAGGAACCTCTTCACCTGCCAAATTGATATTTTCAGGCAGAGGAATTGTCTTCGCATTGGTAAAAGCAATTGGTTGTGCTTCTTCCATAACTGGATTATAGGTTTCTTCTATCCGAGGCTGACTACCATAAAAAGCCACAATTAAAAAAGTGACTAATGAGGCTATAGAAATATAAAGTGCAAATTTGCTATCTGTCATAAATTTATTCTTATTTTTAAATTAGAAATTAGGCGAAAGCATAAACTGAGAATAGAAATTATCTATTACTTTAACAGCTTCTGTAGGCGTATCGACTACCGTAAATAAGTCTAAATCTTCTGCGCTAACGTTATTTTCCGCTTCAATTAGAGTATCCTTTATCCAATCAATTAACCCAGACCAGAATTTTTTTCCTACCAATACAATAGGAAATCGACCTATCTTATGTGTTTGTATTAACGTTAGTGCTTCAAAAAGTTCGTCCATAGTGCCAAAACCACCTGGCATTACAACAAATCCTTGTGCATATTTTACAAACATCACTTTTCTAACAAAGAAATGATCGAAGGTGATTAATTTATCAGGATCTATATAAATATTATTAAACTGCTCGAATGGAAGGACAATATTCAAGCCTACAGATTTCCCATTTTCACTTTTTGCTCCTTTATTTCCTGCTTCCATTATACCTGGACCCCCGCCAGTTATTACACCGTATCCGTGCCTTACAAGCTTTGCGGCCACTTCTTCCGCCATTTTGTAATAAGGATGATCTGACTTTGTTCTAGCAGACCCAAAAATAGACACGCAAGGACCAATTTTCGATAATTTTTCAAAGCCTTCGACAAATTCAGACATAATCTTAAAAATAGCCCATGAATCGGAACTTTTGATTTCATTCCAATCTCTGTCTTTAAAAGCTTTTCTAATTTTATTTAATTCTAATTTATCTTCGTTATTTGATTCACTCATTTTAAATACGTTTAAGGTTAATCTAGCATTTTATTTACTGCAAAATACTAATTTGGATATTATTTAATTCTTTTCACTGTTCTTGTGGACGCTTTTCATCATAATCCGCAGGTTTATTTCTTTTCCACCTTTTATGCGTCCATAGCCATAAATGTGGATTTTCATCAATATCAGCCTCTAAAAACTTCATATGTTTTTCGGTGATATAGCCATAGGCTGTTTCACTTGGATTGGTCGTTATAACTTCTACATCTACTTCATATCGAGACCTTGCCACTTTTTTTACATGCGCATAGACTGGAACTAAGTTAAATTTCTTGGAAAATTTTTCCACACCAAAGAATACTCCTGTATCTCTACCTAAAAACTCCATCCAATATGAATTATATACATTCGCTGGTGATTGATCTGCGGCAAAACCCAACAAAAAATGTTGATCTTTATGCTTAATCACTTCTCTATAAGCATTATTCTTGGGGAATAAATAATTTCCTGGAAAGCGCGAACGGTTTTCTTTTATTAGATTTTCCATTACCTGATTTTTTAAAGGCTTGTACATGATCAATGCCAGTGGTTGATTTCTTGGTACCATAAAGTTTACACCTTGTGTTGCCCATTCCCAATTTGCAAAATGTGGTAAAATAAAAGCAATACTTTTCTTCTCATCCATCAGCTTTTGGACTTCAGCATTAGCATTGAATTTATATCGCTTTTTAATGGTTTTTTTAGAAAACCCAAATGCTTTAATACTTTCAAATATTAAGTCTGTAAAATGATAATAAAATTGATGAGCTATTTTCTTAATCTCCTGCTCAGATTTATCAGGAAAAGACTTGCTTAGATTATCCATTACCACTTTATAGCGGTAGAGTTTGAGCCTTATAAATAAAAAACCTATAAAACTAGAGAGCCCATGGTAAAACCAAAAAGGAACTTTACTCAATAACCAAAAAAGTGCTTTTAAAAAATAGTATTTAACTTTCATAAGTTAGTCCTGAAGCTGCAGTTTCACCAAATTGCTGTAAGTTCCATTTTCGGCTTCTAAAAGCTCTTGATGAGACCCTTGCTCAGAAATCTGTCCATTATTTAGAACAAAAATTTTGTCTACTTTACGGATGGTAGCCAACCTGTGGGCAATGATAATAGTAGTTCTATTTTGCATCAACTTATCCAAAGCCTGCTGCACCAAATGTTCTGATTCAGCATCTAAAGAAGAAGTGGCTTCATCTAAAATAAGGATTTTAGGGTCTTTCAAAATTGCACGAGCTATAGCAATTCTTTGTCTTTGTCCTCCTGATAATTTAACGCCTCTTTCGCCAACTAATGTATCCAAACCTTCCGGAAAATCTTTGACAAATAACCACGCATTCGCTTTTTCTGCAGCGGCTATAATTTCCTGATCCGTAGCATCTGGCTTTCCATATGCAATATTTTCTCGAATAGAGCCTCCGAATAAAATGATTTCCTGAGGCACAATTCCGATGTTTTTTCTATATCCTGTAATCGATAATGAATTTACATCTAGTTCATCAACAGAGATTTTACCCGATCCTAATGGATAAAAACGCATTAAAAGTTGAATAATAGTGGATTTTCCAGCTCCACTATGACCTACTAAAGCTACCTTTTCTCCAGCTCCTACCGATAAATTTAAACCCTTCAATACTTGAACATCCTTACGAGTTGGGTATGCGAAATTAACGTCCTCAAACTGAATGGCTCCTTGTAAATTTATTTTCTCTTTTTCTTCTACCTTCAGCTCTTCTTCTTCTTGCAATATTTCCATTACTCTTTCTGAGGCACCAATCGCTTTTTGAATTTGGCCATATAAATCTCCTAAACCTGCAATTGAACCACCAATAAAGGTAGTGTAAAGTACAAAGCTCAATAAATCTCCCACACTCATGCTTCCTTCTTGCACTAAGCTGGCGCCATACCAAAGAACGGCTACGATTCCTCCAAACATGGCAAAGATGATAAATGAGATAAAAGCGCCTCTATAAGTAGCAGATTTTAGGGCTACCTTCACTACTTTATCAAGTGATTTACGGTAACGCATCACTTCAATTAGTTCGCTAGTAAAAGATTTTACAATGTTGATGGATTGTAAAGTTTCTTCAACTATAATGTTTGCTGAAGCTAATTCTTCCTGAGTCTTTTTTGAGAGCTTACGTATAAACTTTCCGAAAATCACAGCAGCAACTACTAAAACTGGAAAAGTAGCAATCATAAAAAATGCCAGCTTCGGAGTGAAGTAAAAAATTATAGCAGCTCCAATAACTAAAGTAGAAACTTGTCTGATAAACTCAGCTAGCGTAACTGAAAAAGTATCTTGCAAAAGAGAAACATCAGAAGTAATTCTGCTAACTAATTCCCCAACTCTACTTTTATCGTAAAAGGTCATGGGTAAGCTCATCAATTTAGTATAAAGCTTGGCACGCATGTCTGCCATTGCTCTTTCACTTACTTGAGCAAAAAGATAAACTCTGAAAAAGGAGAAAAAACTTTGAACGGCTAATATTCCAATTAGTATAAATGCTACCGTATTGAGTTCAGTAAAAATTCCTGAAGATTTCCCCTGGGCAACATCCACTAATTTCCCCATTACATAAGGAAAGCCCAGAAGGGTTGTACTGGAAATTAATAGAAAAAACAAGCCAGCTATAAAATAGCCTTTATAGGGCTTTATAAATTGGAAAACTCCCGTAAGCTTTTTAAAATTTTCTTTGTTGAGTGGCTTTTTCTCTTCCTCTTTAAGCGATTCGCTTTTTCTTCTTTTTGCCATTCTTAATTACTATATCTTTTGAAATGATTATAATCCCGCAAAGATACGATAGTTCTTTAATTAAGGCTTGTTTTTAGCTTCGAACTTTTCTTTTCCCTCTTCCAGAAAATCCACGAATTTGCTAATACTTCTTTCATAAGCAATTGGGTCTACCAATAGTTCACCATTTGTATCCAACAAAACATAGTAAGGCTGTGCATTATTGTTGAAGCGCGTGATTTGAAAATCAGCATTTTGTTTGCCGATTGATTTCTTTACTTTGCCATCATATTCACTAGTATACCATTCGCTTTCAGGAAGCTCCGTTTTTTCATCTACATATAGAGCCAGCATTACATAATCGTTTTTCAATCGATTCAACACTTTTGGATCTGACCAAACTCTAGCTTCCATTTCTCTACAATTTACACAACCATGTCCTGTAAAATCTACAAAAATAGGCTTATTTTGCTCTTTTGCGCAAGCCAATGCTTGTTCATAATCGAAGTAGCCTTTTATTCCGTGTGGAAAATGCAGCATATCCGCATATTTTGGTTCTTCACATAATTGATCTTCAGCACTTATTGCTCCTGAGCCACCACTATTCTCGCGAATAAGAGTTGGTAAATCAAAGTCGTGAGAGCTCATCGGTGGCAAATATCCGGAAAGACTTTTCAAAGGCGCACCAAACAATCCTGGAATCATATACAGTACAAAACTAAAAGTTACGATGCTTAGCATTAACCTTCCCACTGATAATTTTTCTATAGGGCTATCATTCGGCAATCTTATTTTCCCTAAAAGATAAAGTCCTAGAAAGGCAAATATCACAATCCAAAGCACCAAGTATATGTCTCTATCTAATATTCCCCAATGATAAACCTGATCCGCTATGCTCAAGAATTTCAAACCCAAAGCCAATTCTAAAAACCCTAATACCACTTTTACGGAATTCAACCAACCACCTGATTTTGGTAGATTATTTAACCATTCAGGGAAAATGGCAAAAAGCGTAAAAGGAATGGCGAATGCTAAACTAAAGGCAAACATGCCCAAAAGTGGTTTAATGACCATACCACCAGCAGATTCTACCAAAATACTTCCCACAATAGGGCCCGTACAGCTAAATGACACCAAAACCAAGGTGAACGCCATAAAGAAAACACCCCCTAAACCACCTTTATCTGCTTTAGCATCCACTTTATTGACAAAACCTGAGGGTAAATTGATTTCAAATAGCCCGAGAAATGATAAGGCAAAAATGAAGAACACTAAAAAGAAAAAGACATTCGGAATCCAGTGAGTGCTCAACCAATTGGCAAATTCAGGGCCATTTATAACCGCTATTACAGTTCCAGCGACCACATATATCACAATAATTGATAATCCGTAAATAACGGCTTGACGAATTGCACCAGCTCTGGATTTAGCTTTCCCGGTAAAAAAAGTAACCGTCATTGGGATCATAGGGAAAACACAAGGCGTCAATAGAGCGGCTAATCCGGCTAAAAAAGCCACTAGCATAAAGCCTAAAAGGGAATAAGGAGAATTTGAATCTTGCTGCTGAAGGTCAATTAATTTTTTTTTTCCTTCCTTTTCTGAATTCTCGATTGAACCTTCCTCTTTACCTTCTGAACTAGCAGAAGATGCCGTTTTTTCCCCAAATGAAAAATCATCATTGAAAGGAATACATTTTCCATCTATATCTGAACAGACTTGATAAGTATTGCTAGTTTCTATTCTAAATGGAATTTCTTTTATGATTACTTTTTGCTGAAACTCACCTTTAACTTTGAAATAAGTATAATCTCCCTCCCAAATCTCATCATAGCCTTTTAACGGATTTATTGGAATGATACCATTAACTAATTCATAAGAATCATCTTCCTCAAAATCAAATTCGGTTAGCAGAGGGCCAGGATCCAAATCGAAATCAGAGGAATACAAGTACCAATTTTCTTCTATTTCAGCTCGGAAGGAAAGGGTTGCGGTATCGCCCACTTCTAGATTTTCTTCTAAAATAGAGCTCTCCCAACTGATGGGCTTCATTACTTGAGCAAAAGAGTTTTGCAAAAATAAACCTACCAAAAGTAGGGTGTAAACTAAATATCTCATAAACTTTTAATAACGCCTAATCGTCTTACAAACCTAAAACACGAAGATAGTTAAATTTTGTTGGAACAAATGTGACATAAGTTATGCAAGCAATAAAACGAAAGTGGTTGTTTTACTCACTTTTAGGTTTAATATTAATTGGCGCAGGTTTAAGCCTAGCAATAGATGTTGGTTATTATTGAGTGTAAAACTAAGAAAATAACTATCTTGAATATTTGCATTAAGCAAAGCAGCTTTTACTGTAAATTGCACTTATTGTTAATTAGGAACTGAAAATTCACTGACAGAAATAATTTTTCCATCATCGGTTTCTACCAAAATTGGATAAATTCCAATATTCCTACTTTTTATTACGTTTTTTTCGTCTATAAACACCTGGTCATGACTTAAAAATGCTGAGTCCACTTTTAATCTGAATAATTTCAAGTCTTGAATCACAGTAAATAATACATTTTTATTTATACTATCAATATTTTGTTCCGCGTAATAGGTAACATTTAAGATACATCCAGTACAGCCTTCTTTTGGAATAATGATTAAATCCCTTTCCAAAATATTTTCATCAATACTGAGTAATTCATTTTCAAAGGATTTGAATTCATTCGTACAACCGAATAATAAGATGGGAATAAAAATAAATAACAATCTTACGGATTTCATTTAGCAATGTTAAATACAGAAAAACTTAACAGCTCCTCATTTTCCTTATACAAATCACTTCTCGCCATTAACAAGCCTTGCTTTGAAACCAATATCATAGTTGGGTGATATTTTAATCCATCAAAATATTGTTCACCAACTTTTTCGAAATTAGACGTTAAAATCATAATTGAAAAATTAGTGATTGATCTGCCCGCTTCAAGTTCAGCTTTCTTTGGTCTGATGTAAGCAACTCGATAAAATAAATCTCTAAATTCATCATAAATTACAGCATTATAATCGGAATTTGACCAGCTGTAATCTCCTTGTTGTTGATTTGGCACTGAATGGTCTTTTTCTACTCCATAATTAATATCTTCTTTGAAGGGTTCAAATTCCTTTATAAATTTGGAACCAACATAATATTTATTTAAATACTTACCGGCCGAATTATAGCGGTAGATAAAGTTATCAATAGGGAAACTTGAAATTAAATCAGAGCCATACATATCAAAAGAAATTTTGTATTTGAATGTTGCTCCCCAATACCCCTGGTTGTAATTATCAGGCAAGTTTATCATATAATCCGTTTCCTGTGTTTTTAAGTTATATCGTATAACAGAATTTTGATTGGAGTAATCCGTCAAATATTGATTAATACTGCATGGAATGAAGACATAATCCCCAACTTTTCTGATGGGTTTCATAGTAGCAGGTTCTGGCGATACTGAATTACTATTTTTTGAAAAATCTAATATCTCATTTTTCGAGAGTAAATTCCCTTGATAGTCTAAAATATACAGATTTGCATCCCAAGTATTGTATAATAATAAGCTATCGCTTAAATAGGCATGATCAAAAATAGTCAAATGTCCCACTCCATTGGGGCCCTCTCTGTCTAATTTTAGTTTCTTTTCAAGTTCCCCCGTTTCTAAGTTATATAAATAAAAATGCTGATTGTAAGCATTTATAAAAGATAAATAAGACGTATTGTCAATCTCCAAACTTTTCATGGATTTATGGTGAAAGCTAGTCTCATTATCTAAATTCAGTGAAATTATAGCTGTTTCTTCTAAAGAAAGGCTATCATTAAACTCTATTCCATTTGCCTCCTGAAAATAAATTTCAGTCTTTTTTTTGCTATCGCACGAGGCTAAGATTATCAAAATAATTATTAAATTTTTCATAAGAAAAGTAGGAGTTACAATGATAGTAACTCCCGTGTAATTAATCAGCTTTTTTAATTACTAGTAAAGTAGATGAACAAGCTGGACCACTACCACTCATGTAACATTCATCGCCTTCTCCAGCTTCAGACTTTCTACAATTACCATTATTATTATTTTCATCGGAACTCACAAGGCAAATATAGTCAGAATATGCACTGTAAAAGCTAAACATACATGCGATTAACATCACAAATAGAATTGTAATTTTTTTGATTTTTAATTTCATAATATTTATGTTTTAAGTTCGAAAACTAAAGTAGTCGTTTTTTTTTTTTAAACAAGTATTTTTTATTTTTTTAAAAAGCAACAAATTTAAATAACTCAAAAAACTTATATCTCATGCAAGCGACAATGCAAAAATGGTTATTATTCTCAATTGGAGGTTTAATTTTAATAGGTGCTGGTTTAAGTATGGCAATAGATGCCGGTTTTTATCGCATGGAACACACTGAAAATTGGAATTGGTTATACTACGGAACATTTGCCTTGATTGTCTTTAATTCAGGAATTTGTTGTTTCGGTCAAGGCGTTATTTATAAAGTCAGATTAGAGAGAGAAAACCAAAATTCCCACTAAATCCTTTATATTTGAGCATTATCATTCATTCAATAACTTGGATGAACAACCGTTTCAAGCAATTTCTTAATTAAAGCTCAATGGATTCTAACGAATTTCGTAAAAATGCCCACTCCATGGTCGATTGGATGGCCGATTATTTAGAAAATGTAGCCCAATATCCTGTATTATCTCAAGTGAGGCCTGGAGACATTAAAAATGAAATCCCTGCTACATTTCCTGATAAGCCCGAGGCATTTGATGAAATTTTTAAAGATTTTGAACATAAAATAATGCCAGGCATTACCCATTGGGAAAGCCCAAATTTCTTTGCCTATTTCCCTGCTTCTAAAAGCAAAGCATCTATTTTAGGAGAAATGATCACATCCGCCTTAGGCACACAGGGCATGGTTTGGCTCACTTCTCCTGCTGCCACCGAATTGGAGGAGCGCATGATGGACTGGATGAGAGATTTATTAGGCTTAGCAAATGATTGGACAGGCTCCATTCAGGATACTGCCTCAACTGGAACTTTCAATGCACTTATTACAGCGAGAGAGAAAGCTTCCAAGTATCAAATCAATAGGAAAGGTTTCTCAGGAATGCCACAGTACAGAATTTATGCATCCGAACAGGCACATAGTTCCATTGATAAAAATGTGAAAATCGCTGGATTTGGCTCTGATAATTTAGTGAAAATCCCAGTGGATGAAAACTTTGCCATGATACCCGAAAAGCTGGAAAATGCGATTCAGAATGATTTGAAAGCAGGATTTAAACCACTTTTCGTTCTAGGCGCATTAGGAACAACTGGAACAACAGCTGTAGATCCTTTGGATAAAATTGGCGATATCGCTCAAAAACATAATCTATGGTTTCATGTAGATGCCGCCTATTCTGGAGCAGCATTAATTTGCCCTGAATTTAGATGGATGTCAACTGGATTGCAAATGGTTGATAGCATGGTGTTCAATCCACATAAATGGCTGTTCATAAATTTTGATTGTAGCCTCTATTTTGTGAAAGACTCCGAAGCTTTGATTAAGGCTTACAGTATCACGCCAGAATATTTGAAAACTGATTTAGATAATGAAGTCAAAAATTATAGAGATTGGCACATTCAGCTAGGGCGAAGATTTAGATCTTTAAAACTTTGGTTTGTTTTAAGATCTTTTGGAGCAGAGCAGTTGAGAACTATTATTAGAAATCACATTAATTGGGCTAAAGAGCTGGAGAAAGAAATTAAAAGTTCTGATGATTTTGAAATGTTATCGCCTGTTTATGTAAATCTGTTGTGTTTTAGATTTAATGACAGGAAATCAGATGAAGAAGAACTCAATGCGATGAATGAAAAATTAATGAAGAAGCTAAATGCATCTGGTAAAATTTTCATTACCCATACGAAGCTGAATGGAAAATTCACTTTACGATTAGTTGGAGGTCATCCTGAACTTAAAAAAGAACATTTAGTAAATGCATGGGAGCTGATTCAAGAATTCTCTAAGGAATTGTAAATCATCAGGCTTTCTTCATTTTTTGATACCAGCTATCCATCACTACACTATGCGGGAGCGTCAGAACTGATAAAAATATGATGGTTAAGAAAAATGGAGAAATCGCAAATTCAAAATATGAAAATGCAATTAATAATATACATGCCCCAACTATACTTATTAACGTAAAGGGCAATAACTCTTTGATAAAATGAGTTAAATCAAAATTCTTTCTTTTTTCACCCAAATACATATATTCATCATATAGCACTTTTAGTGAATGCCAAATGGCAAAATACAAAGCAAATGCCAATAATGGAGGAATGGTGAAAAATGCTAGGTGTAATAATAGGAATATACCGATTTCACTTAAAAATCTTTTTCTGGAATTCACTCTTTTTATCAGTATGTAAGCCATAAGAAAAATGGTAATTACAGAACTTGTTAAAAAGAAGTAATACAAACTGAAAGGAGTGATTACTGTTGCAGTTTGATCGAAATGAGATGTTTCTAAAAAAAACTGGATTAATTTGTCATAATGATGGTAAAACAATCCACTGATTATTGACCCACCCCAGAACATATACAGCAATTTCTTAGCTATATTTTTTTCGTCAATTTTAACATCGCTAAACTGTGACTGCCCAAAATGATAAAATGATATTAAGAAAAATACAACCAAACTAAAGTAAGGAAATAAAATCCAAGCGATTACATAAAGCCCAATCAAGCCTAAATAAAAGGTATAAAATTGAATTTGAGATTTAGTGCACTGCTGCTTTTTCTGTAAAAGAATATGGTCAACTGCTCCATGAGGAATTCCTAATAGAAAAATTAAACCTAAAGTAATTTTCAGTTGGGTATCAAAAGTCAAAGTTTCCAATATTGGATAAATTGAAATAACCAATATGGTTAAAAAAATATGTAAAAAATTAGATTTGAGCATATTAAGTCATAAAACTGAATTTAATGCGATTTGTTTATACCTAATTTACTTCTACAATTAAAACATCTTTTCCATTCCAATTCACCTTCTCTCCAGCTTTCTTACCTTTCAAAATTTGTGCGAATGGTGTAACTGCGGAAATCATAAATAAATCTGTATTTTCAATGGTTATCTTACCGTAAGAAATCGATATGAAATAGGCTGCAACGGATGTCTTCACCATCGCACCAAAACTTACTTTGTCAAAATTATTGTTAAAGTTAATCTGATTTAAGCTATCAAGCTGTCGATCAATAACACTAAGTTGCGCGCGAAGTTTTTCTTTTTCCTGATTCATCATTTCACGTCCTGTTTCATATTTATCGCCTGCAGAACTTTTAGTATCAGAACCCATAGAATATATAATCGCTTCAATCTCCCTAGAGATATTTTGCTTTTTAGTATCCAACTCTTGCCTACATTTTTCTATGATTTCTTTCTTCATTCCTACCGGTTAATTCGTTTGAACATAGCTGCTAACTCCTCTTTATTTTTCCTCAGATCACCAATCGTACATGCATAACTTTTTAGCGACAAAATATTGGGAAAACTCAATTTTCCCATTGCTATAGAATAGCTAATGGTAATTGGAACATAATTTAAAATCATTACAACCTTTTGAAAGAATTTTGTTTTCACCTGTCTAAACCCAAGTTTTTCTGCAGTATGTGGATTGATGAAATATGCATTTGCTTCCAAAACAACATCATTTTCATTTTCGCTAAAACTATCCAATAAGTTGAGCATTCCTTCCATATAACTGTAAAGAATGGCTTTCTTATTTCTAGCCTCACTTTTCTGGATGCTTAAGGTGTAGTAATAATCAAAAAGAGTACCTCCATGCAATTGAATCTTACGGTCTTTTAAAGAGGAAGTAAGCAATAGAGGTGAATAATAAATAATTTGACCATTTTTTCTTCCAATCGGAACATCAATAAAAGAAGCATAGATGGATATCACTGGCTGAACAAAGAACAAAATTAACCACACTTTTGTGCTCCAAGCCATAAATACAATCACAGCACAAATAATCAATAAATTAAAAATAAAAGACCACAATTTTCTCTTTTGATCTCTTTTGGGCAGTATATAATATCTGTGGATAATTCTCATCTAGCATTAAAAAAATCTATCCTTATTTTATTAAAAAGTTAGAAGGGCAGTTTTTGGAGGTCAACATTTCCCCCACAAAGAATCACTCCCACTTTTTTACCCTGAAACTGCTCCTTAGCCTTCATCATGGAAGCAAAAGGCACCGCTCCTGAGGGTTCTACCACCAATTTCAAATAATTAAATATCAAGCGCATAGCCTCCACTATTTCAGAATCAGAAACGGTCACAATATCTTTTATGTATTTTTTAATTATTGGAAAGTTTCGTTCTCCTAAAGAGGTTCTTAATCCATCCGCAATAGTGTCTGGATTTTCCATAGGAATTAATCTGCCAGCTTTCCATGAACGATATGCGTCATCAGCACCCTCAGGTTCTGCTCCAATTACGGGCACTTTATTACCAAAATATTGAGAGGAAAGTAGTGTTCCAGCCATCAGACCACCACCACCGATTGGGGCAAAAATAGCTTTTAAATGATCGGTATCTTCGAGCATTTCTTTAGCACAAGTTGCCTGACCCGCTATCACATCATAATTATCATATGGATGGATGAAAGTAGCACCTGTTTTTTCTACTACCTCATTTAAGGCTTCTTCTCTAGCCTTCAAATTTGATTCGCAATAAATTACTTCCGCACCATACCGCCTAACGGCCTCCACTTTAACTTCAGGTGCATTTTGTGGCATTACGATATAAGCAGGAATCTTAGAAAGTTTAGCCGCTAATGCCACTGCTTGAGCATGATTACCAGATGAATGTGTGGCCACACCTTTTTTTAACTGTGCTTTACTTAAAGATAGAATTGCATTGGAAGCCCCTCTCATTTTGAATGCTCCAACTTTTTGTAAATTTTCACACTTAAAATAGACATGCACGCCTAACATTTCATTTAATTGGTTTGATGTGAATATAGGCGTCCTGTGGACATAATCATGAATCCTTTTTTCTGCCGAAATTATATCTTCTTTTTTAGGTGTTTCTTGAAGGAGCATTGGGTTAAGTTAGTTATAATTTGATATATTGCTAAGGAATATCTTATGATATAAGTCAGTTTAATTATAAATTTAATTTTTTCAGCTATGCAAGCTAATAAGTTTCTTCGATTATTTTTCGCCCTATCGTTCCCAGTTTTCTTTTTTGCTTGTAATAATAGTATGGAAGATGAATTAGATAATGATTTTGAATTCCAACATGTAGTAAGTTACGAGTTTTTAGACTCAATTTCTACGAATGAAATTTCAGCCCGTTTTGGCGGAAATGGTCTGGTTTCGGGATTTGTTAATTTTGACATTACAGCTCATCGAATTACTTATATGACCGAAAATTTTGATGGTGCAGAAGTTGAAGCTTCAGGATTAGTTTTAATTCCTATCGTAAAGGGTTCTGCTAAGTTGACCAGTCTTCAGCACAGTACTTTAGCCAAAGATGCTAATCCAGCAATCGATCGTGAAGATGACGCCCCTTCCTATTTATCGGAGGATAATGCAGAAATTCATTTATCTGCTGCTTTACTGGCTTCTAATGGTTACATGATTTCTGCTCCTGACTATATAGGCTATGGAAGTACAGGAGATATGTTTCATCCATATGAACATGCCCAGACTACTGCCACCACAAGTTACGACATGTTAGTAGCAGCAAGAGAATATGGCGAATTTTTAAAAGTTGCGATGAGAAAAGAAGGAGACACAGATGTGGAACAGCTTTACTTACTGGGTTATTCACAAGGTGGGAATTCCACAATGGCATTGCATAAATATATTGAAGCTAATCATTCTACAGAATTCAATATTGTACGAAGTGCAATGGGTGCTGGAGCCTATCATAAAACCGCAGTGGGAGATTATATTTTCAATTATCAAGGAGATTTAGGATATTCTCTTAGTCTCTATTTATGGGTGATGGATACTTATGATAAGGTCTATTTACAAAGAGGATTGAGTTATTACCTAAATGAGCCTTATGCTACTGCAGTAATTGATAGTGGTTATTTCGCCATCGTACCATTGAATACTAATCCTCAGGAAATCTTTACCGATGAATTTATTGCTGATGTTAACAATCCAAATAGTGAATTTAGAAGTGCATTAGCAGATAATGATATTCATGACTGGAGAGCAGAATCACCTATTAAATTATTCCACAGCAGAGAAGATGCTTTAGTGCCTTATTTTAACTCTGTTGATGCCTATGAAAACTTAATAGCAAATGGTTCGGAAGAAGTGCTTTTTGAAACATATGAGTTTGGAAGCGATGTTGATCCTGAATCAATTCATGGAAGTGCAGGAGGTAGATTCTTTATAGATGTAATTTCAATATATTTCCCTTCCGGAAATTAAGTTCCAATCATTTTGTAATTACATAATATGTAATTGTCTAAATTTTGATGATATGTTATCAACTAATAAAAACTTTGAAGTAATTATTGTAGATGATGATGAAATGACAATTTTTCTTCATGAGGTTCATGTCAAAGAAAATGGCTTTCATTCGGCACCAAAAAGCTTCTATAATGGAAGAGATGCTATCGATTATTTCAACACCTACTACAATGTTGCCAAGCATTATTGCATTTTATTAGATATAAACATGCCCATTAAAGATGGTTGGGACGTAATGGATGAAATTATGAATAAGGGTATGGACAGAAATGTTTCAGTAGTGATTTTAACGTCCTCCATTAATACTGCTGATCGAATAAAAGCTGAAAAATATGAAATGGTAATCGACTATGTAGAAAAACCATTAACCATAGAACATCTCAATAAAATTAAAGGTCAGGAAAAATTCCAGTCTTATTTTTAGAAGGAGGTGATTACAACTTTTGCACTATTTCTTTTTTCAGAAACTTCAAACTCCACATACCTCTCAAGTCTCCAACTTTGTAGCCTGTGGCTTTATCATTAGGATAATCTTCCTTTAATATGGCTTGAACTTCAGCAGGAATCTGACTTTGGCTTCCATGGCAATTCAAACAAAATTCAGATGGTATTCGGATGGGTTTATTGTATAGAATAGTATCTCCTGGACGGATAAATTGAACATTTGCACCTAAATCATCTCCCCGATCCGCGGAGTATTCATAAGCTTCCAATATTTGCTTTTCTAAATCAGAAGGCGAATTAGTAGGGTTTCGATTTTTAGAACTAACTCTTTTAAGAAAAACCTTGTATTCATTTGCTAAACTATCAGTAAGTGGATAAGCATTCATGCTACAGAATTGAGCAGCAGCTTTATAACCACCCTTTGCATATTGCGATGTTATTTTATTCATAAAAACAGCACCAACTTTTTCAGTGATAGAATCACCAAGAACTCCTGTCCTGTAAATGATATCAGCTTCTGATACTTTTTTTACCTCTCTCAGATCATAGGAATCTGCAATCTTTTTAGGTCTGCGCTTTTCAGTAGAAAACCCACAGCCCCAAAGCAGCAATAATAGTAATCCAAAGGATATTTTTGAAGTGGATGACATTTTAACTCGACTCTCCATTAACAATAATAGAGCCTATCATTAAATAGCTATTCCCCCCAGAATCTTGTCCACTTAGTGGGCCACAAGAGAATTGAGCATTTAAAATCTCTCCAGTATTATTTTTCATTTTAATTATTCCAGACCAAGTTTTACCAGACTCTAATGCACTTTTCATGGATTTGAGGATATCTTTAGATTCAATAATTTTTGAAATCTCAACACCACCTAGTTCAGAAGAGGAATAGCCTAATTTGTCAGAAGTAATATTATTAATACTATTAATATAAAATGAATTATCTAGCTCTACCATCATATTGGTATAGTTAATAATTTTTTCTTTATCCTCTCGCTCACGTTGCGAACGTTCCATTTCCTCTTGAGTAGCTTGAAGTTCCTCCATGTTTTGACGCATTTCCTCCTCTTGAGAACGCATCTGCTCTGTCATTTCTCTAGATTCTTCCAATAATTTGGAAGTTCGTTCATTAATTTTCACAGATGATATAGTAGAGGCGATATTTTCCGCGATTTTCTCTACAAACTCTCTCTCATGTTCAGCAAATTCATTAAATGATGCCAACTCTATAATTCCATAAGTTTCATCATTGACTTTCAATGGAACTATCAAAACGCTATTCGGATTTGCTTCTCCTAAACCAGAAGTAATCATCACGTAATCTTGTGGAACTTCTGTCATATAAATAGTTTCCCCTTCCAGCCAAGCCTGACCAGTTAAGCCTTCGCCTTCATAAATTTTTTGCTCTAAATATTTCTTTTTATCCCAAGCATAGCAAGCAGTCAATTCTAAAAAAGGATCCTCATCATCTTCTCTATTTATGACAAAAATTCCTCCTTGATTTGATTTGGTATATTTTACTAAGTTAGAAATGATGTCATCAGATAATAAAGAAATATTATCATTATTCTTTCTTAAAATATCTCCAAACATAGCCAATCCTTCTGTCGACCAGTTTCTTTTCTTATCTTCTTCAGCAACTTTTCTTAAGTTACCTCTCATATTAATAAGGGCATTTCCTAAAACATCACCCTCACTTAATGGCTCATAATCCGAGTCATATTTACCATTCCCAATATTTTCTGCAAAATATGAGGTGTCTTTCAATCCGTCAACTAATTGACCAACCGCAACAGCCATTTCACCTATCTCATCATTTCCAAACTCCCTATCATTGTTTTCAGGTAAAATTCCTTTCCCTAATTTTACAATAATCTCTTTTATGTAATTTACAGGTTTTGTAATGGAAGAAGATAACCAGAACGCTCCTATCAAGCCTAAAATCACAAATACTACTCCTAGAATTATGGAGGTATTTTTTAAACTATTGGAAGATTCCAAAACCTCAGCTTCATATTGTTCTGATTCTTTCTGTTTTTGTACTAAAATTTTATTAAGATGAGCAATTACGGTATCCGTTCGAGGAATCACTTCCCTTTCAATAGATTCGGATGCCATAAATTTTACGATAGGATCTTCATAATCTTCAAACGTCAATAGGCTCCCCATTATTTCTTTCTGAATCTCCATCAAATTTTCAAATTCAGTAAAAACGGTATCCATTTCGAGCCGTTGCTCTTTATCTTCCCAGTTTACCATTAAAGCGCTAATCTTTTCTTTCATCGCTGGATATTCTTCCTCATGAATGGCTTGCAGACTTTCTTTATCTGTTTCATTACTTTGAAGATATACCCAATTGGTCACCAACATTTTTGATTTGATAATCAATAAATTAAAATCCTTTATGCTAGTTAAGGAGGGTTTAATAACATTAGAATTGGTTGCAGTCAAATTACTGTTTTGAGTAACAGTGAAAATTGTGATACCCGCATACACAATAAATATTAAAATAAGGGTGATAAACCCGCCTAGTATTTTATTACCAATCGTAAATCGAAAGTTTTTCATTTTTTGGCCTTTAAAAAATTATTCTTTTTTAAACTTAAGTAAATTTTTTGAATTATGAATTTAATCCAATGATTCAGATTACGCTTTTTATGTAATGTTTAATTTATTTCTTCCCCAAAACGGGTGAGCTCTTGAGACACTTTTAAGCCCGTGCTTTCCAAAATTTTGGTGTTCATCTCAAATTTTAGTTTGCCATCCACATCTTTAAAATTTATCATGGAGCCCTTCTTTGCCATCCCTTCGGATTCGGTCACTAATAAGCATGGTTCACCATTTAAGGCAGTTTTAATAGAAGGGAAATTTTGGTTTTGTTCTGAGGGTACAAATAATATATGAAAATACTCTCCTTTTTTTACCTGTTCAAGTTGCACAACTTTGATATTTCTATCACCCACTTTTTTAATTTCCGCCATTTCTTTTAACAAAGGAATAATTTCTGACTCCCCTACAACGCCTATTATGAAATCTCCCTTCTTTTTCTCCGCTGGCCATTCTATGTATTTGGTGAAACTATAGAAAAATACTTTATGAAATCGATACTTTTCTTGCGCAAAGCCTGCTTTCGCTACAAAGAGTAGAATAAAAAATATAAAAACGATTTTTAACTGACGCATCTGTAAATAAATTTACTAATTGATAAGTATTTTATGCAAGTTATATTATCCATGCGTAATTTAACCTACTTCTATTTTATTTTAAAGTGAAAAAGTAGTCATTTTTCGATGAAAAAAGAAGTTTTAATCACTGAAGCCTACTAAAAAGGCAGAACTTTCAATCATTATCCGTGATTTTCTACTTTAATCTATTGATTAATATTTAGTAGTTTTGTGCTTAATAAATTTTGATTCTTGATGTTAGACAGATTAGAACGGATGAAAGAACGCTTTCAGGAAGTGGGCCAGTTAATGGTTCAGCCTGATGCTATGGCGGATATGAAAAAATTTACTCAACTCAGTAAAGAATATTCGGATTTGGAAAAAGTAGTGGAGGTTTATGATGCTTACACAAAAGTTTTGGATGACATCAAGCAAGCAAAAAACATTTTGGAGACTGAAAAAGAACCCGAATTTAGGGAAATGGCCAAGATGGAGTGGGAGGAATTAAAACCAGAGAAAGAAAAACTGGAAGAGGAATTGAAAAAAATGCTGATTCCTAAAGACCCAAATGATTCTAAAAATGCAGTGCTCGAAATTAGAGCAGGAACTGGGGGAGATGAAGCTGCTATTTTTGCTGGTGACCTTTTCAAAATGTATCAGCGCTATTGCGATAAAAACGGATTAAATCTGACCGTGCTCGATTTAACATTTGGAACAGCAGGCGGTTATAAAGAAATTATTAGTACCGTTACCGGAAAAAATGCCTATGGAACCATGAAATATGAATCTGGCGTCCATAGAGTGCAAAGAGTTCCGGCTACTGAAACCCAGGGAAGAGTGCATACTTCAGCTGCCACTGTTGCTGTTTTGCCCGAAATCGATGATGTGGAAGTAGAAATTGACATGAATGATGTCAGAAAAGACACCTATTGTTCTTCCGGGCCTGGTGGTCAGTCGGTTAATACCACTTATTCAGCGGTTCGATTGACTCACGAGCCTACTGGTCTGGTTGTAACTTGTCAAGATCAAAAATCTCAGCTTAAAAACTTTGATAAAGCACTAAGAGTATTGCGTTCTCGTTTGTATGAAATAGAATTAGCAAAGCAAAACGAGGCAGTTGGTGCTCAAAGACGAAGTATAGTCCGGAGTGGAGATAGATCTGATAAAATCAGGACCTATAATTATCCGCAAGGAAGAGTTACTGACCACAGAATAAATTACACTGTACATAATTTACCTAACATCATGAATGGTGAAATTGAAGACCTTATCGAAAATTTACAGATTGCCGAAAATGCCAGCAAATTGGATGAAACGGCTCAGTAAGACCTTACTTTTCGCTTTAGGTAGTTTCTTTTTTGCAGGATTTGCCTCTTGTTCATATGAGCCGGAGCCAACTTCTGAGCCGATAATTTTAACTTTTTCTACAGATACACTGCAATTTGATACGCTCTTTGCAGAAAGGTTGAGTATTACCAAGCGATTAAAAATAAAAAACCTATCCAACAAAGCGGTAAATATTTCATCTATTGCCTTAAGAAATCAAAGTCAAGATTTTCAGTTAACCCTGAACGGTAGGACTCAATCAAGTTTCGCAGATCAACTTTTATTAGCTGAAGACAGCTTACTTTTATTAGTATCAGCCAATATTGATCAAGGAAATCAAGATAATCCCTTTGTGATTAGAGATTATCTTGAAATCACCAACCAAGAAATTACTCAATCAGTTGTTTTTGAAGCTTGGGGCCAAAATGCACATTACATTTCAGATTCTATTTTAGTCTGTGATACTCGCTGGAGTGCGAATAAGCCTTATGTTTTAACGGGCATAATTCAAGTAGATTCTGCATGCACTTTAAATATTGAATCAGGAACCAAAATTTACAGTGCACCTGAAACTTTCATAATAATAGACGGAACTTTACAAGCGGAAGGAAATCTTGAAAATCCAATACTTTTTACCAACGACAGATTAGATGAACCATTTGCTAGTTCTCCTGGTCAATGGGGAGGAATTGTATTTTTGGAAAATAGCAAAGACAACTTCATTAAACATACTACTATTAAGAACGCTCTTTTTGGTCTTAATCTTAATATTTTTAATCCCGATAATGAACCAGATTTGACCATGGAAAATTGCTTTGTAGGTAATATGGCTATTTCTTCAGTAATCTCCCTAAACAGTGATTTTGCTGCACTAAACTCCGTTTTTTACAATACCGCCTCAGGAACGGTTTCCCATACAGGCGGAGGCAGTGCTTTTTACACCCACTGCACTATTGCGAATTATTTTAATACCAATAGAGAAAGCCCAGCTGCTTTATTTTCCGATTCAGCATTTGATAATAATGAAAATGAAATTATAGCCCCTATTAGCATTCAATTAGTGAACAACATCATTTACGGGCGAATTACAGAAGAAATCAGATTTTTAGAAGCACAAGAAGGCAACTTAAACTTATCATTTTCTCATAATCTGTTCCGAAGCAGCATAGCGCTTTTGAGTGAAAATAATTCAATTCGGAATCAGGGCCCTGAATTTAATGACATTAGCGCTAATGATTTCCGATTAAAAAGTACTTCACCAGCAATCAATGCAGGCTTATCAACCGATATCTCAACCGATATTCAGGGTCAAACCAGAGGAAATATGCCAGACATAGGAGCTTACGAATTTATTGAAATTGAAGAATAAAGTAAATTTTGAGAACTTATCCCCTTAGAAGTCAATAGTATCAATGTAATTTTTGACACAACCTTTTCAACCTAACTAATGTTAGTTGGGTATATAAAGCAAACTTGATTATCTTTGAAATTATTTCGGGAAACGACAAATTAAAATATTTATGGATTTTGGATTGAATGAGAATCAAAAAATGATTGCACAAATGGTGCAGGATTTTGGAGCAAAAGAAATTACCCCGCATCGCGACCAGTGGGATGAAGAGCAACACTTCCCAGTAGATGTTATGAAAAAATTGGGTGGCTTAGGATTAATGGGTGTTTTAGTACCTCAAGAATATGGTGGCTCCGGTTTTGGCTATGAAGAATATGTAACCGCTATCATGGAACTTGCCAAAGTTGATCCATCTATTGGTTTATCAATGGCAGCACATAACTCTTTATGTACTGGCCATATTTTACAATTCGCTAATGATGAGCAGAAAAAAAGATGGTTACCAAAATTAGCTACCGCAGAATGGATTGGAGCTTGGGGCTTAACCGAGCCAAATACGGGTTCTGATGCAGGAAATATGAGAACTACTGCCGTTCAAGATGGCGATTATTGGGTTATTAATGGTGCTAAAAACTGGATAACACATGGTAAATCTGGTGATATTGCAGTAGTTATTGTTAGAACTGGCGAAAAAGGTGATTCTCATGGAATGACTGCTTTTGTAGTGGAAAGAGGAACTGAAGGTTTCAAAGGCGGCAGAAAAGAAAACAAATTAGGAATGCGTTTGTCAGAAACTGCTGAAATGATTTTTGAAGACTGCAAAGTTCATAAAGATAATATTTTAGGAAATGTTGGAGAAGGCTTTATCCAATCTATGAAAGTATTAGATGGAGGAAGAATCTCAATTGCTGCACTTTCTTTAGGAATTGCCGAAGGAGCTTATGAAGCAGCTTTGGCTTACAGTAAAGAAAGACATCAATTCAATCAACCCATTTCTAACTTTCAGGGTATTGCTTTTAAATTAGCAGATATGGCAACAGAATTGGAAGGTGCCAAATTATTAACTTTCCAAGCCGCTGATTTAAAAAATAAAGGCAAAAATGTCAACAAAGAATCGGCTATGGCTAAATACTATGCTTCTGAAGTGGCAGTAAGAAACTCCGTTGAAGCTGTTCAGATTTTTGGTGGTTATGGCTATACAAAAGATTATCCTGTTGAAAAATACTACAGAGATTCTAAACTGTGTACGATTGGTGAAGGTACTTCCGAAATCCAAAAATTAGTAATCAGCAGAGCTATTTTGAAAGGTTAATAGTTCGAATCTTATAATTGATTTTGAGGATTGATGGCAGGTTGCCGTTAATCCTTTTTTTATCAACTAAAAAATACCCTCAGAATTTTTCAGTATTCAATTTCTATTTTGTTTTCGTTATTCTTCAAAATAAATAGAATATTTGCCATCTATCACTCTTTTCAAACTGTTTAGCTCTTCAGTCGTTTTTCAATGACTGTTGTTTATAAATAAGAGCATGAACTAATCAAGGAGGAATTTGTAGTAACCATGAGATTACTGCCGGAATTCAAGAATATCTATCTCGAATTCCAAATAGCGGTTGAAAATTAATACAAACACATGAAGCATATTTTAGCAGTTCAAAATTTAAGTAAAACCTACAAATCAGGCGAGAAATCCTTAACTGTACTTTCTGAAATTAATTTTGAAATAGAACCTGGAAGTAGTTGTGCTATTATCGGCCCATCAGGAAGTGGCAAAACCACTTTACTTGGTTTGTGTGCTGGTTTGGATGAAGCAGGAACAGGATCCATTATTTTAGACGGTAAACAACTAGAAAATCTTTCGGAAGATGAGAGAGCAGCCGTCAGAAATGCATCCGTTGGTTTTATTTTCCAAAGTTTCAATCTTTTGCCAACCTTAACCGCGCTGGAAAATGTGATGGTGCCTTTAGAATTGTTAGGCAAAAAAAATGTAAAACCTATTGCCGTTGACCTACTTGAAAAAGTAGGTTTAGGAGATAGAATGCATCATTACGCCTCTCAACTTTCAGGAGGCGAGCAACAAAGAGTTTCAATCGCAAGAGCTTTTGCCAATCAACCTAAAATTTTATTCGCAGATGAGCCTACAGGAAATTTAGATCAGGAAACTGGAGATACCATTGAAGCCCTCATTTTTAATTTAAACAAAGAATTAGGAACGACTTTAATTTTAGTGACTCACGATAACGAACTAGCGAAAAGAACAGACCGAATTCTTCAACTCAAAGGAGGAAAACTTATCAAAGACACACTAACGTCAGAGGAAGCTTAAAAAACCATTCTCATGCAAAATTTAAATTGGTTATTGAAAATGGCTTGGCGAGATAGTCGCAGAAATCGGTCACGCTTATTTCTTTTTATGAGCAGTATTGTGTTGGGCATTGCTGCATTAGTTGCTATTAATTCATTTGGAGATAACCTTACGCAACAAATAAATTCTGAAGCAAAGGAACTTTTAGGAGCCGATGTGGAACTGGAAAGCCGAAGCCCGTTTCCTGATTCGCTTTATCAATTTCTTCAAAATGAAAATCTTGAACTTTCCGAAGAAAGAGCCTTTGCCAGTATGGTATATTTCCCTAAAAATGGAGGAACTCGGCTGATAAATGTTCGTGCAGTAGAGGCTAATTATCCTTTTTATGGCGCAATAGAAACAACTCCTTTTAGCTCAGCTGAAAGCTATAACACTAATGAAAAAGCATTGGTGGATCAATCTTTGATGTTGCAATTTGATGTCCAGGCTGATGATTCAGTTCGCATAGGAACCTACACTTTCTCTATAGCGGGTGAAATCAATAAAACGCCAGGACAATCAGCTATCACTACGACAGTAGCACCACCTATTTTTATTCCTTTTTCCAAGTTGCAAGAAACAGGTTTAATGCAAAAAGGAAGTCGAATCAATTATAAATTATATGTAAAATTTCCTGATGGCGTTGATGATGAAACCTACTTTAATGAAGTTTTAAAGCCACGATTAGAAAAAGAAGAAATTCGATTTGATGATGTGGCAGAGCGAAAAGAGGAATTGGGAGATGCTTATTCCGATTTAACAGGCTTTCTGAATTTAACTGCATTTATTGCTTTACTCTTAGGTTGTATAGGGGTAGCAAGTTCTGTTCAGGTTTATGTAAAAGAAAAAGTAAAATCTGTTGCAATTCTCCGTTGCTTAGGTGCTTCTTCTTTGCAGGGAATGTGGATATTTTTAATTCAGATCGCTGTTATTGGGTTGATAGGTTCCGTAATCGGCTCTTTGATAGGCAGCAGTATTCAATATTTTCTTCCTCAACTTTTTGCCGATTTTCTTCCCTTTGAAATTGAACTCAGCTTTAGTTACAGCTCCTTTTTTCAAGGTATTTTAATTGGCTTGTTGGCTTCCGTCCTTTTTGCTTTAGTTCCGCTTTTGCAAATTCGTAAAGTTTCTCCTTTAAATGTATTAAGAAGTTTAGGATGGGGTAAAACCTCTAAAGCCAGCCGCTTTGTATATATTTTAGTTGTATTATTTGTATTTGGCTTTTCATACATACAGCTTAATGAACTTGATAAAGCGGCTATATTTACTGTTTCTTTACTCGGTTCAGCATTAATTTTGATGGGGGTTAGCAGATTAATCATTTGGGCTGTTAGAAAATATTTTCCAGAAAATGCGCCTTTCACCACACGCCAAGGTTTGGCTAATCTGTACAGACCCAACAATCAAACTTTAATATTGGTAGTCACCATCGGATTAGGAACAGCCCTAATCACAACATTGATGTTAAGCCAGGATTTGCTGCTGGATAAAGTGAAATTAAGTAGCAGTGAAAATCAACCTAATATGGTTCTGTTCGATATTCAAAGTGATCAGGTTGATGATGTAATAGAGATAACAAAAAAGGATAGTTTGCCAGTTATTCAGGAAGTGCCGATTGTCACTATGAAACTGCATAGCATACAAGGTGAATCCGTAGAATCAATACGAGAAGACACCACGGCTGGAGTTCGTAATTGGGTGTTAAGAAGAGAATATAGAGTGACTTATCGTGATAGCTTGATTGACTCAGAGACTATTTTGGAAGGTAAGTGGTATGGGGAAGTTCAAAATGCGAATGATTCTATATTCATTTCATTGGATGAAGGCTTAGCGGAAGACATGAAAGTTGGATTGGGAGACGCCCTCACTTTCAATGTTCAGGGAGCGCTAATTCAATGCTACGTAGGAAGTATTAGAGAAATTGATTGGCAACGCGTGCAAACCAATTTTCTGGTTGTTTTTCCAGAAGGCGTATTAGAAGAAGCTCCTAAATTTCACGTTTTATTAACGCGATACGAGAAAGTAGAAACCTCAGCTCAATATCAGCAGAAAGTCGTCAGCAAATTTCCTAATATTTCTATAATAGACTTGGATTTGATTTTGAAGACGGTAGATGAAGTTTTGGGTAAAATTTCCTTTGTCATTCAATTTATGGCTTTCTTTAGTATCATCACAGGTGTTATCGTCTTAATTGGTGCAGTTAATATAAGTAAATTTCAGCGCATGCAGGAAGCCGTTTTATTGAGAACTATAGGCGCAAGCAAAAAGCAGATTGTGCGCATTAACTTTATGGAATATTTCTTTTTAGGAAGTATCTCCAGCTTAACGGGCATCTTTATTGCCCTTTTATCCGCATGGGGACTAGCTTACTTTAGTTTTGAAACGGTATTTATCCCTAATCTTTGGGCAGTGCTGATAACTTATATCGGGATTACAGGCTTAACGGTTTTCATTGGGCTAACAAATAGTAGATCGGTGGTAAATAAACCACCTTTAGAGATTTTGAGGAAAGAAGTCTAATTAAAGATAAGTTCCACAAACTTCGGTTGTTAATGGAGATGTTGAAAAAATTCGAAATTTGATGAAAATTCAAACTTGAATACCTTCTTTAAGTTTTTTGAGCATGAAGAAATTCATTTTACTATTCTTACTAGCGAATCTTGCTTGTTCTGTCAATACTTCTGAAAAAGTGGAGATCAGTAAGCTAAGATTTAATTACCCTGATGATGCCTATATCTTTTTCAGAAATATGAGGCAAACCAGTTATGATTTGGAAATAATGGAAGAAGGTGGCTGGCGTATTTATCGCCATGAAGATCGCCAATCTGCTTCTACTGATTTTTACTTTAATATTGCTTTAGTTGTAAACTGGAGAGCAAATAAAGTTTACCCCATTATAGAAATGCCTAATTCGATAGAAATAGAAAAAGAAGGTTTCGAGGTCTATTGGGAAGCTTTGGAGTCTGATGATAAAGGAAGCATTATTTTGGAAGGCGAAAAAAGAAGAAATGAGATGATTTTTACTGCAGAACTTTATAACAAACTGATAGAGGAAGTACAATTTTATGTAATGTATAAAAACAGAAAATTGCCATTATTTCAAAACTCTGACCAAAAAGAAGCTTGCCGGGTTACCTTATATGATTTTTATAGAATGACAGGTTTACTTTAAATATCATTTGCTATGGTATTGAAATTCAATTGCATTAGGTTTTACAAAATCATTCTTCTACCTTTGCAGTCCTCAAAACAGTGGGCATAATTACTGAAAAAAACAGCCTACTGTTCTGGGAGATTATTCACGAGAGGAGGTGTAAATTATGATCGTAGTAAACGTAAAAGAAAACGAATCGATTGATAAAGCTTTAAAACGCTTTAAGAAGAAGTTTGAAAAGACTGGTGCTTTGAAAGAAGTCCGTGCTCGTCAACACTTCGTAAAGCCTTCTGTAGCCAGAAGAAAAGAAGTTATCCGTGCCGCCTATAGGCAAAAAATGAGGGATTTAGATAGCTAATTAATTTAGCTATTATCAAATAAATTGATTAAGTTAGTATCCACTTGCAACAATTGCATAGAAAGGATACTAACTTTTTTTTGCTCAAAAACTGAAAAGTCCTTTCATTTAATTTTGACGGTTTATTTTAAATATGCTGAACACTTTCCTGAAATATTTAGAGTTTGAAAAGCGCTACAGCAAACACACCCTAATTTCATATCAAAATGATTTGAATCAATTCATTTTATTTCTGGAAAATCAATATCAACTTCAAGATTTACTCAAGGCAGAACATAGGCATATACGTGCATGGATAGTAGCCTTGATGCAAGAAAAAATCAAACCGAAAAGTATCAATAGAAAAATCATTTCACTCAGAGCTTTTTATAAGTTTGCTATTTCTCGAGAAGCGGTAAACCAAAATCCTACACAGAAAATAAAAGCCCTTAAAACCAGCAAAGATTTACCTCAATTTGTGCAAGAAAAAGAAATGGATACTCTTTTATCACTAATTGAATTTCCTGATGATTTTGAAGGCAGCAGAGATTCATTAATAATGGAGTTACTTTACGGAACTGGCATAAGACTTTCTGAATTAATCGGCTTAAAATATTCAGATTTCAACTTTCAATCCAAAACGATAAGAGTTTTAGGAAAAGGAAATAAAGAACGAATTATTCCGTTTCATAACCAAATATTAAGCAGATTGAACACTTATATTTCTCATAAAAATAAAGTGTTTTCGAGCAACGAGAATACCGCCTTAATCGTTTCTAATAGTGGAAATGAAGCTTATCCCATGATGATTAATCGCATTACAAAAAAGTACCTTAACCAGGTTACAACTATAAGTAAAACAAGCCCTCACGTATTGAGGCATACATTTGCAACACATTTATTAAATAAGGGCGCAGACCTAAATGCAGTGAAAGATTTGTTAGGACACAGCAGCTTAGCTGCAACGCAGGTTTACACCCATAATTCGCTTGACAAACTCAAAAAAGTATTTGATCAAGCGCATCCTAAAGCGTAAGTTTAACCATAAAACACAAAAATCATGAAGCTACAAATGCATTCGATCCACTTTGACGCAGACACAAAACTGTTAGACTTTATTCAAAAACGAATAGACAAATTGGAAACCTTTTATGATCGATTTATCGATGGCGAAGTTTTTTTACGATTGGATAAAGATTCTGATAATGGAAACAAAATTGTAGAAGTGAAATTAAATATTCCAGGCAACCAGCTTTTTGCAAAAGAAAAAAGCGATTCATTTGAAGCTGGTATAGATGCTGCTTCTGAAGCCTTGAGAAGACAAATTAAAAAGTTCAAGGAAAAACAAATGGCACATTAATTGATTTGTATAATATATTTTTTAAAAAAGCTCGATTTAAGTCGGGCTTTTTTAATTTTGCTTTAGTTACAAAACTATAATGATTCAAAAATTACTCATTTTCAGTATTTTATTCACTTTTACATTTTCTGTAAAAGCACAGTATGTTATGGAACAGGATAGCAGTATTCTGCTTAATAATATGTACATCCAAATGGAAGTTAATGAATCCGTAAATGACATTTATAATGCTGAGCATGAAAAAGTAAAAAAAGATTTACTATGGTTGCGTTACAGATTCCCAAATCATCCTTTACCTTATTTCCTTTTTGGCCTAAATGAGTGGTGGAAAATTTTGCCTGAGCCATCACACTACCCTAATAATGAAAAAATGATTGCCTATCTGGATACCGCTCAGTTTTATGCAGAAGCAATGGAGGAGAAAGATGAAGAAAATTTAGAAGCTAAATTCTTTTTGGCTGCCATTCATGGCTTCAAAGGAAGGTTTTATGCTGAAAACCAGAACTGGACAAAGGCAGCATTCGAAGCCCGAAGTGCTTTAAGTTATATGGAGGATAGTAAAGGGAATAAAAACTTAAGTCCAGAGTTTTTGTTTGGAGATGCTTTATATAATTATTACGTTGAATGGGTGCCTGAGCATTATCCTATCCTTAAACCAGTATTAAGTTTCTTTGATGATGGCGATAAGAAATTAGGAGTGGAACAACTGACCAAAGTAGCTCAAAATGCTTTTTATACCCGAACAGAGGCACAATATTTTTTGATGAGGATTTGGGCATTAGATGAAGGCCAGCTATTTAAAGGGTTACAGCTATCTGAATATTTGCATGAAACTTATCCTCAAAATGCCTATTTTCACAGGTTTTACGCCCGGTTATTGTATACAGCCGGACGAATAGATGATGCTGAACGAGAATGTCTGGAAATATTTCAAAATATAGAGGCTGGTAAATCAGGTTATGGCGGCACTTCCGGGCGTTATGCAGGTTTTTTTCTCGGTCAAATCTATGAACGAAAGAATAATTTGGATGAAGCCAAAAAATATTATGAAAGAGCTATGATTTCATCCGAAAGTGTAGGAGAAGAGGAATCTGGTTATTATCTCTATAGTATTTATCATTTAGGGACTATTGCGCAGAAAAAAGGAGATTTGGAACTAGCTGAAGATTACTTTAAAAAAGCAAAGAAAAAAGCAGGGAGAAAACAAGGCATTTACCAAAGTGCTAAAGATAAATTGAGAGAATTATAGCATTTACCTGTGAAAACAATCGATTTCCTGATAGCGCCCATTACTTTTTTTGTGCTCATGTTTATTGCTTATGGTATCAGAGAAATTTCTGCTGACCAAGAAACAAGAAAGTATTTCTATCCCGCCTTGTTATTGAAAATGCTGGGTGCAATTGGAGTCGGGTTAATTTACCAATTTTATTACGGAGGCGGAGATACCTTTACATACTATACAAACGGAGCCTCCCACATAGTAAGTGCATTTTATAATAATTTTTCTGCAGGAGTAAAGCTCCTTACAGCAAATGGAGAATTTGATTCTGAGACTTACAAGTACTCGTCAAAAATCTGGATGTATCGAGACGCTACCTCCTACTTTATTGTTAGAATAGCTGCTATTTTTGGAATTCTCACTTACAACTCTTACGCAGGAACAGCCTTATTTTTTGCTTTTTTCTCCTTTTGGGGATTATGGATGATGTATCAGTCTTTCTGCAATATTTATCCTGAATTGAAGCTTCATTTTGCTATTGCTATATTTTTCATTCCAACCGTATTTTTTTGGGGCTCAGGTATTTTAAAAGATACCGTCACTTTAGGTGCAACAGGTTTTTTAGTCTATTCCTTTATTCAAGTATTCTTTGAAAGGAAAAAATTAATTTGGAACACTATGCTCTTGCTTATTTCTATCTATGTAATTACCTCTGTTAAATTATATATTTTCTTATCTCTTATGCCCGCTCTAATTCTCTGGTATTTTTTCTACCGAATTGGTACGATTCCTTCATTAGCAGCAAGAATATTGGTGGCTCCTTTTTTACTCATAATCGGTGGAGGAACCGCTTACTATGTAGCGCTTAAAGCTGGTGAAGACAATAATAGATATGCATTGGATCAAATTGCAGAAACTGCCCAAGTAACCGCCTATGACATTCGCTACTGGACTGGTAAGGATGCCGGCTCAGGTTATTCCTTGGGAGAATTAGATGGCACCTTCGAAAGCATGATTCGCTTAGCTCCCCAAGCTGTTAATGTTTCCTTATTTAGACCTTACATATGGGAAGTAAATAATCCATTGATGTTACTTTCTGCCTTGGAAGCATTGTTTTTACTTGGTCTTACAATTCGACTTTTTTATCGAAATAAATTAATAGACATTACCCAAAGTATCCGATCACCCATCATTTTATTTTGTCTGATTTTTGCAATTATTTTTGCTTTTGGAGTTGGCATTTCCACCTACAATTTTGGTACGCTTTCCCGCTACAGAATTGTGATGGTTCCTTTCTATGTTATGGCCATTTTCATCATAGATTTTCATGCACAAATAAAAACCTCTAACCCAACAGAATAATATTCTTTAATTAGTTGTAAGCTCAAACTATTAATTAATTATTCTGTGGAATACTTATAATTTATTACTTAATACACTGTTTTTGTTAAATTGTTGCTATCTTAAAAGTTCAATTTTTTTACCTCTACTACTTCCCATTATTTAATTTTTATGGATGCTTTAGAATTTAATAAAATCAAATTACTGCATGAACAGGTCGAATCCTTAACCAAATCAGGAACCTGGGAATTAGATTTAAAAAAAAATAAACTAAGTTGGTCCGATGGAGTCTTTCGCATGCTTGGTTACCAACCTCAGGAATTTGAAGTGACTTTTGAAAAAGGTGTAGAAGTAATTCACCCTCAAGATCGAGAAAGAGCCACTGCCTTAATGGAAAATGTTTTACAAAATAATGTAGAATATATTATTGAAAAAAAACTACTTACAAAAACCGGAAACATCATCCATGTTCGCACAAAAGCCAATGTTTTTAAAGATGACCAAGGTACTCCAATAAAACTTATAGGTGTTTTTCAAGATATCAGTGATTTTGTAAAGTCACAAGAGCAAGTTGTGGAGCAAAATGTGTTAACTCAAGATATCATCAGAAATCTTCCTTCCGCATTTTACCTTTTTAATGAGAAAGGGGAGCATTTGTTATGGAACAAGCAGTTAGAAGAGATTACAGGCTATAATCATAAGGAAATTGCATCACTAACACCCTTAGATTTATATGAAGGGGAGGAAGTAGAAAAGATTAAGTATCATATAAATGAAGTTTTAGAGAAAGGTTATACTGAGGTAGAGGCGTGGCTCAGTACTAAAAATAATGGTAAAGTTCCTTTATTTTTTACTGCTTCTATTATTCAGTACAAAGGAGAACGCTGTGTGTTCGGAACCGGCACTGATATAAGCAAAAGACTGTCACTTCTGCATGAACTCGAATTACTAATAAGCAATACTGATGAAGCATTTATTTACATTGATCAGGAATTGAATGTGATTTCGTTTAACAATCAGATGAAATCTCATTATTCTCTTCTTTTCAATAAGGAGCTTAAAAAGGGACTCAAACTTACTCATTTAGCTAAAAAAAATCAGAAAGAAGATTTAAATCATATCATAAATCAGGTTTGGATGAAACAACAAGCCAAAGCTATCCTTCATGCTAATTCAGATGATCAAAAGAAATATTTTGAGCTGAAATTCAAACCGATTTTATCGGATGATAATAAAGTCGATGGCATATTCATAACTTCTCTTGATATAACCGAAACGCATACCATACACACCGCGCTTAAAAAAAGTAAACAAAAACTGCAGCAAGTACTCGATAGCTCCCTTGATACATTATGTACCATTGATGAAAACGGAATTTTCCAAATGGTTAGTCGATCATCTGAAAAATTATGGGGGTATAAACCAGAGGAGTTGGTTGGAAAGCCATTTATGGATTTTGTAGTGGAAGAAGATAAAGCGTTAACTACCCAAGTGGCTAAAGAAATAAGAGAAGGGAAACAATATAGGAATTTCGAAAATCACTACAGACATAAAAACGGTGAAATAGTCCCTGTTGTATGGTCTGCATATTGGGAGGAGGAACAAAACCTAATGAATTGTGTAGCAAGAGACGCTACCGATAAATTACAAGAAGAAGAACAACTTAAATTCAGTGAAGGGCGGTTTAAGTCTCTGGTTCAACAAGGGGGCGATTTAATCGCAATTCTTGATTTAGAAGGCAAATACAAATATGTAAGTCCTACTTCCACCTCTATTTTAGGTATAAAACCGGAAGAATTTATAGGCAATAACGCATTTGATTTTATTCATCCTGATGATAAGGAGTGGGCGGTTAAAGAATTTGAAAAACTTGAAAAAGAGAATCATATAGTTTTACCTCCTTTTCGATTTAAAAATAAAAAAGGTAATTGGAGATGGTTGGAATCCCAAATTTCAAATCTATTTGATGAGCCTTCGGTTCAAGGAATAGTCGCTAATTCTAGAGATGTAACTGAAAAAATTGAGATTGAAAAAGAATTAAAAGAAGGCAAAGAAAGGCTAGAACTTTTAATGAAAGCCGGCTCTGAAAGCATTTGGGATTATGATATTACAAAAAATGAATTATTCCTTGGAGAGGGCTATCAAAAAAAATATGGTTTAGAGTCCTCTAAAAAAATAAGCAACCTTGAATTACATGATGCGCTAGTTCACCCAGAAGATTTTGAATCCTTTAAAAGTGGTATAACCAAGGCTTTTGCAAATCCTAAAATTACTGAATGGCAAGAAAGCTATCGTTTTAGGAAAAAAAATGGCGATTATGTAAGGGTGCAAGATAGAGCCATTATATTAAGAGATGAAAAAGGGAAAGCAATTAGAGCGATTGGCGCTATTAAAGATGTAAACCAACAATTTCTGAGTAATAAACTCGATGAAATAGAAAAAGTACTGATGGAAGCTAGTATTAAAGCTGAGATGCCGCTTCAGAAATTACTGAAAAACTATTTATCAGGCATCGATTCTTTATTTCAAGGAATGAAATGCTCTATAAGTTCTATAGAACAAGGCCGACTAAGAAACCTAATTTCTCCAGGACTACCTAAAGAATATTTAGACGATATCGAAGGCTTACCAATCGGCTTAAATCAAGGTTCTTGTGGAACAGCAGCATTTTTAAAGAAACAAATAGTTGCAAAAGACATTTTCAGTGATGAACGATGGGCTTCCTTTACTCATCTGGCAAAAAATTATGGGTTCAAGTCATGTTGGTCGGAGCCAATTTTTAATGAAAAGGGTAATGTAATTGCCACATTTGCTATTTACCATGAAGAGGTAAAAGGTCATGAAGATTTAGAAATTAATATTTTTGAAAGGGCCGCTAGATTAATTTCAGTTATTCTTCAAAATTTCGCTTACATCAAAAACATTAAAGAAAGTAACGAAAGATTTACTTATATCAACAAGGCTACTAATAATGCTATTTACGATTGGGATATTAACAGTGATCACTTTTACTGGGGAAACAGCCTTACTCGAGTATTTGGACATAACATCAATGAAAATAAATTTAGCCTCAGAGACTGGACACAGTGGATACATCCAGATGATCTAGATGAAATTCTTCAAAATCTAGATATGCTTTTAGCCAATCCTCAAGAATCCAAATGGAGCTATGAATACCGATTTAAAGATATAAATGGTCAATATGCCTTTGTTGAAGATATTGGCTATTTAATAAGAGATGAAAATGGTCAACCTTTACGGATGATCGGTGCTTTAAGAGATCAGACGCAATATAAACAAGAACAAATTAAACAGGAACTCCAATATAATCTGTCGCAATTTTTCAAAATGGAAGACAGTTTAGACCAAATCCTGAACAAAAGCATTAAATATTTAAGCGAGTTTGGTTCGTATTCTGCTGGTGAAATATGGCTACTGAGCCATGATAAGCAAATACTTCATTTATCTGCATGCTATGCTAAAAGTGGAGATAAAGAAGTGTTTTATAAAGAAAATGTGCTAAAAACTATCCAGCTGGGTGAAGGATTACCAGGTTCAGTTTGGAAAACCTTGAAAAATGAAGTCTGGAATGACATTAACAAGACTTCGAAATTTGAGAGATCATCCTTAGCAGAAAAAGCAACTATAAAATCAGCAGCTGCTTATCCTTTTTTCTACCGTGAAAAAATAATAGGGGTTATGGTGCTTTTTTCAGATTATGAATTGAAAGAACATGACCATAATGTCACCTATTACAATAATTTAAAGCATTATCTAGGTGCAGAAATAATGCGAAAACAACAGGAAGAGGAGCTTAATCTATTCTTTAACAGTGCACCTGATATATTGGCCATAGCCTCTCCTGATGGATATTTTGTAAAAGTAAATCCTGCATTTTGCGAACTTCTTGGGTATGCAGAAGATGAACTAACTTCAACCCCTTTTTCAGATTATATTCATCCAGATTATTTAAAGAGCACTACCTTAGAGTTTGGTGAAACCATATCAGGAGATCGAAAATCAAGTGGTTTTATTAATCGCTATAGAACCAAAAACGGAAACTACAAATGGATTTCATGGAACTCTTCTGATGTTTTTGGGCAAGAAGGATTCGTCTTTTCTTACGGAAGAGATGTCACTGAAATGCTTGAAATGCAACAAACGGTTAAAAACGCCACAAAATTAGCAAGAGTTGGTGGTTGGGAAATCAATCAATTAACTGGGGAACATTCCTGGTCACCAATGACCAAAGAGATTCACGAAGTGCCTCATGATTTTAATCCAAGCCTGGCTGAAGCAATAAATTTTTATCACCCAGATTATCAAGAAAAAGTTAGCGAAGCGGTAGAAAAAGCCATTGAAACCGGAGGCCCTTTTGATTTTGAAGCTATCATAATCACACTCAAAGGAAATGAAAGATGGGTTAGAGCAATTGGAAATGCAGAGTTAAGAAATGGAGAATGCATACGCATATACGGAAGTTTTCAAGATATAAATGATAAGAAAAATGCAGAGATTAGGCTTCAAAAAATCTCCAACAACATTCCCGGAGTCATTTTTCAGTATCATTTAAAACCAGATGGCACGGATTTTATGAAATTTATAAGTGAGGGCTCTAAAGAAGTTTGGGGTTTTGATTCAAAGGATGTTTTAGAAAATAATCAACTGGTTTGGAACAGAATTGAAGCCGGTGGGGAAATTGATAAGGTTCAAAAATCTATAATGGAATCTGCCGAAAATTTGACAAGATGGCGAGCAAAATGGCGATATATCATGCCTAATGGTCTTGTCAAATATCATGAGGGTTTTGGTAATCCAGATGTATTAGCTGATGGTACTATTATTTGGAATTCTATTATCACTGATATCACTGATTTATTTGACTTGGAGAAAATGGCGGAACGTACTTCTAAATTTGCTAAAATAGGAAGTTGGGAGTTGAGTTTATCTGATGACTTGAAAGAAGATAGACTTTTTTGGTCACCAACAACTCGGCAAATTCTTGAGGTTGACGATGATTATAAACCTTCCTTTTCATCAGCTTTTGAATTTTATTTTCAAAAAGACAAAAGATTCATTGAGAAGGCAATCCATAAACTCATTCATGAAGGAGAAGAATTCGATTTTGAAGTACCCATTAAAACACATAGAGGAAATAAAAAGTGGAATCGATGCATTGGCCATGGTGACCGAGTAAACGGAAAAACGCTTCGTATTTATGGCAGTTATCAAGACATTGACAAGCAAAAAAGGACAGAACTTGCAGTGCAGGATGCTCTAACTGAAAAAGAGGATATTCTAGAAAGTATTGGAGATGCTTTTTTTGCAGTTGATAAAAATTGGATAGTTACGTATTGGAATAAAGAAGCAGAAAAACTTCTAGGGAAGAAGAGAGAAGAAATTCTATCAAAAAATCTATGGGAAGAATATGAAGCTGCCATAAGCCTTAAATTTTACGAAGAATATCATAAAGCCGTAAATACGCAAGAAACGGTTCATTTTGAAGAGTATTTTCCCCCTATTGATAAGTGGTTTGAAGTAAGTGCATATCCTTCTGATAAGGGATTATCCGTATATTTTAAAGATATAACATTAAGAAAAACTGCTGAAGAAAAAATCAGAGCTTCCAATGACCGTTTTGAAAAAGTAGCACTGGCCACAAATGATTCCATTTGGGATTGGGATTTAGTTTCAGGAAGTGTTACTCGCTCAGGAAGTGGTTTTGAAAATCAATTTGGATACACTATTTCAGAAGCTAACCAAGATATCCATTTCTGGAAAAATAATGTTCATCCTGAGGACTTAGAAGCGATCTTAAAAACACAGCAGATAATACTGAAAGATAAAAATTCTAACTTCTGGACTGGCCAATACCGATTTAAAAAGAAATCAGGGGAATATGCCTATGTAATTGATAAGGGACTTATTGTACGAAATGAAAAAGGAAAAGCCATCAGAATGATAGGAGCCACTACTGACATTACAGCCCGTAAACGATATGAAGAATCCTTACTTGAAATAAATGATAGACTTATTAAGCAAACTCAGGAATTAGCACACTCAAATGCTGAACTCGAACAATTCGCCTACGTAGCTTCTCATGATTTACAAGAACCGCTACGAATGGTTTCAGGCTTTTTGACACAATTAGAAAAAAAATATGGTGATCAGTTAGACGAAAAAGCTAATCAGTACATCAACTTTGCCGTGGATGGAGCAAAAAGAATGCGTCAAATCATTTTGGATTTATTGGATTATTCTAAAATTGGTAAAAAGGAAGAAGAAATAGTATCAGTAGATCTGAATGAGGTATTGTATGAAGTTTGCCTTCTGCAGCGCAAGCAGATAGAAGAGTTAAACGCTAAAGTAGAATTTAAAGATTTACCCATAATATTTGGGCATCCCTCACCTATGATTCAGGTTTTCAGTAATCTTATTTCAAATTCACTCAAATATAGCCATCATGAGTTACCTCCAAAGATTATAATCAAGGCAGCAGAACTCAAAAACGAATGGAAATTTTCCTTAAAAGATAATGGGATAGGAATAGAAGAAGAATATTATGAAAAGATTTTTAATATTTTTTCAACGGCTACACAACAAAAATGAATACTCAGGTACAGGTATGGGTCTGGCAATTGTAAAGAAGATAATTGAAAACATGAATGGCAATATTTGGGTAAGGTCAACCCCAGGTAAAGGCAGTACATTCTATTTTACTATTCCTAAAGCCTAGGATTAAAAAACAAATGTAATTTTACAAACGCAAAAGAACATTTTTTTATATTTATTTCACTTGATATCGTATTTCATATCCATAATAATTTTGTAGTTTTCTTGTATATTTTATCATTATATTAAATCGGAGAGTAAAAAAGATGATAAAAGTCATTGAATTTGAATAACATCTAAATTTTATGGCGCAACTTAGCTTAAAAAGCATGATGTATAGATTCAGTATTATTTTTAATGTTTTATATAGCCATGTAGTGGAAAATATGGCATGTAATATCATTAGGAAGAGTATAAATTCAAAGAATATATATTTTAATACATTTACTCGGGTTAATTAAGGTTTAAAACAGAAAACAGTATAAAATAAAGCTGTTTAACGTTTTCCTAAAACCCCACAAAATTCATTACAGTAATTATTACAAAATGGATCAACCAATAAAAATGAAATCTACATGAAATCAATCCATATCCTTTAAGTAGAAGATAACGAGGGCGATATCGTATTGACCCAGGAAGCTTTTGAAGAAAGCAAAATTATTAATACTATGGACGTGGCTAAAAATGGTAAAGAAGCCCTAAATATTTTATTTCAAAAAGAGGGTTATGAAAATAGTAAGATCCCTGATTTAGTGCTTTTAGATATTAATTTGCCCATTAAAAGCGGTCATGAAGTCTTACAAGAATTAAAATCAGACCCCGTAAAAAAGCATATCCCCATTATTATGCTAACCACTTCCTCGGCTCAAAATGATATAAAATTAGCCTATCAACATTATGCTAACTGTTATATTACAAAACCAGTTGAAATCAATGAATTTTTGGAAGCAATTTCCACAATAGAGCAGTTTTGGTTTAACATTGTTAGCTTGCCTTCTAGTAATAGTTAATTGAAAATGAAAGGACCAGATATCAGATATAATGTATTAATAATTGAAGATAATCCTGGGGATTATGTCCTGATTGAAGACTATTTGGAAGAAACCACCATTGTAAAAAAACTACATTGGGCAGAAAACTTCAATGAAGCTAAAAAAATACTAACTGAAAATAATTCAATTGATATTATTTTGCTGGATTTAAGTTTACCTGACAAAGATGGGGAGCCACTCATCAAAGGCATTCAGCTTTTTTCTAACAATAAACCCATAATTATTTTAACCGGCTATCCTGATGCTGATTTTGCAATCAAATCATTGGCTTTAGGCGCTTCAGACTACCTATTAAAAGATGTTTTAAATAGTACCGTTTTACACAAGAGCATTATTTATAATATTGAGCGGAACAAAATTCTAGTGAACCTCAGAAGATCCGAACAGCGCTATTCAGACCTTTTCCATTTCAGCCCATTGCCAATGTGGGTTTTTGATAGAGAAACTTTGAATTTTCTAGATGTGAATGATGCTGCCATTGCTCATTACGGATATACATACAAAGAATTTTTAAGTATGGATATTACACAAATCAGAGCCAAAGCTGATATGCCCATTTTAGTTTCTGCACTTGATAAAGTGAAAGAGGCGCATGAAAATTTATATCATGGTGAAATTACTCATATCAAAAAAAACGGGGATTATATAAGGGTAGAAGTTCGTTCCAATAGCTTTGAGTATAAGGGAAGGCCAGCAGAAATTATTTTGGTAAATGATGTAACAGAAAGGAACCAACATATTGAAGCAATAGAAAAGCAAAATGACATACTTAAAGATATCGCTTGGACTCAATCGCACGTTGTAAGAGCCCCATTAGCCAGACTTTTGGGCTTGGTCAATCTGTTAAGTGATGGTAAAATTGGCGAAAGTGAGAAAAAGGATTTTTATAAGTATATTCAAGATTCAGCAGAAGAGCTAGATGAAATTGTGAAGGGAGTGGTGAGCAAATCACAACAATTTGATATTTACAAAAAGAAAGATGAAAATTAAGACCTTAATCATAGATGATGATGAGATTTCTATCATGCTTACTGATATCTTATTAAAAGAAATACCTTTTTTCCAAGAAATCAATAGCTACTTAGATGGTAATTTTGCATTAGAAAATCTGAAAATGGAATATTCAAATGAAATTGCATACATCATAATTTTAGACATCAATATGCCATTAATGAGTGGCTGGGAGTTTTTAGAGGAAATTAAACACTTTGCTTCTCATAAAAACACCTCTGTTTTTATGTTAAGTTCATCTACAGACAAATTAGATATGGAAAAAGCAGAAAAGTTTGAATTGGTAAAAGGATTTTTCAGTAAACCATTGAAAAATGAAAATCTTAAAGAAATGCAAGCACTTACTACTAATTGATTGCTCTCAAAAAGAGAGAAACTTTTAGCTTCTCACTTTTTGATGAATCAATTTTTTTTCTTGTTTCTTCGAATTAATAACGCCCGTAATAAATGGGAACAATATTGCTGATGTAATCACTATTATTTGTACTATCATTTCTTTACTCATCTTATTTTTATTAATATACTTATTATTACTTTAGAAATGCTCTTAAACTTAAATTGTTATTGGTTGAACGAGATTTAAAACTCTAAACAGTACATAAAATCAAAGGCTTCATCCTAGAATTAAAACTAAAAAATACTTACCGCAGTAAAAAATTAACATTTGGTTTTTTGGGAATTTTTAAAAAGGGGCCAACAAAAAATTAATATCAATATACTAAGGTGTACATGAATCAGATGCATCGATAATTAAATCATTTTAAGATCAAATCTTGAAAATTACTAGATATAAAGTGGATTTTTATAAGATATTTAGCCGCTGATGTAAGGTTTTTAGATAAAAACTGAACTTTTTTATGTGATTTTGATCTAAATAATTAACTTCCCTTTGAATTGACATGAAATGAGCATAAATTTTAGAATCCTCAACGTACCAACCGAGGATAGCTTGTCTGCCTCTGGCAGGAATAAAATTTATTGAATTACATGTGACCGTTGAAAATATAACTATACTCATGAAAATGCTGAATAAATAGAAATATGGCGAAACTTAAGAATATTATCATGCAACTTTCAGACGCAGATTATCATGCTGTACATGAAAGCTTATCCACGGGCGGAGCAGAAAAATCTGCATATTTGCTGAAATCAATGCGTGAAAGTTCTTCCAGTGATCACGCCATTATGGAGGAGCTGGAAGTGAATACTAATGCGTATTACACTTTAAGATCAAGACTAAATCAAAAAATAGAAGAATATCTCCTACAACAAATGGAGAATCCCAGAACGGATATTCTTAAAAAGGTAGCAAACATCAATGAAATAATATTCACAAAGAAAAAAGCTATCGCTATTGCAACTTTAAAGAAGTTAGAAAAAGAATTAATTGATTATGACCTTTCAAACGAATTAACAATAGTTTATAAAGCTTTAAAAAAATTGCACCAGAATACAGAAGAGTATTTTGGTTATAGCCAATTATACAATCGCCATGTTGCATACATGCTAGCAGTTGATAAAGCAGAGGATTTGTTAAGCAGTTATTTCATAAAATTTGGCAATTACTCCCTAACAGGCGATGAAACCAACAAATTAGAACTGGTTTTATTAAACAGGGAAATGATAAATACTTGTAGAATTTACGACTCCCACCGGTTATTTATTTATAAAAACTGTTTGAATATCTTCCACAGGCTGTTTGTGGAAGAAGATGAAACAAGTGTAGATTTAGATCCGATTGAGGACCTATTGGCGAAGGCTGACGGAATTTTTGAACTCTACAGCTTAGATTCTATCTATTTCCATTTGAAACTTGTTTACGAGTTCCTTAAATTAGAGTATTACAATCACTATAGATTATTTAGAAAATCGGATAATTATTTTGAGGAAGTAAACGAATCATGTGCTGCATTTTTATCCAACTTTAATTTGTTTACCTATCCAGCTCAATTCTTAATAACCAAATTGCAAAGGGCTAAAAGAATTCCAGAAAAAATAATGCTTTCTGAAGAAAATGCTGCTCTTTTTCAGGACTTTGAACCTGATAGAGATGATATTCCACAATACATTACGTACGCCACTTACCGTTCTTTAAGTTGCCATTTCGACAGAAAATATGAGGATGCTGCTAAATGGTTAAACAATTTATTGAATGACGTAAGCCTTAAAAAATATCAAAATGCTCAATTAGAAATCAAAACACTTTTAGCATTAGAATATTGCTTAATGAAGGATTACGAGCTATTTAATCAGCTTATAAATAGTATTCAAAGACAAATTCGAATCATCGGGAAGGACAATTGCATGAACATTCAAGTTTTGAATAAAATCATGAAAATATCTTTAAGCGAATCTAAAAGGAATAAAGAGGAAAAAATTCAAGAGCTTGTGAAAAAGTTTAAGTCACTTGAACCCATTCAGCATTTTGCTCCTACTTTACTACTTGAGTTCAATGATGACATGATTAAAAAACTGGTTGGATAACTTATTTTAGGACGAGACACCCAGAACAAAAAAGGGAGTATCTCATAAACTGTGTAAGTTCTAAATCAGGGCTTACAAAACAGTTATTGAGCCTCGGAAATTTAGGGAGTGATTTTGTAAAAATCGCTACTTAAATTTCGAGGAGCCCGCGGCAGGCGCTTTTCTCAATTTGT
>NZ_DASSWQ010000004.1:0-5017 GCF_035704835.1 Marivirga sp. | reverse complement strand
TTAACTTCAAAAGGATGATGAACATATGGAAATCATCTCTTTGGCTCTATTTACAAAAGATGTATCAAAGCTGTTTCATCTGTTATCAAAATTTTTTACCATTAAAAGGGATATATTATGGGGTTTTTAAGGGCTGACTATATAGTAGAAAAAAGAAAAGTAGAAGGGAATGTAGAAACGAAAGACTGTCAGTCAATAACTGACATCAATTTTTAACGAAGTAACTCATTTTTAAGTTTTTTTGTTGAAAAGATGTTTTTTAAAAATAAATAATATTAAATAAAAAAAAGGAGTCTTCAATTTGAAAACTCCTTAATCTTGAATCTAGATTCTTGATTCTAGCATCTTAATATTACCCTCTAGCTTTCGCTTCTTCTTTAATTTTATTCAATGCAGAACCTGCTTTAAACCACTCAATTTGAGCATCATTATACGTATGGTTTGCCTTGATTACATCTTTAGAACCATCTGCGTGAACTGCTTCTATGGTAATCGGCTTTTCAGGAGCAAATTGATCTAAATCCAAGAAATTGAACGTATCATCTTCCTGAATTTTATCATAATCCGCTTCATTAGCGAAAGTCAAACCTAGTAGACCTTGCTTCTTCAAGTTGGTTTCGTGAATACGAGCAAATGATTTAACCAAAACAGCTTTAACACCTAAATGTCTTGGCTCCATGGCAGCATGTTCTCTAGAAGAACCTTCACCATAATTATGGTCACCCACTACTATAGTCGGGATTCCTTTTGCTTTGTACTCTCTCTGCGTTGCAGGAACAGCACCATATTCACCAGTTATCTGACTTTTTACTTTATTAGTTTCTTCATTGAAAGCATTTACAGCTCCAATTAAGCAGTTGTCAGAAATATTATCCAAGTGACCTCTGAACCTCAACCATGGACCAGCCATAGAAATATGGTCAGTCGTACATTTGCCTAATGCTTTGATAAGCAATTTAGCGCCTGTTATATTTTTGCCATCCCAAGCATCAAAGCCTTCTAATAATTGTAATCTTTTAGAATCAGGAGCCACTTTTACTTGAACACCACTTCCATCTTTAGCCGGTTCTTGATAGCCGTTATCTTCTACTGCAAAACCGGCTTCAGGTAATTCAGCTCCAAAAGGAGGGTCTAATTTTACTTGTTCCCCTTTTTCGTTTGTTAAGGTATCAGTTAAAGGATTAAATCCTAAATCACCACTTATCGCAATTGCCGCTACCATTTCTGGAGAAGTTACAAATGCGTGAGTGTTAGGGTTTCCATCCGCTCTTTTTGAGAAGTTTCTATTGAAAGAGTGAACGATGGTGTTTTTCTCGCCTTTATCAGCACCAGTTCTTGACCATTGTCCGATACAAGGTCCACAAGCATTAGTAAAGATAGTGGCGTCTAAATCTTCAAAGATTTTTAATAAACCATCACGATCAGCGGTAAATCTTACTTGCTCTGAACCAGGGTTAATTCCAAATTCTGATTTTGTTTTCAAGCCTTTTTCTACAGCTTGTTTTGCAATAGAGGAGGCTCTAGATAAATCTTCATAAGATGAGTTAGTACAAGAACCAATCAATCCCCATTCTACTTTTGTTGGCCATCCGTTTTTCTCAGCTTCCGCTTTTAATTGAGAAATAGGGGTAGCTCTATCTGGAGTAAAAGGACCATTAACATGGGGCTCTAAAGTTGTTAAATCAATTTCAATAACTTGATCGAAATGTTTTTCAGGATTGGCATAAACCTCATCATCTCCAGTTAGGTGCTCACGAACCTCATTTGCGGCATCTGCCACATCATTTCTATCAGTAGATCTTAAATAACGCTCCATAGCATCATCATAACCAAAAGTAGAAGTAGTAGCACCAATTTCAGCACCCATATTACATATAGTACCTTTTCCTGTGGCGGAAAGTGACTGAGCGCCAGGGCCGAAATACTCTACTATTGCACCTGTACCGCCTTTTACGGTTAAAATACCTGCAACTTTTAGAATGACATCTTTAGCAGAAGTCCAACCGTTCAATTTTCCAGTTAACTTCACACCAATTAATTTTGGAAATTTCAATTCCCAAGGCATCCCAGCCATTACATCAACAGCGTCAGCACCACCAACTCCAATGGCAACCATACCCAAACCACCAGCATTTACAGTGTGAGAATCGGTTCCAATCATCATTCCACCAGGAAAAGCATAATTTTCTAAAACTACTTGGTGAATAATACCTGCACCCGGCTTCCAGAAGCCAATTCCATATTTATTAGAAACAGATTCCAAGAAGTTAAACACCTCTCCAGAAGCAGTAAGAGAGCTTCTTAAATCTTCTTTAGCACCTTCTTTTGCCAGTATTAAATGGTCGCAATGTACGGTAGAAGGTACTGCTGCTTGGTCTCTTCCAGCTTGCATAAATTGCAAAAGTGCCATCTGCGCAGTTGCATCTTGCATGGCTACTCTATCTGGAGCAAAATCCACGTAAGATTTACCTCTTTGAAATGCAGTTTTAGCATTTCCATCCCATAAATGAGCGTAAAGTATCTTTTCAGATAAGGTTAAAGGTTTATTGACCACTTGTCTTGCTGCAGCGATTTTCTCGCTCATGCCAGCATAAACAGCTTTAATCATGTCTATATCAAAAGCCATATTATTTTTATTTATTTAAAATTCTTCGATTATCTGCAAAGATACAAAATCAACACTTTTATCCTATGTGTAAACAAGGAATATCCGTATTTGTAAAAGTTCTAATTATCGATATAAAATACTGTTTTATAGAAAGTTAACTTATTGTAGTTAAAGTTTTACTTGTTTTTTATTGTTTAGAAAACTGAATCACTTATATTTGAATTGCTGTTAAATCCGCTATTTAATTTGTTCCGTATGTATATAAATTCAAAGAATAATTATTTTCTTTCGATGAAATTATATTAAATGTACTAAAAGACTGTAGATTTGTAGATTAAAGAGACATTTAAATTTTAAATTTGTATATAAATATATAATTGTGGTTAAAATAATTTATATTACTGTATCTCTATTCTTTTTGAATATTGCAGTGTTATTAGGTCAGAATTGTGATTCAAGCATTTCTAATGTAGTTGTTTCAAATATTGGAGATCCAACTATATCATTTGAATTAAGTAATAAACAAAATTTTGAAATTAATTTGTATGATAATTCTACAAAAAAATATATATTAAATACAAGTAAAATTGTACCTGATTCTAATGATAATTTAAATATCACTTTAGTCGAAAATGATAATTCAATTACTATAAAAGGTCTTAGTAACGAATTAATTAAGCATAGTCTGGTTTTGGTGTTAGTCTCAAAGGTAGAAGGATGTAAGCCGCTTAAAATTGAATTGAATTAGTATGAAAAAAATTTACTACTTATTACTTTCTTCAATATTTATCATCAGTTTTAGCGAAAGAGTTAAGGCTCAATGTCCTGATGGGAATAGTACTGAAGCAACTATTAATTTTACAGATGCTTTATGTTTTGGAGCAGAAAATGGTACAATTTCGTTTGAATTGAGAGATGTTGGTGATTTAGCTCTAAATCCTGCTAATTTTTCTTATGCCTTGTATGATGGCGGGGAAAACGATTATGTTTATGATGATATAGGTATTACTCCTGGAGGTGATGTTAATCCTGCAATTAATTTAAATATTACTGGTAATATTATTGAATTCTCTAATGTTCCTACAACAAAAGATGGAATTGGTTATACAATAGGTGCCAGACGTACCGATGGGACTTGTGGCGCACCTGATTTTTTTACACAAGGAATACTTGGTATTATTATAGATGAACCAGATGAATTAATTGCTACTGTTGATTCAAAAGTAGATGATTGTAACGATACTGATTCAGGAGAGATTTTGTTGGATGTTAATGGTGGTACAGGACCATATTCTTTCTCTTGGACTGGTCCCACTTTGATTGGGGATACTGATAACCCAACAGGACTTTCTGCAGGATCTTACGATGTTATTGTTACTGATGATAATGGTTGTACTTTTAATTTAAATGGAATAGAAATAATTACTCCAACAGTTGCCGATGCAGGTACAGACGAGTCTGTTTGTCAAAATGATTATAATCTTAATGGAAATAATTTACAAACAGGTGAAACAGGGACATGGTCAATTGTTACACAACCTGGTGGGGCAAACGCTCAAATTGATGATTTAAATAGTCCCAATACTGTAGTATCCGATTTAGTAATTGCTGGAGATTATGTGTTTAGGTGGACAGTTAGTAATGATGCAGGTAGTTGTGCTGATTCCGATAGTGATGTAACAATATCACGGACTGATGCTGCTTCAGCAGGTAATTATGTTGGTGCTCCAGCTGAAATATGTAATACGGAAACATCTTTTAATCTTTTTACACTTTTGGATGGAACTGAGGACCCTGGAGGAGTTTGGACTCAAACCGCGGGAACAACCACAGTTACTTTGGATGCGAATACTGGTGAAGTAAACTTCACTGGTGCTGCTGCTGACACCTATTCATTTGAATATGAGGTAACTGGTACAGCCCCTTGTCCGGCAGACACTGAAATTGTAAATGTTTTAATAGAAGAAGCTCCAATAGCAGGCACGCCAACAGATGCTACGGTATGTAGCACAGCAGATGCCTTTGACTTATTTGGTCAATTGGCAGATGAAGATACAGGCGGAAGCTGGACGAATACAGGCGCAGGTACGGGTACAGGCGATGTATTAGATGACACCACAGGCATAGTAGATTACACAGCCGCTACAGCGGGAACCTATGTGTATGAATATGAAATTGCTGCTACAGCAACTTGTCCAGGCGCCACTTCAAGTGTAACGATAACAGTAGAAGCAGCCCCAAGTGCAGGGACAGCAACAAATATCACTTTATGTAATACAGAATCAGCCTTTGACTTATTTGGTCAGTTAGCGGGTGAAGATGCAGGAGGAGACTGGAGTTTAACGACAACGACTGGTTCAGGAGCGGTATTTGTTGGTGCGACTACAGATGGCGTAATAGACTTTACAG
>NZ_DASSWQ010000036.1:0-6730 GCF_035704835.1 Marivirga sp. | reverse complement strand
TAGTAGACAGATTTAATCCTTTCCTTTCGTTTTTAATTTTAGCTAATTTACAGAAATCTAAAATTGTACTTTAGCTTGATGGTGTAAATATATGAGTAGACGGCCGTGAGCCATAAGCCCACGGTGCGCCTCTCACACCACTGTACGTACGGGTCTCGTATACAGCGGTTCGTCAAGCATAATATAGCCGCTCTTTACACCAGCTATACCTCGATTCTACTTTTTGAGATAGGGCTAGCAGAGCCTCCCTACCGAATTTTCGAATCACCTGACGTTCCGTCCTTCATCATTTTGTGAGTCCTCCGTAGCTCTTACGGCTCGTTACCCATAACTACTATGACTTCTGCTGACTTCTTGGCTCATAGAAACCGAATCTATTCCAAGATCTCCGCAGGTAAGTACATATTCCTTCCTCCGATTCCTGCGGCATCTACCTAATAGAGATTGTTGGTTACGGGCTTTGCAAAGATGTGCTTGCTTACCCTCTCTATCTGGTCTCCGTATGCCATTCCTGTTTGTCAGTACCGGATTTTTAGTCCCGCTTTCTTCCCTGCATTCCTCACGGAAAACCAGCTTGCGGCTTACTAACAGGCTTCACCAACTTGCCTGTAAGGGACTTGCACCCTCTGAATAATATGGTATCTTCGATACCATATGCCCATACTGGGCACACACATTGTATTAGCGTAATGCGGGCTGAATCGCTAAAATTGAGTATTTTAGCATTTATCAAAGTTTCGTGCGGGCGGACAGCGAATTGTTCCGAAATCCCGCACTACGCTTATACTTAACGTTACCTTTCATTAGTACACTACATAGCAAATATTTTTGATTATGGATTTATTTTCGATATGAGTTTGTTAACTTCATCATATGAAAGAAGTAACTCTTAAAAAATACCTCATACAAATAGCAGACAAATTGACTCCTGAGTCAACATTAGAAGATGTATATGAACAACTTTCTTTGCTTTCAGACATTGAGGAATCTGAGCAGCAAGAAAAAAATGGTGAAACTTTTTCACAGAAAGAAGTTGAAAACATCTCTAAAGAATGGTTAAGGTAATTTGGACTAAAAAAGCATTCGGGCAATTAGAACGAGCCATCAAGTACATTCGCGAAGAACAAGGAGTTTCATATGCTGAAACGGTGCTTAATAAGATTTTACAGACAACTGAATTATTAGAAAAATCACCTAAAATTGGTACTCTAGAGCCTCTTTTAGTGGATAAAAAATCAGAATATAGATTTCTAGTTGTTTGGAGCTACAAAATAATATACCGGACGACTAAAGATAAAGCAGTAATTTCAAGAGTATTTCACACTTCTAGAAATCCTAAAAGACTTAAAGGCATATAAAAACGAAAGGTAACATTTATTAAAAATGCATTTGCTTAGTGCTTCTAGCAAATTGAAGCGGTAGAATCGCCACAAAGCCAAACGGCTATTTCATTTAGATTTAGAACAGCCATTCAGCAGGGTTCTCTTCTTTTTTCTTTCATTAATTGTTTATGGTTTGGCTTCGCTACTTTAGTATTTCATCAGTGAAGTTTAGCAAACGCATTTTAGCTTCGCGTTAGATTTAATTTAATCATTACAAAAAACGCTGTGCATAATAATGAGAATGATATTGGTAAAATCGCAAATAAAAAATCAATAATTTCAGTATTTTTAGCGGTTGAAAAATTTATCCGAAAGGTATATTTTCATACTTCTCACAAACCAAAGCTTCTAGTTGTTAGAAAAAAATAAAAAGTGAACCCTATCCATTTTACACTTCGGTTGATTAAGTCGATTAATGACATCAGTAAATTTATTAATGTAAATTCAACTTATCATCGTGAAGCAAAAGCTACTATTGATAAACTGACTTCTTCTTATGACCTGGAATCTGCTGAAGCCATTCCACTTAACTTTAAATTAAAGCTGCAGTGGTATATGGCTGAATGTTTGTACTCTTGCGAAAAACTAAATTCACTAACAGATCAAACTTCCAACTACAAACAGAGACAATCTTATCTACTCAGTGGTGCATTAGGAGCCATTTGTGATTTTATTATAGATGATATTGAGATGGAAAATGAACAAATCAAGACCTTTAAAAAGCCAGAGACTGAAGAAAAATATGACAATATAGTCGATAAGCTATACGCATTGTTCTACCATTCTTTTTTCAATTCGCTTGAAGAAAGCATCAAAGCAAGAGCAATTCAATATTATGAATTACTCTTTGATGTGCAGGTCAGAAGTAAACAACAATTTAATCAAAACATCACTCAACAGGAAGTTGATGAAATATGTAAGGCAAAATGTGGATATTCTATATTGTTTCTCAGGTCATTGGTTAATGGCGAAATAACCGAAGTTGAAAAAAAAGCATGTTATGAATTGGGTGGTTTTATTCAATATTGCAATGACGCTCAAGATCTTCATAAAGATTTGAAGAAAGGCTTACGCACTTTTGCCAGTACGCGACCAAATCTTGAAACCATTGCCAATGATATCGACAAACAAAAAACAATTGCTTATTCTTTAGTAAAAGAAACACCTTACCAACAGAAGAAAATAGATGATCTATTATTTTCACTTCATATGATGGGAATCGGAATAATAGCCAAACTCTACAGATATCATGAAATATGTAATAATGCCTATTCTCATGAAAACCTTACCATGAAAAATAAAGAAGAGATTCGACCACAATTAGCTATAAGAAAGTTGATTCCTTACTGCTTTCCGAGGGTAATAAAGTACAATTTTGATACTGTGCATAAGCCTTATAATTTCAATCTCAACTTGAAACCATAAACTAATTGGATTTTAGTTAAACTTTCCACATAAATCCTTTTAATTGAAAGCCTCTGCTTTAACCACTCTTATAATAGTTACACGCTTTATCTCTAAAATTCACTATATTTCTCTTTGATTAAACAATTTAATTTATGAAGAAATATACTTTACTTTTAATGCTGATAGGCTTAATAATTTTCAACTTTGGCGCTTTTGCCCAGAAGGATGAAAAAGCTGACAGCACTAAAAAAGCAACAGAAGAACTTCCGCTTGAGCCGGAAAGAACCATCGAATTCAACACCAAAGAAGGTACCTGGCTATCTGTAGATGTGAGTCCCGATGGAAAAACCATCCTTTTTGATATGATGGGTGACCTTTACAGCATACCATTTACAGGTGGGAAAGCCACAAAATTAACGGAAGGAATGCCTTATGATGTGCATCCTCGCTTTAGTCCCGATGGGGAATCTATTGTTTTTATATCCGACAAAAGTGGTTCGGATAATATCTGGACTATGGATCTGAAATCGGAGGAAATGAAGCAAATCACTAAAGATGATAATCAAAATTATTTCGCTGCTGACTGGACTCCAGATGGAGAATATATAGTAGGCGCCAAAGGTAGAAGAAATATCAAGTTACATATTTACCATAAAGAGGGTGGCTCTGGAGCTCAATTAATTGATAAACCAGAAAATCTCAAAACCATCGATCCTGCCATTAGCCCTGATGGAAAATTAGTTTATTTTTCAAGAAGAAATTCCGCTTGGAATTATAATGCGCAATTCCCGCAGTACCAAATCGGCACTTACGATCTGGAAGATGGCGATATGGCGACTATTACTTCCCGCTATGGTTCTGCTTTCACTCCCACCCTTTCTCCTGATGGAAAATGGTTGGTTTATGGAACTCGCTTTGAAACTGAAACGGGTTTAGTAAGAAGAAACCTACAAACAGGTGACGAGGAATGGTTAGCTTATCCTGTTCAGAGAGATGAGCAAGAATCCATTGCTCCATTGGGCGTTTATCCTGCTATGTCATTTACGCCTGATAGTAAATTTCTAATTGCCACTTATGGAGGAAAAATCCATAAAATAGATATTAATGAAAAAACGGCTTCTGAAATTCCCTTTGAAGTAGATTTAAAATTGGAATTAGGGCCTAGATTAAAATTCGAATATCCGATTGAAGACAATAAAGAAGACTTTGTAACACAAATTAGAGATGCAGTTCCTTCTCCAAATGGTGAACAATTGGCTTTTACTGCCCTCAACAGGTTATATGTAATGGATTTGCCAGATGGTAAACCAAAACGCCTAACGAAACATGAATTTACAGAAGCTATGCCCGCCTGGTCACCAGATGGAACACAGCTTGTGTTTTCAACTTGGGAAGAAACAGAAGGAGGACATTTATATAAAGTAAATGCCAATGGAAGAGGTAAAGCTGAAAAATTAACCACTAACCCTGCGCTTTACTTGGACCCTGAATGGTCTTACCTGCAAAATAGAATTGTTTTTAATAGAGGAGCTAATCAAGTTTATCTAGATGCAATAGATCCTTTTGGTTCACTCATGATGGAAGATTTAGCCTGGATTTCAGCCGATGGTGGAAAAGTAAATTTAATCGATAAAGCTAAAGGCAGAAATACACCACATTTCACAAAAGTAGAAGATAGAATCTATTTAAATCATGGTGATAAGGGCTTGATTTCCATTCGTTGGGATGGAACAGACGAGAAAGAACATCTACAATTGACAGGAATTACGACTTATGGTTCATCTGTGGATATGATTCACGCACACGATGGAACTCATAATATATTACCTGATACAGAAGACGCTTGGAGAGAGCAAAACAAACCTTCAACTCCATCTGAAATAAGAATTTCTCCAGATGGCAATACAGCCTTGGCTAAAATTGCAAATGATGTTTATACGGTAACCATTCCAAAATACGGTCAAACCCCAAAAATATCAGTAGCTAAAGCAGATAATGCAGCATTTCCTGCTATGAAATTGACTGTTATGGGAGGAGAATTCCCTGCTTGGGGCCATGATAGTAATAAAGTGCATTGGTCGTTGGGAAGTAGTCACTTCATATATGACTTAGCAAAAGGCAGAGCCTATGCGGATAGCGTAGCCACTGCCAAAAAAGAAGCTGACAAGAAGAAGGAGGAAGAAAAAGAAGAAGACGAAGATGCTGATGATGAAGAAGATAAAGAGGAAAAGGTAGAGGAAGAAAAAGAGGAAGAAAAGAAAGACCAAGGATACACCGCTGAAGAACTTAAAATAAAAGTAAGTTATGAAAAAGATATCCCAGAGGGAACCATCCTTTTAAAAGGAGCAAGAATAATCACCATGACTGATAAAGGAGTAATAGAAAATGGTGATATTTTAATTGAAAACAATCGGATTTCAGCAGTTGGTGAAAGTGGTAGTTTAGATGTTCCTAATGGAGCAAAAACGATAGATGCTTCAGGCAAAACTATTACGCCAGGATTTATCGATACGCATGCGCACATGTGGCCTAATTGGGGACTGCATAAAAACCAGGTTTGGATATACTCTGCTAATTTAGCTTATGGAGTGACTACCACTCGTGATCCGCAAACTGCCACTACTGATGTTCTAACTTATTCAGACATGGTGGATGCAGGCATGATTCACGGGCCAAGAGTTTATAGCACAGGCCCTGGCGTTGGCTACTGGATGTACAACATTAAATCTTTAGTACACGCCAAAGAAGTACTGAAGCAGTACAGCGAATATTACGATACCAAAAGTATCAAAATGTATTTGGTGGGTAATCGTCAGCAACGCCAATGGATTATTATGGCAGCTAAAGAGTTGGAATTAATGCCTACTACCGAAGGAGGATTGGATTACAAACTCAACATGACTCAATTACTGGATGGGTATCCTGGTCACGAGCATAGTTTACCTATTGTAGGTATTTATAAAGATGCGGTTCAAACCATAGCTGAATCTAAAATGGCAGTTACGCCTACCTTATTGGTTTCATATGGAGGTCCTTGGGCTGAAGAGTTTTATTATGCTACAGAAGATGTTTATCATGATAAGAAACTGCAGTACTTTACTCCTTATGAAGAATTGGCTCAAAAATCTCGCAGAAGAGGTGCTTGGTTTATGGAAGAGGAACACGTTTTCCCAAAGCATGCTAAATTCATGAAGGATTTGGTTGAAGCTGATGGAATTGGTGGAGTAGGAAGCCACGGACAATTACAAGGATTAGGCTATCACTGGGAATTATGGTCGATGGCTAGTGGCGGCATGAGCAATATGGATGCCTTAAGAACTGCCACTATTTTAGGTGCGGAAGCACTAGGCTTAGAAGGTGATTTGGGAAGTATTGAAAAAGGTAAATTGGCTGATTTATTAATCCTGGATAAAAATCCATTGGAAGAAATCAGAAATTCCAACACTTTAACTCATGTGGTGAAAAACGGAAGAGTTTATGATGCAGATACTTTAGATGAAATTGCCCCTAATGAGAAAAAAGCAGAGCCATTTGAATGGCAAACCAAAAGACCGGAGAATGTTCCGGGTGTTCAGAAGGATTAATATCTGAGCTTAAATAATTAAAAAAGGGATACTGAAAATGAATCAGTATCCCTTTTATATATACTTTTATGTAATTATTAACTCATAAAAATAGTTAGGAAGCATTTTTGGCTAGTCGAAAGATTTCAACAATCATTTTTCAAAAAGTCTTAGGCTTTAAATTTACCATCATAGAGTCAAAAGTAAAGTTGACTTGTCAAGGAAATCACTTATTAGTTAGTCAGCCCTTAAAAACCCCATAATATATCCCTTTTAATGGTAAAAAATTTTGATAACAGATGAAACAGCTTTGATACATCTTTTGTAAATAGAGCCAAAGAGATGATTTCCATATGTTCATCATCCTTTTGAAGTTAA
>NZ_DASSWQ010000031.1:0-6529 GCF_035704835.1 Marivirga sp. | reverse complement strand
TCTCTGACATGGTTTTGGTTTTATTTTTTTATAAGTGAACTTATAAAAACAAATTCTATTTTACAATTGTATCATTCCAAAAAAGGAGTTGTGCTATATAGCAGAAAGCACGCGTTTTGCTGCGCAACGCGCGCTAGTGGTTAAATCCTAAATTCCATATCACTATTCAAAGCATGAAATGAATAGAAATAAAAAATGGAGTGAAGTCTTTCCTAAGAATGCCTCACTCCAATTTTTTCATTATCTTAAGAATTTATAGTTACTTCACCTCAAAAGATTCTATATACTCTTCTTTCCCTAAAGTAAATTTCAATTCATATTTTCCTTTGGAAATGAAATTATCTTTGATTTTGCAATTCCAAGTGAAGCTTTGGTAGCCTTTGGACAATTTTTCTTCCCAAGAGGTTAAACTTTCACCTTCTTCATTCAATACTTCTATTTTTACTTCCGCGCTTTTATTTGAATTATGAAAAAGAGCTATTTCCATTTCTGGTAAATAGGCTTTTGAGTAAGGATGAGACTTTTCGCCCCAGTTTTTGCTAAAGCGAATGTCTTCCACATCAAAAGTCACTAATTTATCATCTTCATTTTGAGCGATTTTATGTAATGGCTTTACATCCGTAACATAAATACTTCTGCCATGAGTACCTATAATTAAATCTAAATCTCTAGGATGAACTATCAAGTCGTAAGTCGCCACATTTGGGATAGCTCCCATATGCTGCCAGTTTTCTCCATCATTGAAGCTGGTGTATAAACCATGATCAGTTCCGATATAAAGCAAGCCCGCCACTTTAGGATCTTCATATATCACATTCACAGATTCTTGCGGTAAATCTCCAGCAATCGACTGCCAGTTTTTACCAAAATCAGTGCTTTTATATACATAATTATCAAAATTGTCATTTCTATAACCAGTCATGGAAAGATAAACTGTAGCCTCATCATGCTCAGAAGGATGAATACTGCTCACCCATAAATCTGCCGGAAGGTTGTTGTTGATTTTTTGGATGCTCTGCCCTTCTTTCATTAACCAAACATTCCCATCATCAGTCCCCACGTAAACGGTTCCGAACTTCAATGGGGATTCAGCAATTTCAGTAATGGTAGCAAAAGGAACATTTCCTTCTTTTGGCCCATTAGTTAAATCACCTGTTATTGCAGTCCAATTATCGCCTTGATTTAAGCTTCTAAATACTTTCTGAGCTCCCATGTAAATAATATCAGGATTATGCTGACTCATCACCACTGGAGTCCTCCAATTGAATCTTAATCTATCTTCTCCAATATTATGCTTTGGCGTGATATAAGTTCTCTGTCCATTTTCTCTATTAATTCTATAATAGTTTCCGAATTGATAGCCAACATAAACGATATCTGAATTTCTTGGATCAACGCTTACGAACATACCATCCCCTCCAAAAATACTTTCCCATCTTCCTCTTACATTGGGAACTGTTCGCGAACTGCCCACCATAGTACCGTTATCCTGTAATCCCCCATAAATATTATAGGGTTTTTCCATATCCACGTTTACAGTATAAAATTGCCCTACAGACATGCTATTTTTATGATCCCAAGTAGCACCACCGTCATACGTAATGTAAAGTCCGCCATCATTTCCTAACATAATGTGCTCCTCATCTTCCGGATTAATCCACATTGCATGATGATCCACATGTACATCACCTACTGAATCCGTTCTATTGAAAGTTTTTCCACCATCTCTAGAAACCACAATTGGAACTCCCATCACATAAATGATTTCAGGATTTTGTGTAGCTACTCTTATCTCTCCAAAATAATAACCATAAGTGTAATAAACACCAGTAAGGTCATAATCATGTGTTTTTTGCCACGTAGCTCCTCTGTCCACTGATTTGTAGACTACTGAACCTTTCACATCGGTATCGAACAAGGCTTGATTAGCATCGCCTAAATAGTTACTAAGCGCTTCGGGCTTGTAGCTTCCAGATTCAATATCTTTCTTAACATTTACTGCATTATATCTTTCAGGGAAATTATTATCCTTTAAATATTTATCTAAATCTTCATTGTTTAATTTAAGAAAATCTTTAACTGACATCTCCAAGAAATCGGCTTGGGTCAATCCTTCTTCTTCCTCTTTTTCCTTTTTAGTTTCTTTTTGATAATCAATTAAAGCATACAAAATATCTGGATTTGAAAGAGAGATGTCTAAACCTATTCTACCTGTAAATTCATCATCTTCCATTCCTTTCATGGATAGATTCCAACTTTCACCGCCATCTGTTGACATATAAACTCCAGAGCCTTCACCATTTCCTACAAAGTCCCAGGCATATCTTTTTCGCTCCCACATGCTAGCCCATAACAAATCAGGATTTTCAGGATGGATGATTAAATCTATCGCTCCTGTTTTATCATCTACGTAAAGTGTCTTTTCCCAATTTTCTCCTCCATCTGTGGATTTGTAAACTCCTCTTTCTTCATTATCAGAATACAAACCGCCCATAGAAGCTACCCAAACTGTGTTGGGGTCTTCTGGATGCACTACAATTCTTCCAATGTGATGACTACCAGGCAAACCAATATGCTTCCAATTCTTACCCTTATCTGTAGATTTATATATTCCAGAACCCGCATAACTACTTCTGCTGGAATTGTTTTCACCTGTTCCTACATATATGGTGTTTTCATCGCTGGGTGCCAATGCGATATCGCCTAAGGTAAGCGCTCCTACATTATCAAAAATGGGCTCGAAACTGACGCCATTATTTTGTGTTTGAAAAAGCCCTCCAGAGGCGTAAGCGATATAAAATTCTTTAGTATTATTTTGGTTAACCGCAATATCTACAATTCTTGCGCCTTGAATTACAGGCCCTACATTTCTAGCCGGAAAATCCTTTAAATTTGACGACTCCGCTAACTTTTTCCTGTTTTCGATACCTTCCATAATAGCTTGCGCATTGGTAGGTTCCACCTGACTCAGCAAGAAAAAAGGTGATAGTATAAATAGTGAAAATGCTAATAATAGTTGTTTCATAGTAAGTATTTTAAAATGATAAATACCCTAGGGAATTCCCTTGAGAAAATCTGTAAATTAAGTTTTACCTGGTAAGATAAAATGCGAATATTGACTTTTAAAGTCAATTACATTTTTATCAAATTTTGTGTTTGACGAATATCGAATAATTTTGGCTAATTTCTTATTGAAAATTTATAATCGGAGAAAATCGTGGATAATGTAAAAATCACTCCGCTTTTTTAAAATAAATTCTTACCTGAGGTTGACTATTATTGGCAATTTGCTTTTCATACCAAATGCTATTATTCTCAATATTAAAAGTTATAAAAGCATCCTCTAACTTTTTATCATCAAAAAAATCAAGTTTCGTTAGCGTAGAATTTGCTTTCCAAAAACCCACATTTTGGTCACCTTTATCTGCTCCGTTATAAAACCTACCATTTTCAGCAAGCAATATCCATCGATTTGGAAAAGCATACTTTTCTGTATTGTTAAATCCATTGACTGTAACTTTATCTACCTCCCATTTCCCGATAAGCGCATTTTCATGGGCAATTACCACCTCAGGCAATTCACGTTTTCTGTTAAGTGTAATTTTAAAATGATTACGTTTATCGATAAGATATATTAATTCATCAGAAGCTTTTATTTTCCATACGGTAATATCATTAAAAGGGCTACCTTCCCTCATTATCAATTCATTTTTATCGGGATGAATCTTCCAACTCTTCTCACTGGCAGAATCTAACAAACCCACTTGATAAACACCTTCTTCAAGGAAAATTAAATAACGGGTATTTGCATCCAAATACTTATGAATCATTTCATGACCATTTGCTTTTACAGAAGAGACATACCAATTACCTTCCAGCATTTCAGGGGAAGTGGTGTATTTGCAAGCTGAAAAGAAAACTGAAGCAAGAAATATCAATATTTGATATCTGGAACGCATTTTATCGTTTTTAATAATTATTACAAATTAATGAATTAAAACGTTTCCTTTCTATTTGACCTTAATTATTAATGAATTAAAACCGCACCATCATTTGGATTTTCACTTCAGACCTAGTGTTTCCATCAATCTCTTCATTTCCTGAACCCACTGTAAATCTATCTACATATCGAAATTGAGCGTATCTGGCCCAGATTTGTAATTTTTTCGAAAACTTATATTGTAGCAAAACATAAGATCGACTTCCTGTGTACTGATAGGCAGGAATGGAAAAAGCATATAAAACATCCTTTTCATAAACATACTGTCTATTTTCAAAATTATCCGTATCAAAAATAGAGTAGCGCGTGCTCAATCTAAACCTGCCAAAATCAAAATTGACATCCTGAATCAATGCCATTCCATTGGAATACTCTCCTTGAAGCAGGAATTCACTAAACTGAGCTCTGGTTTTAAGAGATATTATGCCTTTCGGACGAACATCTAAATTAATGATGTAATTTCTTTTTTCTGCATTTGCTAAACCGTACAGATTTGAATTACCTTCCTTATCCACATTTCGTTCCTTATTTTCCACCCTAGCCTGAGCATATAAATTTATTTCACGGCTAAATCGATAGGAAATTCGCCCTAAAAATTCATTTCCTTTTGAAGGACCATCTGCTCTAAACCTCAACCATGGAAAATTAAAACGATCGTAATATCCGGAAAAAGTCAGCTTTTTAAAGGGCTGAAATTTTATACCCCAATACACTCCTTTTTCATTAATATTTCTAGTGCTTTCCCCGAAAGCAGTTCCATAGAAGGTATGAAAATCCCTATCATAATTCCTTACAATAAAGCTGGTTTGCAGACTGGGCGTAATAGAAGCTATAAATCCTCCAATAGCCCCAATTCCTCCGGAACTACTGATAGCACTTTCTCCAAATAAATGGAAGTTTCGCCAATAGTAGTTAGCAAAAAGCCCAACATTTTGATTTTGTGTTCCACTAAATTCGAATTGATTATATTTATTAGGATCACGAAAAAAAGGCCTATCATAAATAGTATGAATATAATTTATGCCAATATTTAAATTTTCTCTTTTAGTGTTAAATAATAGATTACCTCCAAAATTCTGTGCTTCTATCGCATTTTTACCAGCTAACTCTGATTCAGTCCTGTGAAAACCAGTCAATCTAATTGAAGTAAAAAATTCTTCTGCGCTTCTTGCTGAATCTAAATCTACATTTCCGTTAATTGGATTGTAGCTGTAAAAAGTAGTTAAATCGAAATACTCGTTCAATTCAATCGTGGAAGCCACCCCTCTCAAAAAATTAGTCTCCAGAACTGATGTATAGGGTAAAACACCCAAATTACTTCTTCTGGCAGTGGCAACAGTTTGACTTCCCTTTCCAATCGCAAAACCAGCTCCGAATAATAAGGATTGGCCAAATTGCAGTTGATAATCCCCCCACACAATATTTTTAAGTCGTCCTTGATTCTCAAGTTGGAAATGAAATGACCAATAATCCATACCATATTGATCACGAGTAGGGTCCCATTTAAATTGCTCTCCTGCATCTTTTTCAGTTGTAAAACCGATACTGAAATCATCTGTATGCTTTACTCTAAACCGAGTATAGACTCTATATGGATCTCCCAAATACTGTCTTTCTCGCTCTTCTGTAGAAATATACCCTCTCTTTTGTTCTAAGGTTCTATCTGACCTTACCATTAAATAATTGTTTCTTTCAGTTAATATCCTTTGCAACAATGGTCGATTATCAGCCTGCAAACCAGTTTCCCGCACAGTCACAAATGGAAGAATTTCATAAATAGTCTGAAGATTAAATTCTGCTATAGATTGCAATTCATAAATACTTAGTAAATCTCCATTTTTAGCTCTGTGATTTAAAAAATTATTGATTTGAATATTGGATAGCATTAATAGCGACTGCAAATCTTGCCGAGAGGCTTTATTCAAATTGACAGGAGTTTGATAAAGCTGAAATAAAGATTCGTAAATATCTTCATAATTAGTGTTTTCATCCTGAACTGAAAAATTTCGTTCAATAAAATCCTCTAAATCAAAATCTTGCTCCTGTGAATATGTAACAAAAGGCATTAAAAATGCCATAATTAAGTATAGAAAAATCAAATATCTAATCCTCATTTCTTCCTCAATTTATAGTGCATTGAAAGACTATGAGAAAAACCTAATTCCGCATGATTGCTTAGCGCATAATCCCACTGAAAACTTAAGTACTTAAAACCAAATCCATAAAAGGATTGAAAAGAACCGCTATTAACACCTGTTCTCAAATAAAATTTTTCTAAGAAATTATATTCTGCTCCAAACTTCACGACAGCTGGTCTGAGGATATCTTTTTCTATTTCTGTGTTGAGCATAAAATAATCTCTTGGTCGATAGCTAACACCAAGCTTAAGTGGCTGTTGCACAACTCAAATGTAGTGTAATTTAGACTTAGTATATATATATATATACTATATAAACATCTGACTATCAGTTGTATAAGTCTATTTTATTTGCTATATTTTGCCATGCAAGGAAGAAAGAATTATCAAGA
>NZ_DASSWQ010000002.1:0-21430 GCF_035704835.1 Marivirga sp. | reverse complement strand
AACAATAAAATAAGTCAATTCTTATCTGTTTTTTCAGTGTATCGGAAGTCTCTATCTATAACAGGACTTCAAAACAGAAATTATCCAGAAATGAGTCGTAATTTTAACTTTTATAAAAGGTAGTTGTGCAACAGCCACATCCTTGCTCGGATCCTCGTTTCACCCAACCAACTCCTCATGCAACTCCATCACCTGCCGAATTATAGATTTACTTTCATCATTATAAATGACATAGTCTGCTAATTCCATTCGATCGTCATCTGAAAGCTGTTTTTTCATGATGGACAAAACACTTTCTTTGGTTCTTTGAGGATCTCTTTCCAAGGTTCTTTTTAGCCTAAGCTCCTGACTGGCGTGCACGTTGATGGTGGCATCTAATTGTTTATAAGAACCTGTTTCAAATAAAAGAGCAGCTTCTTTTAAAATATAGGGTTTGTCAGAATGATTTTTGCACCAATTTTCAAAATCTTTGGCAACTGCAGGGTGGACCAAGCTATTGAGTAATTTTAATTGGTCATCATCGCCAAAAACTTCTTTGCTCAGATAGTCTCTGTTGAGTTCTCCGTTTTCAAAGTATGCTTCTTCTCCAAAATGATTTGCTATTTGTGATTTCAGTTCTGGGTCATTTGATTGTAGCCATTTGGCTCTGGAATCGGCTGGATAATTTGGAATGCCTAGGAGTTGAAATACTTCGCAGATCAGACTTTTGCCTGCTCCAATTCCACCTGTTATTCCAATTTTCTTCATTCTTCACTATAATTAAATCGAACTGAATCGACCTTAATTTCCAATTCTTTCAGAATTTGAGGAAGCATTTTTATTTCAGGTAAAGTTACTGAATCAGTAGGTGTAATATTTTCGAAGTCAACAATTAATTGAATACTATCTAAGTTATATTTTCCTGCGAATTGCTCTTGAATTTCAAATTTTAATGTGGCTAAACTATCCTGAAAAATATAAGCGCTTGAATCAGTTGGCATGTTTATTTTGTCAAAAGGCAACATAATTTCCTGTTTGATAAATTTGGCTACCTCAAAATTGATTTCTATTTCTACAGGATCTCTATTTACTAAACTTGAGCCGAAGGTCGGTAAATAAATTTCTTCAGAATAATTGCTTGATATGTTTTCAGCTTGAATTTCTATAAAAATTTCTTTAGGTATCTTATTGATATAGCGTTCAGGTCCCGAAAAGGTAGCGGAATCATGCGACTTATTAATTTCCGAAATAATTTGAAAGCCTTTTGCTAAATCAAGTTGAGTACTGTCTACAGATAACTTGGATGTTGTTGTTCTTATTGAATCTATTTCAATCCTTAGCGTATCATTTTCGACATAATTCAGTTGAATTTCTGTCATTTGGTTTGCAATTAAAGTGTAAAGCGAATTGCCTAATATGTAATTTTGATTTACAGGGTCTTCTAATGGAACCTCAACAGGCGTTATCGTAAACCAGAAAGTTTTTCTAAGTAAATTCCATCCACCACCACTTACATTGATGCTTACTTTTTTGGGGAGTTCATTTACTACTACTAAAGATGAATCAGGGAAAGTAAATTTAATAGGGTAAGTTATTCTGGTAGAGTAATTATCATTAAGCGCATTGAAAAACCAAAAAGTGGTAGCTGTGACTATGCACAAGACTACCACTTTAATAGTATCATTTGATTGCGGCAAGAAAACATTGCTCAACCAATCCCATATTTTTTCAAATTGCTTCAATAATTTTATTTTTCTTGAAGTTTTTTACTTTGTTCTAATGATACTGCAGACTTTTCAAAAATCATTTTGGTGCCTTTATCCACTTCCAAAATAATTTTATCTTCTTCTACCTGGTAAACTTTCCCGTGAAGGCCACCAATTGTCACCACTGAATCACCTTTTTTGATTTCAGCAATGAATTTCTTCTGATCCTTCTGCTTTTTCTGCTGCGGACGAATCATAAAGAAATAAAATACTAAAATTATACCACCAAATAAAAGTAATTGGCTCATCCAAGCGCTATCATCTCCTGTAGTAGCTTGTGCTAAAATAAATTGGATCATTAATTATTATTGTTTTACTGGTCCTGCACTTGTGGTTTCAGCCTTAGGCTCTACAAATGCTTTAATTGTTATATTATTTGTTGCAGGCCACGTGTTAGCTGTGATTCTTACTACTTTGTTATCCTGATTCTTTTTGCCTCTAGAGTTATACTTTACCTCAATTTCTCCTTCTTCACCTGGAGCGATTGGCTTATTTTTAGGATAAGATGGCACTGTACATCCACAAGATGAAGTAGCATTCGAAATAATCAATGGAGCCTCGCCTGTGTTTTTAAAGGTAAAAACTTTTGTTACAACCTCTCCTTCCGTTATTCTGCCAAAATCATGTGTTTTTTCAGCAAACTCCATTACTGGTAATGGACCTTCTGGTTTTTCGTTTGAAGTATTTTGTACTTGAGCTTTATTTTCGGTAGTAGCGCTATTTACTTGCGAAGAAGTACTCATTGTAGTATTACCACCATTACCTTCAAGAGCTGCAACTCTTCTCTCCAAATCTGTTACTCGTTTTTCTAAGTCACTATCACATGCTCCAAGTGACAATAAACCTATTGCAAAAATTGCATATATTACACTTTTCATAGTTTTTATTTGTTAATTTATTTTGCTTTTTCTTCTTTATTTTTAATTTGTCCAAGCAGCGCATCCACGTCTGTTAGTAATTGTTCAGCTTTTTGTTTTGCAGAATTAACCACTTTTTCTCCGTCACTTCTCGCTGTGCTTAATCCTAAATCTTCTCCTTCTGAAATGTCATTCAAAAGGTCTTCTAACATTTCTTTATACTTTCCTAATCGATAACTTAACTTATCTCTCGTATTCTCACCAGTGTCAGGTGCATATAAAACCCCTACAATTGCTCCTGCAGCTGCTCCCGCTAAAAATGCGAATAAATTACTTCCTTTGCTCATAATATTTTTGCTTTAGCTGTAAATATACTGTACTTAAAAAATGATTCAAATGTACAATTAAAGTTTTTTGAGTTCTACGCAAATAGTATTATGAAGTTATTTATTGTCTATTAAACCTCGCCCACTTTTTTGAATTTTATCTTCTTTATCTAAGCTGACTGAAATTTTGTCTAATAAACCATTAACAAATTGCTTACTTTTTTGCGTACTGTAATTTTTAGAAAGCTCAATGTACTCATTTATTGTTACTTTAACAGGGATACTTGGGAAATTGAGCATTTCTGCTACTGCCATTTTTAGTATTATCATATCCACTGTCGCTATTCTGTCAGTTGCCCAGTTTTGTGCAAATTCAGAAATTAGCTTTTCATATTTTTCGTCATGAAGAATAGTTTGTTGAAATAATTCTTTGAAAAAATCACTATCATCTTCCCAATTTGCTGAGAGTTCAATCAGTTCAATATGTTGGGTCATATCATCCATTGATTTGATACTTTTTTTCAACATCGATTTTAGAGCTGATTTATTTTCCTCCCAATATAGATCTCTTTCTGCCATGAAGTTTGTAATTGCTTCATTTTTTAAAATAATATGACGGCAGATTTGATTAAGAACTTCCACATCATCTTCAAAACTAGGATTGTTTTTCATCAAATATTCTTTATAGAAATCTGCTTTCTTCAGCGTATCTCTGTACCATTCTTGAACATCCAATTGGTCGTCTTCCCAACTTGTACCAAAGCGAATAAATTCACTTTGAAGTGCATCATTCTCTTTTAGAATTTTGATACCTTTATTTTGATATAAATTTAACTCACTTTCAAAGATTTGTTTTCCACTTTCAGCTATTCTTTTTTCTCGTTTCTTAATATCTTCTTTTGCCAAATCGGCAAATTCAATTAAGAGTTTTAAAGAAAGGTAATAGTTTTCTAAAAGCGTATTTACAGCGTCTAGCATATCCTTTCTTACAAAAGAAATGTCTTTTTTAACATTTGTTTGAAAGAGATTAATTGCATCACTAACTGCTGCTCGGATTTCAGGATTGCTATCCTGCTCTTCTTTTATTTGATTTGCGTGGTAATTTGATTTAAATATTTTTATGGCTGTTTTTGCATTCTGTTTCAGAAGCACCTTATCTTGCACTTCCATTGAATTTAAATCTGGAGTAAAAATGTCTTCTATGTGGTCTTGCGCCAATTCAAAATTTGCTTCTTCACATTTTTGAACCGCATAAAGCGCTTGCATAACTTTTATTCTTAAGGACCTTCTGTTCAGCATAATCAATAATAAAAAGAACGATAATATAATAAAAATAAGGAAGACGGCTACCCCCCTTCCTTGTAAAATTAATAATTCAAAGCTTAGTAAGCTAATTTCACTTTGCCCATGTCTGCCATTCGCTTGTCAGCAATTTCAATAGCAGCTTGGTGAGAGGTTTTGCCCTCAGCCTCAGCTTTGTTTAATATTTCCAAACATTTGTCATAAATCTTCTCAGTTTGTTCCAATGCCAATGGCTTATTGTAATTTTTCATCAATTCAGGGAAGATATTAATAATACCACCAGCATTCACTAGAAAATCAGGAGCGTAAAAAATACCTTTATCTTGAAGCATTTTTCCATGTCTCTTTTCATCAGCTAATTGATTGTTAGCAGCACCCACTATTACGTTAGCTTTTAACCTGTTGATCGTATCATCATTAATAGTAGCACCCATTGCACATGGAGCATAGATATCGGCATCAACATCATAAATCATTTCTGGCTGTACAACCGTAACATCATGTTTATCTGTAACTCTGTTGATATTACTTTCATTAATATCTGCAATAGTTACTTGTGCACCTTCCTCAATAAGGTGATCCACTAAATAATGTCCTACTTGACCAACTCCTTGTACAGAAATTTTCTTTCCTTGTAGACTATCAATACCATAGGCTTTGTTTACAGTAGCTTTTAAGCCCATGTAAACACCATAAGCTGTGACAGGAGAAGGGTCACCGCTTCCATTCATAGATTCTGGCAATCCCATTACGTTTTTGGTTTCATATGAAATATGTACCATATCAGAAGTATTCATGTTCATATCCTCAGCCGTAATGTATCTACCGCTCAAGCTATCTACAAATCTTCCGAATCTTCTTAAAAAAGCTTCATTCTTTAACTCTTTAGGATTACCAATTATAACTGCTTTTCCGCCTCCTAAATTTAGTCCTGAAATGGCTGCTTTGTAGGTCATTCCTCTTGATAATCGGAGGACATCTATCAAAGCTTCTTGGTCATTTTTGTAAGCCCACATTCTTGTTCCGCCTAATGCAGGACCTAAAATGGTGTTGTGAATGGCGATTATGGCTTTCAGGCCAGTAGGTTTATCAAAGCAATAAACCACTTGTTCATGCCCCATTTCAGCAATTGTATCAAATGCTGAGAATTTCGTTTGGGCTTCTTTTTCGTTTAATTCAACCATTTTGGAATTAATTTTGATGTCTTTTGTCGTTTCCTTTTCCCTACCTTTCGGGAAATATCGATGCAAAAATAACTTTATTTTTACTGCAAATCAATTGTTGCACAAATTGCATTTATTCCATATTTAAGGAGTTGATATCGCGATAAGCAAAATGATAATTTTATAAGGGACTTTTAAGTGAAATTTAATTTCGTTTAAAACGTGAAAGCAATATTTCTTAAATGATTAATAGTTTTAAAATATTTTCAACAATCCTGTCATTAATGGTTAAATATGGATTTAATCCACTTGTGGAATTGTATATTTGTATTTTATTATCATTTGAATGGTTTGGATTTTTTACTTTAAACCATCTAATTCATCAAACGTTGTTATTCCGTGATAGAATTAAAGCACTTAAATAAGTATCTTCTAAAATATAAATATCTGCTTCTGTTGGGCATTCTCTTTATGATTGTGTCTAATTTCTTTGCAGTTTTCCCTGCTCAGGTAGTGCGTTATGCCTTCAATCTGGTAAAAGAGAATATTGAAATGTACCGGATGTATGATGGTTTTGATTTGCAATCTAATTATTACGAAATCTTCTCATCAGCGATTTTAGTATATGGAGGAATTATCATCCTTTTGGCATTAGGAAGAGGATTATTTCTCTTTTTGGTACGGCAAACTATAATTGTGATGTCGCGCCATATTGAATATGATTTGAAAAACGAAATTTATAATCATTACCAAAAATTGCCACTTAGTTTCTACAGAAGAAATAATACAGGCGATATAATGAACCGAATATCGGAGGATGTCAGTAAAGTGAGAATGTATTTAGGGCCTGCCATAATGTATTCTGTCAACCTGGTGACGCTTTTTTGTATTGTGATTCCGATTATGTTTTCTGTAAATGCTACACTTACATGGTATTCCTTAATTCCGCTACCATTTCTTTCAGTAAGCATTTATTTTGTAAACAATTTGATTAATAAACGCTCAGAGGAAATCCAAAAAAGCCAATCTCAACTTTCCACTTTGGTGCAAGAAGCTTTTTCTGGCATTAGAGTTCTAAAATCCTTTGTTAGAGAGGAAGATTCGCTTCAGAATTTTACGAAAGAGACTAATAATTACAAATTCAGAGCGCTGAAATTAACATTTATTGAAGCACTTTTCTTTCCCTTAATTATGGGGATGATAGGCTTGAGTATTATTTTAGTGATATATATTGGAGGCGTTGAAGTAATGAATGGAGCGGTAAGTGCTGGAAATATAGCCGAATTTATTATTTACGTAAACTTATTGACTTGGCCAGTTACTTCGGTAGGCTGGGTGACCAGCATTATACAAAGGGCAGCAGCTTCTCAAAAGCGTATTAATGAATTTTTAAGTACCAAGACAGAAATAGTATCTGATAAAAATTTAGAAAAGGATATTGTAGGAGAAATTGTTTTTGATAAAGTAAGCTTCACCTATCCTGACAGCGGAATTAAGGCTTTAAAAGAGGTGAGCTTTTCGGTGAAGAAAGGAGAAACGCTAGCTGTAATTGGGGCCACTGGTTCAGGAAAAAGTACAATTGCCAACTTGATTACAAGAATGTACGACCCTACAGCTGGAAATATTAGGGTAGATGATACCCCAATCGCTGATTTTAAAGTTGAAAATTTAAGAAGTCAGATAGGGTATGTACCTCAGGATGTGTTTTTATTCTCTGACTCTATACGAAATAATATAACTTTTGGAAGTACAGGCCTAAGCGAGGAACAAATGTTGAAAGCTTCTAAAGATGCAGATTTACATAATAACATTCTTGATTTCCCTAAAGGATATGATACCGAGTTAGGTGAGAGAGGAATTACATTATCGGGTGGTCAAAAACAGCGAGTATCCATTGCAAGAGCTATCGCTCGCGATCCTAAAATTATGATTCTGGATGATGCCTTATCCGCTGTTGACACCAAAACTGAAAATGCTATTCTTAATGCATTAAAGAAAATAATGCAAAATAGAACAAGCGTTATTATTTCTCACAGAGTAAGTTCTGCGAAATTGGCAAATTATATCATCGTGCTGGATGATGGTGAAATCGTTCAACAAGGAACAGAATCAGAACTTTTAAATAAACAAGGGCCGTATAAAGAGCTTTATCATAAACAATTGCAAGGTGAGGCAGTAGAAAAAGAATAATTTAATACGATATCTTACGAGAAGTTTATAAAAGCAAACTAATTGCGTTAGTTTGAATTCTGTATAATTTTCATGATATTTGAGGAAGATAAAGAGGCAATGGAGACGACATTTAAAGCAGAAAATATATTGAAATCCAATGGTTTGCGTAAAACACAAATTAGATTGGAGATGCTTCAAATATTTATGGGATCAAAGCATGCCTTGTCTGTAAGCGATATAGAAAAAGATTTGAAATCAAGCCATGATAGAGTTACGATTTATAGAGCTTTAAATTCATTTGAAGAAAACGGTATTTTACATCAGACACCCGACCCAAACGGGAATATGCGATATGCCATTTGCTCTGATAGTTGTCCTGAACATGTCCATCAAGATAAACATGCTCATTTTATTTGTGAGCAATGTAATCAGACATACTGCTTGGAAGATGTAAAAATTCCTGATGTTGTATTAGAAAATGGATATCAGCTCAACAGCATAAGCTACACGATGAATGGAATTTGTAGGGAATGTCAACCAGCTTGATTTTCAGTTAAAAGCCAATCTTGAGCTTCATCTTCATCACGGAAAATTTGATAATCAAAACCTCTCTTCCGACAAATTGAAGCCCAAAAACCACCAATTTCCTCAGTTCTGGGATTAATAATAACCGCCATTTTAACTTCTCTGAATTCTGTAAGCTTTAGTTCAAATACTTTTAATAAATTAAAAGCTTCGTTGTGAGGCATTTTAAAAATGGTGTCACGATAATCCAGTAAAATTCTCTTCCTATTTGATAATTGAATGGCTTTATGAATTTTCTCCGCATTTTGTAATACAAGGCTAAATTCTGTTCTTTCACCTTGACTTATAACCTTTAGGTAATGCTTCTCTTCGCTTATTTTTATACTTTTTTTGAAAATATTTACCACAGTTCTTGAGTTCAGTGAAAATGGGAATGCAATAGTAGAAATAAAAAGTAGGATTTTAATAAGTCTGAAACGCTAGAAATGACAGATGTAAGTTTTCCTTAAATTTAACCTTTAGGTTGTTTACGTCAGATATGAGGTGGGGTTCAATATTCTTTTGTGTTCTTCAAATATGGAAATGACCTTTCTATGGCTCCATTTCTAATTAATTCATCTGGTGTTCCGCAGACTATGTTTTCACCACAATTAGCTAGCCAAATTTCATCTGCCATTTTAAGTGCAATTTCAACTTGGTGAGTACTAATGAGCATTGATTTTTCTGTTTCGTTGACCAAGTTTCTCAGTAATTCTAAAACAGTAAATCTGTTATTGGCATCTAAATGGACGGTGGGTTCATCAAGCAACATTAGTTCTCCATCTTGAGCTAAGGCTCTGGCTATCATAGCTTTCTGTAGTTGACCGTCACTTATCTCTGTGATATTAGCTTCTTTCAAATAGCCTATGGCGCATAATTGGATTGCTTTTTCAACTTTCTCATGGTCTGATGCCATTAATTTTCCTGTCCAGTTGGTGAAGGGATAACGCCCCATTTCCACTAATTCAAGAATAGTCATATTGCCACCTTGTACTGGGTCGGTTAAAACTAAACTGACATTTCTGGCAAATTCTTTTGCTCCGAAATGATTGATATCTTTTTCATTTATAAAAACGCCACCCTTCAAGGCCGATTGAAGATTTGCTAAAGTTCTGATCAAGGTGCTTTTTCCCACACCATTGGCTCCCAATAAGGCAATGAATTTACCTTTCTGAATTTTCAGATTAAGGTCTTCCATGAGGATATTTTGTGATTTTCCTTTTTTGTAGCCTATGGATAAATCTGAAGTGGTCAATATGTTGGGTAAATTATCCAAAATTTTTACTAATGTTTTTTCTTCTTAAAATCAACCAAATCACCACCGGAGCACCAAATAGTGAGGTCACCGCATTTATGGGTAATATTAAATCGGAAAAAGGAACTTGTGCTATGATATCGCAAATTAATAAAAGGCAAGCTCCAATTAAAAGTGTGGCAGGGATCAGCGTAAAATGATTGGATGTTTTAAACAATATCCTGCTGATGTGGGGAACTGCAAGCCCTAAGAAGGCGATTGGTCCGCAAAAGGCTGTAACTATCCCCGCTAAAATACTGGTTGAAATCACTAAAAGCAATCTGACATTCCGAATCCGTAACCCCATACTTTGTGCATAATTATCACCCATTAAAAGTGCGTTTAGTGGTTTTGCTTGCCAGTAACCGATTATTATTCCTAAAATGATAAGCGGGACAAATAACTGTAATTCAGCCCAACTTAGGTTTCCGGTGGCACCAAAAGTCCAGAAAAGATAATTTTGAATATCTTCAGCACTGCTGAAATATTGCATCACACTTACGATGGCTGAAGTAAATGCTCCAAACATCAATCCGACTAATAATAGAGACATACTATCTTTTAGCCTCATGGAAACTAAAACCACTAACAATAGCACAATGGAAGAGCCAATAACGGAAGATATTGCCATTCCCCAATAGGCTAATGCCCCATTTACCCCTACGCCCAACAAAACAAGTAAGGCTACTCCTAAGCTTGCGCCAGAGCTAATTCCTAACACAAATGGTCCTGCCAATGGATTTCGAAATAGCGTCTGCATTTGTAAACCCGCAAAACCTAAAGCCGCTCCAGCAAAAGCGGAAGTAATTGTTTTAGGCATTCTGTAAGAAAGTAGAATGTTCTGATAGGCCGTGTTTTGTATGTCTTTTCCTATTAAAATATTGAGTAGTTCATTCACGGAAATGCGCACAGATCCAAGGCTTAAAGAAAGAATTATTAATACCAATAGGATTGGAATCAATAAGGCAATTTTTTTATATGATACTGTTTTTTTCAAGGATTTAAAACTTCAAAATAAATGGTGGTAGAGTCCTTTAAGATGGTTGGATGCAATAAATTGACATAATCCTTTAGTACCCAATCGGCTCTCATAAAACCAGATTCTAAAAAATCATTAGCCCCTTCTTCATTCACTCTTTTAGTATAAGAATACACGTTCTGATTGTAGAAAGCATCAAATAGAGCATATTTATTATTTGAATTTTTCAGTTCTTTTAAACTCCTGAATGAAGCTGCGCCAATCCAAAAATTAGCATTTTGAGCTTTGGATAAAACACTTTCAAAGCTGAGCTCTAAGCTACCTGTTTGAGCATTTTCTGACCAAAGGTAATTTCCTCCTGCGTCTTCAATAAATTTTGCGGCAAAACTATCTCCACCAGGCACATACCATATGTCGCCATACATGAGTCCCGTCATAACGGTTGGTTTATCTTCTATATTTTCAACCATGGATTTGGTTTCTAAGTAGGAAGCTTCAATTGATTTGAAAAGACTATCTCCAGTTGCGTATTGATCTACTAAAACAGCGGTAAGTTTCAACCACTCCGCACGCCCTAATGGAGAATTTTCCAAATAATCGGTATTTAAAATAATCGGAATCCCAGCTTTTTGTAATGGTTTTAATTGCTCCATGCTACTGCCTAAACTGTAAGCCATTATTAAATCTGGCATTAGCTCCATCACTTTTTCTATATTAACTCCATTTTTCCTTCCTACATCGGCAATTCTTCCTTTATTGACCAATTTTAAAAGCTCTTTATTATAGATGAGATCAGTGTTAGGAAAACCAATTAAAGTTTGACTTTTGCCTAGCGTGCTAAATGGGGGGAGATGAGAAGTTGATAAGCAAACTGCACTTTGTATAGGGATTTGAAGAAAAGCAGCTGCAATGATTTCAGGCTTTTCATTTTTGTAGAGAATATAAGTGAAAGAACTACTATCCGAGGAGTTTGGGTTTAAAACTTCAACTTTATAATAATCATTCATTTTTTCAATGCTCAGTTTCGAACTGTATTGCATTAACTCTTCTCCTTTTATGCTGGAGCTGGATTGTTCGGCTTTTTTGCATCCAAAGACGAAAAGGAAAAGTATGAGTAAACTTAAGTGTAATTTCATAAGAAGTAAAATTAATCAAAATGATCTGATTGTCTATTCCTTATGATACTAATCTATAATTAAGCCTTTATTTCAAATTATTTTGCAATTTTTGCACTTTGAGAAAGTTAAAATGATTAAATGAAAAAAATAGATGTTTGTCTCACACCGGAATTGCTCCATCAGTACGATTTAGAACATAAGATTGTAGTGGTGGTAGATATTTTGCGAGCCACTTCCTGCATGGTGAGCGGATTGGCCAATGGAGTTAAAGAAATTGTTCCTGTTTCTACTTTAGAGGAATGCAAGGCTTTACAAGATGTAGGATATTTAGCCGCAGCTGAGCGTGATGGAAGTAAAGCGGAAGGTTTTGACATGGGTAATTCACCCTTCGAATATATGAGTGAGAAGGTGAAAGGTCAAAAAGTGGCGGTCACTACCACAAATGGAACTTTAGCAATACATAAAAGCTTAGCGGCAAAAGAGATTTTGATTGGGGCATTTTTGAATTTAAAGGCTTTAACTGATTATCTTATAAACAAAGAGGAAGATATTGTTGTATTATGTGCAGGATGGAAGGGTAAATTTAATTTAGAAGATACTTTATTTGCAGGTGCTTTGTGTAATCAATTGAAAAGTAAATTTGAGTTTGCTTGTGATGCTCCTTTAGCGGCTGAAGCAATGTATATTACAGCAAAAAAAGATATGATGCGATATATGAACGATTCCTCTCATGCAAAAAGGTTAGCTAAACTAAGTGTGGTGAAGGATATTGAATTCTGTATTCAAGAAAGTATTTATGAAGTTATTCCGTACTTATCAGGTAAATCATTGCTACCATTGAAATCTTAAAAAGTTGCTCTATTTAAAAACGCTTTTATAATTGACAATAAATAATAAAATTGGCTTCTTAATATGTTAAATACCACTTATTCACCATACTGGCTAATTTTATTTGTTTTGATAGGCCTAGGATATGCTTATCTGCTTTATAGCAGAAAGAAAACGCCATGGAATCCTATTTGGAATAAAGTATTGTTTATCCTGCGATTTTTAGTGGTTACCCTTATCGGCTATCTTTTTCTGGAGCCATTTATAAGTAATAAAAAAACAACTTCCGAACCTTCAAAAATCATTTTCTTATGGGATGATTCTGAGTCTATTAGCAAAAGTGAAAGCAATTTGCAATTTTATTGGCAATCAATTCAGGAGTTAAGTTCTGAAGTCAGCACAGAAAAAGAAGTCGATATCCAAATTATTGGCTTTTCAGGTAATGAAGTATCTGAGCAAGATAGCATTAGAAATACGGGTAAATCAAGTCCAATTAATACGGCTTTGGAAAATATAGCTACCAACTATGATGAAAATTTAATTTCTGAAGTATTCTTAATTTCTGATGGAATATATAATCAAGGAATAGCTCCAGATTATTATGAATTTCCATTTCAACTCAGCACTCTTGGCTTGGGCGATACTACAAAGAAGAAAGATGTGATTTTACAGCAAATCAGGTACAATAAGGTGGCTTATGAAGGCAACCAATTTCCTATAGAGGCTGACATTTTGCAATCAGGATTTGAAGGTGAAACTACGCAAGTGAAATTGCTTAATAAAGGAAAAGTGATTGCTCAAAAACCAGTTCAGTTTAAAAGTGAAAAAAATATTGAGACAGTTCAGTTTTTAATTGATGCAGATGAAACAGGTTTTCAAGAGTATGCTGTGGAGGTTGAAATTTTGAAGAATGAATTTAATTCAGAGAATAATTCCAAATATGCATACATCAATATAGTGGAAGGAAAAAAAAATATACTATTGATTGCACCCTATCCGCACCCAGATATTAAAGCATTATCCGCTGCCATAGATGGAAATGATAATTATGACTTTACGCTGGCTATTGATGGAATAAGTAATGAAAAATTAAAAGATGTTGGAGAATATGATCTGGTCATTTTATTTCATTTACCAAACCAAGCTAATACATTTGAAAAGGAGATTGAAACTTTGATAAATATAGAAACACCTATATGGTTTATTTCAGGACCTCGTTTGGATATTAGAAAGCATAATGAGCTTAATGAATCTGTGAGTTTGGTGTCTTCCTCTGAACGAGATGAGGCTTTTGCATACATGAATTCAAATTTTGATTTATTTGAATTAAGCAGTAGCCAAAATGAAGTGATGCAAGAATTACCGCCTGTTTCAATGCCTTTTGCCAAGCATAATTTCAATCCTCTTTCCACCGCATTATTTATGAAAAAAGTGGGGAATGTGAATACTGAACAGCCAGTTTTTGTTTTTTATGCAAATAATGATGTAAGGCAAGCTACTCTTTTAGTTCAAAATTTCAGGATTTGGCGGATGGTAGAGTATTTGAATACACAAAAGCATGAATTTTTCGATGAGTGGGTCATGAAAACCATTCGATACTTAACCGCAAAAAATCAAAAAGATAGATTTAAAGTTTTCCCTGTAAAAGAGGAATTTGCCGACAATGAAGAAATTAAATTTAAAGTGGAGTTGTATAATGAAGTTTTTGATCGGATTTATGGAATTCCTGTTCAGTTAGAAATAAAGAATTCGATTGATAGTGTTTATAGTTTTGAATTTACACCAGATAGACTAAAGCCAGATTTTACGGCCGGAAATCTGCCTGGGGGAATATATGAATTCACTGCTCTTACATCAATTCAAGGAAAGAAATTTGAAAGTAAAGGACAATTTGTAGTAGATGAATTTGACATTGAAAGTCAGAACTTACAGGCGGATTTCAAATTACTAAGAAGATTAGCGCAAAAGAATGAAGGGCAGTTTTTCAATAAAAATGAAATCGAAAATTTGAAAGGATATTTACTTTCAAAGGAATACCCCCAAATCTTAAGCGGAGAGAGTGAAACTACGCCTATAACACAAAATATAGTGCCTTATTTACTAATTTTTCTTTTGGCATTCAGTGAATGGTTTATCAGAAGATATTTTGGCTCGTACTAAGTTTTCGTACCAGCAGATTTGTAAAATTTTTGGGATTAAAGCAGAATTGTTTTTTAGGACTTTTAATGCAATACAATGTTGAAAATTGATATTTCAGTATAATACCTATAGGTAAAAGATAATTTGTTTTTAATTTTAGGAAAATATCAATAGGGCTCTTTAAATTTTAAATAATCGCTTTAAAATATAGTAGTTAATTCATTGGTTTTTAATAAAATATAATAATATTGCGGGACGCTTTAATAGGAAAGAGAAATATTATGAGAAAATTTTTGGGTGCAGCAGCAGTACTAATTGTTATTTCAGTTGCTTATTTTTACACGTTCGAGTATAATTCAATTGATAAAGCGATTTTAAAAAAATATACTAAAGTGGATTCTGTAGCCACCGAAGTTTTAGAAGCAGCCCCAACAATTTTGTATGGTATGGTGGTAGATTCTTTTCAAGTGGAGGAGCATGCGGTAAAGCGGAATCAGAGTATTTCGGATATACTTCTCGCTTATAATGTTTCGCACCAAACTATTTTTCAATTAGCAAATGTGGCTAAGAATGTCTTTGATGTTCGAAAAATAGCTCCTAATAAAAAATATACTGTTATTTATCAAGATACTGATTCTCTTCCTTCGGCCACTGCACTAGTTTACGAACCGAATCCTGAGGAATATGTAGTTTTCAATTTAAAAGATTCTATCAACGTCTATCTAGAGAAAAGACCAGTTGAAATTAAAGAAAAAGCAATTAGTGGTACTATCCAATCTTCACTGTACGAAGAGATTTTGAAAAACGGTGGTACTCCAGAATTAGTCGATTTGGTGGCCGATATGTACGGATGGCAAATTGATTTTACTAAAATATATCCTGGAGATCAGTTTAAAGTTTTATATACTGAAAGAACGATTGAAGGAAAATCAGTGGGAGTTCAAGAAATTATTGGAGCCGAATTAATTCATTATAATAATCCATTTCTATCCATTGCTTTCGACCAGGGTAAAGGGATTGATTATTTTGATGAAGAAGGGAAAAGTTTACGTAAAGCTTTTTTACGTTATCCAGTTAAGTTTACAAGAATAAGCTCGAGATATACTGCAAGGAGATATCACCCAGTTCAAAAACGATATAAAGCACATTTAGGAACTGATTATGCCGCTCCAACAGGAACGCCAATTTATGCAGCTGGTGACGGAGTAATCACTAAGGCTCAATATGAAAAATATAACGGTCGAAATGTGAAAATTAGACACAATGCAACTTATTCAACGCAATATTTGCATATGAATGGCATCGCTAAAGGAATCCGTGCAGGCATGAAAGTTAAGCAAGGGCAGTTAATTGGGTATGTTGGGCAAACTGGCTTAGCTACTGGTCCTCATTTATGTTACAGATTCTGGAAAAATGGAAAACAGGTGGATGCTATGAAAGTAGATTTACCACCTTCCGAACCAATCAAATCAGACTATTTATCCAACTTTAATAGATACAAAGGATATGTTAAATCCAAGCTAGATTTAATATCTTATCCTGAAAGTGAAGAAGAAGTTTTAATTGCAGGAATGCAAAAAAATTAAATAAGGTTCTTTATCTTTTGACTTCAGTATAAGAAGTTGTCATAAAATGAACCTACTGTATTGCTATAGAAAGCTTCTCCTTTTATTCTATTTACTGTGTATTAGCCATTCCCTTTTTTCTCAGAAAGTTGGATTAGTTTTGAGTGGAGGTGGTGCAAAAGGGTTGGCTCACATTGGTGTGTTAAAGGCGCTCGAAGAAAATAATATTCCTATAGATTATATAATGGGCACCTCCATGGGTGGTGTAGTTGGAGGTTTTTATGCTTCAGGATTTAGCCCTGAGGAAATTGACTCTATTGCCAGATCTAAAGATTTTCAAAATTGGATTGAAGGCAATTTTCCAGAAGATTTCAACATTTATTATCATCAAGCAGCCTCTAAACCCGATTGGCTAGAGATTAACTTAGGTGTAGATTCCACTTTTGAGGCTAATTTCAGGCCACAATTAGCAAATGATCAAATTCTTAATTTTATGTTAGCTGAATTTACCTCCAAAGCTAATCAAGTTGCTAATCAAGATTTTGATAACTTATTTGTGCCTTTTAAAGCCGTAGGTGCGGAGATTTTCACACAAAAGTCTGTTTATATGGAATCCGGAAAGCTTGGTAAAGTACTTCGGGCCACTATGTCAGTTCCTTATGTTTATAATCCCATAAGAATTAATGGAGAGTACATTTTTGATGGTGGGATTTATGATAATTTTCCAGCTTTGGAACTCCGAAATAGCTATGCCCCCGATTTCTTAATTGGTGTAAATGTATCCACAAAGATATTTGAAGACTATCCTGATAACGATCGCAAATTAATATCAACTTCATTATTATATATGATAATGGATAAAGTTGATACAAAGGATTTGGGAGAAAACTATTCTTTAATTGAACCAAATCTAGAGGAATTTTCAGGATTTGATTTTAATAAGGCAGCTCAGATAATTGATAGCGGATACGCGGCAGCAAATAGAATGATACCAGAATTGCTTAAGAAAATTGAAGACAGAAGGTCGCAAGAGGATTTAGACAAAAAGAGAGCAATGTTTAAAAGCAAAATGAAGCCTTTGATATTCTCTACATTTGAGTTTGAAGGTTTCCGTGAGGATGAGAAAAATTATATTCGAAAAATAATCAATCCGTTGAATAAGTCGGAGATAGGGATTTCTGAATTAAAATACAACTATTATAACCTAGTTGCAGATCCGTATTTCAAAAATGTTTTTCCAACTATTTATTACGATAGGCAGAACAGGAACTATGCTTTCGACTTAACCTCCGAGGGTGAGGAGAACATACGATTAAATTTGGGAGGAAATGTTGCAAGTTCCGGGTTAAGTAATTTTTACTTAGGAGCAGGATATGATCATCTCAATTATTTATTATTTAATCACAATACATCTTTAAGTATAGGTCAATTTTATAAGGCATTTGATTACAAACTAAAACTCACTTTACCATTTGGTTATCAGTTTTATGTTGAACCGTTTTTCACTTACAATGGCTGGGATTTTCTAAATACTGGTAATTTTTTAGATAGTAGGAGAGTGATTCCTATTAATCAATTTGATAGAAATTATGGGCTAACTATCGGTATGCCGATTTTGGAAAAGATGAAGCTAGAATTTAAAAGTAGCCTATTAAGGAAAGTTAACGAGTATACTAATAATGATAATTATATTGCTTCCGACACCTTGGATTTGAATCGATTCTTTGGTTTTCAACAAGATTTATCCTTAACATTTTCTAATCTGAATCAAAAAGTATTTCCTACCAAAGGTTCTAGAATTCGAATTGGTATTGCTCATAATTATGGAGATGAGTTTTATGTACCTGGCTCAACTTCCGACTTGCCTCAAAATGTAGAAAAACATAACTGGTTACAGGTTCACGCAGAAATTGAAAGATATTACCCTTTGGAATATGGTAATTTTGGATTTTCCTTAACAGCCAAGGCTTCTAGCATCAAGGCATTTTCTAATTTTAGAGGGACCATACTAAATACTCCAGCTTATAGTCCAACATATGAAAGTTTAGGCTTATTTCTCGAAAACTTTAGGTCACCATTATTTATAGCTGGAGGAGTGAAATACCAAATACCAATTTATAAAAAGTTTCAGTTCAGATTGGAGGGGCATGCGTTTAAGCCTTTGGTAAAATGGGAAGAAAATAATGATGTCATTAGAAGAAGTAATTTAATTCCAGATTATAATTTTTCGGCTATGGGCGCCATCTTTTATATGTCTCCAATTGGCCCCCTTGGTGTTTCTGCGCACTATTATGATGATAGAACTCCCTTTTTATTATTAGCTAATATTGGGTATTTGATGTTTAATAAGAAGCCATTCGAATAGAATTTCAATAATTTCATCGAATAATACTATATTTACCATTATTAAAAGCTAATTTTGTCTGTGATTATCACTAGAAAATTAATAAATTTTACCTCATGAAAGGTTTGTTATTTATTTTAAATATTATTTTTACATGTTGGATGCAATCAGTTATTGCTCAACCTACCTCAGAATGGGTTGAATTCGATGGTAAAGTGATAGATGAGACACTTAACTCCCCAATAAAGGCTACTCTCAAATTGGAGAGTTTACCGTATTGCTCAGATATTCGTATTTTTCATTCATCAAAAGAGACAGGTGATTTTCATTCTATCTTAAAGAAAAAATAGAATATATTGTTAGAGTTAATGCTGAAGGGTACATTCCAAAAAAGGAAAAAATTAAAATTAAAAAGGAGGCAGAACTATTAACATTTAATTTATTAAAGTCTGGTTCAGTCACTATTTTAAGATTGGATATAAATTTTGAACAGCGTAAAGCAGCTATAGTAGAAAGCTCTTATAGAGAATTAGATAAATTGGTTGAGATGCTTCAGAAGCATCATGAAATGGGAATTTAATTGGAAGGGCATACTGATTTTAGAGGAATTACGTCAGCGAATTTACGATTGAGCGAAAAACGAGTAACGGCTGTAAAAACCTATTTAATGTCTAGATTCGTAAGTTCGGAAAGAATTAAAACAAAAGCCTTTGGGGGAACTCAACTAATAAGTAAAGAAAATACTGAACAAGCCAAACTCAATAATAGGATGGTAGAGGCTTGAATATTGAATACTGAATAACAAAAAATGAAGAAACTATTATTTGCATTACTGCCTATTCCATTTCTATTTTATTCTCAGATATTATTTGCTCAGGAGACAAATTGGGCCGATGAGGTGTTGGAATATTCTTCTCAACTAGAAGAAACACAATATTCTGTAAATCAGCTGTTAGGTAAACCAAATGTTTTTCCTTGGGGAGACGGAAGCCCAAGCGCATGGACGCCAAGCCGACCTGGTAGAGAAGAATTTATAAAGGTTGGTTTCAATAATCCAAAACCTATCAGACAGATTGCTATTGCAGAATCATATAATCCAAGTGCGCTTACCAAGATATTTTTTTATGATGAAGAGGGTAATGAATATTTAATGATTGAAAGAGAGCCTGTTATTGTTAATCAACCAGGTCGATTTCTAAGACTATTTACAGAATTGACTGAATTTAATGTAGCTGCAGTAAAACTTGAGTTTGATGGAAATGCTGTTCCTGGCTATTATAGTATCGATGCGATAGGAATTACGGATTCGGAAACTCCAATTGATTTACAATTAGAGTTGGTACCAAATGTCAAACAGGAATTAGTTTCTGAAAGGCTAGATGAAAGAGTAAATAGTCCATACGAAGAATTAAAACCCATATTAAGCCCAGATGGAAAGCAATTATTTTTTGGTAGAAAATTTCACCCTGATAATATTGGAGGAATTGAAGATTATGAGGATATATGGGTGAGTGATTTGGATACTACTTCAAATGAATGGCAAGAGGCAAGAAATGTAGGAGAACCATTAAATAGCGATGGACCAAATTGGGTAAGCTCTATTACACCTGATGGCAACACCATGGTTTTATTAATTGGGAATGAATATAATGAGAAGAGGAAAAAATTATATTCAGGAGTATCCGTGAGTTCCAAAGAAGGTGATTCTTGGTCAAAACCACAAAATTTACAAATAGAGGATTTTTACAATATGGCAGAGAAAGCTAATTTTTATTTGGCTAATAGTCGTAAGACTTTATTGATGTCTATAAAAAGAGAAGACTCTTATGGTGATCGAGATTTATATATAAGTTTTGAGAAAAGAGATGGAACTTGGACAGTGCCTATGAATTTAGGAGAAACAGTTAATACTGCCACAGACGAAACGTCTCCTTTCTTAGCAGCAGATGATAAAACCTTATTTTTCTCTTCATCTGGATATATAGGTTTTGGAAAAAGTGATATTTACATGACACGAAGATTAGATGATACTTGGCAAAATTGGAGCGAGCCTTACAATATGGGACCACAGGTTAATTCTTCTGGAGATGACTTATTTTTCAGCATGCCAGCCGAAGGTAATTATGCCTATTATACAAAAGAAGATTCTGTAGGCGATATGAATATATTTAGATTACCAATGCCGTTATTTAATGAGCTTGATCCTGTTATTACAATTACCGGAAGAGTAGTAGATGCAGAAACTCAAGAGCCACTTGATGCTATTGTTTCTTATGAAACTCAAGACGGTGAAGAAGTAGGGAAAGTTGAAACTGACCCTACCACTGGGGAGTATCAAATCACTTTACCTGCGGGTAAAGAATATCAATATATAGCGAAAGTGAAAGGATATTTGCCTATAAGTGAGAACGTTGATTTAACAAATCAAAAGGAATCCAAAAGTTTCAATAACGATATGATAATGGCTCCTGTCAAAGAAAAAGCGGAAATAGTACTTAATAATGTATTTTTTGCTTTCGATAGTTTTGAGTTGCTAGCTAATAGCAAATCAGAATTGAACAGAATGGTGGAAGTGATGAAGGATAATAATCAGATTGAAGTGGTAATTATTGGGCATACTGATAGCACAGGACCAGAAGAGTACAATCAAATGCTTTCTAAGAAAAGAGCTCAATCAGTAGTTAATTATTTAACTGAAAATGGGATAGCGAAGGAGAGATTAGATTATTTAGGAAAAGGAGAGAGCGAGCCAGCTTATCCTAATGATACCAAAGAGAACAGATCTAAAAATAGAAGAGTGAACTTTAAAGTAGAAAAAGAATAGTTAGCAACTTATATATAAAATTGAAAAGCCGAGAATTCTCGGCTTTTTTTGTTTGAATCTCTTTGAAGGTAATTAGTCGACCCTTAAAAACTATTTAATACATTGATTATCAATTATTTAATTAATAAAAAGCTTTGATTTTTTTGCAAGTTTTCGTATTTTCCTGACAGAAACCTTGCAAATATTGATGCATGAAACCCATTAAAAAAG
>NZ_DASSWQ010000095.1:0-2511 GCF_035704835.1 Marivirga sp. | reverse complement strand
GTAGGCTCGAATATTTGCCGCCAGCTTCTTTCAGATTCGCAGTCGCCCACGACACCCTTGCTATTGGCTAACGATAAGTACTGTAACTCTCGTTCGGGACTTGCACCCTATAGCATGATGACCATGCCTGACACACAAAAGATGTCAGCCAGAGGCTGACCAGCCTCTGGCTGGCTTCATCGCTACATGCCAACGCTGGCCCGCCTTTTTGTCCTCCTGCCCGCTCTCTTCGAGCAAATATTATTTGGTTTTGAAGGTTCGTTTCATTAATCAAGAGGAGCCTAACTTATACCTAACAATTAATGGTAATTTGATAACCTAAAAGACTTGCTAAAGAATATTATAAAACTAAAAATTCTCTTGCTCCATTTTCGAATTCACTTTTTCCTTCAATAAGTCCCATGATTTAATTGAAATGACAGATTCATAGGACTGATTTTCCCCCTTTACTTCATCTAAAATATTCTTTGCTCTTTCTTTGGAATCAGGGTGAGTACTCAACCACTGAACTTTTGATGCAAATTCCGGTTCATCAAGTGAAAGTTTATAAAAAAATTCGGCTAATGGTTCGGGGTCAATATTAGTGTTAAGCAAATAACGCAAAGCATTTTCATCTGCTTCTTCCTCCAATGACCTGTCATAAGCAGAGGAACTAAGAGCTTTGGTTACTTCTCCTAGCACTTCACCCCCACTATTTGAGGTTATCGAGAACAATACAGAAATACCAACTTCCTTAGCTAACTTTTTCATCACATGATTTAGCTCTATATGTGCTAATTCATGAGCAATAACCCCACTTAATGCTTCTGGATTATCGCATGCTTCTATTAACCCGGTGAATATCACCAGATGCTTATCAGGTAAAGCAAAAGCATTTACTTGCGGATTATTTACAATCAAAATATTAAGCTCAGTAGCATCTATCCTATTTTTATTGGATATTTTATGAACTATGCTGTCAATTACATCTTTAATTTCCTTATCACGAATGATTTCTTCTGAGCGCTCAATTGAATTTCTTATAACTTCAGCAAGTTTTTCCTCAGTAGAATCGGTAACTTTTTCAACTTGTAAGATTTGTATCCAATTAATCTGTGATAAACCAAACCAAAAGCTTACAAAAAAGAGAAGAAGCAGGAAAAATCTTATGACGATTTTCATATAGATTGATGTTTAACAATTGAATTGGAAAGGTCACCATAAAACCACCATTTAACATGAATCCCTTTTCTTGTTTGGATAGCTGTATAAATAGTGGCAATGAATTCAAGTAAATTAAAAATGAAAAGCACAATCATATAAGCCACATAATCATTATTAATAGCTCTTTCTTCAAAAAGGATTGAAAAAGTCCACCAAAAACCTATACTATTGATAACAACCAATGACAGTTGAGAGAATAAAGCTTGGGTACAATGCCATCTTACAAATGGAGTAGATCTTTGATTACCTAAATAAAAGATCAAAGTAGCAATCAAATTAATTATAGGCAATGGAAGACCTGCAATGATAGCAACTAAAGACATCAAATAACTATTGGAAGCTTTTTCAGCCTCACCATCATTTACTTTATACGCAAAATCTCCTGATTCAATCATAAGTTTTTCATTATGTTCCAAGCCCAATTTATTAGCATGAAGAGAACTAGAGGACTAGCTATATATCTATTCTTAATCTGCTTTTCTGTTTTAATATAAAAAGAATGCAAAGTAGATTTACCTGCTAAGGAATCAATCAATACCCAGAGTGGCACTAAAACTAACAATATTAAAGCTAATAATCCCAATGGATTTACCATAAGTGCAGCATGAAATTCCCCATCTAATAATAAAAGTACGCTTTGGGTTGTTCCACATGCCGGGCATGGTAATGATGTAATTTGCTTAAAAAAACAGACATTCAAAGCAATACTGCTCAGGTTGAAAACCAACCAGAGATAGCTACAAAGAGCCACACCAGAGATTAACATATAAAGTCTGTTTCTTCCCATTTACCTACAAAATTTGATGCAGTTTCTCTAAATTCTTTTCTTTAGTAGTTCCCATGATCAGAAACCAATCTACAATAACCCATATCCCAAAACCTCCACAAGTGACTAATTTAAGAATACCCAGTCCGACATCACCGACATAAAAACGGTCAATTCCTAAATAGCCTACGAATAAGGATAAAATCAGGCTAATTGTTGGATCTTTGAGCTGAGTCATTTGAATAGAAGGCCATCTTGATTCATCAATACTGAGTAACCTTTCCCTTATTTGGGGTAATCGATAGCCTTCAAAAAACTTACCATTTGTCATGACGTACATGTCAACCTTATTTGCATCCATAGAATTATATTGAAAATAAAAATAAACTTATTTTCAATATTAAGTAGTCGACCCTTAAAAACTATTTAATACATTGATTATCAATTATTTAATTAATAAAAAGCTTTGATTTTTTTGCAAGTTTTCGTATTTTCCTGACAGAAACCTTGCAAATATTGATGCATGAAACCCATTAAAAAAG
>NZ_DASSWQ010000094.1:0-51470 GCF_035704835.1 Marivirga sp. | reverse complement strand
TTGATAATTCTTTCTTCCTTGCATGGCAAAATATAGCAAATAAAATAGACTTATACAACTGATAGTCAGATGTTTATATAGTATATATATATATATACTAAGTCTAAATTACACTACATTTGAGTTGTGCAACAGCCACATTTCGCTTACGCCAAATTTAAAAGCATTTTCTAGAAAAGGTAAAAATAGTAAAGGTGCAATTAATTGGTTTTTAGCAGTACCCACTACTTTCATCTGAACATCTAATCTGCTACCATAACGAAGCTTTTCTAATTCAATATAGCCATACATAAGCTTAAGTTCTTTTTCCAAGACAACTTTAGGCTGATTACATTCATAAAGCATATAGCTTAGTAAATCTGAAAGTTTCAGTACTACATTGGGTGCATTTTCTGATCGCATAAGCGTTAAAGAATAGAGATTGTTTAAAGTATTAAACAAAAAATGAGGGTGAATTTGAGACTTAAGTAGTTGAAGTTCTGCTTGTAAATTTTGTTTTTCTAGAGCTTGATTTGCCCAATGTTTTTGATACCAGTACTTACTTAATTTAATAGCGGCAGCAAAACCGGCAACAGTAGTTCCGCCCCGCAATCCAGCCATCAAACCAAAAAAGAAATAACTCGGTGGTGAAGGAATCCCTAAGGAATCCCTGAAAGAGGATACCAATGTGTTAGCGATAACAAATGACAGTGCAGCCACTAAAATCATTAATGACAAAGTGCTCAAAAACAATAGCATATATTGCCCTTTGAATAAGAATCGGGGAATCAGGAGGTAAATCAGTCCATAACTAAATAGGATATGTATAGGAAGAAAAAATATAGCCTCTACAAAAGCTAATCCTAAAATCTCAATCTGATCTGGATGACCATAGGTTACCCCCACTCCTTTGCTACCGTAAAGTAATGTAGCAAAAATGACATAGGCCGTCCAAAAGCAGATGTGTCTGGTTATTCGCCAAGGAATTTCATTAGAGTAAATAAATGAAGAAAGAAAAGAAGTCATATCTTTTAAAATAGCCTACGAAAATACAAATGAAATTATAATTTACCTAGTGCCCCATTGTGAGGTAGACAAACGGTTCGGTTTTGTAGACAAACGACATCCATAGGAGATACTATCACCTAATCCCCAGTATGTTAACTTCTGACTATTGTATCCTTTGGTTGAGCTAATAGCAAAAAATATATAAAAAGTCCTCTTTACTTTTGATTCATCAATAAAAAATAAAAAACAGATGAAAACAATTTTAATTTTATCGCTTAGTTTAGTGCTTAGCGCTAGCAGTTTCGCAAAACCTAAAAATTCAGGTTTCTATTGGGTAATAGAAACAAATATGAATGATAAAAGCTACACTATCGTGCGCTTTTATAACGCTAATCATGACCTTGTTAATGAAAAAGTAATAGAAGGTTATTTTATGAGTGTCCGCAAGGCTAAAGATCGAAGAAAATTAAACCGGTCGTTAAAGAATTTTACCGAAGAATATGAATGGCCAGTTTTAGATTCAGTTAAAAAACCTATTCTTGCTGTGAACACGAATTAATAGTTTTATTATTAGACTATGTAGCAAAAGCCTGGATTAATTTAGTCTGGGCTTTTCTATTCTAAAGAAATAACGTTTGTATCTACTCAATTCAAAAAGATATTTTCCAATATAGTTAGTAAAACAACTATATTTATACGAACTTTGTCTGATAATTGAAGTTATACCTTTAATAACTTACAAAAAACAATGATACAAACTGACATTTGCATTATCGGAGCAGGGCCAGTAGGTCTTTTTGCAGTATTTGAAGCAGGTTTATTGAAACTACGTTGCCACTTGGTGGATGCACTTCCTCAAGTAGGTGGACAGCTTTCTGAGATTTATCCTCAAAAACCTATCTATGATATTCCAGGATATCCAGAGGTGAAAGCACAAGAACTAGTAGATAATTTGATGGACCAAATCAAACCGTTTAATCCTACTTTTAGCTTAGGCGAAAGATTAGATAAAGTAGAGAAAACAGCTACTGGATTTGAATTGAGAACTTCGGATGGCACCGAAATAGATTGTAAAGTGGTTGTTATTGCAGGTGGTTTAGGTTGTTTTGAACCTAGAAAGCCACCTTTGAAGGAAATCGCTGAATTTGAAGGTAAAGGTGTTTCCTATATGGTAAAAGATCCTGAGTTATTCAGAGATAAAAATGTAATTTTAGCAGGTGGGGGAGACTCTGCTTTAGATTGGACCATTGAATTATCTAAAATTGCTAAGAAAATCACTTTAGTTCATAGAAATGAAACGTTCCGTGGTGCGCCTGATTCAGCTGATAAGGTATTTGAATTAGCTAAAGAGGGTAAAATTAATCTTTTATTGAAAAGTAATTTAGAATCAATTTCAGGTAACGGAAAGCTTAATTCTGTAAAGATTAAAGGAGCAGACAAATCTGAAATGGAATTAGAAGCTGATTATTTGATTCCTTTATTTGGATTGAGTCCGAAATTAGGACCAATTGCAGATTGGGGATTAAGTATCCATAAAAATCAAATAGAGGTAAATACTACAGACTACTCTACCAATGTCCCAGGAATTTATGCAATTGGTGATATCAACACTTATCCAGGTAAATTGAAATTAATTTTATGCGGATTCCATGAGGCAGCTTTGATGGCACAATCTGCATTTAAGCATGTTTATCCTGATAAACATTTAAGTTTTAAATACACTACCGTAAACGGTATTGAATCTTTCTAAAATTAAAAGTATACCTTTCAGTTTTATACTTGATAGGTCTAGAAGTTTGTAAGATATATGAGTGATATTAAAATTAAAGTACAAGATTATTCTGGTGATGTACAAGAACTAGAAGCTCCGACCGATATGGGCTTAAGCTTGATGGAGTTTTTGAAAGCCAATGAATATCCTGTACTTGCTACCTGTGGCGGAATGGCATTATGTGCCACCTGTCATGTAAAAGTAGAGGAAGGAATGGATTCACTCAACGATCCAGGTGATCAGGAAATGGATCAATTAGATTTATTGCCAAATGCAGAATTCAATAGTCGTCTGGCGTGCCAGTTAAGGCTGCATCCAGATATGGATGGAATGATGGTTCGACTTGCGGCAGATGAAGAATAAATAGATTTAAATTTTTTAAATATAGAGAGCACTTGCATTTATGTAGGTGCTTTTTTTGTTTATTATCAAGTCATTTTTAGTCAAAAAAATAGCATCAAGCTAGTTTGATGCTATTGTTAATATTGTTTCAAGTTATTATTCTGCAATTATGTCTCTTAAGATTAAAGTTACTGTGTTTTTCATAGTCATAATTAGTTATTTATAGATTAAACGAAATTAAGTCATAATTAGTTTATATAACAAGAATTACCACTTAAAAATTTCCCTTCTTTTAATTTATATTCTGGAGAATGATAATCTTTAGTAAACACCTTGGAAAATCCGCTAAAACCATGCTTAGCTAAAATTTCAACTGTTAGGTAAGTGTTATTATCCCCCCCAATTTTCAATTTTACTATAATCAGTCCTAAAAGCAGCTGCATAGTTTGTCTTACCCTTTATATTTTTTTGTGACTTTTCATTTTGAAATATATGTTTAATATTAAAGGGTGGTATCGTCCAAATATTACTTACTTTAAGTTCTAATTCTTCAAATTTTATATTTTTTCCATTTATCCCATTAATTTCATTACATAAAAACATTCGAACTCTTATATCATAAATTGAAAATAAGGATTTATTTATTATTTTGAACCTGAAAATATTATCATCTTCTTTATCCTTTGCAATACAATCAGAAATTTTAATGTTTGGTCTGAAAAAATATAGCAGAATTAAAAATATTACTGATGTTAAAATGCCAGTGAGTAGAGAATTGAAAAAATCATTTATTTCCATATTTTAGATTGGATGATTATTTTTAAAATGGTTGAATTTTAGTTTCAGATACTTGATGGACAATCATAAATTTAATATTAACAATTTTCAAATAAAATATCAATTAATTATCCCTATAAATCAAGGTTATTTCTCTTAATAATGAAGTAAATCCCCGATCTCCTTCTCCACCTTCTCCGCACTAGGCAACATGGCTTTTTCCCATTCCACATTCAATCCAATGGCGGGTAAATTCAAGGCTCCGTAGGATTTAACAGGCGCATCTAAATACTCGAAACAATGCTGATTTAGTCTTCCTGCTAAAGATTCCGCAAACGAATTCATCAGTGGTTCTTCAGTTAATACCAATGCTCGTCCATGTTTTTCAACACTGCTTTTTACTGTTTCCCAGTCAAGCGGATTCAAAGTTCTTAGGTCTACTATTTCAACCTGACCTTTATATTTTTCAGAAGCTGCTTTTGCCCAATAGATACCCATTCCATAAGTAATGATGGTCATGCTTTCGCCATTATCGATTTTATTTTGATTGGCTTCTTGCTCAATTCTGGCTTTTCCCAACGGGATGATGTAATCTTCATCAGGTTCATGATTCTTAGCACCATCAGTCCCAGGTACTTTTGACCAGTATAATCCTTTATGCTCCAACATAATTACAGGATTGGGGTCATAGAAGGCAGACTTCATTAGGCCTTTCATATCTGCAGCATTAGACGGATAAACAACTTTTATTCCCCTAATCGTCAAAAGGGTAGATTCTATAGAACCTGAATGATAAGGACCTCCACCGCTATATGCGCCAATTGGTACTCTTATTAATGATTGAATCGGGAATTTACCATTTGAAAGATAACAAGATTTCGAAAGTTCTTCTACCAGCTGGTTCATGCCCGGCCAGATATAATCTGCAAATTGGATTTCTACAATCGGCTTCGCCCCAACTGCTGACATGCCGGCAGTACTTCCAATAATATAAGCTTCTTGAATTGGCGTATTGAAAACACGGCCATCCCCGTATTTCTTGGCCAAATTTGCAGCTTCTCGGAATACACCACCTAAAGTACCACCCACATCCTGCCCGTAGAAAAGTGCCTCAGGATTGTTCTGCAGAATATCATCTACGGCATGTAACGCAGCATCGACCATCACTGATTTTTCAGCTCCTTTTGGCTTACGCTGCCCTTTTTCTTCCGTAATAGGTGTTTCAGCAAATTCATGCAATGAAACTTCACTTGGGTCAACATCTTCTGCATCTAAAGCTTTTTCATAAGCTTCATTTGCATTTTTTATTGCTTGCTTTTCTAATTTATTTAATTCTTTTTCGGAAAAATTATTATTTAATAAATATTGATGGAATTTCGGAATTGGGTCACCTAAGGCATGCAATTCTAAGTCATCTTCACCTCTGTACCATTCTTTTCTAACACCAGAAGTATGATGTCCTAAAAGTGGACAATTGGCATGCAATAAAACAGGACCTTTACGGTTTCTGACATGCTTTATAGCTTCTGACATTTTGGTATAAGAATCAGCAAAGTCTGTACCATTAGCCTGCATTCTCTTCAGACCTTTAAATCCTGCTGCATATTCATATGCATCCATAGCGCGCATTTCTTTGCCTGTCGCTGAAATTCCCCAGTCATTATCTTGAACTAAATATATGATAGGTAAATTTTTGAGCACCGCCATTTGCAAAGCTTCTGCAACTTCACCTTCAGTAACAGAACCATCACCTAAAGAACAAACCACTACAGGTTTTTCATCTTCATTTCCTAAGCCATGTTCTTCTTTAAATTTCAGTCCATGCGCCATTCCTGTTGCGGGGATTACCTGCATGCCTGTAGCCGAACTTTGATGAGGAATAGTAGGCATTCCTTCTCTTTTTAGGGAAGGGTGATTATAATAGGAACGACCACCTGAAAATGGGTCATCTTTTTTAGCCATTAATTGAAGCATCAATTCATAAGGCTCCATTCCGATGCCCAGCAAAATACTTTCATCTCTATAATAAGGAGCTAGGAAATCTATTGGTTTTAATTGCATAGATGCCGCCAGCTGAATGGCTTCATGTCCGCGAGAAGTACTATGCACGTATTTGGAGGCAATTGCTTTATTTTCATCGTAAATTTCAGCCATCCGCTTGGCGGTATGCATTAATCGATATGCCTTTTCTAAAATTTCGTTTGATATATTGGTCTTCGTTTTCTTAGCCGTCTTGACACTCATTATCTAATTTATTTTACGTTTCCAGAAGTCAAAAATAAGGAATTCTTTGTGTTTCCTACCGATTGTTAGGCAGTATTTTGATATACGGTTTCAACTTCTGATAAGATATTGGATTTGTTATCTTTTACTGTTTTATCTAAAATAAAGATAAAGTATTTCCATTTCACCCATCGTAAAAGTTTAAAACTGTGAGATTGTGATTTATCTATTGCAGCATTGATAATTCGATGCTTTCATCACTACATATTACCAAATCATTAAATTAATTATTATAGAGTGTTGATTATCTGTTACTTATATATTTTATAAATATTTACCTGCGCACTTTTAGTTGACAATGCCGATAATTTTTTAAATTGATTACTTAAACCTATCAACTCTAAATTATATGGCGAAGGCTAAGAAAGAAAAGAAAGTATTTGTACTTGATACTTCGGTAATTATTTATTCACACGACTCCATTATGAACTTTGCTGAACATGATGTGGCAATTCCTATCACAGTTTTGGAAGAGCTTGACCAGTTCAAGAAAGGGAATGATACTAAGAATTTTGAGGCTCGAGAATTTATCAGAATGATAGATAAATTGGCTGATGGTCGATCACTGAGTGAATGGATTCCCCTAAATGGGAAGAGCAAAGGCGTATTTAAAGTACTAATGCCGAATCGAAAAACCATCGAATCAGACCAGATTTTCTTGGAAGATATTCCAGACCACAAAATATTGGGTAGTGCAGTTCAACTTCAAAAAGAGCTAAAGGATAAAACGGTTATTTTGGTTACCAAAGATATTAACCTTAGGCTAAAAGCTAAAAGCTGTGGATTAAGGTCAGAAGATTATCAGACAGGAAAAGTAAAGGATGTTAGCGATTTACATTCTGGAAAACAGCAAGTTGAAACAGTTTCTACAGAAATCATCAACCAATTATATGACACCTACCACTGTGATGTGAAAGATATTTTAGGCAAGAAAAAGCCGATGAATAATACTTTCTTTATCCTAAAAAGTAATAAAAACTCTGCTCTTGGGTTTTATAATTCAATCACTAATCAAGTAGATAAGGTAGAAAAGCATTCAGCATACGGAATTAAACCAAAAAATGCGGAGCAGGCTTTTGCTATTCACGCTTTATTAAATCCAGAGATAAAATTAATGACCTTGCAAGGAGTGGCCGGTACGGGTAAAACCTTAATCGCTTTAGCCTCCGCTTTAGAGCAAAGAAAAGATTTTAAGCAAATTTATTTAGCTAGACCTATCGTTCCGCTTTCCAATAAGGATATCGGATACTTGCCAGGTGATATCAAATCCAAGTTAAACCCTTATATGGAGCCGCTTTGGGATAATTTGAAATATATCCAAAATCAGTATCAAGAACATGAAAGAGAATTTCTGAATATTACGGATATGGTGAATAAGGAAAAATTGATGATTCAACCTTTAGCCTATATTCGAGGTAGAAGTCTTTCAAATATATATTTTATTGTAGATGAAGCTCAAAACTTAACGCCACATGAGGTAAAAACGATCATCACAAGGGCAGGGGAGAATACTAAGATTGTATTCACTGGTGATGTAAACCAGATAGATACACCTTATTTGGATTCTCAATCGAACGGACTTAGCTATCTGATTGATAAAGTTAAGGGGCATGAATTGTATGCTCACGTAACACTGGAGAAAGGGGAGCGGTCTGCTTTAGCGAATTTAGCAAATGATGTGCTTTAAGATAATAATAACTTTAGTAAACAAAATGACCTTTAGAATGTCTTTTACGTATAACTAAATACTAAAAATCCATTTTAGATGCTTTTTTGAAGCATTATTTAGTAGTTTAAAGTTTCTATGGAAAATTATCTTAATCGCTACCTCGAAATCAGGAGGACAACTGAAAGTATTTGTGAACCCTTAAAAACGGAAGATTATGTTGCACAGCCAATTGCAGATGTAAGTCCGCCAAAATGGCATTTGGCTCATACCACGTGGTTTTTTGAAACTTTTTTACTTAAAGAATTTTCCAAAGATTATAAAGATTTTCATCCAGATTTTGCCTTTCTTTTCAATAGCTATTATGTAAGCGCAGGTGAAAGAATGTTACGACCTGATAGAGGAAACATGACTCGGCCAACAGTAGAAGAAATTTATCAGTATAGAAAATATGTGGATATCGCAGTTGGTGAGCTTTTATCTAGAGTAATTACTGAAGAAATGAAGAGCATCCTTGAAATAGGATTCAATCATGAACAACAGCATCAGGAATTGCTTTTTTACGACATCAAATATATTTTAGGACACAATCCACTTTTCCCAGCTTATGATAAAGGTTTTGAAGAATATTTTAGAGAAGATTGGGAACATGATTGGGTTCAAATTAATAAAGGAAATTATAAGATTGGCTTTGACGGGAAAGGCTTTTCCTTTGACAATGAACATAACTACCATGAAGTCCATTTGGAGGGCGCAAAAATCAGCAACCGCTTAGTGACCAATGGCGAATATGCTCAATTTATTGAAGCCAAAGGCTATGAAAATCACGAATACTGGCATTCGGATGCCAGAGCTTGGCTGGAAGAAAGTGGAATTTCAACACCTTTATATTGGCATAAAAAAGACGGAAAATGGCATTATTATACATTAGCAGGATTAAAACCCATCAATGAAGATGCACCAGTTATGCATATCAGTTTTTATGAAGCCTATGCCTTTGCAGAGTGGAAAGGTTTGCGACTACCAACTGAATTTGAATGGGAAACGGCCGCCAATTTATTCGATTGGGGAAAGAGATGGGAACATACAGCAAGCGCTTACCTACCTTATCCAGGATATAAGAAACCAGCTGGGGCTATAGGTGAATACAATGGAAAATTTATGGTTAACCAAATGGTAATGCGAGGTTCTTCTCGTGCTACTTCAAAAAATCATTCAAGAAAAACATACAGAAACTTCTTTCACCCTCATTTGCAGTGGCATTTCAGTGGGATAAGATTAGCAAAAGATTTATGACAACAAATACAACCGAAAAAATAAGCTTTTCCGTGGCTGAAGCCGTAAAAGAAGGACTTACAAAAAAAGAAAAATCCTTACCGAGCTGGCTTTTTTATGATGCCGAAGGTGACCGCCTTTTTCAGGAAATCATGAATATGCCTGAATATTATCTTACCAACTGTGAGTTTGATATATTTCAAAAATATAAGCAGGAAATTTTATCTATTATATCATCTGGAACAGATGGGTTTAACCTAATAGAGTTTGGAGCTGGAGATGGATTGAAAACAGAAATATTATTAAAGCATTTTGTAGAGCAATCGGCTACTTTTAATTACAAACCAGTAGATATTTCCGAGAATGTACTGAATTTATTGCAGGAAAGAATGAAAAAATCTATTCCTGATTTGGATATAGAACCTATCAATAAAGAATATTTTTCTGCCCTGGATTCATTAAATGAAGCGAGGAAAAACCCTATGGTTGTGCTTTTTATGGGGGGAAATATCGGGAATTTCCTGTTGGAAGATGCACAGTCTTTTGTGAATGAAATAGCCAATAAACTCAGAACTGGCGACCGAATTATTATGGGATTTGATATGAAGAAAGACCCCGAAATGATAAGAAGTGCTTATAATGATGCTCAAGGAATAACCCGTCAATTCAATATGAATCTCCTCAAAAGATTGAATAATAAACTGGATGCGGATTTTAATTTAGATGAGTTTAAGCACTATCCATCCTATGACCCTCAAACGGGAACCACTAAGAGTTTTTTAATCTCTAAGAAACAACAAACTGTTCAATTAAAAGCCATTGATACTACTATCAATTTTAAAGCTTGGGAACACATTCATGTAGAAGTATCCCAAAAATTTGATGAAGATTTGATTGAAAATATGGCAACAGAAGCAGGTTTGACTGTTGAAAAGTATTTTTATGACGACAAAAACTACTTTGCGGATGTGGTGATGAGGAAATAAATTTTAACTTTACCTCTTTGTATCATAGTTGTTTGGCGCGTAATATCAACTCGTGACTGACATCAATATTGAACCAAAAATGCAGAACAACAGACCTAAAATTGAGCTTCAAAAAACAGCATTTAACTATGCTATAGAGATTGCCAGTTTAGTAATTCTAGTTGTGACATGGATTTATGTGTTCTTATCCTATTCAGAGCTTGATAGTGAAATCCCTGTTCATTTTAATACCTCTGGAGAAGCTGACAGATACGGTGATAAACAATCTATTTTTTTACTTCCCATACTGAGTGTAGTATTTTTCTTTGGCTTATCCATATTAAATAAGTTTCCACATATCTTTAATTATCCTACGGAAATAACTGAGGAAAATGCAGAAAAGCAATATAAAAATGCCACTAACTTAATTAGGACATTGAATTTATTGATAGTTTTTATTTTTGCTTTTATAACTTTCAATATGATAAATGCTAAAACTGAAAATTCTGCAGTTTTAGGTGAATGGTTTATACCGTCTATTATAATTATTATAAATTTACCCGGACTATACTTTTTAACTAAAGCATTTAAAAAGAAGTGATTGCTGGGCCGCGTTTCTAAATGCGTGACTATTTTCCTCCATTTTGAAGTTTTCGCTTTAGCTAAAATCCTTTTGTCTTCTTTTGACTCTCTTATGCTTTAAGTCATCAATAAATTAAGTGTTTCATTTGAGCTATCTGGTAGGTAGAAGGCTCACTAACAGCTTTAGTTGTTACTTTGTGTTCTTTGTTAAATTCTCAGTGATATCTTTGTGGTAAAACCTTAGCAGCCTTAGGCTGTCATTTCTTTTGTGGTTAAAAAAAGCATTTTTCAAATTCTATAATTTAAGTCTTACTATCTATGACTATCCTCATCCTCCAAAATACTTAAATAACTTTCATATCGACTAGGTGCAATTTTACCTTCTTCCATAGCTTCCCGGAAAGCACAACCCGGTTCGTGAGTATGAGTACAATTATGAAATTTACATTCTCCTATATATTCTCGCATTTCAGGGAAATAATGACTTAGTTCTTCATTGCCTATATCCCACAGGCCAAGTTCTTTTATACCAGGCGTATCAATCACAAAAGCGTCATCCCAAGCTTCAAACATTTCAGCAAAAGTAGTAGTATGCACTCCTTTTTGTACAGATTCTGATACTTCTCCTATTCTTTGCTCAATATGAGGTGAAATCAAATTCAGCAAAGTGGATTTTCCTACTCCTGAATGACCCGCAAAAAGAGAAGTTTTTCCTTCTAAAACAGCCTTCAATTCTTCTATACCAATATTTTCCTCAGCGGAAACTAAAAGCACTTTATAACCTAATTCTTGATAATCAAATTTGAGGGCTTCATAATAATTTAATCCCTCCTCATCCAATAAATCTGCTTTGTTAAATACCAAAACAGCAGGAATTCTGAACGACTCACAACTGACTAAAAAACGGTCGATAAATCCTAAACTAGTTCTTGGAAAAGCCAAAGTCACTATTAAAACAGCTTGATCAATATTGGCTGCCAGTCGATGACTATGTTTCTTTTTACGAGTTGATTTTCTGATGATATAATTTTCTCTGGGCAATACTTCCTTTATGTTGGCTTCCGTATCATTTTCAGGTTCAATGCTGACCCAATCGCCCACCGCCACAGGATTGGTCACTTTTTCATCATCCAAACGGAGCTTACCTCTCAATCGGCACTCATAGAACTTACCTTCCGCTAAAACGGTATACCAACTTCCAGTCGATTTAAAAACTCTTCCCTTCATTGTCATTTCATTTTCTGGATGATAGGTGCAACATGATTCATAATTTGACGGGTTGCCCCTATATTTTGATTTACATAAGCTAAGGCCTTTTCGGAAGATTCTTCAATTTTAAAAGTTTCAGAATTCATAATAGATAAAAATTCCTGAGCATTGGACACTTTAAAAGCGGCTTTAGCATCCAATAAATCCATTGCCTCCTGAAATTTAACGTAATTTTTATTTCCGAAAAATACAGGTAATCCAAAACAAGCAGCTTCCAACGTATTGTGTAAACCATCTCCAAAAGCACCGCCTATAAAAGCGATTTTTCCATATTGATATAAAGAAGAAAGCATCCCGATATTATCAATCAAAATCACCCTGGTCTTTGCTTTGGCAACAGATTTAATCTCACTAAATCGACTGGTCGGAATTTTCAAAACCTCCTCATGTAGTTTTAAATTGGCTTCACTGATATCGTGAGGAGCTATAATGGCTGTCCACTCAGGATTTTGCTGTAAAAATGGAGCAATCACTTTGATGTCTTGCTCCCACGTGCTTCCTCCTATTAAAACGGGCTGATCTTGAGAAAATTCAGCAAACATTTCCTGTGGTTTTACACTGTCTGTGATGGATTTCACTCTATCGAATCGCGTATCGCCACTTACGGTTACATTATGAATATTAATGCCTTTTAGCAAAGCGGCCACCGTTTTATTTTGTACAAAAATATGGTCGAAATGCTTTAATATTTTTCGATAAAATCCCCCGTAAAATTTAAAAAATCGTTGATTAGAACGGAAAATTGCAGAAACAGAATAAACCCAGCAATCTGCCTGTGATAAAGCCTTCAAGTGATAATGCCAAAATTCATATTTCACAAAAAATGCCAGCTTGGGTTGGGTGATTTTTACAAATTGTTCAGCATTTTGAGGAGTATCTACTGGCATATAACAGATATAATCTGCCAGTTCATATTTTTTGCGCACCTCATATCCTGATGGTGAAAAGAATGTGAGCAGAATAAAAAAGTCGGGATGTTCTTTTTTGAACGCCTCAATCAAAGGCCTGCCCTGTTCAAATTCGCCCAAAGAAGCACAATGAAACCAAACCACAGGCTGGTCAACTGATTTAAACCTTTCCTCCAACTGAGGAAATAAATCTTTCCGACCTTCTACGAACTTTTTGGATTTCGCATTAATTAACGCATGAAGTTTTACTCCAATGCCTAAAAATGAAATACCCAATCGATAAAAGAATTCACCCATGCGGTAAAATTAAAGGGAAAAATTGGAAAGATAGAGAAAAGATGCTCAAGATTGTGGGTTAGTTAAACTTCTAGAGAAGATGGTAAAATCTCTATACCATTTTTAGATATTTCTGAAATATAGGGAGAGCCTAATTCAAAAACTTCTTTTGAAATTGGATGTGGTTCAATTCGCGAATCAAAATTAGCTCCAGCTAACATCAATTGAACTTGTAAATCAAATTTATCTTCTGCTTTCAAATCTTCAAATAAAAGCGCCACGTCAATATCGCTATCTTCATTTTCAGTTCCTTTAGCATAAGAACCAAACAAATAGGCAGTAGAAAAATTTGAATATTTTTTAGCTACTTCCCCGATAAAATCTATCAACTTTTTATTTGTTGCTCTATCCATTTCTTTTTATCCTTAATTCTTTCCAACCAATACTTTGTGAACTCTGGAGTACATTTCTTATGAAAACTCATCTTGTAATCATCATACCTTGCATTAATGTTAAATGCAGTAACTGTAGTGAAAAACAATTTATCTTCTTCATTTAGTTCAATATTGCTTTTCTCCGCCAACCTTAATAAATTATGAATAGAAGGCGGATAATCATTATTCACTTTAATATAATAAGCTTTTATCAATTTTTCAATTACCAGATGCCCTATAAACAATGTCCAACTTAGTCTTTTTGAATCATACATCGCTAACATTGTTTGATAATCTTCATCAGCACTTTCAACCCAATAATTGATTATTTTTTCTTTATTAAAACTCAGCTTATTCAGTTTAAATAATTTTTATATTGACAACTCACCCCTTCCTCCTCAAAAAAATAGCCACAACTGCTGACGTCATAGCTCCCATAATTAGTGCAAATAAAGCACTCTGCCATAGATAACTATTGAGATTAAAGTAATCTACCGCTTGTTCTTGCGTCATTTGACCTTGATTCACAGCATAAGCAGAGACATTTTCAAAATATTCTGGAGTGATTAATTCATGGATTACCAGCTGACTGAAAGGTGTTAAAATCACCACAACAGTTGTGATTATCATACCTGAAACAAACCCTTGCTTCCAGGTCATCACATTATAGTAATGCTTTTTTCGTTTTTCCAGTAAAGCAAAAACATAAATCAAAATGGACGGAATAGCCACCAAATTGGTATAGGTCGCATGGTCGGCTATATTTTCATCGTGCCAGCCCATCATTTTCTCTAAATACATCCAAAGGAGCATCATAATCACAAAGATTAATCCCCATTTAGTTTCAATTAGCCGTTTCTTCATTTTTAGTTTTCCGTTGTTGACTTACTAAATATACTCCAAAAAATATCATCAATGCAAATAGCGCTTTCTCCCATTTGAAAACTTCCTGTCCCATCATAATGGTTACAAAAGTGGCAAATACGGGCTGCAAATATATGTAATATCCGACTATGGTAGAATTTACATGCTTTAATGCCATGGCATTTAAGAGATAAGCCAAAAAGGTTGTGCCTATAATTACATATACAATACTTCCCCATATTTCAACAGGAAATTTTTGGAATTCAACATCAAAAATTGGGACTATCCCAAATGGAACAATCATAATAGAACCAAATAGAAAAACCCATTTTACAACAGTGATGGGTTCATATCTTTGCATTAAAGGCTTTACCATCACCAGATAAATTCCATAAAATGTAGCATTCAAGAAAATAAATATATCACCTAGAAAAGCATCATTTTCCAAACTGACATCTTTATTCAATACCAATAATATCACCCCACAAGCACCTACTATTATCCCAATTATTTTTCGCCAAGTAATCTTTTCATTCAATAACCAAAAAGAAATCGCTAAAACGATTATGGGATTAACCGTCATGATAATGCTTGCATTTACAGGGCTAGTCAAACTCAAGCCATTGAAGAATAGCAACTGATTTCCCATTACTCCAAACACCGCACATTTGGCAAAAAGCCAATAATCTTTCTTTCTAACTACTTTTTCTGAGGAAGTCAACCCATGATAAATCCAAAAAAGAATAGTTGCTACAGAAGCCCTTAATAAAATAAAAGCATTGGGACTCATGTAATTAGGCATCACGCCTTTGGCTATGACGTAATTTGCACCGTAGATTAAACCTACAAGTGCTAGTGCTCCATGAATTTGCCAGGTTTTATTCATTTGGCAAAACTAATGGAATATGCGGATATTGCAGGTTATTTGAGAGTTCTAAAATTATATTACAAAAGAGAGAAAATATTCTATACTGAATACTAGATATTTACTATTAAATCTCGTGTAATTATTTATTGCACTAAACTTTTTCCAAAGTTTAAATCAAATTAGAATGCAGAATATATAAAGATTTTATCGATTTATCCACAACTAACTTTGGAAAAGTTAAATATGAATTAAAATTTGAAAAAAATATGATGTTTGGAGAAGATAAACCATTGGCAGAAAGAATGCGCCCTACTAAATTGGAGGAATTAGTAGGGCAACAACATTTGGTAGGCGAAAAAGGAGTTTTAAGATTGACCATAGCACAGGGGAAAGTGCCTTCCATGATTTTCTGGGGACCTCCGGGAGTGGGTAAAACCACTATAGCGAATATAATTGCCAATCAGGTGAAAGCACCATTTCAAACGTTGAGTGCCATTAGTGCAGGTGTAAAAGATGTACGAGAAGTTATACAAAGAGCCTCTCGTTCTGGAAAAATCATTTTATTTATAGACGAAATTCATCGTTTTAATAAATCTCAGCAAGATGCCTTATTGGGAGCAGTAGAAAAAGGTGTAATTACATTAATTGGTGCCACCACTGAAAACCCATCTTTCGAAGTTAATTCAGCTTTACTTTCACGCTGTCAGGTTTATACACTCAAAGCACTGGAATTAGAGGATTTAAAAGGGCTGGTAAACACTGCTTTGGCAAATGATGAAAAATTAAGAGCGCTGAATATTGAAATCAAAGAATATGAAGCTTTAATTCAACTTTCTGGAGGAGATGCGAGAAAATTACTGAATCTATTTGAATTAGTGACGGATGCATTCGGTAAAAATGAAAAAATAGAAATCACCAATGAGAACGTAAGAGAAATTGCTCAAAACAGAATGGCGATTTATGATAAGTCTGGCGAACAGCATTATGATATCATTTCCGCCTTTATAAAAAGTATAAGGGGAAGTGACCCAAATGCTGCACTTTATTGGCTTGCTAGAATGATTGAGGGTGGAGAAGATGTGAAATTTATTGCGCGCAGATTATTAATTTCTGCTTCGGAAGATATCGGGCTTGCAAATCCCAATGCTTTATTAATTGCTACTAATACTTTTCAAGCAGTATCGATGATTGGTTATCCGGAAGCAGAAATAGTCTTAGCACAGTGTGTTACTTACCTGGCATGTTCTCCAAAAAGCAATGCATCCTATATGGCTATTAAAAAAGCCAAACAATTAGTTAGGGAAACGGGTGATTTATCAGTTCCATTACATTTACGGAATGCCCCAACTAAATTGATGAAAGACATGAATTATGGTAGTGGGTATAAATATTCACATGATTTCCCAGGAAATTTTGCTTATCAAGAATTTATGCCAGAAAAGATCAGTAAAAACACCCTTTATGAACCTCAAGATAATGCTAGGGAGAAGGAATTTCGGTTAAAGCTTCAAAATCTCTGGCAAAAGAAGTATAATTATGATTAATCGAAGAATTATGGTATTTTTTTTATTAATTTAATTACCTACCTTTAATTCTTAATAAGAAACTAAGCAAAAACTATAATCAAAAAACACATGGATCCTAAACTGGAAAAGTGGAAAGAGATAGAATTTAACGTGGATCTTCCACATGCTAAATATGAAGTCTCAAATTACGGCCGAGTAAAAAGTTATTCGACACGTGAAACTGGTAAAATTATCAATGGATCAAATGTAAATGGCTATCAAGCCATCATGGTCCGTTTTGACAAAAGAATTACACAAAGTTATTATGTACACCGTCTGGTTGCTGAATCATTTATCCCGAAGGATAATGATAACCAAGTGTATGTTACGCATTTGGATTATGACAAGTCGAATAACCATGTAAGCAATTTGAAGTGGGTTTCAGAAAGAGAATTGGCTGACCACAACAATAAAAACCCTAAAGTATTAAAGAAAAGGGTAACGGGTTATAAATTGACTGAATCTGATGTGAAAGTGATTAAGAAAATGTTGAAAAACGAAAAGACTAGATATAGTCAAATCGCCAGACAGTTTGGCATCACACACACGCAATTGAACAGGATTAGAAAAGGGCACAATTGGGGCCATGTATCTATAGAAGATTAAAAATTTTACTGTTTATTTTTTTAACTTGAGCATGTTATCTTAACTGATGATATGCTTTTTTCTTTTTTTTAATAGCAGCTTTTTTTTACTAATCGTAAAATTATGCTTCCTATTTCAAAAGCTTCAAGCCATTCAATTGTTTATCCCGTAATTCTGCGCTAATTTTAAGGTCAAATTCGTTTACAAAATGCAAAGAGATAATATAATATTCGACCTTATAAAAAAGGAGCAAAAGAGACAAGAAACTGGTATAGAACTAATAGCCTCTGAAAACTTTACTTCACCAGAAGTTATGGAAGCTATGGGAAGCGTATTGACTAATAAATATGCTGAGGGCTTGCCAGGAAAAAGATATTATGGTGGATGCGAAGTAGTAGATGAGGTCGAAAATTTAGCAATAGAAAGAGTTAAGGAATTATTTGGTGCCACTTGGGCCAATGTACAACCCCACTCTGGAGCTCAGGCCAATGCGGCTGTAATGCTAGCTTGCTTAAACCCAGGAGATAAAATTTTGGGATTCGATTTATCGCATGGCGGACACTTAACTCATGGTTCTCCGGTTAATTTTTCTGGTAAATTATATCAACCTTCTTTTTATGGGGTTGAAGAAGAAACAGGTTTAATTGACTGGGATAAAGTAGAAAGTACAGCCAAAAAAGAGGAACCTAAAATGATCATTTGCGGGGCTTCTGCTTATAGCCGCGAATGGAATTATAAAAAATTGAGAGAAATAGCAGATGAAGTAGGCGCTATTCTTTTAGCGGATATTTCACACCCTAGTGGATTGATTGCAAGAGGTCTTTTAGATGATCCTTTGGATTATTGTCATATTGTAACTACTACCACTCATAAGACATTAAGAGGACCTAGAGGGGGCTTAATTATGATGCGTGATGATTTTGATAATCCTTTCGGATACAAAAACCCTAAAGGTGAATTGCGCAAAATGACACAATTACTAGATTCAGGCGTTTTTCCTGGAACACAAGGTGGACCATTAGAGCATGTAATCGCAGCCAAAGCAGTTGCTTTTGGTCAGTGTTTAACAGACGAATACTTTAATTATATTCTTCAAGTAAAGAAAAATGCTGAGATTATGGCTAAGGCATTTATGGAAAGAGATTATAAAATTATTTCTGGAGGAACAGATAATCATCTAATGTTAATTGATTTACGTTCAAAAGGAATTACAGGGAAAATTGCAGAGGCAGTTTTGGGAGAAGCAGATATTACAATTAACAAAAATATGGTACCTTTTGATGATAAATCACCATTTGTAACTTCAGGAATGAGAATTGGAACCGCGGCCATTACTTCAAGAGGATTGGTTGAAAGTGATATGGGTAAAATAGTTGATTTTATTGATACGGTTATCAATCATCATGAAGATAAACAGAAGATTTCATCTATAAAGAAGGAGATCAATGAATGGATGGTGGCTTTTCCACTGTTTAATTAGAATATTTAGTCACTACGGTGTTAAACATTTTTTATCAAAACGAACTATTATATAATGTCTAATATTATTTTAGAATTGATTAAATAAGAATATGCCAGCAGATCAACCACAAGCGGAGATGAGCTTTTTGGATCATTTAGAAGCCTTTCGATGGCATATTGTTAGAGCTATTTCTGCAGTTGTCGTTTGTTCTATTATTGCTTTTGTTTCTAAGGACTTTGTTTTTGGTACGTTGATATTAGGTCCCTCAAGATCTGATTTTTGGTTTTATCAGATGGCATGTCAGCTTGGGCAAACGATAGCAGATTCTACTGGATTTTGTATAGAAAAATTACCATTCATTATTCAAAGTAGGAAAATGACCGGCCAATTTACTATGCATATCACTTCTTCTATTGTTTTGGGAATAATCGTAGCTTTCCCTTATTTCTTTTGGGAAATGTGGAGGTTTGTAAGTCCAGCCTTATATGATAATGAAAAGAAAACAAGTAGGGGAGCAACATTTTTTGTTAGTCTGCTTTTTATGTCTGGCGTTTTGTTTGGATATTACATTGTAGCCCCTATATCTATTCACTTTTTAGCCAATTATCAAGTTGATGTTTCCGTTTTAAATGAGTTTGATATTACTTCCTATGTATCTACTTTAACCATGTTAGTTTTATCCTGTGGTTTAATGTTTCAATTGCCTATGGTCATACTATTTATGAGTAAAGCAGGTATCATTACACCTCAGCTCTTGAGGAAATACAGGAAAATTGCAATTGTAGTAATATTGGTTATAGGTGCTTTCATAACTCCACCAGATCCTATTAGCCAGCTTTTAATTTCAATTCCCTTAATGTTATTATACGAAATGAGTATTCATATTTCTGTTATCGTTTATAAAAGAAAACTGAAAAAAGAGAAAGCATTAGAAAAACCAGGAGATAGCTTAAATTAAGTAATATGCTTTTTGCAAATATACCAGGTCTTAATGATTTAAAAGAACAACTGATTAAAGGTGTGAAAAATGGTAAGATTGCTCACGCTCAACTTTTTTGGGGAAAGTCAGGTGCTGCAAATTTACCTTTAGCGTTGGCATACGCTACATATTTAAATTGTGAAAATCCAGGTGAAAGTGATTCTTGTGGTCAGTGCAACTCATGTCACAAAAATTTGAAATTTATTCATCCTGATTTTCAATTTTCATTTCCTACTGCAATAAATGATAGGATCAAAGGAGATGATTCTAAACTAAGCAATAATTTTTTAAAATATTGGAGGACTTTTCTTTTGAAAGATCCCTTTGCTTCCGCTTCAAATTGGGTAGACCATATTGGAACAGGCAATAGACAACTCAATATTTCTAAGGATGAAAGTAAAAATATTATTAAAAATCTTTCCCTAAAAGCATTCGAAGGGAAGTATAAAGTGATGTTGATTTGGCTCCCTGAATATCTGCATCCTTCTGCTGCTAATGCACTCTTAAAAATTATAGAAGAGCCTTCCGATAAAACCGTCTTTTTGTTGGTTTCAAACGATAGAGAAAAACTAATCGGTACCATTATTTCAAGAACACAGGCGGTACATATTCCGAATTATTCTGATGAAGAATTAAAGGATATTTTAGTTTCTAGATATGAGGTTGCTGAAAACCAGGCAAAACAATTAGCCCATATTGCCCAAGGGGATTTGCACAAGGCCGTGGAATTAATTGATGATGTTTCAGATGATGCACAGCAAGAGTTTGAGCAATGGATGAGAGAATGTTGGGCAAATGATTATACTAAATTAATTAAACGTTCAGATGATTTTCATAAATGGGGCAAAATGAACCAACAACAATGGCTTGTTCATGCTGAAAATATTTTGAGAGAATCTTTGATGGCTTTAATGCAAAGCACTGAACTGATGAGAGTTCCTGATGAGCACGAGCAATTTGTATTGAAATTTAGTAAAACCTTAAGTCTGGAAAAAATTGCTTTAATGAATGAAATCCTTAACAAAGCCATATACTACCTGGAAAGAAATGCAAGTGCAAAAATGACAATCCTTAATGTTTCACTTCAATTGTCTGCCATTTTAAGAAGAAAGTAAAGTTTTACTTTTAGGGTAGGGTTACTTTAACCAAAAAGGGATGCTGCATCTGTAACTTTACAATAAAAATCCATTCTCAGCTTTTATTGGTTCAGATATATTTTCATCGTTAATCATTTCTCTCAAATCGATTTCTATAGTTCTTGAAATTGCCGTAACGGGAACATCATTATAAGTGCCTTCGAAAGGATTTTCAGAATAATCTCCGATTTTCTCCATAAAAAAAAACACCCAGATCACCAGTGCAGATAAAATCGGAGTTATCCAGTACATCCAATTTGTCATATCCTTAAATATATCCAACATTCCGAATGGAACTAAAAAAGCAAATACAAACGAGAGCCAGAGAGCTGTAGATGCAGATTGCCGAGGAAATGGGAAAGTTTTTATCCGCTCGGATTTTCCTTGACCATTAAAGAATTCTGTTATCAAATGGTGCAATTCCATATGCCTGAAATCCTCAAAATAATTTTGATTCTTTAGCTCCTGTAATCTTTCAGACTGATTTCTCATAATTTGAGTAGCTATATTGGTATTACAGTTATATTTAGCCACTTCTACCGGTGATAGAAATTTTAAAAAATCTGAGTCCAATTTTTGATTGTAAGATTCACAAACTGATGCACTAAAAAGCTTATTCAGTCTCCTGTCAGTATGCTCCCATTCCTTACTCAATCTCAATTGATAGCGAAGAGCCGTTAACCAAGCAGTATGTCTATAAATCAACTCTCTTTTAATTTCTTCTGAATTTATTCCATTCACAAAACTACAGACTGATGCACCAAATGACCTGCTATTATTCATAATCTCACCCCAAATTTTTCTTGCCTCCCAGGTTCTGTCATAAGAACTATTGTTTTTAAATCCTAAATAAAAAGCCACAGCTATACCAATCACACTTAAAGGTTGCCAAGGCAATTTGAAGCTCAAATCCAAGTAAATAAGCTAGATATGAAATGATAAATGCATAAATTAATCCTAGCAAAAAAGGCTTCCCTGACCATTTAAATGTCATCCAAAAACCGTAGTTCCTTTTAATATACATCTGAAAACAATTTTAATATTATTCTATTATAACCTTATAAATATTTTTCAATTAAATATATATTTAATGGTATTTCGATTATAACTTATTCAATATCAATAAAATATAACCTACAGTTTCGGACTTGAACCGGATATGGAGCTATCACTAATTCAAATTTCCCAAATAATTAATTAAATTCAGGTTTTTTTAAAACTTAGTACATTATGCTTAAATTTTACACTTTAATTTTAATGCTCTTTATTTCATATGCTTCAATTGGGCAAATCTTACATTATGAAAATTTTGCGGTTATTTTAGATACAAATAAACATGTAAAAGGAAATATTGTCCCAAGCTTTCAATTCCAAAATTTGAAAGAGGATTTGATTAAATTTGAAAATACTGCTGATTTTTCTGTTCTTCTTGGACATAATGCTTTGACTGTGGCTAATAAAGTAGAATTCTCAAGATTTGGAGATGAAACATTTGAAAGTGGTGGATATTTTTACGCAGAATATCGAAGAATTCAAGATACACTCCCTTTTGCATTAGAACCGTATTTGCAAGCTCATTGGAATGAGGTTAGAGGTCTGAATAGAAAATATGCTACAGGAGTAAATTTAAGATGGCGTGTTCTTTATAAAAAAAATGTAGGGGTTTTTGCAGGCATTGGGCCTTTCTATGAATTTGAAGAATGGGATTATCGCGGAGTTCCAGATTCAGATGTCAGCTCGAATATAACAAATTCCATTACAACTGAATTAATAAGAATGGGTAGCTACATTAGCTATAAACAAACTATAGCAGAAAAATTTATTTTAGATTTCAGCATCTACTATCAAGATGATATTCAAAATCTATTTGATACACCTAGAGCAGGAAGCAGTTCTAGGGCAACTTACAAACTTACTCGCTACTTAGGTTTGACGTTATTATATCAAAATATGTATGACCCTAGTCCCGTGGTACCAATTGATAAATTATATCACAATGTAAAATTCAGTTTCAGTATTAATATTTGATGTTGAAAAATTTAATACTCTGGTATGTTTCAATTTAACCTAATGCTTACTTTACCATTAGTTTACATTACCTATTACTTACGAGAAAATGAGGAATTGAAATTTAGTATTAAGATTAATAAACCATACCGAACACCTGCAATAATTCTTGGTCTTTTCCCCTGATTTCGGAGATAACTCTTAATCCACTTTCTGTTTCTTCAATTTTCACTAATCCGTAATTTAATTCATTAACTAATCTTCCAATTCTATGTTGATTAGGTTCTTGTGGTGCATTTTGCCATGTATGGGTTAATCCACTTGAGGTAACGTCAAGTAAGGGGTAATTTAAACCTTCAACTTGGATGCTTGAAATTTCAGCAATATGTCTGTCTCCGCTCAAGAAAATTGCTCCTTTAGGTTCCTTTTCTTTAATCAAATTAAATAGTTTTTGTCTTTCCTGTGGAAAATTTGCCCACTTTTCATAATCATGGTCTTCAGGAACAAATTGAATTCCACTGGCAAGGATGTAAAGAGATATAGATTCATCTGAAAGTTCTTTTTCCAACCAAGCCCATTGTTCTTCTCCTAAAATACTTCCAGTTTCATTTTTCTGATAAACTCTATTTTCCCTATCTAAATCATCTCGATGATATCGAGCATCTAATAAAATCACTTTTATAGTATGAGATTTCCACTTCAAATCATAAGATGAATAGGCTCCTTTTCTTTCTCTTCTAGCATCATCTTCAGAAACATCGAAGAAATCTAAAAAGAGTTGCTGACTTTCTTCTTTATAGGGATATTCTTTTCCTGCGTCATTTTTACCATAATCATGATCATCCCATACCCCTATCACTGGCATTTGATTTCTCAATTTTTTATAGTCAGGGTGATTTTTTTGAACTTCATATTTTTTTTCTAAAACATTCATATCATCTGTATCACCATAAATATTATCACCTAGAAACATGAATAAATCGGGATTATGATTCATGATGGGGTCCCATAAAGGTTGTTCCATGTTTTGACGGTTGCATGAGCCAAAAGCTAATGTTAGGGTCTCTTTATCTTCAAATTTGAAGGTTTGATCTTGAGCAAGAAGTACTGGATACGTTAATAAAGTAAACAGGGTTATGAATAATAGCTTCCGCATTTTTATGTTTTTTTAATGAGATGGCTAAATTAAAGGATTTATGAAGTAATACCTTTTTAAGTAGATTATCTTTTCAATAATTTAAGAGGATTAAAATCAAATATATTTAATATAAGTTAATGCTTGAGCTTAATAGGAGAACTTAAAAATTCAGACTGTGAGTTGGTAGTCTTGATGTTAAAAAAATCATCAATAATAAGATTATGGAGCAACAATTTTAAAAAGCATATTGATTCTTTTAGAATTGTAGAGATTTAGTGCTTGTTGCAATCTTCTGGAAGCTAAAGTATAATCATTGTTTTGCATGGCTATCAAACCTTGATTGAAAAATTGCAAAGCACTTAACTCTCTTAGGCTTATTTCTTTATAGATAGTTTTGGAATTAGGTTCTCCATACACTAATGAACCTACGGATTCAGTTTGATTAATTACAGCTGAATTAGAATGAGGTAAAAATCCTTCTTTGAATTCTTTTATCTTATCAATGTTAGATATAAAACCATTTCGTGGGTCTGTTGTCTCTAAGATAAATTCTTGATTGTTAATTTCAGCAATTATAAATACATGATAATCCGTTTCAATAATACGATGTGCAATATCAAAATATTTCAGCAGTACCGAATAAGTAATGGAGGCAGAAACACAATCATAACTTCCTGTTTCAAGTAAATTAGAGAAGGTAGTGCCTTTACTATAATCCTTTAAAAGTTTTTGATGAGTTTTGAAAAAGAGATATTCTAGAAAATATTCAGCTTCTGTACTGGATTTTTTTTCTAGTTTTCTAACTAGTTTACTCCAATGAGTATTATGCTCGAATTTTTCAACTGATGAAATAAACTCAATGTCATGTAGAAGTTCTTCATTTTTGGGATTGAAACTTTGAGCTTGTAACAAATTATTAAAACTCAAAGAAATTAAAATTAATCCTAAAATAATGATTTGATAAAAATTTCGATATGGTGTTGAGCGTGTCTTCAATATTAACAAATTGTTAACATATAACGATTAATGATGATATAAAGTTAACAATTAATTAATAAAAATAATAAAGAGGTAATATAAAAGATGAAATTAAATATTATTTTTAAGCTCTTAAGGAACTGGTTTTTAGTTTTTTACCTGTATTTATAAGCCATTTCTACAAATCGTTGATGTGTTGGAGGTAATATTCTGCTTGATCTAACAGCTCTTCTTTCTCACTAGTTGATTTCTTATCCCAGGTTCTATACATCATGGCGATACGTTGATTTTTCTCAAGTTTTTCGCGATGTTTATCGTAGAAATTCCAATACAAACTATTAAATGGGCAAGCTTTGTCCCCCGTCTTCTTTTTGTGGTCATAATGACAATTGGAGCAATAATTACTCATTTTGTGCATATAATTGGCACTAGAAAGATAGGGTTTAGAACCAACTATTCCCCCGTCAGCGTATTGGCTCATTCCACGCGTATTCGTTATTTCTACCCACTCAATAGCATCAATATAGATTCCTAAATACCACTTGTCCACCTCTTCTGGATCTGTCATATTTAAAAGCGCAAAATTCCCAGTAACCATCAGTCTTTGAATATGGTGTGCATAAGCCTCCGATAAAGATTGCGTAATAGATTTTTCCATGCACTTCATTTTGGTTTTTCCTGTCCAGTAAAAATCAGGGAGCTTTCTATCGTGTTCAAAATAATTCTTATTGGCATAATCTGGCATTTTAGCCCAGTAAATTCCACGCATATACTCGCGCCAACCAATTACTTGCCTTATGTAACCCTCTACTTGAGCCAGGCTGATATTATCAGAATCTTCTTCCCAGGCCTCAATTATTTTATCCACTAATTCTTTGGGACTTATCAATTTTGAATTGAGCGCAAATGAAATTCTAGAGTGGAATAAAAATTTCTCTTCAGTATGCATAGCATCCTGATAGGTACCGAAATAGGGTAGGAGTTCACGACAAAAGTAGCGTGCAAATTGTAAGGCTTGTTTTCTGTCAATTGGCCAATGAAAATTTTCAGCATCAATTGTCCCAATAGTTTTGATATCAGCTTTTTGAATATCTTTCAATACTTCCGTAACATCCGTTTTGTAACTGTATGCCGGAGGAATTGGAACTTCACCTTTATACTTATTTCTATTTTCGTGGTCAAAATTCCACTTTTCACCAACAGGGTCTTTTCCATTCATTAAAATGCCATGGTCCTTTCTCATTTTTCGATAGAAATTCTCCATCAGAAACTGCTTTTTCCCTTTCAAAAATTCAGCTATATCATTTCTCTTGGTTAAGAAATGCTCTGTATCGACCACTTCAGTAGAAATAGCTAATTCATCACAAATGGCTTTCAATTGCTGGTCAAGTCTATACTCATCGGGTAATAAGTATTCAAAATGCTCAATATTGTGCTCCTTTATAATGTTTTTGATATTGGTAGATAATGACTGTTCATTTGTAGAGTCATCTATTTTGAAGTAAATGAAATGATGTCCTTTGCTTTTTAGTTCTGCCGAAAACGACCTCATGGCATAGAAAAATGCCGTTACTTTTTGAATGTGATGCGAAACATAATCAGTTTCTTGTCGCATTTCCATCATCACATAAACTATATTTTCTTGAACATCTGCAAACCAGGAATGTCTTTCATTTAATTGGTCACCTAAAACGAGTCTTAAGGTCTTTTTCATAATTTTAATTTGCATATCAACTGCATTAACTAAGATTTGTTGATAAATTATGTCCTCAAATCCCTCGAAAAGTGGATATATAAAATAAATAAATAATAAAAATCCGATAAATACACCTTATTCTTTTCCTATCGTTAATAATGTATAATTTTACAATAGTATAAAAGCAAGTTTAAATTATGAAAAAGCTATTAATCGTCTTAGGCAGTATAATTGCACTTTTTGTCCTAACCATTGTATTGGTTCCTATTTTGTTTAAAGATAGAATAGTATCAGCCGTTCGGACGGAAATTGATAAATCAATTAATGCCAATGTGAACTTTGAACCTTCGAAAATCAATATTTCATTACTATCAGATTTTCCTAATCTTACTTTAGGAGTGCAAGATTTTTCAATCACAGGTAAAAATACCTTTGAAGGAGATACTTTATTTACAGCTAAAGATTTTTCTGTTGAAATGGATATTGTGGCTATTATAAAAGGTGATCCACTTAACATAAAAGGTATAGTACTTAACCAGCCATTGATTAATATTCTGGTGTTAGAAGATGGCTCGGCAAATTATGATATTACGTATCCTTCTGATGAACCAGCGGAAGAAGAAAGTACTTCAGAAGAAGAATTCAAAATAGGTATTGATCATTGGGAAATTAACCAAGGTAGAATTAATTACTACGATCAAGTGAGTGATGTAGCGATTTCACTTTTAGGAGTAGACCACACTGGCAATGGTGATTTTACGCTCTCAGTTTTCGATATGGAGACCAAAACAACTGCTGAAGATTTTTCTTTCGCATACGGAGGCGATGTTTATGTTGCTCATAAAAGCTTGAAAGCTGATTTGCTTTTAGGAATGGATTTAGAAAATATGAAATTCACTTTCAAAGATGCAAAAGCTACTTTAAATGATTTTCATTTAAACTTTGATGGGTTTTTCGCAATGCCTACTGATGATTATGAAATGGATATCAATTTCAGCACTACAGATACTGAGTTTAAGAATATTCTTTCATTGGTGCCTGGAATGTATGCTGATGGTTTCGATGATTTGGAGACTAGCGGAGAATTTGATTTCTCCGGATATGTGAAAGGAGTTTATAGCGAAACGCAAATGCCAGGTTTTGCAGTGGACTTAGTAGTGAGAGATGCATACGTGAAATCAGCGGAAGTTCCTCTTCCAATTGAAAAAATAGGCATGGAATTGCATGCTAAATCAGAATCAGGAGATTTAAAAGAAGGCTACTTAGAAGTGAAAAATTTTGGTTTAACCATTGATAAAGACAGATTTACGGCCAATGCAAAAGTCAATAATTTTGACTCTCCAATCTGGGATTTAAATATGGAAGGAACGCTAAATTTAGACATCATTTCTGCAATAGAACCATCTGAAGAATTCAAAATGGGGGGGATTATTACAGCAAATATTAATTCCAAAGGATCTTATGCGGATGTTGAAAAAGAAGATTATACTAAATTGGAAACTACAGGGGATCTTAAAATGCAAAACTTTTCTTATGCAGAGAAAAATGCACCTGATTTTATCATAAGCACTGCTGAAATGAACTTTAATCCTGAAAATATAAATTTAACGACCTTAAAAGGGAATTATGGTAGAAGCGATTTTACCTTAAATGGAAGTGTTGGGAATTATATTGCTTATGCAATTGATGAAAAGGCAATCATCACTGGTAATATGAGACTGACTTCCACTTTATTAGATATAAATGAAATGATGGGTGATTCTGAGGCAGATTCTGCAAATGTGTCAGAAGATACATCCGCTATGGAAGTAGTAGTAATTCCTAAAAATATTGATTTTACTTTTGATGCCACTGCACAAACCATCAGATATGATAATTTTGAAATGAAAAATGCAGTAGGACAAATCAGGGTTAAACAGGGGATTTTAACGTTGGATCCTTTGAAAGTAGATATGCTTGAGGGTAATATTCAAATGACAGGTTTATATAATAGTCAAGATGAATACGAGCCAAAGTTTGATTTCCGTCTAGATATTTCAAATTTAAGCATCCCAGCGACTTTTGAGAATGTATTGACAGTTCAAAAATTTGTTCCAATTGCTCAAAAAATGCAAGGGAAATTTAGTACTGATTTTTCTATAAAAGGGTTACTAACACAGGAAATGATGCCTGATTTTCCAACACTTTCGGGTGGTGGGCTCATCACAATTGTTGATGCAGCAGTGAAAAACTCAAAAGTAATAAGTGGAGTTACTTCCCTTTCTAAACTAGATAATACTGACGAGGTGCAAATAAATGATGTACGAGTTCAAGCAGAGATTAAAGAAGGAAGATTGAGCGTTCAGCCTTTTGATGTAAAGGTAGGTCAATATAAAGCTACAATTGATGGGAGCACAGGGTTAGCTGGAGATATTAACTATAATTTACGGATGAATATACCTACGGGAAGTATCGGACAAGCCGCAAATACCGCTATTTCTAACTTATTGGGTAGTAAAACAAATTTAGTAGGGAATTCTATAAATCTTAATTTTACTATTGGGGGCACTTATGATGATCCAAAAGTAAAATTAGGAAAAACGACCACTGAGGGAGGGAATTCTGTCACAGCTTCCGTTAAAGATCAAATTGGTGATAAGCTAAATGAAGAGAAAGATAAGTTGAAATCTGAAATCGATACCAAAGTTCAAGCAGCTCAAGATAGTGCTAAAGCAGAAGCAGAACGATTAAAAAAGCTTGCGGAAGAAGAAGCCAAAAAGAAAGCAGAAGAGGAGAAAGAAAGACTTAAAGAAAAAGCCAAAAGTAAGTTAAAGGATATGTTTGGCGATGGCTAATTTAAGTGGAATGAAAATTTGCTAAGGACTTTTCTTGGTGATTTTGTAAGTGAATCATAATATTTTAAGTCTTATTGATTATTTTTGAAATAAAGGAAGTGAGAAGTGTCATTTGAAATAACCAAATGACACTCAAAACGTAAAAAATATCAAACTAAAATTTACTATGAAAAAATTAAAATTTGCATTAGGCTTATTAGTCGTATCGGCTTTTATGTTCTTTCAATTTACTCCTAAAAGTGAGGATGGTCAATTATTCAAAACTAATTTAAGAATTACTATTCAGGACGATTTAGGTAACATCCAGGAAGGTGCTAAAGTAACGCTATATGGAAGTGAAGATGATTACAGAAAAAGTGAAAATCCTGTAGCTGAGACACAAACAACCGATAAGAAAGGCCGAGTAACGTTCAAGGATTTGGAGCCTAAAATTTATCATGTTTATGCAGAAAAAGGCAGTATGAACAATAATAATTTAGGAGTTCAAACTGATACCTTAGAAGCTAAAAAATTAAATAAAGTGGCGATTGTAATTCAATAGCCTAATATATTCATAAACCTGCCAGATCACGATTATCTTTCTGTAGAATTTAAATGAAAACAGAGTCGATATTAACTATAATCTGGCAGGTTTTTTATGAAATTATATCCAATCCAAACTTTTCATTTTACGAAATCAACCTTCATTTTTTCTCCAAAAAAGGTTCACAAAAAGCTTTTAACTCGGTGAAAAACTCCTGAAATTCTTTTTCAAATTCTGAATGATATCTTTTCAATTCTACAGTAGATTCGTCCATTTTTGAGTTAAAATTTGAGCGGTTTGCCATTCCCTGCATCACTCTTTCTATTCCGTCAAAATATTGATAGTTAAAAAGCCAGTCGTGTTTTATCATGTAAGGCAGCATGTGAACTACTTTCTCGGGTAAAATGCTGATATGGTTTTCAAGCATTTTATATTGATTGTTCACATATTCTCTCAAGTCTTCCATATGATAATCCTTCCAGTTTCTGGCTAAAAAGTGGTCGTAGTAAATATCCACTATCACTCCTGCATAATGACCATATTTAGGCCTTAACCGGTCTTTACTTTTCTGAACAACTAAATGTTGGTCTGTGAACTCATCAATAGCCCAATGCATACGAATCCCTTGATTGATAATTTCATTGTAATGCTCCATGTCTGAAGCTTTTACAAAATCACCTATGAAATTACCAATTTTCAGTTCATCAGATTTACCTGAAAGATATATGTGCGCCAGAAAATTCATGACTTTCAATATAAGGGATTTCAGTGGAAAGTTCCGCAACATATTGTATATTGCTTTCTAATGTTAAGGTTTTTTAACATATGAAATAGTAATAAATCAAGGCATTTCATTCTATTGTGATATTTATTTGAAAATGTCGTGGTGGTATTAAATGTAGGCTGAAGCATTTCATATTGTAATTAAAAACAAACATGTACACATGAAATTTGAATTAAACTTGACTATCGATAAAATTTACTCCCACATAATTCATTTATTTCAACTGGCAAAAATTGATAATCGTTTTGTAAAGGAAGAAAAGCGATACCTCTATGCCTTAGGAAGAAAAAATGGAGTGACTGAAAAAGAGGTAGATAATATAATAAGAGAAGCTACAGATATTAATTTTCATGAACCTGAAACTATAAAAGAAAAAATAGTTTTCCTTTATGAATATATTCAAATGATGTTAGTAGATAATAAGTTGGATGAGCGTGAGGCACATATGTGTGCAATTATAGCTGAAAGAATGGATTTGGAAGGAGGTTTGGTGGGAAGTATGACCAATTCAATTGTGACTGCTAAAGATGAAAATAGAGCTCCAGAATTAAGCGATAAAGAATTGGAACTTTATATCCGAAATCCTGAGGACTTGCTGTAATTAAATGATAAAGTATGAACCGAGCTGGTTTTTATGAGTTCTTTAAAAAATCTTCTAAATTAAACACACAAAAATAAAATCAAACACTATATGAGAAAGCTATTACTAATTTTTACAATGGTTTTTTTGAGCTTTAGTTTAACTGCTCAAACAACCTATTTACACTGTGGGAAATTAATTGACGTGGAGAAATCAAAGATTCTGACAGAAATGACCATCATTGTGGAAGGAGATATTATTAGATCTATTGAAAAAGGATATAAGGCAGTTCCCGAAGGTGCTGAAGCCATCGATTTGAAATCAAAAACGGTGATGCCTGGTCTATTTGATATGCACGTTCACTTAGAGACTGAAACATCAAAAGATGGTTACATTAAACGATTTACTATGAACGATGCCGATATCGCATTCCAATCTACAGTTTATGCTAGAAAAACCTTGATGGCTGGTTTTACTTCCGTGCGTGATTTGGGAGGAAGTGGAGTAAACAATAGTTTAAGAGATGCTATCAATAAGGGGTTTGTAGTTGGACCTACTATCTATTCTGCGGGGAAATCAATTGCTACTACTGGAGGTCACGCGGACCCTACAAATGGTTATAAAGATGATTTGATGGGCAATCCTGGGCCTGCAGAAGGAGTAGTGAATAGTCCTGAGGAAGCAAGAAAGGCAGTACGCCAACGCTATAAAAATGGGTCAGATGTAATAAAAATTACAGCTACCGGTGGTGTTTTAAGTATGGCTAAAAATGGTCAGAATCCTCAATTTTTCGAAGATGAATTAAAAGCAATTGTTGAAACAGCCAATGATTATGGAATGTTAACTGCAGCTCATGCTCATGGAGATGAAGGAATGCAACGCGCCATCAGAGCTGGTATTAAAACCATTGAGCATGGAACATTAATGTCAGATGAAACTATGGAGTTGATGAAAGAGTATGACGCTTATTATGTTCCGACCATTACAGCCGGTAAAAGTGTGGCTGAATTAGCTGAAATTGAAGGTTATTATCCTGAAGTAGTAGTTCCAAAAGCAAAAGCAATTGGTCCTAAAATTCAAGATACCTTTGGAAAAGCATATAAAGCTGGGGTAAAGATTGCTTTTGGAACAGATGCAGGGGTATTTGTTCATGGTAATAATGGTAAAGAGTTTGGTTACATGGTTGAAGCAGGAATGAAACCGATGGAGTCTATTATTTCGGCAACCGTCACTCCAGCGAAACTATTAAATGTTTACGACAAATTTGGATCAATTACCGAAGGAAAGACAGCAGATATCATTGCCGTAAGTGAAGATCCAACTGAAAATATCAATACAATGGAATCAGTCGATTTCGTTATGAAAAAGGGAATAGTATATAAAAATCGATAATTAAAAATTAGGTCTAGTCCTAAACAAAGCGTTACAGTTTTACATGGTTACTAATTTTAGATAGCACTGAGAATTTTCTTAGTGCTATTTTTATTTTATCTAAATTTATTTTCTGCCATAGACAATTAATAAAACGAAATAGTGTAAGGCTGTCCAAAACCGAACATTTCACTGTTCATTTTTATAAAATTTACTTAGTACTTTTCCCAGAATCGCTTAAGAAGCAATATTTGATGTGTTGGCACATCAATTGAACTATCATAATAAAAATAAATATTCAATTATGATAAAGTTTTTACTTTGGTGTATTCTACTAGTGATTTGCTGGCCTTTGGCAATTACCGTTTTGTTTCTTTATCCTTTAATATGGTTGATTTTGTTGCCATTTAGATTGCTAGGCTTTGCATTCAGCTTATCATTTGCGGCAATCGGAGCGATATTCTTATTCCCTTTCCTAGCTGCAGGGAGGAGATAGGGCAGTTTCTGAGATTTTATAGATTAATAAGTAACATTTTGCTATCTGTAACGCTTATCTTAGCATTAGTAATTACTTAAAAATAAAATTCACCTATGGATAAGATAGCAGAAGATTTTCTTTTCAAATATTTAAATAATGCGGCACCAACAGGTTTTGAAACCAGTGGACAAAAACTTTGGTTGGATTACATCAAGCCCTATACAGATGATTTCATTCAAGATAATTACGGAACAGTGGCTGCAATCATCAATAAAGATGCACCCTACAAAGTAGTAATTGAAGCCCATGCTGATGAAATTTCCTGGTTTGTAAACTATATTTCTGATGATGGATATATTTATGTCATTAGAAATGGTGGCTCGGATCATCAAATCGCTCCTTCCAAAAGAGTGAATATTCATACTGATAAGGGAATTGTAAAAGGAATTTTCGGCTGGCCAGCTATTCATGTTAGAAATAAAGAGAACGATATAAAGCCCGAACTGAAAAATATTTTCATTGATGTGGGAGCAGATAAGAAAGAGGATGTTGAGAAAATGGGGATCCATGTTGGTTGTGTTATTACGTTCGATGATGAATTGATGTATCTTAATAATAAAGATTATATAGTTGGAAGAGCTCTAGACAACAGGATAGGTGGATTTATGATAGCAGAAGTTGCTCGTAAAATTCATGAAAATAAAGAAAAATTGCCTTTTGCACTATATATTGTTAACGCTGTACAAGAAGAAGTTGGTTTGAAAGGAGCTCAAATGATAGCTCAACAAATTAAACCAGATGTAGCAGTTATTACAGACGTTTGTCACGATACCCATTCCCCGCTTTATAATAAAATAGAAAGCGGTGACCAAAAATCAGGAAAAGGACCTGTTTTAACCTATGGTCCTGCAGTTCAGAATAATTTATTGAAAATGTTGATAGAATTAGCGGAAAAGGAGAATATTCCATTCCAAAGATCAGCTGCAAGTCGCGCTACAGGTACCGATACAGATGCTTTTGCTTACAGTAATGAGGGTGTTCCATCAGCATTAGTTTCACTTCCGCTTAAGTACATGCATACGACTGTAGAAATGGTACATAGCAAAGATGTACAATCAGTTATTGATTTATTACACGCTTTCATTGTGAACCTTAAGGACAAGCATAATTTTAGATACAAATTATCTTAATTTCTTAAAACATTACTTCTGAAAGCTATTGATACTTTTTCGATTTACTACTGATTAACAAAAGGCTACCTTTGTAGAGTAAATTATCAATAAATATAAAATGAAAAGAATCAGTAGAGTACTTTTAGTTGTTGCAGTTATGATGTTTGGTTTTAACCTTAAATCTGGTGAAAGACCAATGCATGAAATCCATTCTATGCTAATGTTTAATTTTATTAAATATGTAGAATGGCCAGCGGATGCGAAAGCAGGTAACTTTGTAATTGCCATTGTGGGTGATGAAAATGTTGCAACCACCATACAAAACTTTTATGCGAAAAGAACTGTGAAAGGTCAAAATGTAAAAGTAGTTACTTCAGATAACGTAAGTGGAGTTTCTAATGCACATGTTTTGTACTTAGCTGATAGCAGAAGTAGAGAATTTGATGAAGCAAAATCTAAATTCACCGGAAAACCAACATTAATCATAACAGACAGAAGTGGACTAGGTGAAAAGGGAAGTTGCATTAATTTCCAAGAGATAAATGGAAAACTTAGATTTGAGATTAATGAAAGCTCAATTCATGATAATAAATTAAAAGTTTCCAATCAATTATCCAGTATGGGTATAATGATTTAATACAAATAGTGATTTAGTTTAGTTTTTTTTACCCTAGTAGAATGATTCTTAAATCATTCATGCTAGGGTTTTTTCTTTCAGAATAAAAATTTAACAAGTATTAATTAAACTAATCCAATGTTTCGTTACTTAGCTAAGGTTTATTATGTTATTAAATATAATTTTCTAAAGAATAATCTTAATTTTAAAATTCATTTAAAGAAATAGTGCTGTTATGAAAAATATTTATAAAAAGTTATTCGTACTCATATTTTTAATAGCTGGTTTTTCAACCTTTAATGTACAAGCGCAAAGGCCTATACATGAAATTCATTCTATGTTGATTTTTAATTTTATTAAATATATTGAATGGCCTGAAGAAGTAACTAGTGGGGAATTTACTATTGCTGTTTATGGTGATGAAGATGTGTTTAATCAATTAAATGAGTTTTACGGAAAACGTTCGGTAAAAGGACAGAAATCTAATATTGTGAAAATAGAGGATCCTGCATCAATTCCTTCTGCACATGTTATCTATATAGCATCTAACAAAAGCAGAGATTTTGAGGATATTTTAAGTAAGTTTGATGCGAAACCAACTTTAATAATAACTGACCGTGCTGGCTTAGGTGAAAAAGGATCTTCCATAAATTTTAAAGTAGTGGATGGAAAATTAAAATTTGAAATTAATCAAGCAACATTTGATAATAGTAATTTGAAAATTTCTAGCCAATTAGTTAATATGGGAATAGCCATTTAAAATTTTTTAAAACAATATAGCTGAAGCTTCGTCCGAAAGGGGGAAGCTTTTTTTATTTAAAATTTATTGACTAATCCAAAGCATGTTAAAACTCAAAGATCAAATTGATAATGTAGTGGAGCTAGAAAAATCGGCATCCAGAATTGTTTGCCTCGTACCTTCCATCACGGAGTTTTTATACGATTTAGGTTTGGAGGATAAAGTCCTAGGAATTACTAAATTTTGTGTACATCCTCAGCATTGGTTAAAAGAAAAGCAAATTGTTGGGGGAACTAAACAGCAACATATAGATAAAATCAGAGCCCTAAAGCCGGATCTGATTATTGCTAGTAAAGAAGAAAATGTCAAGCATTACGTAGAAAAGCTGTGCAAAATATCTCCTGTTTACGTTTCTGATGTGAATGATTTTGATTCAGCTTTAGGAATGATGAATGATATTGCTTTATTAACCAATAATGCAGATACAGCAAAAAAACTTAATCACGATATTGTAAATAAGTTTAATCATATTGATAAACCAATAGTTAACATAAAAATCGCTTATTGTATCTGGAAAAACCCCTGGATGTGGGCTGGTACTGATACCTACATTTCGAATATGCTTAGCCATTGTGGTTTTGAAAATACATTGAAACAAAATCGCTATCCTGAAATGGAAATGTTGGATGTCATAAAAGAAAGTCCTGATTTTATTTTTCTATCTTCAGAACCCTTTCCTTTTCAGAGCAAACATATTGATGAACTAAAAACTGAATTTCCAAAAACGCGATTTATGATAGTAGATGGTGAAATGTTTAGCTGGTATGGAAGTAGAATGCTAAAAGCTCCTGAATATTTTAACTCATTGCTCGGTCAACTCAAATCCAAATAGTTTTAAATCTTCCCAAAAACTAGGATAGGATTTGTTAACAACTTCTGAATCTATGATTTTAATATCGTGCTTCATAGCAATTGGTGCAAAACCCATTGCCATTCTGTGGTCTTCATAAGTTTCAATTATTAAATCGGATTTAGTTTTAAAATTTGAACTGTCTAATTCCCAAATGCCTTTTTTAAGCTCTGAAAGTTTGCAATTAAATTTTGCTAGTTCATTTTGTAATGCTGTAATTCTATCGGTCTCTTTAATTCTTAAGCTTTCTAAGCCTGTTATTTCCAGGTTAATTTTTAAAGAAGCTGCGCATGGTAATACCGTTTGAGCTAAATCTGGGCATTTTTTAAAATCTAGTGTTAATTCTTTTTTAAGAGGGTCTGATTTTTTTTCTAACAGTAAACCATCTTCTACAAATTCGTAAACTACCCCAAAATTTTTTGCAATTTCTTTAATTACATTATCTCCTTGAAAGCTATCTTTCTTCAAGCCTGATAAAAAAACCTTTTTCCCGATTGGAGATTGTGCAATAATGGAAAACCAATAGCTAGCTGCTGACCAGTCTGATTCGACCCTTTGCATACTATCTTTATATGGTTGGGATTTTATCGTAATCACATTTTGATTTTGAGAATAATGGATTCCTGATAATTCCATTAAGCCTAAAGTCATGTCTATGTAAGGCTTACTAAAAATGGGTGCTTTGATGGAAATTTCTAAACCTACTGGAAGGGAAGGTGCAATCATCAATAGAGCTGAAATATATTGACTACTGATATTTCCTGGAATAGATATTTTGTAACTAAGTTGATTTTGAAAAGGCTTGATTTTCAAGGGAGGGTATCCTTCTCTATTTTTATAAGAGATATTTGCGCCTATAGAATTTAAAGCATCCACCAAAGTTCCTATAGGCCTATTTTGCATACGCTCAGTTCCGGTTAAGAGTATTTCTTTTGGAGAGGTCACCGAAAAATAAGCCGTTAGAAAACGCATCGCAGTTCCTGCATCCAGAACATCAAAAGTATTTTGTTCGTCTTCATTTTTCAAAAGGCGTATTAAAGTTTGTGTATCTCGAGCCGAAGAAAGATTAGTAATATTGATTTTTCCGCCTGAAAGTGCATTCATAATAAGTAATCTGTTCGACTCGCTTTTGGAACTAGGCAAATTGACAGAACAAATCTCTTGATTGGTAGAATGTTTATATTGATTTATAAAATAATTCAAAATATCCTTTATTAGTTTAAACTGTTTTTATATGTTAAGCGTTATTAAATCATCAACTTTTAAATCTTAATTCTATGGGTACCACAAGTAAATCATTTTTTTCATTTTTAGCAGGAGCTGCCGCAGTTTTAGCAGCTGGAGCTTATTTGAGCAGTAAAAATGGTCAAAAAATCACAAAAACGGTAAGTGACCGTTTAAGAAATATCAAAAGACATACAGCGGAAAGTTTAGACTCCGATTGGTTGAATGATTTAAGCGATTCAGCAAATCAAACTGCTAAGTCTTTCCGAGAAAAAATAAAATTATAATAGTTCCTTTAAAGCTTGGTCTATAAGTTCTTCTTCTATTGGAATATCATAGACTGCTTGGCCGATATTTTTGAGTAGACTCAAATTAATACGGCCATTTTGATTCTTTTTGTCTTGTTTGCAAAGCCTTTTTATCTCAGGAAAAGAGGCTTTTTCTATTTTAGGGCTTTCATAAATTTTACTTAACTTCTTTACAACTATCTGATATTCTTCATTACTAAGCAATCCTTTTGATTTACTGATATGTGATTCTGCTATCATGCCTAGACCAATAGCTTCACCATGAAGCAATTCATTTTCAGTGTTCAATAAATGTGTTTCAATAGCATGTCCGATTGTATGTCCAAAATTTAATATTTTTCGCAATCCTTTTTCAGTTGGATCAGATGCTACCACTTCCTCTTTTATTTTCACGGACTGCTGAATCAGTTCATTACTAAATTTTTCAAATCCATTTTCCAAGCAATCATTCCAATGCTTCTTATCTGCTATCAAGCCGTGTTTCAGCATTTCTGCATAACCCGAAATCATTTGATTTTGAGGTAAAGTTTGATGAAATGAAGGATTAATCAATACGGCTTCAGCTTCACAAAACAATCCGATATGATTTTTATAGCCATTAAAATCAACTCCTGTTTTAGCTCCTACGCTTGCATCAACTTGTGATAATAAGGTGGTAGGAATGTTAATAAAACGAATACCGCGTTTATAAGTGCCCGCACAAAATCCTCCCATATCGGTTATAACACCACCTCCCAAATTTATGAGTAAAGCTTTTCGGTCAGCTGTAGCCTCAGTTAAAGTATTCCAGATTAAATTACAACTGTCTAATGTTTTATGTTTTTCACCTGATTTTATTTCAATGAGCTGATGATTTGTTAAATATTCTTTCAGGAACGGATAGCAATGTTTTTTGCTGTTTTCATCTGCTAAAACAAATAACTGTGAGTATTCTACAGAAGCTAAAAGCTCTTTTATATACCTAATTTCTTCAAAATAAACGTTGCTCATATAATTTTTAAAGGTTCTGTATCCTTATTGGCAATTTGTCTTTCTTGCCTTTTTATGGATTCATCATGAATAGAAATCATAAGACTCTTCATGAATTTTTCACTCATATTTTTTTCTACGCCCAATTTGATTCTGCTATCGGTGACATCTTTCCACCTTCCACTTTGGTAAACAGATAATTTATGGGCTTTTTTATAGGCACCTACTTGGTCGATTAAATGAAATCGATCAGAAAGTAAATCTATTAGTTTTTGGTCAATATGATCGATGGAATCACGCATTTCTTTTAAATTCTCAGGAATTTGATTCTCAAAATCTATTCTTCCTCTAAATGAAATTCCTTTAATTAAATTAAATAATTCTGTTGGATTTAATTGTTGTCTGGCATCAGACCAGGCTTTCTTAGGATGGGGATGTGTTTCAATCATTAATCCATCCATTCCGAAATTTAAAGCGCGTTGCGCAACCGCTTGCACCATTTCAGATTTTCCAGCAATATGACTCGGGTCATTAATAATTTCGATTTCTGGCAATTCCAGTTTCAATTGCATGGCTAAATTCCAATTGGGCTTGTTTCTGTATATTTTATCATAAGGGTCGGCAAAACCTCTATGAATCGCAGCCAATTTTTTGATACCAACCCCATTCATTCTTTCTAATGCACCCATCCACAGCGCCAAATCAGGATTTATTGGGTTTTTCACCATTAATGGAATGTCCACACCCTTTAATGAATCAGCAATTTCTTGAACGGAGAATGGATTTACTGTGGTCCTGGCTCCGATCCATAACACATCAATTCCATGCTTTAATGCTGCTTCTACGTGAGTAGTATTCGCAACTTCCACACAAACAGGTATTTTAAGTCTGTTCTTTACTTTTTGTAATAATGGTAATGCTTCTTCACCCAATCCTTCAAAATTTCCAGGCCGCGTTCGGGGCTTCCAAACTCCACCCCGAAACATTCCTATTTGCGGCTCCTTCTCAAAACTGTCACACAAGTCATCAATTTGTTTTTCCGTTTCAACAGAGCAAGGTCCTGCAATAATTACATGTTCCCCAAATCCGAGGCCCCAATCTTTCATTTTCAATGTGTTCATTGTACTGTTATTTTAAATTTTGGACAAAAAAAAGCCCGACTCTTGCGAATCGGGCTTGTAGTATGATTTAGTTTAGTAATTACATAGCATAACAAGAACCAACTCGCCTGAGCGGGAAAAGATAATAATAAAAGTAAAATTGTCCTTGTGTGTTATTCATGCCTTAAATGTATGTGGTGGATTTTTAAAAACAAAATAAAATATCATAAAAAATCAAAATAATTATTAATTTAGCTATCTATCTAACGTTTGTTAGGTTATATATTTTGTTATTTAATTTTTCACGAAATATCCTATTGACGGTATTGGGTAAAGATTGATGATTAATTATTTAAACCCTTTTTTTTGATTTTGATATAGAAAGCTGGATTTTTGATTATAAAATAATCTGTAGATTGAAGGATTATAAGTTGAGCAATATAATTTAAGGTGTAGCATTCAAATATTATAAGTCATAAACAAAACTGTAATGGACATCACCTTTGAAAACTACCAAATCGATTAGTTTAAAATCACTAGAAAATATAGTATAAATGATTTTGATGATAATTGGAAATCCATTTGTGAAAGAGGGTTGAACCCAGAAATGTTTTCCAGAAGATCACCCACATAATTTAAATGGTCGACTTACAACAGTATCTTTTAAACCATACCCTACAAAAATAAAGCAGATGGATATACAAAAACTTAAATTTCCAATTGGAGAATATGTTCCAAATAGAAATCCTGATAAAGAGTTGCTTTCTAAATGGATTAAAGAAATTGAGGATTTCCCGGCTAAGCTTGAAAACTTGACTAAAGGTATTTCCCTTGAAAAACTTAATTGGAACTATAGACCTGGAGGCTGGACGGTTAAGCAGGTCATTCATCATTGTGCCGATAGTCATATGAATAGCCTAATTAGATTCAAATTAGCATTGACAGAAGATACGCCAGTCATTCGACCTTACCGTGAAGATAAATGGGCAGAATTGTTAGATGCACAGGATAATAATATAGAGAATTCTATTAAATTATTATTTGGCTTGCATAGAAGATGGGTAATACTATTGCGCAATCTAAGCGATGAACAGTTAGAATTAGAATTTATCCATCCTGAGCATGCAAAGAGATTTAATTTAGCTGAGGTCATTGGAAACTATGCATGGCACTGCAATCATCATTTGGCTCATGTAAAAAATGGACTTGAATCTAATGGGAAATATAATCGTGACTGATATCTTCATTAGCATTTGAATTGAGACTACAGTTCTTATTAATATTAAATTTACTAGACTTGAAATTGGATTAGATAAATTGAAAAAATGACGATATATATTAAAAATATGGTGTGCAACCGTTGCAAAATGGTTGTGAAATCAATTCTTGAAAAAATAGGGCTTCATCCAATTAAGGTAGAATTGGGGGAGATTGAATTACAGGAGGATGATATTTCTACAGTAAAAGTACATCTTAAACAAGAACTCCAATCTTTAGGCTTTGATCTATTGGATAACAAAAAGACCAAAATCATTGAAAAAGTAAAAAACCGGATTACTGATTTAGTTCAGGATAAAAACAGTGTTCTTAAAGTTAGGCTTTCAGAATATTTGTCTGAAGAATTAAGTCAAGATTACAGTTCCTTGAGTAATTTATTTTCAGAAGTAGAGGGGATAACCATTGAGAAATATTATATTCTTCAAAAAATTGAGAAGGTAAAAGAGCTTTTGGTATATGATGAACTTACTTTGAGTGAAATTGCTTTTCAACTTAACTATTCAAGCGTTGCATATTTAAGCAATCAGTTTAAAAAAGTAACAGGTCTCACACCCAGCTATTTCAAAAAACTACGCACAATTAAACGCAGACCAATAGAAGATTTGTAAATCTTACAAATCACTCCCAAAATACCACAACATTCCTTACTTAATTTGTTGTCAATTTTGCTTTAGGAAATAAAACAAAAAACATGACACACACATATCAAATTACAGGAATGACTTGCGGAAGCTGTGAAGCCAAAGTAAAATCCTCATTACTGAAAGTTAATAACGTATCAGCCGTAGAAGTCTCAAAAGATAATAATTCTGCTACTATCACCATGGATAAGCATATTGGCTTGTCAGATTTTCAGAAGGTACTAGACAAGAAATATCAAATTTCTGCTATCTATCACTATGAAGCAATCGAAAAAAGCAAGGCTTGGTTTAGCACTTATAAGCCTGTGTTACTTATCTTTTTATACATTTTTTCAGTAACTGCACTTGTCGAGATCACGGCAGAAAACATAGACCTGTCCAGATGGATGCGACATTTTATGGCAGGCTTCTTTCTTACTTTTTCGTTTTTCAAAATGTTAAACTTAAAAGGCTTTAAACACAGTTATTTGATGTACGACATAATCGCAAGAAAATTTCCGTTCTGGGGTTATATTTATGCTTTTACAGAATTAATATTAGGAATTGCATTCTTGGTAAATTTCAATCCAATCATTACAAATAGTGTTACTTTCTTAGTAATGTCCGTGAGCATTATAGGCGTTTTACAAACGGTCTTGAACAAAAAAACCATTAAGTGTGCGTGCTTGGGAGATGTATTCAATTTGCCAATGAGTACGGTTACCATCATAGAAGATGGACTAATGATTATAATGAGTCTTGGCATGTTGGCGATGGCGTTGAGCTAAAAAACACCTTTGAAAGGAAGTAGATTTAATCACTTTAAAGTATATTAATCTCACCAAAATAAAAGAGATTGAAATATTATCTCTTTTTGCTACCTTTATTTAAGGTAAGAAAGTATGTTTTTTCACTTCGAAAAAATGAAATAGGGATTTTACCTCAAAATAAATTAAAACATGGCAACACCGTCAAAGAACCCATTTACGTGGGTGGAAATTTATGTAGAAGACATAAGCAGGGCTCAAAAATTCTACGAAGCAGTGTTACAAATCAAAATGATTCCGATGCAGACACCAGGCGGATTCGGTGATTTAGAAATGCTCAGCTTTCCTTGGGCTGAAGGTGGAGCCAATATCAGTGGAGCACTTTGCAAAACTAGTGAGATAAAACCTGGTGCTGGCGGTACATTAGTTTATTTTACCAGTGAAGATTGTGGAATAGAGGCTTCTAGAGTTACAAAATCTGGAGGGAAAATCATCCAACAAAAGCAGCCGCTAAGTGAACACGGATTTTGTAGTATTTGTATGGACACCGAAGGAAATATAATTGGCTTTCATTCAAGTAAGTAGAAAGTGAAGGCAATTGTACATACAAAATATGGCCCTCCAGAAGTAGCTCAATTAATGGAGGTGCCAAAGCCAGGACCAAAAGAAAATGAGATTTTAGTTAAGGTTTATAGTTCTACAGTAAATCGAACGGATGCTGGGCTTCGAAGTGCCAATTATTTTATTTCACGTTTTTTTACGGGGCTGTTAAGGCCAAAAAATCAAATATTGGGCTGTGAGTTTGCGGGCATTGTGGAGGAAACTGGAAATAATATTACACTATTCAAAAAAGGGGATAAGGTTTTCGGCTTTAATGACAATTCCATAGGTGGACATGGAGAGTATTTAACCATAGCTGAAACTGATGCTGTAACTACAATGCCTGAAGGCTTGGATTTTGATGAAGCCGCAGCCATTACTGAAGGGGGGCATTACGCTTTGGTGGATATTAGAGCAGCCAAAGTTAAAGTAGGGCAAAATGTTTTGGTTTATGGAGCAAGTGGAGCAATCGGTACTGCTGCTGTTCAATTATTGAAACATTTCGGAGCAAAAATAACAGCTGTTTGTAATACGAAAAATATGGAGTTAGTACAGGCATTGGGTGCTGAAATTGTTATAGATTATCAAACTCAGGATTTCACTAAAACAGAGGAGAAATTTGATTTCATATTTGATGCAGTGGGTAAAAGCTCATTTGGTCAATGCAGGCCTTTATTGACTGATAAAGGAATTTACATTTCAACTGAATTAGGAAAAAATTGCGAGAATATTCTTTTAGCACTCACTACCTCATTTAGTAAAGGCAAGAAACTTTTATTCCCTCTACCAACAATCACAAAGGAGGACGTCAATTTTTTAAAAGAGCTGGTTCAAAATGGAGAATTCAAACCCGTAATTGACAGGAAATATAGAATGGATGAAATTGTAGAGGCTTATAAATACGTAGAATCGGGGCAAAAAACGGGAAATGTGGTGTTGAAAATAGTGGAGTGATAATGGAATTGGATACTGTCAACTAAATTATGCGAAATAATTAAACAGTTTTAATTGGAAAATTCAGGTTTAACAACAGAAGAGATTTTCAATATAAGGTCTGTTTTTTCAAACTACCCTCAAATTGAGAAAGCACTGATTTATGGTTCAAGAGCTATGGGTAACTATAAACCCGCATCTGACATTGATATTTCTTTAATTGGCGATGACATTGATTTAAGCTTATTAAATCAAATTGAGTTTGATTTAGATGATTTAATGTTACCCTATAAGTTGATATATCAATTTATCATAAAATAAACAACCCTGAATTTCTCGACCATATTAATAGGGTTGGTAAGAATATCTATAAAAGAAAGATAAATTCAAATGTAGTATTAAATTAATAAGAAAGTTGAATACAAGTTTTACCCTGTAAACAACCCAAAACTAGTCTCATTTTTCCCCTTATTGGGAATATTTAATAAAATATCCAAGTCGTAAAATGAGGCAGTTTCCATATGGCAAATGGCTGCAGAATTTCTCTCTTTTTCTTGAGTCACTTTTTCGGCAGCCTCTGAAGTACTCGAGCAGTTGATTAATTCTGCTTCTGGGAATTTTTCAGATATAAAACGCTTAACTTGTTTAAATGCTTCGTCATGTGAGTAGAGCTTTTTTAGGTCTTTTACTTTCGTTCCTGCTTCTGAGCAAATACAAAAAGTTACTTCATAATTCATTTCATCCAAAAGGGTAAAATTTTTATTGATTGTAATTTCATGATTTCCCACTATGCCATTCAGGCTATTAAATAAAGCAATCCAGCCCAGATGCCCTGCTTTTACGGCTTCAAAGACTCCAGCAAAGCTTTCGCAAAATTCAATTTCTTGCTGTCCGCCTAAATATTCTACGCATGATAAATGATGAAATGAACCTTTTGGTCCGAGTGTATAAACTTTCTTTTTATTCTTCATTATATATTTCGGTTTGAATTCTGATGGATTCATCATGAATTTCCTGATAAATGGATTTTACAAATTCAGTGTCTAAATTTAGCTTTTCGCCCCATAAAGGACGGTTTTCTATAATTTTATTCCAACGTTCCAGCTGAAATATAGCAACATTTTTATCTTTCTTATATTGCCCTACCTTTTTTACTAATTCTAATCTTCTAGACAAAACTTCTAATAGTTCTTTATCGGTTTCATCAATTTGGTCTCTTATCCCTTCCAGTTCATTTTTAAAATCTTTATTTGGGAAGCTTTTTTCCCTTATTTTAATTTGGCTAAGCATTTCCTTCAATGCTGTAGGAGTCAATTGTTGCGCGGCATCACTCCATGCTTCATCAGGCGATCGATGTGATTCAATTATCAATCCATCATATTGCAAATCCATGGCTTTTTGAGCTATTTCAAATATGAGATGTCTTTTACCTGCAATATGGCTCGGGTCGTTAATCAAAAGCAATTCAGGATAACGGGATTTTAATTCAATTGGAATCTGCCACAGGGGGATATTTCTATAAATACTTTCCTGATACGTGGAGAAGCCTCTATGAATTGCTCCTAGTTGTTCAACTCCTACGGCATCAAATCTTTCTAAAGCCCCTATCCAAAGTGCTAAATCAGGATTGATAGGGTTTTTTACTAAAACCGGTTTGTCTTTTATACCTCGAACTGCCTCTGCAATTTCTTGTACATTAAATGGATTGACGGTGGTTCGTGCACCTACCCATAAAATATCGATATTATTTTTTAAGGCTAATTCTACATGTTCTGGAGTAGCGACCTCAATGGCAAATTTAATATCTGGATGGAGCGATTTCGCTTTTTTAATCCATGGAAAGGCAATTTTTCCAACTCCTTCAAAGCTGTTTGGTCTTGTTCTTGGTTTCCATACCCCAGCTCGGATGGTAGTAAATCCATTTTCTACCAGTTGCTTAACAGTTTCCAATAATTGCTCTTCAGTTTCTGCACTGCATGGTCCCGTAATAATCCAAGGTTTCTTACCTGAATACCAATTTTTAATCTGCATAAAAATTTTAATAAAAAGATGTAAGTTAATCAAATTAACAAAAAGCAAGTGAGTTCGTTTTCCTTATATTTGCAGAATTAACAGAAATTTATGGAAATAACTACAAACCCAATTTTTGATGATGTATCCATTGCGTACACCAGTAAGTCAGATAAGCAACTGAAAAAAGCATATTGGCTGTTCTCTATGATGAATAGAGGTTGGCTAGTATCTATTGGAAAGTTCTTTGTAAAGCTTGGCTTCGCTTTGCGTTTACCCATAAGCAAAATCATTTACTATACTGTATATGACCAGTTTTGTGGTGGAGTTACGATCAAAGATAGTCAGGAAACGATAGATGAATTGGCCACTCATGGAATTGGTACTATTTTAGATTATTCCGTGGAAGGAGCCGAAAATGAAAAAGGATATGAGGCCACTATGGAAGAGGTTTTGAGGACGATTGACCGTTCGGCCAATGATGATAAACTGCCATTTTGCGTATTTAAACCAACTGGAATGTCTTCATCGAAGGTGTTTGAAAAAATACAAGCCGGTAAAGAACTGACTGAAAAAGAACAAGGAAGTTACGATCGCTCTAAGGCAAGAATTGATAAAATTTGTAAAACAGCATTTGATAGCAATGTTAGAATATTAATTGATGCGGAAGAAAGCTGGTTACAAAATCCAGTAGATGCTATTGTTTATGAAATGATGGAAAAGTACAATAAAGAAACAGCCATTGTTTATAATACTTTTCAAATGTATCGGGCAGATATGTTTGATAATTTAAAGAAAGCTTATCAAAGAGCTAAAGAAAAAGGCTATTTCTTAGGTGTGAAGTTAGTGAGAGGTGCCTACATGGAAAAGGAAGCGGACAGAGCTGAAGAAATGGGTTATCCAAATCCAATTCAAATCTCTAAGGAAAGGACTGATATAGATTATAATTCAGCTTTAGAATTTTGCGTAGAGAATATTGAAAATATCTTCATGTGTAACGGAACGCACAATCAGTATAGTAATTATTTCTTAGCCTACATGATGGATAAACACGGTATCAAGCCAAATGATGAAAGAATTTTCTTTGCGCAATTGTATGGGATGAGTGATAATATTTCATTTAACTTGGCAGATAAAGGCTACAATGTGGCTAAATATGTTCCCTATGGGCCAGTTAAGGCCGTAATGCCATATTTATTCAGAAGAGCAGAAGAAAACACCGCAGTTGCCGGACAAAGTAGCAGAGAATTCTCTTTGATTAAGGAAGAGTTGCAAAGACGGAAAGAAGAGAGGAAGAAAAGTTGAAGCCCCCTAATCCCCAAAGGGGGGATTGGCAGTATATAATGTTAGAAGATGAAAGTAGGAAGTTGGGTGATGGATGTAGGGTGAGGTCAGTACCGCAGGTCAGACCGGAAATTGCTTGCCAATAGACAAAATAGCCTAGCCACCTTTTATCTTACAGAAAAGACATTTAGCAGATTCTTAGTCAGATTTATCTAATTTAATTAGACTTACTTTATCTTTGTACCCAATACTTTGTACACATATTACAAATTTTATCAAACAATGATGCATTTAAGCGAACAGGAAATAGAAAGAAGAAAAGGTAGGGAAGAATTAATGAACATGGGGATTAATCCTTATCCCGCAGAGTCATTTGAGGTAAATGTTTCCGCTCAGGACATTAAGCAAAATTATGAGAGCGACAAGCTGAATTATAAAAATATCAGTATTGCAGGTCGTTTGATGAGCAAAAGGATAATGGGAAAAGCTTCTTTTGCGGAAATTCAGGACAGCACAGGAAGGATTCAAATCTATATAAGTAGAGATGAAATTTGCCCAGATGAAGATAAGGCCTTCTATAATACTGTTTTCAAAAAGTTACTGGATATCGGTGACATTATCGGAATAAAAGGCTATGTTTTTACTACTCAGGTAGGAGAGATTTCTATTCATGTTAAGGAATTAACCGTACTGACCAAATCACTTCGTCCCTTGCCTATCACCAAAGAAACGACCGATGAGCAAGGAAATGTAAAAAGATATGATGCTTTCACAGATTCTGAGCAAAGATATCGTCAGCGTTACGTGGATATGATCGTAAATCCGGAAGTGCGTAATACGTTCAAGAAGAGAACGCAATTGGTGAATTCTATGCGAACTTTCTTGGGCAATAAGGGCTATCTAGAAGTAGAAACGCCTATTCTTCAGCCATTATACGGTGGCGCTGCAGCACGTCCGTTTAAAACACATCACAATACCTTGGATATGACTTTATATCTAAGAATTGCCAATGAGCTTTATCTAAAAAGATTAATTGTTGGAGGTTATGATGGGGTTTTTGAATTTGCCAAAGACTTTAGAAATGAAGGAATGTCACGATTCCACAATCCTGAATTTACGCAAGTGGAATTGTACGTGGCCTATAAAGACTATCAGTGGATGATGAATTTGGTGGAGGAAATGGTGGAAAAAGTAGCCATGGACATTCACGGCACTACAGAAGTGAAAGTGGGCAAAAATATCATCAATTTCCAAAGACCTTGGAAACGCTATACCATGTATGAAGCCATTGAGCATTTTACGGGTATCGATATTTCAGAAATGAATGAAGAGGAATTAAGAAAAACTGCTGAAAAACTACATGTTCCTGTGGATGATTCCATGGGGAAAGGAAAATTGATAGATGAGATTTTCGGTGAGAAATGTGAAGCACAATTAATTCAGCCGACTTTCATCACAGATTACCCAATTGAAATGTCTCCATTGGCGAAAAAACACCCGACCAAAGAAGGTCTGGTGGAGAGATTTGAAGCCATTTGTAATGGTAAAGAAATCTGTAATGCATTCTCTGAGTTGAACGACCCTATTGATCAGCGTCAACGATTTGAAGAGCAATTGGAGCTAGGAAAAAGAGGAGATGATGAAGCCATGGTTTTGGATGAAGATTTCTTACGTGCTTTGGAATATGGGATGCCGCCAACAGCAGGTTTGGGTATCGGAATTGACCGTTTGAGCATGATTATGACCAACAGCAATTCCATACAGGATGTTTTGTTTTTCCCACAAATGAAGCCAGAGAAAAAAGCGAAAGTAGCCACTGAAGCCGATTTCGTAGCAGCAGGAGTACCAAAAGAATGGGCTCCAGTAGTGATGGAAGCAGGAATTAGAACTGTAGAAGAATTAAAAGAAACTAAGCACACTAAATTGCATCATCAGATATCAGGTTTGAAGAAGAAAATGAAATTGGATATCCCGAGTGTAAGTCCGGAGGATGTAAAAGAGTGGACAAGCTAAAATGATGGGTAAAGGGTGATGGATATAGTAGGATTAGGTCAGCACCGAAGGTCAGTCGTAATTAGCTAGTAATAGAAAAATAGTCAATTGACGAAACACTAGAGAGCCGGTATAGCCGGCTTTTTTGTGGAGATAACATTATTCTATATTTCTGATCCACTATACATTTATACTAAATCTATTAAAATGAAGCTATTCGATGAGTCTTTTGACCCTGATAAAAATTTATTACCCCATGATGGTATTGTGCATTATTATGGGCGAATATTTAATAAAGAAGAGTATTCACACTTTTACGATAAGCTGTTTAATGAAATAGAATGGGAGCATGATAAAGCTATTATTTTTGGAAAAGAAATCATCACCAAACGGAAGGTAGCTTGGTATGGGGAAAAACCATTTTCTTATACCTATTCGAAAGTAACCAAATATGCCAAGCCCTGGACTGATGCTCTCAAACAAATTAAGCAAGAAGTGGAAAAAAAGTCAGGAGAAACCTATAATTCATGCTTATTAAATTTATATCATTCAGGTGAAGAGGGCATGGCCTGGCATAGTGATGGCGAGAAAGATTTGAGAAAAAATGGAGCGATTGCCTCAGTAAGTTTTGGAGCAGAACGGAAATTTGCTTTTAAGCATAAAGATTCTAAAGAAAAAGTTGAAATATGGCTGGAAAATGGATCCTTGCTGGTAATGAAAGGTACAACCCAAAGCCACTGGCTCCACCGATTACCTCCAACAAAGAAAGTAAATTCACCCAGAGTCAATCTAACGTTTCGAAGTATTGTGAATCAATGATTTCAATTGATTAAAGTATGATTTTCTATCTTTTAAGGAATTTATTTGGTACCTTTTATAAACGTTAATTAAATGACTATGAAATATCGATCTAAAGTTTCTTATGGGTTATTAATTTTTATATTCCTTATCTTTTTTACTCCGTTTTTATTGGACTTTATTAGTAATGGATTCAATCAAAATTTCATATTCGATATGGTTTTTCCTCTAATTCTTTTTGGTTTCATATTGTATTTGTTTTTTGATACTGTGTATACAATTCATAATGGTCAGTTGAAAATTAGATTTGGATTTTTCTCCTTTAAACCTATTGAGATACATGAGATTAAGGAGATTTCTAAGACTAGTAGTATCTTATCTTCACCAGCCCCTTCTTTTGATAGAATTGAAATCAAACACGGGAAATTTGGGAGTGTGGTCATCTCTCCAAAAAATAAACTTTCCTTTTCAAAAGATTTGGTTCACCTAAATCCTGAAATCAAAAATAATTTGATAGCTGGATGAAAAGAGAAGTTGTATTTAATCTCCCATCACTGTAATTGTAATTTTTCTTCCGCCTGCATGATTACGGTGTTCACACAGATAAACTCCTTGCCAAGTGCCAGTAAGTAGTCGACCCTTAAAAACTATTTAATACATTGATTATCAATTATTTAATTAATAAAAAGCTTTGATTTTTTTGCAAGTTTTCGTATTTTCCTGACAGAAACCTTGCAAATATTGATGCATGAAACCCATTAAAAAAG